>JANQMH010000071.1 GCA_028280195.1 Exilibacterium sp.
TTCTGCAATCACCAGCGGATCGAGGTCGAGCACGGTGGCGCAGACATCCCCGCGCTGCATGAAATCGCCGATTTCCACCGGCCGCCGATCGACAATGCCGGCAAAAGGCGCGCGAATTTTCAAGTTGCTGACATCCAGCTGGCGGCGTTTGAGATCGGCCCTGGCGGTTTCCAGTTCGGCCTTGGCGCCGGCGATGGCGGTGCGCGACTGATAACCGCCACTTTTCAGTCGCAGCGCGCCGTCGTAGTCCAGCTGTGCTTTGGCGACGGTGGCCTCGGCTTCGGACAGTCGCAAAACGCGATCCTCCGGCGCCAGTTCGCAGATCACATCACCGCTGTTGACGCGCCCGCCCTTCTCCACCGGCAGCGCCATCACCCGTCCACTGACCTCGGCGCGCACATCGACGTCGCGATTGGCTTCGGTGCGGGCGCGGATATTGACCGCCAGCGGGTAGGTCTGGGCGTTGATATAGCGCGCCTTGACCTTGGTCAGGGCGGCGGCCGGTTCGCCGGCCTCGGCAAGCGGTGTAGAATCACTGTCGACCAGCAAGCCGGACGCCAACCACAGCGAGATTACCACCGCAATGACCAGCGCGATGCGGTAATTCTGCTTGGCCCAGATATATTGAAACGCTCGCATAATCTGCCGAATTTCAGGGTAACTCAGAGCCGCCTATGATGAGAGCCGGCCCCGGGGTGTGCAAGATAAAAAGTGTAAAGAGTTCGCAATAATAACGTTTTGGTCCTGCAAATGGCACTTATCCCTATGATTAGCGTTCCACTGCGCATTGAATGCTAATCATAACTGCCATAATAGCCGATAACTAACCGCTACAATAAGCGCAAACAAGGAGCCTCAACACATGACATGGTTCACAGTATTTTTGCTGACAATCATCGCCTGGCTGGTCAGTCGCCTGCTGTTCACCGTCGATGCCTACCGCCAGGATCTGCGCGATTTGCGCGATCAGCTGCACCACCTGCAGAGTGCCGTTGCCGGCAAGGTCAGCAGCGCCGTTGCGAATGCGCCCGCCAATGCCCAAAAGACGGTTGCGGCGCACCCCGCTGTGACCGAAAAGATCAATCTGAATGCCGCCAGCAAGACACAATTGCAACGCCTGCCCAAAGTGGGGGCGGTTACCGCCCAGCGCATTATCGATGCCCGCCCCTTCGACGACATCGATGCCCTGAAACAGGTGGAAGGCGTCACCGGCAGCCTGTTTGCCACCCTGAGACCGCTGGTAAGTCTGTGAGGCTTATTTACAACTGGCGGCCAGGGCTACCGGGGGCCGCTCGCTCAGCTGCGCATTGCCGCCAGCGAGTTCCCGATTCCAGGCCAGCAGCAATCCGCTCAGCGACAGCGCCTGGCTGTGCAGCCCCAGCAGTTCCTCCGGGGTATCCTTGGCGCCGGTAAACAGTCGCACCTGGCGGTGCCTGCCGGCGAGAACGCAGCGCGGGTACTGCATGCGATAGACTTCGAGCTTCCAGCGCAGGCTGTGTACCGTATTGCGGTAGTGGGCCAGTTTGGTCGGCAGGCTGATAACCCGGGTATCCTCCAGGTCGCCAAATACGGTGAAATCCGTGCCGATAGCCACTACCTGTTTGCCGTCCGCAGGCGCCGCCACAGTCGCGGTGCGCCCCGCGCCCTGCAGCGCAGCCAGGTCGCCGACCACTTCGCCGGGGGTAATGGTATTGATGGCGGCAACGGCGCTGCCGGGGTCGCCCGGGTACACCGCCAGTTGCCCCTTGAGCAGGAAATAGAGCCAGGCGTCGCCGGCGCCCCTCGCCAGCAGCATTTCTCCCGGCGCCAGCGTCACCAGCCGCGAGTGCTGCAGCAGCACTTCGAACTGCCAGGCGTCCTCGGCTTTTACGGTGTTGAAAAACGGCACCGCTGACAACAACCGCTCCAGCGTCGAACGCGGAATCTGCCTGGCAGTTTTGATATCCATGCGCCACATGCCTCGCATTGAGTTGTGCGGAAAATTGTAGATAAGATTGGCATCCGACTTAACCGCTAAAGTTGAATTATGGTAACTAGCTCACTTATTACTTAACGATATATGGGGGTTTTCATGCCGCCTCCGCTCAGAGTCTGTAAAAAGACCCTTAAACCACCTCAAAGCCACATTACGGCTTGCAGTTGGTGCCATTTTATGTAGAGTAGTTCCATTCATTAGAAGAATTGCGAAGCAGTAGTCATATTTCTAAATGATCTAAAAAATATTTCTTAATTCAAGGCTGGACGTTGATTAATGATGATAAGACTCCGTAGGTTCGCCTGTCTGATCTTTGGGTTTTCACTAATTTCACCACTGCTCCAGGCAGCACCCCAACTCAATGGCATCGCCACCCACCAGGAACTGGGCAAAGAGCGTTTCATCGCGGCGCTCTACAGCGAGAGCGCGCACGATGATCCCATGGCGCTGCTCAGAAGCACGGAGCCGCGGCGCATGGAACTCAAGGTCACCACCCAGCGGCTGTCTGCCCGGCGTCTCAACAATATGTGGATCGAGGGCATGGCCATCAACAACTCGGCCACCTCGCTGGAAGCACACGCCGAAAACATGGTCAAGTTTGCCGGTTTCGTCAAAAAGCGGCTGGTTGCCGGCGATGTACTGGCCATTGACGGCGTGCCGGGCCAGGGCGCGCTGGTCAGTGTCAACGGCGTAGAACTCGGCAGTGTGGAGTCCGATACGTTTTTCAACATGCTGCTGGCCACCTGGATCGGGCCGGTACCGCTGTCGTCAGATTTCCGCAGCGGCCTGCTGCTGGCCGGGCGCATTCCCGGCGACCTGCTCGGGCGTTATACCGCCATCACCCCGGAACCCAGTCGCATCGACGAAATAGCCGCCTGGTCGGCACCGCCGCCGGAGACGGCGCTGCCCGCAGCCGAGGCGCCGGCAGCTGTCGAAGCGCCGGCAGAGCAGGCGCCGGCCGCCACCGTTGCCGCGGCGCCGGTGATCGCCGCGGCGCCGACACCGACACCGGCGGCACCGCAGATAGAGGCCCCGCCACCCAGGCCGCAGCAGGCGGCACCGGCGCCTGCGCCCAGACCCGAACCCACGCCGGCACCGGTGCGCGCCAGACCGGCTGCAACGGCAGTCGCGCCTCCCCCCGATGAAGAGATCATTGACGACCTTATCGACGAGGACGAACTGGAGGATAGTGAAGAGGCGCTAACCGCCGAGAGCCTGCTCAGCCGCCAGCTTTACCACTCCAAATTGAAACGCTGGACCTACGGCTACCTCAAATACCCGGCCCGGGCACAGAAGCGCGGCCAGCAGGGCAGTGTGCGCCTGTCGGTTTCCATCGATCGCCAGGGCAATGTCAAGACCGTGGCGGCGGTGCAGGAATCACGCTATTCGCTGCTGAATCGCGAGGCCCTGGGCGCAGTCGAGCGCGCTACCCCCTTTCCACCGGTGCCGGACGAAGTCAAAGGCGAGGAATTCACTTTCTCCCTGCCGATTGTCTTCCGCTTGCCGGATTGACTTCAGTTGCCAGTCTCCTTGCTACTAGTCTCTAGGTGCCGGGGCCTGGCAACTGCTTACTGAATCACTTGCAGGCGCTCGACGATAACGTCGTGAATGCCTTTGCTTTGCAGGTTAGACAGGTGACTGAGGTGCTCCATATTAATGCTGTGCAGATGCAGGCAGGGGGTGCTGGCTTCGAGTTCGCGCAGGTCGCCCTTTTTCAGAATCGGCAGCAGCGGCCTGTCCTCGGGGCGCTGACTGTTTATCACCCGCAGGCCCACCTGCAGCGGCACCGCCCGGTAGCGGGTTTTGCCACTTTTAAACGGTATGGTGAGAAACAAGCCGCTTTTGCCGATCATTTCACCGGGAATGATATTGAGCCCGGTTGCCGACACCGCCTCTTCCGGAACGCCGTGAAAAACATCGTGATGGGCATAGGGATTTGGCAGTATCACCAGGCGGCGGTTTTCCTCCTTGGGGAAGAAGATATTGTAATTGGTATATAACTGCTCCACCGAGTTCGAATAGACACAGAGGCGGTTTTCGAAGCCCATGACAAACTCCAGCGCCCGCTGCCGCTGGTTGAACGACTCCAGATCCCATACGAGATCTTTATTTTCAGTTGCCAAGTCCACGGCGGCCCCCCGGGCACTGGTCGATCGGGTGTCGGCGGCATCATACGCCGGCTGCTGTCGGTCTGCCTAATAATAAACCGGCCTTACCTAAGTTTAGTGCCTATAAATGGAAGATCTTAAGACAAATTTGTTCTAAATCAACAAAAATCTATGTTATGTGATCAGGGGCACATCTTTTGGCCGGCAGGGCACCGGCCCGGGCAAGCTAAAACAATTCGACGTCGCGCCCGCTGGCATCCTGTGGGGCGGGCTGTGACTGCAGCTCGGCACCGGCGTGCATGCACTCGGTATGCCGCAGCGCCGTGTCGACGCTCTGTGCCAGCTGCTTAAAGCATTCGTCGACTTTGATACCGCGGTTAAAAGTGCTGTTGGTATCGACCACGATATCGTGCGCTACCTGCTCGAAAAACCGTTCCTGTTCCTCGCTCAGCGCCAGCACCGGTATGCGGTTTTGAATGGCCTCAGCCATATCCTCCACCGTGCTGACAATATCGCGCATGACAGCCTGGTAAGAATCGTCGATTTCCCGCATCGCCGCCTGCACCTCGCCGGAAAGTTTGCGCAGGGATTCTTTTTCGTCAATCAGGATCTGCCGGCTGTCGAGGGTTTTCAAGCGCGCATCGATCCCCTGAATCAGGGCGAAGGTATTATCCTTGATCGCACCATATCGCTTTTCGTCATCGAGCGGCATATTGCGCACCAGGATCGATACCTGGCCGTAGTTGAAAATGGTCCGCCGGCCAAAATCGATATAGCGGCCTTTGTCCTTCATCTGCCGCAGCAGCTGGGCCTCCAGCTCCCGCGCCAGCCCGGTCGCATCCATATCCTTGGTCTCGTGGAGACTGCGCATCTGCAGGCCGCAGGAAATACCGTAACGCTCCACCGAACTGAAAAACAACAGACCCAGTTCATCGAGATTATCGCAGCGATTGACCTCCAGCAGGAACTGTATGTTGGCGCCGAGGTCGCTGTTGTCCGACATTACCGCATAGGCCGTCTCACTGGCATCTTTCAGGCGGCTCTTTAACTGTTCATTGGCGATGCGGTGGTAAACGGACTTATTGATGCGGGCGCTGGCCTCCTCGGGCGTCGCGCCCGGTTCAATAACATCGTCACAGCCCAGTTCGTAGGCTTTCAGTTTATCCTGCAGGCGGGTCGAGGAAGACAGCAGTATCAGCGGCACCCCCTGTAGCCGATCTTCAGCGAGCAGGGTCTCACAGCAGGCGAAGTCCAGCGGATCACCGCAACACCAGTCGATCACTACCGCCTTGTAAACCGCTGCGGCCGCACAGGCGAGGCATTGTTCCAGGGAACTGACGCGATCGAGTTCGAAACAAGTCCCCAAGTGCCCGGCATAGGCGGACTTGCCCCCCGACTGATAGTAGAGAACCTGGTACCGATCCATTGCACAACCTCTTCGGATTTCATTCCGGTGTCGCGACAGGGTTAAAGACTGCTGTAAAGCCGCCGTTAATGAACTTGTAGACCAAAAAAGTCAATGTATCCACCGTCAATAGGTATCGGCCGCAGCTGGCCGGCGCGCTCGCCCGGACGCCGTTCATGGCAGTTTTTTTGCACTGAAATCAACGAAGTAGCACTTGTTGGCAGACATCCTTGAACTATCATTATTACTGGGCCGTCAAGCATAATTCGTACAGACATACCTCGTAGCAAAAAGGATCAGTCAATGAGCGCCAGTGAGCAGCAGCTGTCCAGCCAGGCAAGCGATATCGCCGCGGTATTGCAGGCACGGATAAAATCCGGGCAACTCGATGTACCCATGCTGCCGGAAGTGGCCGGCAGGGTCGCGACCCTGTCACAGGACCCGGAGTCCGATGCCGTAAAGCTGGCACAGCTGATTCAAAGCGACCAGTCTCTGGCCGGCCATGTGATGCGCATTGCCAACTCCGCCGCCTACAGCCCCAATGCCACCCTGGTCTCGCTGCAGCAGGCCATCACCCGTCTCGGGATGAATCTGATCAGCGACATCGCCGTAGCCGCTTCGATCAGTACCAAGATGTTCCATACCCCGGGGTTTGAAGCCCATGTCGATGCCATCTGGCGACATGCGCTGGCCACGGCGCTGTGGTCCAAGGAGGTGGCCCGCGCCTGCCGCCGCAATGTCGAAGCGACTTTTTTGTGCGGCCTGCTGCACTCCATCGGCCGCCCGGTGGTACTGCATGCCGCTATCGAAATCGCTGCAGCTGAGGGTTTCGAACTCGGTGAGGGCGACGCCCTCGCCCTCGAAGTCCGCTACCAGCAGCCGGTGGGCATCGCCGTGGCGGAGAAGTGGGAAATGCCGAAAATCGTCTGCCAGGCCATTCGCCATTTCAGCGACTACCAGCAGGCGCCCGAGGCCGCCGAGCAGACAGCGATGATCAGCGCCGGGGCCGGCCTCGCCAGCCACATGCTGGAACCCGACACACTGCCGCTGCAGCAACTGCTGGACCGGGCGGCCTTCGCCGACGTCAACCTCTACCAGGACGAGATCGAACAGCTGCTGGAAAAAAGCGCCGATATTCTCAGCACCATGGAGACCATGACGACGTGAGCGAGGCCATCGATAAAGCAGATCATCGCAACCAGCAAGCCACGGACTACGATGTTATCGTTATCGGCAGCGGACCTTCGGGCCAGAAAGCCGCCGTGCAGGGTGCCAAGGCCGGTAAGAAAGTCGCCCTGGTCGAACAGGACCGCTACCTGGGCGGCGCCTGCGTACACCGCGGCACCATACCGTCGAAAACCCTGCGCGAAAATGCCCTCAGGGTCAACCATATGCGCCAGAACGCCGAGCTGGCGAACTTTGAGTTGGCCGAAGATACCGAGATGGTGACACTGATCAACCGCCTGGACGAGGTATTGAAGGCGCACGACAGCTATATGCAGCGGCAGATCACCCGCAACCATATCGCGCGTATTCACGGGCGCGCGGCCTTTGTCGACAGCAATACCATAGAGATTGTCAAGGTGCGGGGGGTAGCCGAGCGGCTGCGCGCGACCAGCTTTGTGATTGCCACCGGCTCCTTCCCCCGCACTCCCGACAGTGTTCCGGTGGATCACGAACATATCTTCGACAGCGACTCCATTCTGTCGATGCTCTACCTGCCGAAAAGCCTGACGGTACTGGGCGGCGGTGTTATCGCCAGCGAATACGCCTCCATTTTTCAGGCTCTCGGGGTGGAAGTCACCATGATCGACAAGTACCCGCGGCCGCTGGGTTTTCTCGATGCCGATCTGACCGATACCTTCGTGCACGCTTTCGAAGCCATGGGCGGCACCTGGGCGGGCGATACCCAGGTCGAGCGGGTGTATTGGGACGGCCTTGCCAGTGTCGTCACCGAATGCGCCGATGGCAGACAGTTCAGCGCGGAAAAACTGCTCTGCGCCGCCGGCCGCATTGCCAATGTCAAACATCTGCAGATCGAAAACGCCGGCCTGTCACTGAACGAAAGAGGCCTGATCAGCGTCGACGACAGCCTGCACACCGGCGTGGCCGGTATCTATGCGGCCGGTGATGTTATCGGGCCGCCATCCCTGGCATCGACGTCGATGGAACAGGGGCGGCGGGCCACCTGCAATGCCCTGGGTATGGAAATCGGGGCCATGAGCCAGACCATCCCCTCGGGCATCTACGGTATTCCCGAACTCTCGGCGGTGGGTCTGAGCGAACACCAGGCGCGGGAGAAATACGGCGATGTCATTATCGGCCGGGCCAATTTCGAGGAAATCGCCCGCGGCCAGATCTCCGGCATCCAGGACGGCATGTTGAAAATCGTCTGCGATACCAGCGGCGAGAAAGTACTGGGGGTCATGATCGTCGGCGAGGGCGCCACCGAGCTGATTCATATCGGCCAGATGGCGATGCTCGCCAATGCCGAAGTGGATATTTTTGTCGAGAGTATCTTCAACTTCCCCACCCTGGCAGAGGCCTATCGGGTAGCGGCGCTGGCGGTTATCGGGCAGCGCACCGCCCGCGCCAACGCATTTTGAGGGCCGGCGCTGCGAATACCGGGCCGACTGCCGGTACCAGTGGCAGCAGGGCTTCGTGCAACCGCGCCTGCGGTGGTATATGGAGTATGGCGACTATGCCGCATCAGCGCCACGCGCCCATCAGTCATCTTTCGGGCTATCGTTGAGGTCCTCTTTGGGCACATCATAGAGCCCCTTGCCCGAACCCAGCATCACACCGATCCAGCGGGTATCGTCGACGCTCTCGAGGGCAATTTTCACTGTCATGGTCAGCGGCACTGACAATAACATCCCCACCGGGCCCAGCACCCAGCCCCAGAAAACCAGCGACAGGAACACCACCAGTGCCGACAGGTTCAGCCCCCGGCCCATCAGCCTCGGCTCCATAATATTGCCGACGCCGACATTGACGACGATATAGCCCAGCGCCGTCAGTAGCGCCGAGCCGGTGCCGAGCTGCACCAGCGCCAGCAACACCGCCGGTATGGCCGCCAGAATCGAGCCCAATGTCGGCACAAAGTTGAGCAGGAAGGCCAGCAGGCCCCACAGCACGGCATAGTCGACACCGAGTATCAGCAGCCATATCATCAGCACCGTGCCGGTCAGCAGGCTGAGCACCATTTTTATCGCCATATACTGGTTGACGCTTTTGCTGAAGCGCTCAATCGCCGCCAGCGCCTTGCCCGGATCGGCATTGGCATAGCGTATTTTATCGGCCATGCCTACCTCCTCGGCGAGGATGAAAATCACCATCAACAGAATTAAAAACGCATTAGCCATCACATTGCCGAAGGAACTCAGGGTATTGCCCGCCAGCGCCAGCGCGGCGCCGGGGTTAAAGCTCTCGCGCCACTGCGAGGGTTCGATACCGAGACCGAGCTGATTCAGACGCTGCAGCACTTGGCCGGTGATGCCCTGCAGCCGCGCCTGATACTCGGGAATATCGTCGCGAAAGCCCTGTATCGATGAGCCCACCACCATGCCGACAGCCAGGCCCGCCAACACAATCACCCCCATGATAAGCAGAATCGAAATGCCGTTGGGCACGCCGCGGCGATTGAGGGCCGCGAGAAACGGCGAGCAGAGCACGGCGATAAACAGCGAGAGCAAAAACGGTTCCAGAATGGCCGCCGCCGCCCGCATCCCGGCAACAACAATGATAAAGGCTGCTGTCAGCAGCAAAAACCGGGCTATGGGTGAGAGTTCGATAGACATGTTCGCCCCTGTAAATCCAGATCGCTTATCGCGTTATTCTGTTTCATTCACTGTTTTCTTTTTTACTGTCTGCACTGAGATCCGCCAGCAGTATCCGCAGCGCCTCGATGCCCTCGGCACTCAACAGATACGGCGGCCGCGCACTGCCGGTGTAGCACTGCGCTTCGATCTCGATACAGCGCAGCCTGATCTGCTCGAGCCGCTCGTCATGGCGGATCGGTATGCCGGTAAACACGCTCCAGTCGTTATCTGTGGCCTGGCCGGTTATCACCATCTGCAGCAGCGTAATCACCTCGGCCCGCCCCAGGCGATAGCGCGGAGTTCGCACCCGCAACAGCACCGCCACCACAGCGGAGACTATCAAAAATGTGCACAGCAGCGTTAATAACAGCTCAACCATAGCGATTGACAGCGGCCGGTTTACAGCCAAACCCGTACATAAATTAACCATCGCCCCCCGGGCAAAGCACTGCGGCGGCGGCGATATCGAGCCGCTTCCGGGTTTGACATCTGTCATCTCCCCCCGCTACAGTTGGCGCTTGAGCCAGTAGCAGCTGCCCCGTCGGCTCAAGCCAACAGGAATAACACCATGACAAATACCCGTATTGCCGCCCTGCTGTTTGCAGTATGGGCCACCCTGCTGAGCCTGCCCAATCACGCTCAGATCATCACCCACTGGTATTTTGGCGCCGGGCTGCTGCAGTCCGACCAGGATATCCCCGACCAGAACTTCACCAACCCGCTGGCCGGCGGCGGCACCCAGACCACCAATACGGTCGCCGACGGTGACGACAATGGCTGGAAGCTGTTCGGCGGCTATCAGTTCCACAAGAACTTCGCCGTTGAGGCCGCTTTTGTCAATATGGGCAAGTTCTCCCGCACCGGCACCAGCTTCTTCGATGACGCGGTAATCGTCGGCGACACCGACCAGGCGGTTATCGATGCCGATCGGGATATCGATATCGAACTGGAACCCCAGGGCATCACATTCACCGGCATTGCCATGCTGCCGCTGTTTCAGGGCTTCACCGTCAATGCCCGCGGCGGGCTTATGCTCAGCAGCTACGACGCCAGGACCCGCAATGTAACGCGCCTTCCCGAGTTTGTCCTCGACGGTGAAACGGTCGAAGCGTTTACTGTGCGGGATTCCTTTACCGAAACCGTCAGCGGGGTGGAGTTCATCGCCGGTGTGGGCTTCGACTACCGCCCGGTCTCGGACTGGAGTGTCGGCTTTCAGTGGGAGCGCTATTTCGACGTCGGCGACAGCGATATCGATGTCGAGGAGGATATCGATATTGTCGGCTTCACCATTACCTACCACTACTAGCCGGGGCGGGGGGTACCCATCACTGAACCCAGCGAAGTTAGGGGTATTTTCGGCCTGTTGGTCCCGAAAAGCTGCAGTTTAGCGCTTTTTGCACCACTCTTCCCTGTGGACCTTATCTTATCCTCCGTGGTTGATTTTTCTAAGTTCCACAGCTACCATTCAAGCTGTAGCTCGACTACAGGGCCATGGCCCCCATGCGGTTATGGTTCAAACAACCTGGCGGGTAACTATTCGACTCGACCAGATGAGAAGGGCGCTGATACAGCGTCCTTTCGCTTTTCTAAGGCACAATAGGCCTCTCTAAAGCATAGTAATAGTAAAGGACGAGACAGAACAAGGATGTACATCTGCTATGTCGATGAAGCCGGCGACACCGGCCAATTCTACTTTGACCGCAAAGACTCCCAACCTGCATTTGTACTTTCGGGCCTGATACTACCGTATGTGACTCTCCGGCAGTACACCGAAGCCTTTATTGCGCTCAAAATGAAGTACTTCCCCGACAAGTGCAACGGCACCCGCCACAATGCGGTACTCGCGGAGTTGAAAGGCAGCGACCTACGACAGGTATTCACTAAAAAAAACGAACAGAATAAACGCCATACCCTTGGCTTTCTTAATGGACTCGTGGCTCTAATTGGTGAGCACAGAGGTAAAATCATTGGCCGTATTCACATCAAAAAACCCGACACACCCTCGAAACCCGCGGCCATATACACTTCATCGATGCAGAATATCTGCAGCAGCTTCCAGAAATTCCTCCAAGCACGAGAAAACCTTGGGGCAGTGATCTGCGATTCCCGCGACTACAACCAGAATAATCAAACGTCCCATGCCATTTTCACACAAATGTACAAGTACGGCGGGGACGCCTACCCCAATATTGTAGATATGCCAACTTTCGGCGATAGCCGTAATCACGCAGGCATCCAGACAGCCGACCTCATCTCCTCTGCCCTGCTTTTCCCGATGGCGATGCATGCCTACTGCATTGGTCACGGTCTACGCAATACGCACGTACAACCCAAGTACAGAGTTTTGAGGGAAACATTCTGGAGCAAGCTGGCACAGCTCCAATACCGCTATGACATTGCGCATCTCGATAAGAGCACAAAACGATCAGGTGGCATTAATGTCAGCGATAAGCTCGGCCGCAAACATGGAAGTTATCTGTTCAAAAATCCGAATAACGACAGTCAACCACCTCAACCCTAACTAGCTTCCAGGGGCTCCGCCCCCGGCCCCAGCGGCTGCCCGTAACTGAACTCGACGAAGTTGCCGTTGGGATCCTTCAGGCCGCAGTAATAGCCAACCGGATAGGGCTCATCGCGCGGCTCCCATACCAGGCAACCGGCGCGGCGCGCCCTGGCGGCAATGGCGTCGACGGCGGCGCGACTCTGCAGGGCAAAGCCAAAGTGACGGTAGTCGCGTTCGGGCAGATCGAGATTATGGCCGCCGTTCATCATCACGAAGATGAAGTCGCCCTCGCGGCCGGGCTCCGCCATCCAGACGATACGCTGCCCCTCGCCGCCGCGCCGGTGGGTAACGGCCATGGCGCAGTACTCGCGGTAGAAATCAACGCAGGCATCCAGGTCCTCTACATGCAGGGCAATATGGGTAATTCGGGGATACATGCCAGTCCTCACCACTCCGGGATCGTGCGTCCAGTATAGCGTTTTTAGACCGGCATCACAGTCTGGCTCTGCGCGTGCCACTGCCCGACCGGCGGCAGCTGGCGCGCCGGCAGAGAGCGCTCAATGCTCGCGCGTGGCCCTGAAATTGACATCCGCATAGCGCTCCTCTGTCAGCGACAGATTGACTCGAGTCGGCGCCAGATAAGTCAGGTGACCGCCGCCGTCGAGCGCCAGATTGTCACTGCACTTGCGCTTGAATTCCTCGAATTTGCCCGGGTCATCAGCGTCGACCCAGCGGGCGGTATGGACATTGACGTTTTCGTACACGGCTTCCACTTTGTACTCGTCCTTGAGGCGATAAGCCACCACCTCGAACTGCAGCACCCCCACCGCGCCGACCACGATATCGTTGTTGTTGAGCGGGAAGAATACCTGGGTCGAGCCCTCCTCCGACAACTGCTGCAGGCCCTTCTGCAACTGCTTGGTCTTGAGCGGATCACGCAGGCGGATACGCCGAAACAGCTCCGGTGCAAAATGCGGAATGCCGGTAAACTTCAGCGCCTCCCCCTCGCTGAAGGTGTCGCCGATCTGAATGGTGCCGTGGTTGTGCAGGCCGATAATATCCCCCGGGATCGCCTCCTCCACGGCACTGCGATCACCGGCGAGAAATGTCACCGCATCGGCTATCTTCACGTCTTTACCGATGCGCACATGGCGCATTTTCATACCCCGGGTATAGCGGCCTGAGCACACCCGCATAAAAGCGATACGGTCGCGGTGCTTGGGGTCCATATTGGCCTGGATCTTAAAGACGAAGCCGCTGAATTTCTCCTCCTCGGCCCGCACCGGGCGCTGCCGGGTATCGCGCGGCTGCGGCGCCGGTGCCCACTGTACAAAATCGTCGAGCATTTCCCGCACGCCGAAGTTACCCAGCGCCGTACCGAAAAACACCGGAGTCAGCTGACCGGCCAGATAGGCCTGCGGATCGAATTCGTGGGTGGCGCCACGCACCAGTTCAATCTCTTCGCGTATATCCGCAGCATAGGCGCCCAGCAGTTGCGTGACGGCCTCGCTGTCGAGCCCCTGGATCTGTGTGTCCTCCGGGATGGTGTGCCCCATGCCCTGCTGGTAGAGATGGATGGTATCGGTGTAGAGGTTGTAGACGCCTTTGAATTCTTTTCCCATCCCCAGCGGCCAGTTGATCGGCGCGGCGGCGATCTTCAATACCTCCTCGATCTCGTCCATCACCTCTATCGGGTCGCGGATATCGCGATCCATTTTATTGATAAACGACAGAATCGGCGTGTCCCGCAGGCGGCACACTTCCATCAGCTTGATGGTGCGATCCTCCACCCCTTTGGCGCCGTCGATCACCATCAGCACAGAATCCACCGCGGTCAGCGTGCGGTAGGTATCCTCGGAAAAATCCTCGTGCCCGGGCGTATCCAGCAGATTGACAGTGCGATCCCGATAGGGAAACTGCATGACCGATGAGGTCACCGAGATACCCCGTTCCTGCTCCATAGTCATCCAGTCGGACTTGGCGTGGGGCCCGCGTTTCCCCTTGACCGAGCCGGCCAGCTGAATGGCATTGCCGAACAGCAGCAGCTTTTCGGTGATGGTGGTTTTACCGGCGTCGGGGTGGGAGATGATAGCAAAAGTCCTACGTTGTTGAATTTGTTGAAGAAAATTGCTATCACTCATCCCAAAAGCCTTATTTTGTACCTAAATTTGTACCCAATTTTAAAATCGCTTTTCAGGGGTAATCCCCGAAAAGCGCGCCATTATACCCATGTGCTAGGTATCTATAAATTCACTACTGTATAAAATATGTTCCAGCTCAGTATATTGCTGCTGGAAGTCCTGAATTCTTCCATTCCTGAACTTCTTCAAATTCGAGAGTTTCCATTTCACTGACGGGAAATCCTGAAAGTCATATATTCCCCAATCAGGCTCCAAGCGATTGATGCTTAGTAAAAATTCTCGGTCTTTGTCGGTTAAGCTGCTACCCACTAGCTCAATCAGTTTCAGGCGGGTTTGCTTATAATCTTCATAGGAGAATTCAAGCACACTCATACCGTCAAACTGATTGTTAAAGGCGGGGCGCTGATCTTGCAGCCTTGGACTTAATAGCTCATGCGTGGGGCGGTTGCTGCTGACCAGACCAAACACCAGCCCTTTTCTGATCGAGTCTGTAAAGCCTTCATTGTCTAGGAGCAACTTGATATCAAATAAATCTCTCGGATGCTGTCGATCTAACGCTGCACATAGTTTACCGCCGTAAAGCTGAGATATCGGCACCAGTGACATCGAACAAAAGGCGTCAAACTGTTCTTGAGCAGCCTCACAAAGGGGGGCTTTGTGAGGCTCATCCAGTAAACCTCGCCCCACCATATTGACTTCAATCTTGATTTGCGTACCACGCTCCGAGATTTGCAGCTTACAGACCTTTTCCTTATGGACAATACGAATTCCTGGCTTTAGCGCCTCTACCCGCTTTTTAATGCGGACAAGGGCGTCATTAATACCTGTTAGACTTTCAGCGCGTTCCTGTATCGGGATATAGGTTAAATCAATATCGACGGATAACCTTGGCATATCCCGTACAAACAGATTGATGGCGGTGCCGCCGTGCATGGCAAAGCACTCTTCTTTGGCAACTTCCGGCAAGATATCCAGCAAAAGCCTGACTTGCTGCTTATAGGCTTCATCCATGATCGGCCTCCAATTCTTTCGGTACGGTGATTTGATATTTTGAATTGTAGATACCACCTTCAACGATACTGCGTTTGCCTGAGCCTAAGTCCACCCTGTCTCTATCAAGGTGGTTAACCCACTCATGTCCTGCCTTATCGGCCAGATACAAAAATAGGCGTTTGACCTTTATGGAGCTGCACTGCTCCAGTAGCTTTTGTACAAGTGCTGGGCGCAAATTATTCAACCCCTCCATTAATTCATAGGCTTCCATAAGCGGTTGATATTTTGGTGCCAGATAGAGGCATTCCATGATCGCCCGTGCAGGACTTGAGACCATCAGTGAGAATGTTTTGCGTTCCAGCTTTATAAGACCCAAGCCAGGCGGTAAAAAGGAGGTTTTGTAATAATCGATCTCTACGCCCCAGTCATATTTTCTAAACCACTGCGGCAAGTTTTCACCTTTACCCCCAAAAAGCTGGGTTTTCTTCGTCGAAAATTCAAGATATTGCGCCTTACCTTGCAAGGAGAGTGCTGTTTTACCTGCAGGATGGATAAAACTGCTAAACTGAGTTTGCAGCGCGTAGACACCACCAAGATAATCAACTTGATCCCCGCTGCGTATTAGTGCCCCCGTACCTATGGACTCAAACCAGTGGCTTTTTCTATAGCGCTTTTGTAAGTCCAAGCTATAGCCCTGCTCTACTAGCCACGAGGACATCAACACAACCCCTGGGGGTTGTGAGTTAAGCAAGCGGTTTAATTTTGATTCTTTTTCGGTACTCACAGCACCAATATAAAGAGTATTTTAAACCATTTCAAGCGAAAAGTTTATCCATATTAAAATTCAGGTACTTAAAGTACCGATATATTATTAATTTTAAACTCACTAAGAAGAGCGACCTGCCGACTTTTCAATACTCTCCAAACTATCCAGCACCTTATCACCCTGCTCTGATACCCAGTTTCCGGTTAGGGTTATACCAAGATTAAATTTTGATTTATCTCTAAGCTCGTTGTCTGCTGCCAGCCTGCGTAAGGACTCCTCATAAAAAGCGCAGATAGAAACAAACTGGTAAAGGTCATCGTTTAGCAGGAGAAGTTTTTGCACTTAAGCTTTTATCAGCTTTCTCATCGTCATTGGCGGCAAGTTGTATATTGTCATTCATGGTGTTGTTCCTTGTTTAGAATGTGTACCCAAATTTTTACTCATTACGTCTTTACTTTTTTTTAGCAATCGGAAAATCTTTCAGGTGCTTCTCAATTGCCTCAGCTACATTACCGCCAAGCGGCAGATTACCCTTTTCACTACGCCATTTTTCATAGAATAGCTCTACGGTTTCGTTTGCGGTATCCAATACCAGCTTTTCCGGCAGCCTTGCTTTTGCCGCCAGATGGGCCAGCTCATCCATACTAAACTCATCAAATCGCTTACTTCGGCTCACTTTCAGCGCCATTGTGTGATCCGCGATATAAGGGATTGTGGACACAAAATCATAGGCAGGCGCTATCGAAGCCGTGCGCGGATCGTGATAGATTAAAGACCAATTCTTTACATGCATATCCGCATTACCTATAAGCGCATTAAAGACCAGCCTGCGGATCAGCTCCGCCACATCATGTTCTTGCCCCTCTATACCGATCACTTCGGCAATATTGCGGATACTGGCTTTTTTGTATTTGTCATCGGGATAAAGGCTAAAGACTTGTGCGAAATCTTCAACATGGATCGCACAGCCATTATCAGCACGGTCAAAGCGCTTAATAGCGAAAGCCGTATTCCCGTATTTCTCTATACCACCTGGAATATTCTCAATATCACCAATATCAATCAGCTTGTTTTCCGGCACATCAATACCGACCAAACGCGCCAGCTCCATCATGGAGAATTCGTTTTCTGGTACACCTTCATGCAAGCTCCATGGCAGTTTTACAATCCATGAACCGCCAGCGCCATCTACCGGAACTGTTAAACCGCCACTCGCCTGCTTGATCGCCGAAAACTTCAACTGCACACCGGCCAAAGAGAAACGCATGGCTTTCTCTCTGCCCGAAAGCCCTGCTAAGGACCCATGGACATGTGGCGGCAGCGCTTCACCATCCGCCGGTTCAACCGAGATTGCCCCAGGCAAATCCTGACCAAGCACCCATAACAGGAAAAACTCCCGCTCGGGATTAACCCCTGCCCGCTCTGCCAGATATTTACGCATCGCCTCTTCTGGCAGGAGGTTGGAAAAAAACGGCATCAGCCTGGTCTGATACGGTCTAAACTCGGTAATCAGCTCACCCAGCATATCTTTGAAGCTGAGGCTTAAGATGGCCCGATTGTGATTTTGAATATAGTCTTCCGTAAACGCAAAAAGAGAACGATCCGAGCCCACATTGGTAATCGTGCCAATCAGCTCGCCATAGAGCAGTACATTTAATGTGCTGACACTACTCATCATCCGCCTCATCCAGACTGTATGCTGACCTGGCTTGCGTTGCCGGCGCAGGGCTGTGCGCAGCTATGTTGCTGATCGATCTAAGCTGCTCTTCCGATCTTTTTATAGCCTCGAAAACCCCTGAATCTTGTTTCAGTGCTTTTTCCAGCGCTTTGGTCGCACTGGCGATTTTCCCCAACGCATTGGCATTGGGCTGTAAGCGCTCAATCTGGCTACTCAACCTGCGTATTGACTCCAGCTCTCTTTGCAAAGCCGCCACGCCGGAAAACTGCGCAACTTTGGTAGCAACTTTGGTAAGCGCTTCATCAAATACAGAGAGCTGCCGTTTAATCCGCTTTTGCGCATCCGAGTAATCCGTATTCACACTGCTGCGCACAATCGACTTCACGGCAGGAACGGTCTTCTTAGGTACGAGTTCCAGTTCGAGATCCAAAACACGCGCCAGAGCGACCAAACTGGAAACCCTGAGATCCACATCGCCATTCTCGATCTTGGAGATATGGCTTTGCGGCACACCGGACTTGGCGCTTAGCTCTCTTTGGCTGAGCCCCTTACGCTGGCGCGCTTCACGCAGACTTCTGAGTATCCGGTCGTTCAAATAGGTCACGATCTATTTCTCTATATCAATGAGCATTAGAGATATATAGTAATAGATCATGCAGCATTCCGCTTAGGAAGTAAATATATATAGTAACAGATCAAAAAGATGCAGCGATATATAATAGCAGATCAACATCAAGAAGCTAGTGGCAATGCCATTCAAGCCGGCATCCTGTCGGCTTCGGAGGCGCGCGGCAGGCGCCGCAGGCGCGCCCGCAGCCACAGGTAAGCGATAGCACCGACACTCAGATTGGCCAGCGCGGTAGCGATAAACAGCCCCGTGAGGCCAAATTGCGCCATCAGTACCCAGGCCAGGGGCAGGAATATACCCGCTACCCGCAAAAATGAGATAACCACCCCCGGCATCGGCATGCCCAGGCCGTTAAAGGCGGCGTTAACGGCCATAACAATACCGTAGGCACCGTAGCTGAGGGGCACGATCGCCAGGTACTGTACGGCTATGGGCAGTACCGCCTCATCGTCGCTGAACAGGGCGGCGATCGGCTCACCGACGAACCACAGCAGCAGCGCGGTCACCACACCGAAGCCGAGACAGAACAGAGTGAATACCTGTACGACTTCGAGCAGCCGGTCGCGCCGCCCCGCCCCCAGATTCTGGCCGCAAAAAGGTCCCACCACACCCGACAGGGCGTAAAACACAATCAGCGCAATGGGCTCGATACGCACCGCCACACTGTAACCGGCCACCGCGTTGTCGCCATAGCGGGAGATCAGATAAACCACCAAAAAACTGGCCAGCGGAATAATCACATTGGTGACCATGGCCGGCACACCAATATGCAGGATGGTCTTCCAGGACTCGTAGATGGTGCGCAGCCGCACCAGCGGGCTGACCAGCAGGTGCATGCGCACCTGCAAAACGTAGACCGCCACGATCAATACCAGCAGCCGGGTAATCAGCGTGGCCAGCGCCGCCCCCTGCAGCTCCAGGCGCGGAAAGCCCCACAGGCCAAAGATCAGCAGAGGGTCGAGTACGGCATTAAAAACCGCCCCGCCCATCATGATATACGCCTGAATATGGCTCTGCCCCATCGCCCGCATCGAGGCCATGGTCACCATCGGCACCATCAGCAGCGGCGCGCTCAGATACCAGATGCTCATATATTCCCGAATCAGGGGCAGCATCTCCGGCGAGGCACCCTGGGCGGTAAACAGCGGATCGATGGTGAGCCAGCCGAGCAGGCTGACACTGGTGGCGATGATAAAGGTCAGGCTGACGCCGTCGGTGGCCAGGCGCCGGGTCAGGCTCTGGTCACCGGAGCCGATTGCCCGCGCCACCGCCGAGGAGGTACCGGCACCGAGGCCGATGGCGATACTGGTCAAGACCATGACCACCGGGAACGTATAACCCATGGCCGCCAGCTCGCGCACGCCCAGCTGGGCGACAAAAAACGTATCGACAGCATTGTAGGACATAGTCGCCAGCAGCGCCCAGACCATGGGCAGCGCCATGTCATACAAATGCCGCGGTACGGAGCCCTGAGTGAGAGTCGCCTGCAAGCGGGGAGCCATGTAAGTCCTTACTGCTGAAACAAGGCCGAAAGCCAACAAAAAGCACAGGAGTATAACACCAGCAGACACCGGCCCGGTTCAGCATTTTCGCCAGCGTCAGCTGGCGCCGGTAAGCCGGTGCGGCATTTTGCCGCACCGGCCCGGCCGCACTGGAAATTAAAAGCGGTGCCAGTATACCCCTACTACGAGTATGATGGCGCCATGTCAAAATTACCCCTGGGCCTGTCTGCGCCGACACAGAATCTGCAGCGCCTGCTGGCAATCCGCTGCGTGCTGGTGCTGGCGCTGCTGGCGGCAATCGGCTTTGCCTATGTCAGCGGCGAGCTGCCCCTGCCCTACCTGATGCTCAGTTTTATCCTCACCGGGCTGACGGCCATCAGTGTGGTGACCTGGCTGCGCCTGCAGCAACCGTGGCCGGTCACCGAGGGCGAGTTTTTTTCCCAGATTGTGATCGATATTATCAGTATTACGCTATTGCTGTATTTCAGCGGGGGTGCCAGCAATCCCTTCGTCTCCTACTACCTGGTGCCGCTGAGTATTTCCGCCGCCACCCTCGCCTGGCACTATACCTGGATGGTGGCGCTGCTGTCGCTGGCGGCCTATAGCAGCCTGCTGTTTTACAATCTGCCGGTGCCGGCACTGGCGCCTTCCGCGGCCCACCACCACGCCAACAGCGGCCTGAATCTGCATATCATCGGCATGTGGCTCAATTTTGTCGTCAGTGCCGGGTTGATTACCTACTTCGTGGTCAAGATGGCCGCTGCGCTGCGCCAGCAGGAAAATCAGCTGGTATCCCATCGCGAAGACAGCCTGCGCGACGAGCAGGTGATGGCGGTGGCGACGCTGGCGGCGGGAACCGCCCACGAGCTGGGCACACCGCTGTCGACGGTAAAAGTGCTGATTAACGAAATGCAGTCCGATTACCGCGACAACAAGGCACTGAGTGAGGACCTGGCACTGCTGAAATCCCAGGTAGACCAGTGCCGCGACAGCCTGCACCAACTGGCACAGCAGGCGGGCCAGTACCAGCACGCCCAACCCCAGCCGCTGCGGGCCTATTGCAACCAATTGATCGACAAATGGCTGCTGATGCGGCCGCAAGTCAAGGCCGATATCAATGTCAGCAGCAGCGCGCCGGATATCGATATCACTCTGCACGCCACAGTGGACCAGTCGATTATCAACCTGCTCAACAATGCCGCCGACGCCAGCCCGGGGCAGGTCGACGTCGCCATAGACTGGGATACGCAGGCGCTGCGTATCGATATCGGCGACCGCGGCAAGGGCGTGCCGGTGGAATTTGCCGATCAACTCGGCAAGCCCTTCCTCACCAGCAAGGGTAAGGGCCTGGGGCTGGGCCTGTTTCTTACCCACGCCACCCTGTCGCGCTACCAGGGTACGGTAAAACTCTACAACCGCGAGGGCGGCGGCACGCTGACGGAACTGCGACTGCCGCTTCCACAGCCGCAAAAAACGATAGCGACCACAGCTGATGTGCAATGAAACTCTGTTACTGATCGACGACGATGAGATTTTTACCCGGGTGTTGTCACGGGCACTGGCAAAGCGCGGTTTTAGCGTATTGACCGCCAGTGATTCGCAGGCCGCACTGCAGACACTTGCTGGGCAGCCGGTCGACAAAGCGATTGTGGATCTGAAAATTGCCCGCGAATCCGGCCTGCAGCTGATTCCGGTGTTAAAAGCGCAACAGCCCTCGCTCGATATCGTCATGTTGACGGGCTATTCCAGTATTACCACTGCGGTCGAAGCCATCAAACTGGGAGCGACCAATTACCTGTGCAAACCCGCCGACACCGACGATATACTCGCGGCTTTCCACGCCGTCGCGGGCGATCCCGATATCAATATCGCCCCGCAGCCGCACTCAGTAGAACGGCTGGAGTGGGAGCATATTCAAAAAGTCCTGGCTGAACATAAGGGCAATATTTCCGCCACGGCCAGAGCGCTGGGCATGCACCGGCGAACCCTGCAGCGCAAGCTGCAAAAGCGGCCGGTCAGGCGCTAGCGGGCGCTGCCGAAACATCGAGAAAGTTTGAATTGGCGGCGCGACGTAGTAGAGTATGGAGAGCAGAGTATGGAGCCATGTAAATGGCGCAACGTAAGGCGCCTGCGCCCATCAGACCCCGGAAATACCACGCCCTATGAATACCCGATCCGTTTTCTTACCTTTGTGGCTGTCCATCACAAGTCTTATCGCAAGTTTACCCGCCGCCGCCCAGTTTGGTGTTGGCGGCGGCGCGGCACAGGAACTGTATCAGAACAACTGCGCCAGCTGCCACGGCAAGGAAATGCAGGGCGGTCAGGGCAGCTCGCTGATTGACGATCAGTGGCAGTTCGGTGCGTCGAACCAACAGATCGCCGCAGCTATCCGCGACGGTATCGAGGACGCCGGTATGCCGGCCTTCAAACAAACACTGGACGAACAGCAGATTCGCTCGCTGGTGATTCTGATGCGCGAACAAAAACAGATGGCCGCCAGTGCGGCCATGCAAAAAAAACAGCGGGCTGACGGCGGTGTATTCACCAGTACACACCACAACTTTACCCTGCAGCGGGTCGGTGAGGGCACGGGCATTCTCTGGGGCCTGGACTTCATGCCCGACGGCAGCGTTATCGCAACCCAGCAGGACGGTGTGCTGTGGCTGTTCAAGGATGGCGAGCGCAGCGGGCCGATAAGCGGCACTCCCAAGGTCTGGCACTACGGCCAGGGCGGCCTGCTGGATGTGAAGCTGCACCCGGACTACGATAAAAACCGCTGGATCTATCTTTCCTTCAGCGAAACCAGCAGCCCCGGCAGGGGCATGACCGCAATTGTTCGCGGGCGCATCAAGGACGGCCGCTGGGTTGAGCAGGAGGATATCTTCCGCACCGCCAAAGCGTTTCACGGCAGCGGCCGCGTGCACTTCGGCTCGCGCCTGGTATTTAAGGACGGCTATCTGTTTTTCAGTATCGGCGACCGCGGCGATATGCACTCGGCCCAAGATCTGGCCAGCCCCAATGGCAAGATACACCGTATTTACGACGACGGGCGCATTCCCAAGGACAACCCCTTCGCCGGTAAAACCGCCGGCGGCAAACCGGCCTTTGCCAGTATCTGGACCTACGGCAATCGCAACCCCCAGGGCCTGGACAGCCACCCGCTTACCGGCGAGCTATGGGAGACCGAGCACGGTCCGCGCGGCGGCGATGAGGTCAATCGGATAGAAAAAGGCAATAACTACGGCTGGCCGGTAATCACCCACGGTATGAACTACAACGGCACACCCATTACCGATAAAACCGAGCAGGCAGGCATGCAGCAGCCGAAACTCTACTGGGTGCCCTCCATCGCCGCCTGCGGTGCCGAGTTTTATGAGGGCGGCCGCTTTCCAAAGTGGCGCAATAACCTGTTTGTCGGCGGGCTGTCGACACAGCAGCTACACCGCCTGCAAATTTCCGCCGACGGCGAAATCGTCGCGGACGAAATCATTCTCAAAGGCCAGGGCCGCGTGCGCGATGTGGGCAGCGGTCCCGATGGCAATATCTACGTGCTGCTCAACCGGCGTTCGCCGGACAGAGGCGGGGTCTATCGACTGGTGCCCAGGCAGTAGATACCGCTGCAGGGGCTTGCGGCAGTCGCCGCTTACACGCCCGCCAGCGCAGGGTATTCACATCAGTCGGCGAATACGCTTGTAGGCTTCCTTGATTTCCTCGCCCAGCAGCCGCGCCGCTGCGCCGATTTCCTTGGATGCCTCACCTGCCTCGTGGCCGACCTGCTGGGCTTTGGCGCGAAAGTGCTCCCATTTTCTCTCGGTTTCCTCCCACTCTTCCCGCGCTTCGAGTTTGGCGAGGCTGAGCTTTACTTTTAACTCGTCGCGTTCGCGCTTCAGCAGCTCGCTGAGATCTTCCATTTCCTCGCGCAGTTTTTCCAGGGTGTCGTTACTCATCGTCAATGGCTCCATCTGGGTTTACGGCAATACACCGTGCCGTGGCAGTATAGGGCCCGGCCAAACCATCACGTTGACCTGAATCAACAACCGGCCGGCCGCGCCCGGAACTCCCGCCACCCGGCGCTGCTAAAAAAGCCGGCCGCGGCCAAAATCCCGCAGTATCTCCCGCGCGGCATTATGCCCGGGAATACCGCTGACCCCGCCGCCCGGATGGGCTCCGGAGCCGCACAGATAGAGATTGGCAAGCGGCGTGCGATAGTCGGCATACCCCGCCAGCGGCCGGTTGCTGTAGATCTGGTCCAGCCCCATACGGCCGTGAAAAATATCGCCGTCCACCAGTCCGAACTTCCTCTCCAGATCCAGCGGCGAGTGAATCTGGGTGGCGAGAATACTGTCGCGAAAGTTCGGCGCATAGTGGTTGACGGTATCGATAATGGTATCGGCCGCCGCCTGGCGGTGCTGATCCCAACTGGCACCGCCGCTCAGGCGCGGGCTGAACTGCTGGCAGAACAGGCTGGCGACATGCTGCCCGGGCGGCGCCAGGGAATCATCCACTGTGGAGGGAATCAACATCTCCACAATCGGCGCCCGCGACCAGCCGTAGCGGCGCGCATCCATATAGGCACACTCCATATACGCCATGGTCGGCGCAATGATAATACCGGCGCGATGGTGGTCCTGAACGGCGCCGCCGGGGCGGCTGAGAAAATCGGGCAACTGCGACAGCGCCACATTCATGCGGAAGGTACCGGAGCCGCTTTGATAAGCGCGCAGGCGCCGCAGAAACTCAGCATCCAGGTGGCGCGCGTCGATCAGGCGCAGATAAAGCAGCTTGGGACCGACATTGGCAATTACCGCTCGGGCCCGCAATTCACCGCCGCCGGCCAGCCGCACCCCGGTGGCCACCTGACGTTCGACCACTACCTGGGACACTTCGGCGCCGGTTTCCACTTCCACCCCCAGGGTCAGCGCCTCCTTCAGCATTGCCTGGGTAATGGCCCCCATGCCCCCCACGGCATGCCCCCAGGCACCGCGCACACCGTTGGCCTCGCCAAAAACATGGTGCAACAGCACATAGGCGGAGCCCGGAGAGTAGGGGCTGGTAAAATTTCCTACTGTGGCATCGAAGGCAAACAAGGCCTTGACGTTTTCGTGTTCAAACCAACCGTCGAGAACGGCGGCGGCGCTCTTGGTGAACATATCGAGCAGGTCGCGGCGCCGGGGCATCGACAGCTTTTTCAGCCGCCCGCCCAGGCCGGCGGCGCGGGCCAAATCCTGCAAGCCGCCGCCCATGTTTGGCGGCGTGCGCAGCAACTCGGCACGCAGGGCATCCACCACGCCGTTCAGCATGCGATAGTACGCTGCCAGATTGTCGGCGTCGCGGCGCGACAGCGCGGCAACCGCGCGCTGGTCGGCAATCTCACCGGCGCCAAAGCTCAGGCTTTGCGCCTGTGACAGTAAAAAGAAATTCGCCAGCGGCCGCAACAGCACCTGCAGGCCGTGGCGGTGCAGATTCAACTCGTCGATGATTTTCGGATTGAGCAGACTGACGGTATAGCTGGCGACGGAGTTGCGGAAGCCGGGGTGGAACTCTTCAGTTACCGCGGCACCGCCGACGATATCGCGGCGCTCCAGTACCTTGACCTTCAAACCGCCGCGGGCCAGATAGGCGGCGCAAACCAGGCCGTTGTGGCCGGCGCCAACGATCAAGGCATCATAGTCAGACAAGCCGGTAAACCCGTTTTTAGCCGCTTACGCCGATTGGGTCGGAGCGCCGCAGAGCAATACTCTGAGACCGCTCAGTTAAGCTCTTGGTCGCGCCAGAACTTGGTGCCTTTGACCGTTGCCTGCAGTGCCAGGCCACTGGCGGTCAACTGATATACCGTAATATCATCTACTACCGCCTCGGCACCCAGGGCACCGCCCTTCTCGCTGGCCTTGGCCGCGGCATCGGCCTGGCCGCCAAATGTCCAGCCGCTCTGTACAAAGCGCTGCATGGCCGACTGGGTGTGAAACACAAAGATCAATCGCACATCCTTGACACCGGCGCCGAAGCCCAGCCCCACTTCGCCCATCTTCATATAAGTATTCTGGCCGGTGACATTGTCTCTCACCACACCGTGACCGCCGCCGACACCGGCGAACAGCAAATGTATATTGGCGTTGCTGAATACCGCATAACCAGCCGCGCTATTGACCTGGGCCTGTACGTCGGGTTTTTCCTTGTACAGTTCGGTCAATACCGCATTTCTCATATTCAGCACCGACTGGCGTTTTTCCGCTACGGTAACACCGCTGGTAGTCGAGCAGGCGCCGACCAGCACGGCCATCGCTGCGACCAGACCGCTTAACAGACGAGTATTCATAGCCTTCGATCCCCCTTTATATGATCGGAAACAGATGCTCGGACAAGCCCTACCCAGTGGACACTGCCCAAGGCTTAGGGTTTCAACTTCCTAATATCGCTAACCCTATAACTTTTTCTTATAAAATAATACCGAAAAGCGCGCAATTATTGCGCAATATTGATGCGCTTCTCATAAATAACTTCTATCATTAGCACACTTATAAAAGTTTTGCGCAATAAAAGGAAATAAACACTTCGCACCTTTTTCGTGCCCATATAGGCAGCTCTCCCCAATCGGGTGCAAAGACCGGAGGCAAATCGCGCTCCAGCGCCCAAAAACCCCGTGGCCCGCTAATTGCTGCAATCTCTGCCAGCCACTCAGGGGGGCAGGTATGCAGTACAGCAGACCGATGATCGAGTTAGTGTATGAAATCCGCCGCCGGGTTAACGCCGATCTCAAACCGAGTATCAAGCTCAGCAATCCGGAGCTGTTTAACGAATTAAGGGACAATTACCACCAGTCGAACTGCGCGGTAACCAGAGCACTGACCAAAGAACTCTTCTCCCTGGCCGGGACGCCCTGGAACGCCCTGCTCGAGGACAGCGACAAAAGCGCTGCCAAGCAAGTCAGCAAAGTGTATCGCGGTCAAGTCAGCCTGGAAGATGCGCCGCAGAGGAAACCCGCCGGCGCACCAAGGCCTAAGCCGGTAAAAATCTACCGCGGGCAGATTGTCAGATAGGCAGAAGTGAAGATCGCGGGCGGGGTTGTAAGACTGCACCCGCGAAACAACAGCGCCTATTTAAGTCCCATACAGTTAGCATAATAGGTGGTGGTTGCAGGCCAGTCCGAGAAGATACCGATAACGCCCACATCCTTTGCCAGCACATGCATGACATCCATCATATCGCCATCGTTATCGATCACTTCACTGATCGACTGGTAGTAAAAGCCGCCACCATTTTGCAGCAGACCGGAACGCTCCAGGGTCCAGGTGATAATGTCCAGGCCGGCCAGTTTGGCAAACTCGGCGTACTCGGACGGCACGATCTGACCGTATTCATTAACCGCCAGCAGCGCGAATGTCGGCGGCGCCACAATGTTCACCCCGCTTGCCGCCAGCGCTTCCATATCGGCCAGCGACGGCTCGAAATCGGGGTCGGTGTAAACGCGATCGTCGAGGAATACCGCCTGGCGGCCAAAGCGCGGCTCGTTTTCAATCCAGTACAGTACATCATCGAGGTTAAATGACTGCGCCCAGACCTTGCGCGGGTTAACGCCCGCCCTCTTGTACTCATCGATCATCTGCTGGGCGTAGTCCTCCTGGGTATAGTCGCCTTCATACGGCATTTCCACGCTCGGCGCCTTTAGTTCCGGGGTAAACTTCACTCCCAGCTTTTTAAACAGCTGGATGCTTTCGGCATGCGTCAGCAGCGTGCCGTTGCCGGTATAAAGGTCGGTGCGCCAGTCCGGTGTGCCGCCCAAATACGCCGCCACCGTGGTGGCGCTGGTATCGGCGGCGTCCATTTTTCCTTTCAGTGTGTTGAATTCGGCCAGGGTGATATCGCTGGTGCAGCACAGCGCCGAGGCGGGAGTGCCGCTGGCAGGATCGGCCGGCGTAAACGGTTCGGAGCATTTTTGCGCCAGGTCAGTCGCCAGAATATTGGTGGTGGTGTGCAGATCGCACTGTGAGTGGCGGCAGACTAATTCACGGTCCTTGGTAAAGGTGACATCGCACTCCATAATACCGGCGCCCATTTTCGCGGCGGCTTCATAGGACTCTTTGGTATGCTCGGGAAACTGCAGCGGTGCGCCGCGGTGTCCGATGGAAAAATCGCTTTTATAGAATGGCCCTTTGGCGCAGCGCTGCAGCTTTCTCTTCAGGCGGCTCTCGTCCATATCTTCGACCAGGTAAAACGGTCGCGGTCCCAGCTGCACCTTCTGCCTGTACTGCCGGTGCTTTTTATACCTGTCTTTTTCATCTTTTTTGAATTGATCGAGCCAGTCGCTCCAGTCATATCCGTCACCGGCCACAGCACCGCCAGAGACCAGCGCTGCGCTCAGCACGACGATCGCACCTGCAACTCTATTACGCATAATGCTCCCCTGTTTGTTGTTGGTTAATTGAGCGCTGCTGACCATACAGAGGTTTTATTGCCGGCAAATGCCTATTTTGTGACACAGGCCAGGCGGGCGTGCTGAGAGAGATGGCGAGCGTTGCAACCCGCGCTAAAAAAACATAATTCAAGTGCCAGACCGGCGGTTTTTCATACAGACTGGTCAAGGAACATGGCAGTATGAAATTTTTATGAAAAACGCCTGTCGCCAATCTCCACCCGGATAGTTTTGTGATAGTTAATTGACCACTCCGTGAAGTATTACCGCCTGCGGGAGCCTAATATTTTTCCGGCTTATTAAAAGTTCGCCCGGATCTCCATACCTTGGCACCCCTTAGCGATAAAACCTTCTCAGGAGGAATCATGTCCATAAAATCACAATTTGCCCGGTCTGTGTTGTTGCTGTGCAGCCTGCTCACCGCTCACAGCGCCATGGCCAGCAGTATTCAATACGAGGTAACGATTACCAATTTGACGCGCGGCAATAACTTTACGCCGATTCTGGTTGCCAGCCACCGCTCCGGCATCCAGCTGTTTGAACTCGGCAGCCCGGCCAGCGACGAACTCGCCACCCTCGCCGAAGCCGGTGATATCGGCCCGCTGGATGCACTGCTCAGTGAAAGCCGCCTGGTTGCCGATACCAACAGCTCCGAGGGCCTGCTGGCACCGGGCGCCAGCGTCACAGTGAGAATAAAAGCCGCACATTGGGTTCGCCGCATCAGCCTGGCCTCGATGTTATTGCCTACCAACGATGCCTTCTTTGCATTGAACGGCGTGAAACTGCCGCGGGGTTATCGGCCGGTGACTTATCGAGCGCCCGCCTATGACGCCGGCAGCGAACCCAACGATGAGCTGTGTTTCAATATTCCCGGTCCGACCTGTCAGGGCGAGGGCGGTTCACCCGGTGTCGGCGGTGAGGGTTTCGTGCATGTACATGCCGGTATTCACGGTATCGGCGATTTGTCACCCGCCGCTTACGACTGGCGCAACCCGGTGGCCAGCATTACTATTCGCAGGGTTTACTATTAATCCTGAATTTTTTTACGATGCGATTATAGCCGGTATACGGATATACCGGTGTCTACCCCCAGAGAGTAAACACCCTGCGCCATATTTCGAAATCATTCTGGTATAAGCGTTTACCTCACGCCAACAGTTATTCGCCCTATATTATTTGTCTTCTGTTATCAGATATAGGGGCAGATTGGAGGACACCCTCAGGGTAAGGCGATGGCCGAACAGCAACGATCCTGGAATCTCGCCCTCCGCGTACCACCCTGCGCACGGGTAGCCTTTGCGCAGCACCATAGACAAATCCGTGTACCCTGATCCCCATCTCAGCATGGTTCTGATTGGCCGCAGAACTGTTGAAGGTGCCTCCGTCCATAAATCCTACCTCTTCACTGGTGGGCAGATAAAAACAGGAACTCAATACGACACCGGGAGGCGCCTCCACCCATTCGACAATAGCATCCCGGTATCTACATTCGAGCTGCTCGCGAATATCGTTCTGGTAATCGTGCTGCTGCCCCTGCTGTCCCCCCTGGTGTCCCGCGGCCAGCACGATCCGCTCAATCATATCAGGGCCGGTATTAGCTGTCGGGGCCGTTGGCGACGCCATCTGCCCTACCATCTGCTCCACTCCACTGACGACTGCGAGCGCATCTGAATGCCCGGGATAATGCCCGAGTGCACCGTGGCCCGGTGCCATATGCACTAATATGATCACACAGGGACCGGCGCCATCGGTTGCCAATGCGATTTCCCGCAGCGGGTTTGCGGCTGTGGCAAAACCATACATATCAACATTATAGCTGCGCTCGGAGTTTGTACTGAGGCACATTTCTCTTATTACCTGTGAAACTTGCGCATGGGTAGTAACACGAAGTGGCATAAAGATTTCTCCTTCCAGCTTACTGAATCAATAACCTGCGGCACAATGCTTTACGTAGACTTGGTTTATGCAGAATTGGTTTGTGTAAAAAACAGTCCAACCGGCATATACCAGACACCGCGGCTGATAGTAGTAAACTCCATATGGCATTGCAAACACTTAGCTCTGCAAGCGGTATTTTCAGCCGGCGGCAAGACTACCCTAACGGGTGGGTGATGGGAAAAGCTAACCGCCCCGGATAAATACCTACCAGGGCAGCGCTTTATTATTCCGTCAGCATCACATAACCGGGATTCGGCGATGCCTGATAAACCGGCATGTCCGCACAGGAGGTGATATCGGCGTAATATACGGTAACACCGGTTTTCGCCACCTGCGCCACCTGAGCCAGGGACAGCCACCCCTTACAGGTCTCCGTAGTAACACCCTTCCATGTCGTATTTAAATTGCACACCTGCGTATGATCATTGCGCCAGGTGCCATTGATAACGACATGGCCCGCTTCATCAATCCAGGTACTGGTGATCTGGCCGCGGCACCACTGGGGAGCGGCGGATACAGCTATAGAAAGTAAAAATGTTGTAGTGAATACTAATAACGGTTTGTATTTCATGGCACACCCTTTTGTAGAACGCAATCTCAGTGGTCTGGATGACCGCTGCCGGTTCTATGCCGGCACGCTAGCCTACCCGATGAACCCTTATCCTGCCATTAGAGCAATCGCCCTGACCGCCGTACCCGATATTGACGACTTCGCCTTTGGCATAGGCCAGTAACAGCCTTGATAAAAGCTGTTGTCGCCGCTGCGCCGGAATAGCTGCATCGATGGAAAAGTAGTCTGCCAGGCAGCCGGGGTGAGAGTCCGGCTGATTCTCCATACTGAAGAGTATGTAGTCGCCATCGGCATAGGTGAGTACCGCGGCTATTTTACCCTGCATATTTGAATCATATGCAGATAGCGATGGCATTGATATCACGAGAAACAGGGTAGTCCTCAGCACTTTTTGCATGATCACTTAACCTTCCTTTGTCAGTTGTCAATTGTTGATGGAAAGTCTTGCTACATAGATTGCTAAGTTCACGATTGCTCAGTCCACAGCGGCGTTTGCCTCATTGGACACGACAGCTTTTCCCAGACGTATTGATATTAATAACAAGCGATAGCAGCACGCCCCAAGCCTGTTTTTTACCAGGCTGGGACAATATATGCAAGTGGATTGTCAGTCGACGGTTAGCTACACATCGGCACCCAGGCCCGACGCCGTGGATGCGGCATTTGGATTCCACCCAAAGACAAGATCATCGATCAGGATTGATAGTAATAAGTAATTCGCGCACTGAACGACTTCCCTTCACCGTTCTTCACATTCACCACCCCGCAATACTGGTGCAGGCGCCGGCTCTGGCTGTCGTACACCAGCTGCAGGGGCTCGACCAGCCAGCGCAGCAGGCGGTTTTTCGGCTCCACGTAAAAACACTGGAGCTGCTCCGCGGCCAGATCCGAGACCTGCATATTGTCGCACTTGTCGCGGTCCTTGGCGGTAACCTGCAACTTGATACTGCGCTGGTGCACGGGCGAGGCAAAACCGATGGCAAAGGCTTTGCCACCGATCAGTTCGTCCCAGTGCTCGCGCACCACCACATCAAAACCGCCGTCCACTACATCCACACGGCGTTCGGCAACCTGAGTTTCACGCCACGGCTCCTCGGCGGCGGATTTGTAACGCAATACCATTTTATCGCCGCGCCACAGAGCCTGGCGTTTCTCACCGATACGAAAATCCTCCTGCTCCACTTCCGGGCGCGCCGGGTCTGCCTGCGGCTGCTCCGCGCTGGTGTAGCGCAACAGCTTTTTGGCAAACAGGCGACTGGGGGCCTTGTGGTATTCGACTCTGGTGGTCTTGCCGTCGTCACCGAAAAAATGATACTCGCAGTAGAGGAATTCGCCGGTCTCGACATCGGCGGCGCGGCCGACGATGTCGGCGTCGGGGTTTTGCACGCACTCGGAGTCGGCAGGCAGGGACGCACTCAGTATCCCCATGACCACAGCGCTCAATAACATGATACCTACCCCTGTTTGAGAGGTTGCGCCCTGCCCCAGTGGAGCAAGGCGGGAAACAGAATTGCCCAACACACGGCCAGGGCACCGAAGGACAGCCAGAGTGGTTCAGCAAACGTCACGCCGCCGTTAAGAAGCCCGCCGCCAAAATAGCTGAGCGGGCCGGCAATCGCCCCCAGCAGTGCGGCAAGCCAGGGAAAACGACTCAACTTGCTGAAGCAGTG
>JANQMH010000025.1 GCA_028280195.1 Exilibacterium sp.
GCACACCCGCGTCAGCGCGGCTGTGAGTGTGGTTTTTCCGTGGTCGACGTGACCGATGGTGCCGACGTTGACGTGGGGTTTATTGCGTTCGAACTTTTCTTTAGCCACTTTTCTATTTCCTCAAATTTAACGATACGCCCGCAACGTGGTGATCGGGGCACATGGATAATTAACTGTCAGTTACTAACTGCCGGTTTTGTTTTTTGCAATCACTTCTTCAGCAATGTTGTTGGGCGCTTCGGCGTAGCGCTCAAACTCCATGGTGAAGGTTGCTCGCCCCTGGGTGGCCGAACGCAGGTCGGTGGCGTAACCGAACATCTCGGCCAGCGGCACCTCCGCATTGACAACCTTGCCGGACGGATTTTCATCCATGCCCTGAATCAAACCGCGGCGGCGGTTGAGGTCGCCCACGACATCGCCCATATTCTCTTCAGGGGTGACCACTTCGACCTTCATCATCGGCTCGAGCAACACCGCGCCGCCCTCCTGGGAGAGCTTTTTGGTGGCCATGGATGCGGCGATTTTAAAAGCCATTTCGTTGGAGTCAACATCGTGGAAGGAGCCGTCGTAGAGGGTGGCCTTCAAACCCAGCAGCGGGTAGCCGGCCAATACGCCATTTTTCATTTGCTCGGTGATGCCTTTCTCCACCGCTGGTATATATTCACGCGGCACCGCACCGCCGACGATTTCGTTGACAAATTCCAGGCCTTCGGCATTGGCATCTTCCGCCGGCTCAAACTTGACCCAGACGTGCCCGTACTGACCGCGGCCACCGGACTGGCGTACAAACTTACCCTCGATTTCCGACGTGTTGCGAATCGCCTCGCGGTAAGCCACCTGCGGCTTGCCGATATTGGCTTCGACGCTGAATTCGCGCTTCATGCGGTCGACAAGGATATCGAGGTGCAATTCACCCATACCGGAAATAATGGTCTGGCCGGTTTCCTCATCGGTCTTGACGCGGAAGGAAGGGTCTTCCTGGGCCAGTTTGCCCAGTGCGATACCCATTTTTTCCTGGTCGGCTTTGGATTTCGGCTCTACCGCCACCGAGATTACCGGTTCCGGGAACTCCATGCGCTCCAGCGTAATAACACTGTTCTGGGCGCAGAGAGTATCGCCGGTAGTAACGTCCTTCAGGCCGATACCGGCAGCGATATCGCCAGCCAGCACCTCTTTGATCTCTTGGCGATCGTTGGAGTGCATCTGTACCATACGGCCGATGCGCTCTTTCTTACCTTTCACCGGGTTGTAGACTGTATCGCCCGAGTTTAGCGTACCGGAGTAGACACGGAAAAATGTCAGCGTGCCCACAAACGGGTCGGTGGCGATTTTAAAGGCCAGCGCGGAAAACGGCGCAGTGTCGTCGGCGGCACGGCTCTCGGTGGTTTCACCGTCCTCCAGGGTACCCTCGATTTCCTTCACCTCGGTCGGCGCCGGCAGGTATTCGATCACCGCATCCAGCATCGCCTGCACACCCTTGTTTTTAAACGCCGAGCCGCCCAACACCGGCACGATTTCATTGCTGAGGGTGCGCTGACGGATACCGGCCTTGACTTCCTCTTCACTGAGTTCGCCGCCTTCCAGATATTTTTCCATCAGCTCTTCGTTGGCCTCGGCCGCGGCTTCCACTATGAACTCGCGCATTTCCGCACATTTGTCCTCCAGCTCGGCCGGCACATCGGCGTATTCAAAGGTCATGCCCTGGTCGTCTTCGCTCCAGATAATAGCCTTCATTTTCACCAGGTCGACAACGCCTTTAAAGTTATCCTCGGCGCCGATGGTCATTTGCAGCGGCACCGGGTTGGCGCCGAGGCGCTCTTTCAGCTGGCTGACCACAGATTCGAAGTCGGCACCGGCGCGGTCCATTTTGTTGACGAACACCATACGCGGCACTTCGTATTTATTGGCCTGGCGCCACACCGTCTCGGTCTGCGGCTGCACGCCGGAGGATCCGCACAGCACGACGATGGCGCCGTCCAATACGCGCAGCGAGCGCTCCACCTCGATGGTGAAGTCAACGTGCCCCGGGGTATCGATGATATTGACGCGGTGCTTGTCGAACTGCTGCTGCATACCGGCCCAGAAACAGGTGGTGGCCGCGGAGGTAATGGTGATACCGCGCTCCTGCTCCTGTTCCATCCAGTCCATGGTGGCAGCACCGTCGTGCACCTCACCAATTTTGTGAGACAGACCGGTGTAGAAAAGGACGCGCTCAGTAGTGGTGGTTTTACCGGCGTCTACGTGTGCACAGATACCGATATTGCGGTAGCGTGCGATAGGTGTTTTACGTGCCACGGTTAGATTCCCCGTCTGACTGTTTCATCGAGCACCCTGTACCAGCGGACGCCCGAAACGACTGTATTCAACTTACTCAGTGAAACTCAAGTTCGGTTAAACTCAAGCTCGGTTACACTTACTCACTTAAAAGGCAAACACTATTAAACGCTAAAAAGGCAGCGAGGATAGCTGCCTTTTGTTACCGTATGTTTTACGCTGCTTTAAATAGTAAGTCTACCCTACTAGCGTTAGAAGCCTGGGCCTAAAAACGATAATGTGAAAACGCCTTATTGGCTTCCGCCATGCGGTGCACGTCTTCACGTTTTTTCACTGCCGCGCCCTTGCCCTGGGATGCATCGATCAGCTCTCCGGCCAGGCGCTGCGGCATGGACTTCTCGCCGCGGTTGCGCGAGTACTCTACCAGCCAGCGCATCGCCAGCGCGGTGCGGCGCGACGGCCGCACTTCGACCGGCACCTGGTAGGTGGCACCACCCACGCGGCGGGATTTCACCTCCACCACCGGGGCAATTTTTTCCAGTGCTTCGTCGAAGACTTCCAGGGGATCTTTGTTGAGGCGCTCCTGAACGATCGTCAGAGCACCGTAGACGATGCGTTCGGCAACGGACTTTTTGCCGCTGACCATCACCATATTCATAAACTTCGCCAGGGTGACATTGCCGTACTTGGGGTCCGGCAATACTTCGCGCTTGGCGACTACGCGTCTTCTTGGCATGTTACTTCGCCTCTCTTCAGGATGTTCTAAGACGTCGCGGGTAGCGCGCTTAGCCTTACTCGGTTCTCACCGAAAACGTTTTTGACAATCGCTGCGCCGACTTTACTTCGGACGCTTGGTGCCGTACTTGGAGCGACCCTGCTTGCGGTCGTTCACACCGGAGGTGTCCAGACTGCCGCGCACGGTGTGATAACGCACACCCGGCAGATCCTTTACCCGGCCGCCGCGAATCAATACCACACTGTGCTCCTGCAGGTTGTGACCCTCACCACCGATATAGGATGTCACTTCGAAGCCGTTGGTCAGGCGCACGCGGCAGACCTTGCGCAGGGCCGAGTTCGGCTTCTTCGGCGTGGTGGTGTAGACGCGGGTACAGACACCGCGTCGCTGCGGGTTGCCCTGCAGAGCGGGTACGTCGCTCTTGGCCAACTTACGTTTTCTCGGCTTACGAACCAACTGGTTGATCGTTGCCATTAAAAAATAACTCCACAAAATAAAAAACGCCTTCGCTTACCGAAGGCCTGTATCGGGGCGGCTGATGCACAGGCGAACATCCGCCCCCGCTCATAAAAAAGCGGGTGGCGCATTGTAAAGACGCAGCCCGCAGGAGTCAATACCAGTCGCTAGCCACTAGTGTCTAGTGACTAGCGACTGGGTTATCAGCTTGCGCTCGATTTCAGGGCCTCTGTCAGGGCGGCTTCGACTTCTTCCGCGCTGACGCTGTCGGCGGCGCTGACTTCGGCGTCGCGGGTCTTGCGCCGCTCGTCGTGGTAGGCCAGACCGGTACCGGCCGGAATCAGGCGGCCGACCACCACGTTTTCCTTGAGGCCGCGCAGGCTGTCCTGCTTGCCGGTGACCGCCGCTTCGGTCAGTACCCGGGTGGTCTCCTGGAAAGAGGCCGCCGAAATAAACGACTCGGTGGCCAGCGAGGCCTTGGTAATACCCAGCAACAGGCGCTCGAACTGGGCCGGCTGCTTGTCTTCGGCGCGCAGTTTCTCGTTCTCTTCCAGCACGCGGGTGTATTCCACCTGCTCGCCCTTGACGAACGAGGAGTCGCCCATGGCGGTGATTTCCACTTTGCGCAGCATCTGCCGGACGATGGTCTCGATATGCTTGTCGTTGATCTTTACACCCTGCAGGCGGTAAACGTCCTGGATTTCGTTAGTGATATAACGGGCCAGCGCCTCCACACCCTGCAGGCGCAGGATATCGTGGGGGTTGCTGGGACCGTCGGAAACCACTTCGCCCTTGGCCACCTGTTCGCCCTCGAATACTGTCAGCTGGCGGTATTTGGGAATCAGGCACTCGTAGTGGGTGGAACCGTCTTCCAGCGGCTGGCCGTCGGTCGGGGTAATGACCAGGCGGCGCTTGCCCTTGGTCTCCTTGCCGAAGCTGACGGTGCCGGTGATCTCCGCCAGGATTGAAGGCTCTTTGGGTTTGCGGGCCTCGAACAGGTCGGCCACCCGCGGCAGACCACCGGTAATATCCCGGGTTTTGGAACCTTCCTGCGGGATACGGGCAATGACTTCACCGACGCCGATCTGGTCGCCGTTATTGAGGCTCAAAATCGCCTTGGCCGGCAACATATAGTGGGCCGGTACATTGGTGTTGGCCAGGCACAGCTCATTGCCCTGCTCGTCCACCAGTGTCACTGCCGGCTTCAGGTCCTTGCCTGCAGCCGGCCGCTCGGCCGGATCGAGCACCTCGATGGCGGTCAGCCCGGTCAATTCGTCGGTCTGGCGCCGCACCGACAGGCCGTCCTCGAAACCGGAGAAGGCCACCTTGCCGGCCACCTCGGTAACGATGGGGTGGGTGTGGGGGTCCCACTTGGCGACGATGCTGCCGCCGTCCACCTCGGCCCCGTCCTGCACGGAAATCACCGCGCCGTAGGGAATTTTATAGCGCTCGCGCTCGCGCCCGCTGCTGTCGGCCACCGCCAGCTCACCGGAGCGGGACACCGCCACCAGGGAACCGTCATCGCGGGTCACCACCTTGATATTGTGCAGCCGTACGGTGCCCTCCTGTTTCACCTGTACGCTGTCGGCGGCGGAGGCACGGCTGGCCGCACCACCGATATGGAAAGTGCGCATGGTCAGCTGGGTACCCGGCTCGCCGATGGACTGGGCGGCAATGACACCGATCGCCTCGCCTTTATTGACGCGGTGGCCGCGCGCCAGGTCGCGGCCGTAGCATTGGGAACAGATACCGTGGCGCATTTCACAGGTGATCGGCGAGCGCACACAGACCTCGTCGATGCCCATCTCCTCGATGCGCTCGACCCACTTCTCGTCGATCATGGTACCGGCCGGCACCAGGATCTCGTCGCTGCCCGGCCGCAGTACGTCGCGCGCCACCACACGCCCGAGAATGCGGTCGCCGAGTGACTCGATGACGTCGCCGCCCTCGATCACCGGCGCCATGGTCAGGCCGGCATCGGTGCCGCAGTCCACATCAGTTACCACCAGGTCCTGGGCCACGTCCACCAGGCGCCGGGTCAGGTAGCCGGAGTTGGCGGTCTTCAGCGCCGTGTCCGCCAGCCCCTTGCGGGCGCCGTGGGTGAAGATGAAGTACTGCAGTACCGTCAGACCCTCGCGGAAGTTGGCGGTAATGGGGGTCTCGATAATGGAGCCGTCCGGGCGCGCCATCAGGCCGCGCATGCCGGCCAGCTGGCGGATCTGTGCGGGCGAGCCGCGGGCGCCGGAATCGGCATACATGTAGACCGAATTGAAAGAGTCCTGATTTTCCTCGCCGCCCTCGCGGTTGACCACGGTTTCCGAACTGATGCCTTCCATCATGGACTTGGCCACCAGGTCGTTGGCGCGCGACCAGATATCGATGACCTTGTTGTATTTTTCACCCTGGGTCACCAGACCGGAGGCGTACTGGCTCTCGATTTCTTTCACATCCGCTTCGGCGCGGTTGATGATATCCGCTTTTTCATCGGGGATGGCGAAGTCATTGACGCCGATGGATGAACCCGATTTGGTGGAGAAGTCGTAGCCCATATACATCAACTGGTCGGCAAAGATCACCGTGGCCTTGAGCCCGACGGTGCGGTAGCAGTCGTTGATGATACGCGAGATGGCTTTTTTCACCATGGCCCGGTTGACCAGTTCGAAGGGCAGGCCCTCGGGTACGATTTCCCACAGCAGCACGCGCCCGACGGTGGTATCCACCAGACTGGTAGTGACCTGTTTTTCACCGTCCTCGCGAATCGCCGCTTCGCTGATCCGCACCTTGATCTTGGCCTGCAGGTCGACCTGTTTGGCGTAGTAGGCGCGCGACACTTCTTCAGTGCCGGTAAAGGCCATGCCTTCACCCTTGGCGTTGATGCGCTCGCGGGTCATCCAGTAGAGCCCCAGCACCACGTCCTGGGAGGGTACGATGATCGGTTCGCCGGAGGCGGGCGAGAGAATATTGTTGGTGGACATCATCAGCGCCCGCGCTTCGAGCTGTGCCTCCAGGGTCAGCGGTACGTGCACCGCCATCTGGTCGCCGTCGAAGTCGGCGTTGTAGGCGGCACAGACCAGCGGGTGCAGCTGAATCGCCTTGCCCTCGATCAACACCGGCTCGAAGGCCTGAATGCCGAGGCGGTGCAGGGTGGGCGCGCGGTTGAGCAGTACCGGGTGCTCGCGAATCACTTCGTCGAGAATATCCCACACCACCGCCTCTTCGCGCTCGACCATTTTCTTGGCCGCCTTGATGGTGGTGGCCAGCCCGCGCAATTCCAGCTTGCTGAAAATGAACGGCTTGAACAGCTCCAGCGCCATTTTCTTCGGCAGGCCGCTCTGGTGCAGTTTCAGCGTCGGCCCCACCACGATCACCGAACGGCCGGAGTAGTCGACGCGTTTGCCGAGCAGATTCTGGCGGAAACGGCCCTGCTTGCCCTTGATCATGTCGGCCAGGGATTTCAGCGGACGCTTGTTGGAGCCGGTAATGGCGCGACCGCGGCGGCCGTTATCCAGCAGCGCATCGACCGATTCCTGCAGCATGCGCTTTTCGTTGCGGACAATGATATCCGGCGCGTTCAGATCCAGCAGCCGCTTGAGGCGGTTATTGCGGTTGATCACGCGGCGGTAGAGGTCATTGAGGTCGGAAGTGGCAAAGCGGCCACCGTCGAGCGGCACCAGCGGGCGCAGATCCGGCGGCAACACCGGCAGCGCCTCCATTACCATCCACTCGGGCTTGTTGCCGGAGTTGAAAAACGCCTCCAGCAATTTCAGTCGCTTGGAAAGTTTTTTGATCTTGGTTTCCGAATTGGTCTGCGGAATTTCTTCGCGCAGCTGCTGTATTTCCGCCTCCAGGTCGATGTCACGCATCAGCTCCTGAATGGCCTCGGCGCCCATTTTGGCTTCGAACTCGTCGCCGAACTCCTCCATGGCCTCAAAATACTGCTCGTCGGTCAGCAGCTGGCCTTTCTCCAGCGTGGTCATGCCGGGATCGGTTACCACGTAGGACTCAAAATAGAGCACGCGCTCGATATTGCGCAGGGTCATATCCAGCAACAGGCCGATACGGCTCGGCAGCGATTTCAGGAACCAGATGTGGGCTACCGGGCTGGCCAGCTCGATATGCCCCATGCGGTCGCGGCGCACTTTCGCCAGTGTCACTTCCACACCGCACTTTTCGCAGATAATGCCGCGGTGCTTCATGCGCTTGTACTTGCCGCACAGGCATTCGTAGTCTTTTACCGGACCGAAAATCTTGGCGCAAAACAAGCCTTCGCGCTCGGGCTTGAAGGTGCGGTAGTTGATGGTCTCCGGCTTCTTGACCTCGCCGTAGGACCAGGAACGCACCATCTCTGGCGAGGCCAGGGCGATGCGGATAGCGTCAAATTCTTCTGTCTGTCCCTGGGACTTGAGTAAGTTGAGTAAGTCTTTCAAGGTAGCCTCCTATTCGTGGGCTCCAACAAATGGCGAATCTAATCTAAAAAACGCAAACGCTGTCAGGATTCGTGCTCCAGCTCCATATTGATGCCGAGCGAGCGGATCTCTTTAACCAGTACGTTAAAGGACTCCGGCATACCCGGTTCCATGCGGTGGTCACCGTCGACGATATTTTTGTACATCTTGGTACGGCCGGCCACATCGTCGGATTTCACCGTCAGCATTTCCTGCAGGGTGTAGGCCGCACCGTAGGCTTCCAGTGCCCACACCTCCATCTCACCGAAGCGCTGGCCGCCGAACTGGGCCTTGCCGCCGAGCGGCTGCTGGGTAACCAGGCTGTAGGAGCCGGTGGAGCGCGCGTGCATCTTGTCGTCCACCAGGTGGTTGAGCTTGAGCATATACATATAGCCCACGGTTACCGGGCGCTGAAAGGCATCGCCGGTGCGGCCGTCGTAGAGCGCCATCTGGCCGGACTCGGGCAGGCCGGCCAGTGCCAGCAACTGCTTGATTTCGGTTTCCTTGGCGCCGTCGAACACCGGTGTAGCCATGGGTACGCCGCCGCGCAGATTACCGGCCAGCTCCAGCACTTCGGCGTCGCTGAAGGACTCCAGGTCTTCCTTGGCGCCGACGTCGCCGGTTCGATTGTAGATTTCATCGAACAACTGGCGCAGCTCCGCCACCTGCCGCTGCTGGCGTAACATGCTGTCGATTCTCTCACCCAGCCCTTTGGCCGCCAGGCCCAGGTGGGTCTCCAGAATCTGCCCCACATTCATACGCGAAGGCACCCCCAGGGGGTTGAGCACGATATCCACCGGCTCGCCGTTTTCGTCGTAGGGCATGTCCTCCACCGGCATGATCACCGAAATCACACCTTTGTTGCCGTGGCGTCCCGCCATTTTGTCACCCGGCTGAATGCGGCGCTTGATCGCCAGGTAAACCTTGACGATTTTCAATACCCCGGGCGCCAGGTCGTCGCCGGTTTCGAGTTTTTTCTTTTTGTCCTCAAAGCGCTCATCGAGAATCTTGCGGCGCTCTTTCAGCTGTTCCTCGGCGCGCTCCAGCTGCTCGTTGAGGGCCTCGTCGCCCATGCGCAGCTTGAACCATTGATCAGACTCCAGGCTGTCGAGCAGTTCGTCGCTGATGATATCGCCTTTTTTCACACCCTTGCCGCCGGCGGCGGCCTGCCCCACCAGTGCTGCGCGCAGGCGTTCAAAGGTGGCTGTCTCGACGATGCGAAATTCCTCGTTGAGGTCCTTGCGCACCTGATCGAGTTGCGATTTTTCGATTTCCAGGGAGCGCTGGTCTTTCTCCAGACCATCGCGGGTAAATACCTGCACATCGATAACCGTGCCGAAGGTGCTGGTCGGCACCCGCAGTGAGGTGTCTTTGACATCCGAGGCCTTTTCACCAAAGATGGCGCGCAGCAGTTTTTCCTCCGGCGTCAGCTGAGTCTCACCCTTGGGTGTGACTTTGCCCACCAGAATATCGCCGGGGCCCACCTCGGCGCCGATGTAGACGATGCCGGACTCATCCAGCTTGGACAGCGCGCCCTCGCCCACATTGGGGATATCGGCGCTGATCTCCTCGCTGCCGAGCTTGGTATCGCGGGCGATACAGGTCAGCTCCTGGATATGGATGGTGGTGAAACGGTCCTCCTGCACCACGCGCTCGGACACCAGGATGGAGTCCTCGAAGTTATAACCGTTCCAGGGCATGAAGGCGATGCGCATATTCTGCCCCAGGGCCAGTTCGCCGAGATCCACAGAGGGGCCGTCGGCGAGGATATCGCTGCGCGAGACCTGATCGCCGACGCTGACGATGGAGCGCTGGTTGATACAGGTATTCTGGTTGGAACGGGTGTACTTGGTGAGGTTGTAGATATCCACACCGGCTTCACCGGCATCGACTTCGTCATCGTTGACGCGCACCACGATACGCGCGGCATCGACTCGCTCCACCACGCCGCCGCGGCGCGCCACCACACAGACACCGGAGTCGCGCGCCACATTGCGCTCCATACCGGTGCCCACCAGCGGTTTGTCCGCTTTCAATGTCGGCACCGCCTGGCGCTGCATATTGGAACCCATCAGTGCGCGGTTGGCGTCATCGTGCTCCAGGAACGGAATCAGCGAGGCGGCCACCGACACCACCTGGCGCGGGGAGACATCCATATACTGCACGTCTTCGGCGGCTTTCAGGGTAAACTCGTTCTGGTGTCGCACCGATACCAGCTCATCCGCCAGTTGGCCTTTTTCGTCCACCTTGGCCGAGGCCTGGGCAATGACATATTCCGACTCGTTGATGGCCGACAGGTAATCGATCTCATCGGTAACCTGGCCGCCTTTGACACGCCGGTAGGGGCTTTCCAGAAAGCCGTAGTTATTGGTGCGCGCGTAAGTGGCCAGCGAGTTGATCAGGCCGATGTTGGGCCCCTCCGGGGTTTCAATCGGACACACGCGCCCGTAGTGGGTCGGGTGCACGTCGCGCACCTCGAAGCCGGCCCGTTCGCGGGTCAGGCCGCCGGGGCCGAGAGCCGACACGCGGCGCTTGTGTGTCACTTCCGACAGCGGGTTGTTCTGGTCCATGAACTGCGACAGCTGCGAGGAACCAAAGAATTCCTTCACCGCCGCAGCCACCGGCTTGGCATTGATCAGATCCTGCGGCATCAGGCCTTCGGACTCGGCCATCGACAGGCGCTCTTTGACCGCCCGCTCGACCCGCACCAGACCGACGCGGAACTGATTTTCGGCCATCTCACCCACCGAGCGCACACGGCGGTTGCCGAGGTGGTCGATATCGTCGACCACACCCTTGCCGTTGCGGATATCGATCAGCGTGCGCAGCACATCGACAATATCGTCGTTCGATAATGTGCCTTCGCCGCTCTCGTCGGCGCGGCCCAGGCGGCGGTTGAATTTCATCCGGCCGACCGCCGAAAGATCGTAGCGCTCCTGACTGAAAAACAGATTCTGGAACAGCGCCTCGGCGGATTCCTTGGTGGGCGGCTCGCCGGGGCGCATCATGCGGTAGATTTCCACCAGCGCTTCCAGCTCCGAGCGGGTCGGGTCGACACGCAGTGTTTCGGAAATGAACGGGCCGCAATCCAGTTCATTGGTATACAGGGTTTCAATACCGGTGACCTTGGCCTCTTCGAGTTTTACCAGCACCTCTTCGGTGATCTCGGCGTTACACTCCACCAGCAGTTCGCCGGTTTCGGCATTGACCAGGTCTTTTGCCAGTGAACGGCCGAGCAGATACTCCCGCGGCACTACCAGCTCGCTGACACCGGCCTTTTCCAGCTGGCGGATATGGCGGGCGGTAATGCGGCGGCCGTCTTCGACCACCACATTGCCCTTGTTATCTTTGATGTCGAAGGTGGCGACATCGCCGCGCAGGCGGGCGGGCACCAGTTCCAGGGTAAACTCACCGTCGGCGTTGATATGAAAATTGCTGGTATCGAAAAACATATCCAGCATCTGCTCGGAGCTGAAGCCCAGCGCGCGCAACAGAATGGTGGCCGGCAGTTTGCGGCGCCGGTCGATACGCACAAACACCAGGTCCTTGGGGTCGAACTCGAAGTCGAGCCAGGAACCGCGGTAGGGAATCACCCGGGCCGAGTACAGCAATTTGCCCGAGGAGTGGGTCTTGCCTTTGTCGTGATCGAAAAACACCCCGGGAGAGCGGTGCAGCTGGGAGACAATCACCCGCTCGGTGCCATTGATCACAAACGTACCGTTGTCAGTCATGAGCGGAATCTCGCCCATATAGACTTCCTGCTCCTTGATATCCTTAATGGACTTGTTGGCCGACTCTTTGTCGTAGATAATCAGCCGCACTTTGACCCGCAGCGGCACCGCGTAGGTCACACCGCGCAGTTGACATTCGCTGACATCGAACGCGGGTTTGCCGAGACTGTAGCTGACATACTCCAGGGCGGCGCTGCCGGAATAACTGACGATGGGAAACACAGACTTGAACGCCGCGTGCAGGCCGTGATCACCGCGGGCATCGGCGAGGCTGTCTGCCTGGGTAAACTTGCGATAGGAGTCCAGTTGGATCGCCAGGAGGAAAGGTACATCCATGACGGTCGGCAATTTGCCAAAATCCTTGCGGATACGTTTTTTCTCAGTGTATGAGTAAGCCATTTGTGCTCCCCAGCTTGTGCGGATAACGCCAGTGTTCAGCCGTTCACTTAAGCCAGCCGTTCACTTCACTTAAACCATAGAAACGCGGGTGGCGTTTCATCGATTTCCGTAGAACAAAACTATTTGTCAATAAACCTGTATAATCGCTCGCAATATTGCTGCAGCTCTGCGGTCATTTACCGTCGACCGCAAACGGAAAAAGGCCAGTGGGAATTTCCCACCAGCCTTTCGCCCTAAATTACCCGGGGCTTGTCAGGTAGCGCAATGCCACCGAAGTTAACCAACACTCTGACAGTAATATCTGTTTACCGGTATCAGAGCAGGTTACTTAACTTCAACGCTGGCGCCGGCTTCTTCAAGCTGCTTCTTGGCTTCTTCAGCCTCATCTTTGGAAACACCTTCTTTAATCGCCTTGGGCGCTTCGTCAACCAGCGCTTTGGCCTCTTTCAGACCCAGGCCGGTAAGGGCGCGGACCGCCTTGATGACATTGACCTTCTTGTCGCCGGCGGCGGACAGGACAACGTCGAACTCGGTCTGCTCTTCAGCCGCAGGGCCACCTTCGGCAGCCGGAGCGGCGGCGACGGCGACAGCAGCCTGGGCAGAGACGCCAAACTTTTCTTCCATCGCTTCGACCAGTTCAACTACGTCCATTACGGACATTTCCGCAATTGCATTTAAAATATCGTCTTTAGACAGAGCCATGACTCAAATCTCCACTGTATAAATAAAAACTCATCATGTTTCGAAACCGCTTGCTAGCGCTAAGCAGCGTCTTGCTTTTGATCGCGAACAGCTGCAACGACGCGAGTGACTTTGCTCGGCACTTCATTGAAAGTGCGCACCAGTTTGGTGACCGGCGCCAGCATCACATTGGCCAGCATGCCCAGCGCCTGCTCCCGCGTCGGCAGCTTGGCCAGGGCATCTATTTGTGCAGCTTCCAGCTTTTTGCCGCCGACAGACAACGCCTTGACTTCAAAGTTTTCGTTTTCTTTGGCGAAATCTTTGAACAGGCGTGCCGCCGCACCCGGATCTTCCATAGAAAAGCCGAACAGCGACGGCCCTACCAGCGCTTCATTGACACATTCAAACTCGGTACCTTGAAAAGCGCGTCTCGCTAAAGTATTGCGAACCACACGAAGGTTGACGTTGTTTTCACGGGCCAGTTTGCGCAGGGCAGTCATATCTGTCACGTTCACACCGCGCGCGTCGGCGATCACTAATGACAAAGCATTGCTCGCGGTCTCGTTAACGTCGGCGACAATCGCCTTTTTGTCTTCGAGTCCTATTGCCACGAGGTTTCTCCTGGATTTGACTGGCCTCGACACGGCGGGCAAGCCCGACGCCTCGGCCAATCGTTACTTCAACTTTCAATCGGCGCCTCAGGGGCAACGACTGAAAGCGGTTTCGGTGATCAAACCCAGCTCTGTAAAAACTGAATCGGGACTCACCGTCTGCGTAGGCTAAACCTTAGCGGCTTAATTAAGCCGCCAGTCTCTAGTTACTAGTCGCTAGTAACTAGAGACTGGCGAGCGCCTACGGTCTTTGACGGCCCGGTAATTAAGCCGGACCCCAAAGTTCTGTTTGGCAGGCCTAGATTTCCAGGCTTGCCTGATCAATGGTCAAACCGGGGCCCATGGTGGTGCTCAGGGATACCTTCTTCAGGTAGATGCCCTTGGCCGATGCCGGTTTGGCCTTTTTCAAATCGTTGACCAGCGCCTCGAGGTTCTCTTTGATCAATTTGGGTTCAAAAGAGACCTTGCCGATGCCGCCGTGAATGATGCCGCCCTTGTCGGCGCGAAAGCGCACCTGACCGGCCTTGGCATTCTTCACGGCCGTAGCGACGTCGGGTGTTACAGTGCCGGTCTTCGGGTTCGGCATCAGGCCGCGCGGGCCCAGAATCTGGCCCAGTTGACCGACCACGCGCATGGCGGCCGGATCGGCAATAACCACATCAAAGTCCATGTTGCCGGCCTTGACCTGCTCGGCCAGCTCTTCCATACCCACCAGGTCGGCGCCCGCCTCCTTGGCGGCCTCGGCATTGGCGCCCTGGGTAAATACGGCGACGCGCACGGCTTTGCCGGTACCGTGGGGCAGCGTGGTGGCACCGCGCACCGACTGATCGGATTTACGCGGGTCGATACCCAGGTTGATGGAGGCATCGACGGTTTCGGCAAACTTGACTGTAGACAGCTCTTTCAGCAGCGCTACCGCCTCGTCGATACCGTAGAGTCTGGTACTGTCGACTTTCTCTTTGATGGCGCGCTGGCGTTTGGATAATCCGGCCATGTCACACACCCTCCGTTTCGAGGCCCATGGCCCGCGCCGAACCGGCAATGGTACGCACTGCTGCATCCATATCGGCGGCCGTCAGGTCGGGCATTTTCGCCGTAGCGACCTCTTCGAGCTGGGCCCGTGTCACCTTGCCCACTTTCTCGGTATTCGGCCGCCCGCTGCCGCTTTTGATACCGGCGGCTTTCTTCAGCAGGAAGGACGCCGGCGGCGTCTTCATGGTGAAGGTGAAACTGCGGTCGCTGTAGACGCTGATGACCACCGGTACCGGCGCACCCTGCTCCAGCCCCTGGGTCTGGGCATTAAAGGCCTTGCAGAACTCCATGATATTGACGCCGTGCTGGCCCAGCGCCGGGCCTACCGGCGGGCTGGGGTTGGCCTGGCCGGCCGCCACCTGCAGCTTGATATAAGCTTCAACTTTCTTTGCCATGATTTGACTCCCAAGTTTGGGTATTAGCGCCTCGGAAACACCGCCTGACGGCAGCGATTCGTCTCCGGCTCCCCTGTCTCCGGGCTGATGTGCCTAAACGGCACCCATCCGAAGACGCATGAACCTCCCTCTGCATCGCCTCGTGCAGAAGAAGGGATTAACAGTTTTTCACGCCTTTTCGACTTGACCAAACTCCAGCTCTACCGGTGTGGAGCGGCCGAAAATCAATACCGCCACCTGCAGCTTGCTCTTCTCGTAATTCACTTCCTCGACCACGCCGTTGAAATCATTGAACGGCCCGTCGATCACCCGCACCATCTCGCCGGGTTCGAAAATGGTTTTCGGCTTCGGTTTCTCCACCGAATCATCGACACGCTGTAGTATAGCCTCTGCTTCTTTATCGGTAATCGGTGCCGGCTTGTCGGCCTTGCCGCCGATGAAGCCCATCACCCGGGGCGTGTCCTTTACCAGGTGCCAGGAGTCGTCGTTGAGCTCCATCTGCACCAGCACATAGCCGGGAAAAAACTTGCGCTCCGAGCGGCGCTTCTGCCCGCCGCGCATTTCGATCACCTCTTCGGTAGGCACCAGTATATCGCCGAACAGGTCCTGCATGTCGTGCAGCTCGACCCGTTCCTTCAGTGCCGAGGCCACCTTTTTCTCGTAGCCCGAGTAGGCGTGAACCACATACCAACGCTTAGCCATGCATGACCTCTAACCAATAATCAGGGAGGCCAGCCAACCCAGCAGGCCGTCGAGCAACCACAGCAGTATCGCCATCAGCAGTACCACCGCCACCACGATCAGCGTGGTCTGATTGGTCTCCTGGCGTGTCGGCCACACCACCTTGCGCACTTCGGTCTGCGACTCGCGCAGCAGTACCCACAGGGCAGCGCCCTTGGCGGTGTTGATCGCTACAAATACAGCCAGTGCACCGACCACCACCAGCCCCAGCACGCGATAGAGCAGCGAATAGTCGGAAAAGTAGGCATTGCCAACCACTCCGGCGGCCACCAGCAATATCACCAGCAGCCATTTCAGGCCGTCCAGGCGAAAGCTCGGAGCCTCGACTTTTGCATTCATAGGTTGGCATTACCTCACAAATTGGCAGGCCAGGAGGGACTCGAACCCCCAACAGCCGGTTTTGGAGACCGGTGCTCTACCAATTGAACTACTGGCCTAAATTCAGTCTCTAGTGACTCGCTTGTTATTCTACGATCTTCGAGACCACGCCCGCTCCTACCGTGCGGCCGCCTTCGCGGATGGCGAAACGCAGCCCGTCTTCCATCGC
>JANQMH010000098.1 GCA_028280195.1 Exilibacterium sp.
TGGCGTGAAGCCCCCACGGATGGGTTTACGGCGGGTCTCGAACCCCAGACCCTGACCGGGTTAGGGCCGGGTCGGCCACCACCGTTGTTTCTTAAAGTCAGTACCATTCGGGCATGGACTCTTAAAAGTTATAGCTAACCGTACCGGTTACCGTGCGCGGGTTACCGTAGAAGGCGGTGATCGTACCCCCAGGTCCCAGCGTGGGGAAGTTGTAACCCGCCACCTTGTATTCTTTGTCACTCAGATTTCTGCCATGCAGACCCACCTGCCACTTATCGTCAGCTGAAGTCCACACCACACTGGCGTTGATCAGACTGTAGCCGGGCTGATCGAGCAAATCGTTCTGAATTTCAAACTGGTGGGTCTCACTGCGGTAGGCCACCTGACCGGTAAGCGACAATTCACCGGCCTGGCCCGACAGCGCCAGCGGCGTTTCGTAGGTCATACTGTAAAACGCGGTCACTTCCGGCGTATTCTGGAATACGCGATCCTCAGCAACGTTTTCGCCCTCGACAATGAACTCATCGTATTCCGCATCGATATAGCCGATGGCGGCATTGGCACGCAGCGAATCACTGAGAAAGGCCGTCAGCTCCAGTTCAACCCCACTGATATCGGCCTCGCCGGCATTGGTCACGGTGCCTTCAAAACCGTCATCAGTACCGTCGCCGTCGGTGTCGATAGCCTGCGATCCGGGAATCTGCACATCCTGATAATCACTGTAGAACAGCGCCAGGTTGGCATTGAGGCGGCCCTCCAGCGCCGTGGTTTTCATGCCCAGCTCGAAAGCATCCACAGTTTCCGGCTCAAAACCCCCGCGGATCTCCGCCACCCCGTAGGCACCGCGCGGATCGAAGCCGCCGCCTTTGAAGCCCGCACTGTAAGAACCATACAGATGCAGGGTGTCATCCGGCTGCCAGCTGATGCTGATGCGTGGCGTGAAGTCCTCGTCGGTACGGTCGTTTTCGAATCTCGGCACAACCTGATTGCCAGCGGCATCGGTCACCGGCGCAGTGATGGAAACAGCATCGGCACCGCTGAAGTAAGGCGACGACAGTCCTAAAAAGCTCTCCCGCTCCACCGTGACATTGCGCTCATCGCTGGTAAAACGGCCGCCGACAGAGATGCTCAGAGTATCGGTAAGATCGAAATTGACATCGGCAAACACCGCCCAGGTCTCGGTATCCACATCACCCAGCGTAAACGACGTCAGGCCGAGATCGGACAGGATGACATCAAAAGCGGTAAAAGCATTGGCTTCCAGGTAATAGACACCGGCCACCCCCTGCACCGTGTCGCCCTCGAACAGCAACTGCAGCTCCTGGCTGAACTGCTGGTTGTCGTAGATGGCCGGCACATCGAAATGCTGCCCCGGCAGACTGTCGAAGTCGATGGGCGACTCGGTGCGATCCTCGCGGTAGGCAGTCACGGATTTGAAGGTCAGAGTTTCAGCCGCAGACCATTCCGCCGTCAGTGCAGCGCCGTCCTGGGTCACCTCATTTTCACGCAGTTCGCCGACTTCGGTAATACCGCCGCGACTGTCAAACACATCGTCTAAAATGGGAAAGCCCGGCGTCGCGGTCAGCCGGTGCCCGCCTTTGGTATTGGAATCATCGGTGCTGGTATCGGCACTCAGGCGCAAAAACAGCGTGTCCGTGGCCGCCCATTCGGCGCTGATGCGCGCGGCGAAAATGTCCTTGTCGTAGTTGTCCTCACCGGTATTCAGGTTCCTGCCAAATCCGTCGCGCTGAAACGATGCCAGCGACCCGCCGACTCTGAAGTTTTCCGTAATCGGTGTGCTGGCGGTGGCGACAATATCGCGCTGACTGAAATTGCCCAGCGAGCCTCTGATACGCACCTGCGGCTCATCGCCGAGGCGCTTGGTGACATATTTGATGGCACCGCCAATGGTATTGCGGCCGTAGAGCGTACCCTGCGGCCCGCGCAGCACTTCGATGCGCTCCACATCGTAGACATCCAGCACCGCGCCCTGGGGGCGGTTCAGATAGACATCGTCGATGTAGAGACCGACCCCGGCCTCGAAACCCGCCACCGGGTCCTGCTGGCCGACGCCGCGGATAAAGGCGGTAATGGTCGTATTGGTACCGCGCGATACCTTCAGCGTGGTATTGGGAACATTCTCGGTCAGCTGCACGATATCCGGCGTGCCGGCCTTCTCCAGGGCCTCGCCGCTGAATGAGGACAGCGAGATGGGCACCTCCTGCAGCGTCTCGTCGCGGCGGCGGGCCGAGACCACAATTTCCTCCATCACCGCAGACTCGGCCAGCACCGGCAGAGCCAGGCCGCTGCCGGCAAGCCCCGCAAGGGTGGTGCTGCCGAGCGCCGTGGCAATACGTCGCGACACCTGCGTTGTCAGTTTCATCGTCTCCGCCTCCGTTTTTATCAATTGGTATCATTGCGTTTTTGTCGATGGAAAAACTCTACTCTAACTATAGCCCGGCTTCCTCTAGACCAAAGTATGATCCCCGCGGCCGCTGCCCGCAGCGCGCGCACCACCCTACGAAGGTCTAGTGTTGCCGGCGGCGGCCTTGGGCCGACAATAGCGGCTCGGTTATGACAGCTCGGCCCAGCGGGCGCCGCAGCGCAGTAACGACGGGCAGCAACGGGAACACTTATGCTCAGTATCATCGGACTTATCGGCGCCCTGGCGCTGCTGATTATCCTCACCATCCGCGGTACCAATCTGTTGATCGCCGCACCGGCCACTGCGCTGATTGTCGCCATGACCGGCTCCATCCCCCTGCTGGCGCCCGGCGAGGGCAGTTACATCACCAGTTACATGGAGGGCTTTTCAGGTTTTGTCGCCGCCTGGTTCTTCATGTTTCTGCTGGGCAGTATCTTCGGCAAGCTGATGGAAGACAGCGGCGCGGCCGACAGCGTATCGCAGTGGATTACCGCCAGGCTGGGCAGCAAAAATGCCGTGCTGGCGGTGGTGGCCGCCTGCGCCGTGCTGACCTACGGCGGCGTCAGCGTGTTTGTCGTCGCATTTTCCGCCTACCCGCTGGCGGTGAGCCTGTTCCGCCAGGCCAATCTGCCGCGGCGTTTCATCCCCGGCGCCATGGCCTTTGGCTCGGTCACCTTTACCATGACCTCAGCCGGTTCGCCGGAAATCCAGAACTGGATACCGATCAAATACCTCGGCACCTCACCCTACGCCGCCTGGGAAGTCAGCCTGGTGGTGGCGGTGGTGATGGCCGGCTTCGGTTTCTGGTGGCTGACCCGCATGATTGCCCGGGCCAGCGCCAGCGGCGAGGTTTTTGTCGCCCGCGCCGACGACCCGGTCAGCGACGACCGCCGTCTGCCCCATCCGCTGACCGCCTGCCTGCCGCTGCTGACCGTGCTCGGCGTGACCTTCTTCACCCACGAGCAATTGGGGCACGCCGCTCTGATTGCGGCGCTGGCGGCCGGTTGCCTGATGACCTGGGTGATCAACTGGCGCTTTTTCCGCGATCTGTCCGCCGCCTTGAGCCACGGCGCCATGGGCGCCCTGATCGCCATCGGCAATACCGCCGCCGTGGTGGGCTTCGGCTCCGTGGCCAAGGCCTCGCCCGCCTTCGATATGGCAGTTAATATGATGACCGCGCTGCCGGGCAATGAACTGATCGGCGCGGCGGTGGCCGTTACGGCGATCGCGGCACTGACCGGCTCGGCATCCGGCGGCCAGTCCATCGCGCTGCCGGTACTGGCCCCCTACTATCTGGATCTGGGGGTGGACCCGGAAGCACTGCACCGGGTAGTCGCCATCTCTTCGGGCGCTCTGGACTCGCTGCCGCACAACGGCTATGTGGTTACCACCGTGCGCGCCATCTGCGGCGAAACCCACCGCGCCGCCTATGGCCCCATTGCCGCACTGACGGTGGTGATACCGCTGTTCGGCACGGCGCTGGCAATTGCGCTGCTGTTGCTGTTCTAGCGAATCGAGATAGCGGGAAACACGTCAAACAACAACAGAGAAAAGAGGCAGGCAGTCATGTACACAGAGCCCGGACCCGCAGCTTTGCGCAACTCTCGACAGCACTCCCGGCAACTGCGGCTTAAAACGGCATTGACCGCGGCGCTGGCGGCAGTGATCGGCAGCTGCAGCCTGACCCCGCCCGCCGAGGAGGCGCGGCTGCCGGCGTTTCTGCAGGACGATATTGAGCACCGTTACTACGACGGCGGCGCCGACGACCTGCTGACTGCAGGCCTGGGCATGGACGGCCTGCGCCGGCCGGCGCCGGCTTTTGCCGACCCGCTTGCCCCCACCCGGGCGGAGTTGCGGCGCAACAGAATCCACTACAACTACAACGGCATCGTCAATATCACCGCCGGCAGCGGCTATGGCGAACACTACGGGCCCGGGCCCGGGGGCGAAAAAGTCGCCGGCCACGAATACCTCAGCGTCAGCCGCTACCCGGACGGCAGTATCGCCGCAACCCTGATGGTGCAGGTACCTGACAGCTTCGATCCGCGCCGGCCCTGCATCGTTACCGCACCCTCCTCCGGATCGCGCGGTGTATACGGGGCCATCGGCACTGCAGGCGCCTGGGGACTCGGGCAGGGCTGCGCAGTGGCCTATACCGATAAGGGTACCGGCACCGGCTTTTATTTCAGCGATACGCAGACCGGGTTCGATATGGACGGGGTGGCAGTGCACGGCGACAAAGCCCTGTTCAGCAGCGGACAACCCAGCGGCGACAACGCCCCGGCGCGCCACCGTATCGCCGTCAAGCACAGTCACAGCGGCCACAATGTGGAAAAAGACTGGGGTCGCTTCGTGCTGCAGTCGGTACAGATGGCGTTCTACCTGCTCAACCAGCACCACCGCGACAACGGCGCCATTACCCGGGACAATACCCTGGTCATCGCCTCGAGCATTTCCAACGGCGGCAACAGCTCGATCAAAGCCACCGAACAGGACAGCGGCAGCTGGATAGATGCAGTAGTCGTATCCGAGCCCAATCTGGCGCTGCCGCCGGACCCGAGCCTGCAGATCTATGACCAACACGGCCGCCTGCCGCTGCAGCGCCCGCTGCTGGATATCGCCACCCACTTTGCCATTTACCAGGGCTGCGCCTCGCTGTTGCCGGCGTTCGAGACCGCGCCCATGGCGGCGGCATTGACCCCGGCCCTGCGCCTGGCCTACGGCAACCGCTGCCGGGCGCTGCAGCGGCGCGGCCTGCTCAGCGGCGGTGAACAGACTGAGGTCGAACAACTGGCCCTGCAGGCGCAGGCAAAACTGCTGGCCTACGGCGTGCTGGAAGAGACACTGCCACTGGGGCTGGTATCGAACGCGCTGCAGTTGTGGGAATCCGTGGCAGTTACCTATACCAGTGCCTACGGTCGTTACCGCGCCGGCGCGCCGGTCTGCGATATCAGCTTTGCCAGTGTGGACGCCACCGGCAAAGTCACAGCCACAGCGCCGGCGGTGCGGGCGGGGCTGGCCAGTTTCAGCAGCGGTATTCCGCCGTTTGCGGCGATACAGCTGATTCACGACAAAGCCGGCGACAGGGCACTGGCCAGCACCCTGCCTTTCGCCGGCGGCGGCGATGCCGGTCTGGAGGCGCTGCTGTGCCTGCGCCGCAAACTCGATACCGAGGCGGTGCAGGCGGGACTGGCAGAGATCAATTTCAGTGCCGATCTGCAGGGCAGGCCGGCCATCATCGTCCACGGCCGCAGCGATCATCTGATTCATGTCAACCACAGCTCGCGCCCTTACCTGGCCAGCAACCGCAGGCGCGAGGGGGACAACAGCCGCCTGCACTATTACGAAGTGGAACGCGGCCAGCATTTCGATGCGCTGCTGCGCCTGCCCGAATTCGCCAGCCGCTATGTTCCGCTAAACTATTATTTCGAGCAGGCCATGGATCTGATGTGGGCGCACCTGACCGAGGGCCGGCCGCTGCCGCCCAGCCAGGTGGTGCCGGCGCGGCCAGCGGCGGGCGGCACGCCGCCGTTGCCGGCCATCTCCGCAACGCCCGGAGAGCATGCCATCACCGTTGCCGGCGATAAAATCGTGATACCCTGAGCGCCGCGCGGCGGCCGGCCGGAGAGGCAAGGCGCTATGTTCAACCCGATCGACATTTTCCTGCTGTCCCTGGGCTACCTGCTGTTGCTGTTCGGCATCGCCCACCTCGGCGACCGCCTGCCGGAGCCGTGGGTACGCAAAACCAAACCGCTGGTGATTGCGCTGGCCGGCACCTATACCACCGCCTGGATGTTCTTCGGCACGCCGGCGCAGGCGCTGAACAACGGCTGGTATATACCGCCGACCTTCTTCGGCTCGATTATCGTGCTATTGGCGGCGCCGCGCTTCCTGGCGCGGCTGATTCAGGCCAGCAAAAACGCCAACAGCACCTCCATCGCCGATTTCATCGCCTCGCACTACGGCAAATCCCAGGCACTGGCGGTACTGATTACGCTGGTGGCGATCATCGCGGTGCTGCCTTATATCGCGCTGCAGCTGAAGGCGGTGGCGATGAGCTACGGGGTGATCACCGGCCAGGGCTGGCAGGGCGGTTCCCACGCGCCGCTGTGGCAGGACACGGCGCTGTACGTCGCCCTGCTGATGGCAGTATTTACCATTATGTTCGGCACTCGCCATATCGACAGCAACGAGCACCACAAAGGCCTGATGCTGGCCATCGCCTTCGAGGCCATCGTCAAAATACTCTGCTTTGTCGCCATCGGTTATTTCACCTGCTTCATCCTCTTCGACGGTATCGAAGATGTGCTGCTACAGGCCGCCAAGAGCCCGCAGCTGGTGGCGCTGATCGAGGCCCGCCCCGAGGACAGCGGCTTTCTCGCCGCCGCGGTGCTGGGCATGGCGGCGATATTCTGCCTGCCGCGCCAGTTCCATATTCTGATGGTGGAGAGCGACAGCCCCGACACCGCCCGCACACTGCGCTGGCTGATCCCGGGTTATATGCTGATTATCGCGTTTTTCATATTGCCGATCGGCTACGGCGGTTTTCTGCTGCTGCACCACCAAGGCATCAACCCGGAGAGTTTCAGCCTGCAGTTGCCAATCAGCTTCCAACAGCCGGAACTGACGCTGCTGGCCTATATCGGCGGACTTTCCGCCGGCAGCAGCATGGTCATCGTCACCAGCGTCGCCCTGTCGACCATGGTGTGCAACCATATCGTCATGCCGCTGCTGTTGCGCACCCACCTTTTCAATGTGCACCGGCGCGGCGACATGACCGCGCTGCTGCGGCTGATTCGGCGCAGCGCCATTATCGTGCTGCTGTTTCTCGCCTACGGCTACTACCGGCTGCTGGGCGGCTTTGCCGACCTCGGTTCCATCGGCCTGCTGGCGCTGGTGCTGGTGGCCCAGTTCGCACCGGCCATCGTCGCCGCGCTGTACTGGCGGCACGGCCACCGGCTGGGCGTCATCGGCGGCCTGAGCGCGGGGCTGGCAGTGTGGTGCTATACCCTGATCGTGCCGCTGATGGTGCGCGGCGACTGGCTGCCCGCCGAGCTGCTCGAACAGGGCCTGCTGGGCCTGGCCTGGCTGCGGCCCGAGCAATTGTTCAATCTGGACTGGTCGCCGCTGAGCAATGCCGTATGCTGGAGCCTGTTTGCCAATGTGGCGACCTTTGTCGCTATTTCGCTTTACTGCAGCAAGCGTCACGATGGCAAGCGGCGGATGAGCCATATGCCGGCGGCGCCGATACCCGTCGCCAGGCTGCGGGATATCGCCGCGCGCTTTCTCGGCAGTGAACAGGCCGCGCTGGCACTGCAGGCCTACCGGCAGAGCAACAGCGGCAATGCCGCCGCAGACGCGGCGCTGGCCGATGAAAACTACCAGGCCTTCGTGGAAAATCTACTCGCCGGGGTCATCGGCGCCTCCTCCGCCCGCCAGGTGCTGCTGCACGCGCGCCACGCCAGCCACAGCGCCAAATCGCCACAGTCACTGATCGAGGAAACCTCGCAGGTTTTTCAGTACAGCCGCGAGCTGTTGCAGGCCAGTATCGACAATATCAGCCAGGGTATCAGCGTAGTGGACCAGAACCTGCAGCTGGTGGCCTGGAACCGGCCCTACCTGGCGCTGTTCAGTTATCCCGCCGATATGATTCACGTCGGCCGTCATGTGGCCGACCTGGTGCGCTACAATGCCGAGCGCGGCGAGTGCGGCCCGGGCGATGTCGACGAGCATGTGCACAAGCGCATCTCCCATATGCGCCGCGGTACCGGCTATATCTACCAGCGCACCCGCCGCGATGGCACAGTGCTGGAAATTCGCGGCAATCCCATGCCCGGCGGCGGCTTCGTCACCACTTATACCGATATTACCGATGTCAGCCACGCGCTGGAGCAATTGGAAAGTGCCAGAGCGCATCTGGAAGAGCGCGTGCAGGCGCGCACCGCTGAACTGGCCAGCGCCAAGCAGGCGGCAGAAGTAGCCAACGCCGGCAAGACGCGCTTTCTCGCCGCCGCCGGCCACGACCTGGTGCAACCGCTGAACGCTTCACGGCTGTTTATCAGCGCACTGCAGCAGCGACCGCTGGATATGAAAGCGCGCAGCCTGGTGGACCAACTGGCGGATTCGGCACTGGCGGCCGAGACTCTGATCAACGCCCTGCTGGATATCGCCAAACTCGACGCCGGCGCCGTGCAGGCCAATATCAGTGAGTTCGCTGTCGCACAGGTTCTGTCACCGCTGGCCAGCGATTTTACCGCGCTGGCGCAACGGCAGGGGCTGCAGTTTCGCTTTCGCTGCTGCGGTATTGCAGTGAAAAGTACGGTGAAAAGCGATCCCCACCTGTTGCGCAGAATTCTGCAAAACCTGCTCAGCAATGCGCTGCGCTATACCCGTAACGGGCGCATTTTGCTGGGCTGCCGGCGCAGAGGCGAGCACTTGAGTATCGAGGTCTGGGATACCGGTATCGGTATCGCCGCCGACAGTCTCGATGAGATTTTCGTCGAATTCAAACGCCTCGACGACAGCGCCCATCACGAGGGCCTGGGCCTCGGGCTGGCGACGGTAAAACGCCTGTGCCAGCTGTTGCGGCATCCGATCGATGTCAGGTCGGAACCCGGCGCCGGCAGCGTGTTCCGCGTGCTGGTGCCGGCGGGCACGGCACAGGCCGGGCCCGGTGAAGGCCCGCCGCCGCAGGCGACGGCGCCGAATCGGGCTCATCTGCCACTGCAGGGCAAGCGGGTGCTGTGCATCGACAACGACCCGGCGGTACTTTCAGGCCTGGCGGCACTGCTGCAAACCTGGAACTGCCAGGTACTGCAGGCGATCGACCTGCAACAGGCACGCGCGATAACCGCCACCGGGCCAGCGGATGTGGTTATCGCCGACTACCATCTCGACCGCGGCGAAAACGGTCTCGATGCCGTACTGGCACTATTTGAGGACTGGGGCCAGAGCCGGCCCTGTATCGTGATTTCGGCAGACCGCACTGAAAAAGTCAGAGCGCGGGCGCAACAGCAGGGCCTGCTGTTTTTACGCAAGCCGGTCAAACCTGCTGCTTTGCGCGCCGCACTGAATCACGCCGCGCTGCGGCGGCGCGCCGAGGGTGGATAAGTTGCCGTGCGGCTAGAGGCTGTTGGCCGCTTCTTCCACGGCGAGAGCGCTGGCAGCGACGATGACCTGCTTGCGGTCGCGCACACCCAGCTTGCGCAAAATCGCAGTGACATGGGCCTTGACGGTGGGCTCGGAAATATTCAGATCATAGGCGATCTGTTTGTTGAGCATGCCCTCGGTAATCATGGTGTAGACGCGAAACTGGTGTGGGGTGAGGCGGGCCAGCCGCTCGGCGAACTGGGCCGTGGCCTGATCCATGCCCTGGGCGGCCCGCTGCAGAGTATCGGGAAAACAGCTGTCGCCCTGCAATAGCCGGTACACCACCCGGCCGAGGTCGGCCGGCGCCAGGGTTTTGGAGATAAAGCCGGAGGCCCCCAAATCCGCCGCCTGGCGCACAATATGGGGCTGGTCACTGGCGGAAATCATCGCCATGGGCACGGTCGGAAACACGCCGCGCAAATTCGCCAGCCCGGAAAAGCCGTGGGCGCCGGGCATATGCAGATCCAGCAGCACCAGGTCGGTATCGGGGTGCTGGTCGAGCAGGGCGTGCACCGCGTCGATGGAGTCGGCCTGTAACAGCGCCGGCGCTGACGGCAACCTCAGCTCCGCCTGCAGCGTCTGTTGCAGTGCGGTGCGAAACAGCGGGTGATCATCGGCAATTACTATTTTTGTATCGATACTCATCGCCCGCTATTGTTGCCAAATTTGGCCGCGCAGACAAATCCCGCGCCGGCGCTGGAACCCGTTTACTGCGCGGTCCAGGCCCCGTCGATGGGAATGGCGGCACCGGTCATGGTCTGCGCAGCGGCGCTGCACAAAAACAGTGCCAGCTGTCCGATACTGGCGGGCTGGGTCATTTCCGGCAGCGGCTGTTTATCGGTAATCAGCGCCAGGCGCGCCTGCTCGTAGTCGAGTTCGCGGGTCCGGGCATAGGCCTGAATCTGCTGGCCGATCAACGGCGTATCCACCCAGCCCGGACAAATGGCATTACAGGTGATGCCCTGCTCGACGTTTTCCAGCGCCACCACCTTGGTGAGGCCGACAATACCGTGCTTGGCGGCCACATAGGCGGCCTTGTTGACCGAGGCCACCAGGCCGTGCACAGAGGCGATATTGATGATTCGCCCCCAGCCCCGCGCCTGCATCGCCGGCAGCGTGTGGTGAATACAATGGAACGCCGAACTCAGGTTGACGGCAATGATATCGTTCCACTTGGCGGCCGGAAACGCCTGGGCCGGCGCCGTGTGCTGAATGCCGGCATTGTTGACCAGTACATCGATATCGCCGAGCGCCTCGCCGGTGCGCCGCACCAGGGCCGCAATGGCATCGGCATCGCGCAGGTCCGCATCGCTGAACACAGCCCGCACGCCGTAGCTGTCCCGAAACTCCTCACACAGTGCCTCGCCCTCAGCCGGCGGCAACAGCCCGTGCAGGGCGATATGGCACCCAGCCCCGGCGAATATATGGGCAATACCCAGACCGATACCACTGCTGGACCCGGTAATCAAAGCAATTTTGTCTTTCACCAACTCGACCCCTCAACGCCCTGGACACTGGATAAACGCACTACTGTAGCAGTTTAGCGCTACCCTGGCCGTGATACCTTAGTTGTATTGCAATCCGGTGAAAAATTCCGTTTTCCGGCTTGCCAAGGCAGCCGCCGGAAGATGACAATGCTTGGCAGACCGGTTCATGACAATGCACTTGAGCAGTACCGGCTGCAGACAGCGGAAGCGCCAAGATACCTGTAACCACGGATGTGGGGATGAACCGGGCCTCGTCCAGCATCGGCAGCGTCGGCATGTTCCCTGCGGGTGTAGGGATGGTAGGGATGAATCGTAGGGCATGTCTACGATGAGCGGCGCAGTGGGGTGTTCCCCACTGGGGCCGGTATGTAAAGTACGATAATGGTAGATTTCATATGTACATACCCAAACACTTCAGACAAACCGATAAACAGGCACTGTACGATCTCATATATGACTATCCGCTGGCCACCGTGGTAGTGAATACCCGTGCCGGTATATCTGCCAACCATATCCCATTGATCATCTGCCGGGAGCGGCCAGGGCTCGTGCTTCAAGGCCATATCGCCGCCGCCAATCCTCTGTGGAAAAGCGAGATAAGTGGCAAAACTCTGGCTATATTCCAGGGCCCCCACGCCTATATTTCGCCGAGCTGGTATGCTACGAAAAAACAACACGGTAAAGTGGTGCCGACCTGGAATTATACCAGCGCCCATGCCTGCGGGGATTTGCGCTTCATTGATGACGACGGCTGGAAGATGAAATTTCTCCACAGCCTCACTGACAAACAGGAGTCCAGGCAGCCGGAGCCCTGGTCGGTAGCGGATGCGCCGGGGGATTTTACCGAAAAAATGCTGGCGGCCATCGTCGGTTTGGAAATCGCCGTAACCGAACTCTCCGGCAAGTGGAAAGTCAGCCAAAACCAGCCTGAAAAGAATCGAGCCGGTGTCAGGGATGCGCTCTGCGCCGGCGGAAACCCGGACGCTGAACAGCTGTCGGGTTATTAGGCAATACACACCGACTGATGGGAAAAGCCATGGAAACCAGCTTTCTCAATATGGCCAAGCGCCTGCAGGCGATAGCCACTACCGGCATTGAATTTACCGGCAACCAGTATGACCGGGAGAGGTATGAGGAAATTTCCTCGATTGCCTTGACGCTGCTGGCGGATATCGGACAGGCGCCTCTGGATCGCATTGAACAATTGGTATCGCCCCATGACCGGGGGTATGTGACGCCAAAAGTCGATGTCAGGGCGGCGGTGATACAGGAAGACAAAATTCTGCTGGTAAAGGAGAAAACCGACGGGCTGTGGACCCTGCCCGGCGGCTATGCCGATGTCGGTCTGTCTCCGGCGGAAAATGTAGAGAAAGAAGTGCGGGAAGAAGCGGGTATTGCCGTCAAGGCCAGATACCTGTACGCGGTAAGACATAAGGCTAAAGGCGACTACGATGCCGATGTGCGCGATTTTTACAAGCTGTTTTTTCTATGCGATCGCGCAGGCAATGACAGAATTACGCCCGGCAGTGAGACATCGGATGTCGGGTATTTTTCCAGGGAGAATATTCCACCGCTATCTACAGGTCGAGTGATAACCGGCGACTTGCTCGCCGCGTGGAATTTTTCCAGGAGTCTGCAGAAACATACCGCCTTCGACTGAGCCGGCAACAAAACCAAACAGCCGCCGGCAGCAAGACCTTTGCTGCCGCCAATCCGGAAAGCGCTATGAAGGTCCTAATATTTGTATCGGCGATTTTACTTTCAGCCTGTGCGACCAAGCCCGGCAGGGAGATACCCGGCGCGCCGGATAATTCGGCCGCCAATGCTCTATATGAAGAGCTGGTGGAAAGTATAAAGACGCGCGACAACCCAGCCGATTTCGCAGAAATACGCCGCATCTATATTCATACGGACAAGTACAAACCTTATTTTGGCCCGGAGATGAGCCTCAGCAAAACCATGTTTAACGCTTTGCAGGCAGAGAACTGGGACCAGTGTATCGAAAGCTCGGAGCAGATACTAAACGACAATTTCATCAGCCTCAATGCCCACTATGGTGCGATGGTATGCTTCTATAAATCGGAGAAAGCCGATAAGGGCGAGAAGCACCGGTCCATACTGGACGGGCTTTTGGACGCCATACGGGTCAGCGGTGACGGCAGGTCGGCGCAGACCGCGTTCTACTCCACCAGCACGGCCGAATTGCGAGCCTTCCTGCAACTGCAGGGACTGGAAATCGTCGATCAGGCCCTTGTCCACGACCAGGGCAGGGCCTTCGACCTGATGGGCGTTAGAGATCCGCAGAGCGGCGAGGAATTCAGCCTTTATTTCGATATCACGGCACAGTGGGCCCGCGGTTTCAAAGGCCTGGAGTAAGATCAAAACGAAAACAGTTATAGCAAACCCCGATAAGCCTGTCTCTCTATATTCGTTAAGTCCGTAATCCCTTGGTCTAGTGGTGGAAGGGGCACAAGCTCACTATCCTTCCCAGGGCCTGTTGACACTCATTGCGTTGGCTCTGCTGCCGCACACCTCAAGCAGAACCTGGCAGAAAACGTCCCGGGTACCATGTTGCCCGGTTCGGCTTTCGACATATTGGAGGGATATTGTGAAACGACTTAAGCTATTGGTATTCATCGGCACCTTTGCCTGCTGCGGATTTCTGCATGCCATCTGCGCAGACAATGTGGTTCTGGTCCACGGCAATACCGGCGATGCAAACGACTGGGACAATACCTATAACCGCCTGTTGAACGACGGCTATGCCGCCAGCCAGATATTCAGACCCGAGTGGGGTTCCAAATCCTGCGCCGCCTGTAATGATCACAGCGGCTCGGAGGAAACACCGGTCAGAAACGCCATCAGCAATGCCATCGCCCAGTCCTGCACCGGTAAGATCGATGTGATCGCCCACTCCATGGGCGTCACTCTGGCGGCAAAACAGATTATTGATTTGGCGCAGGCATCGAATGTCGACGCCTTCGTCGGCATCGCCGGCGCCTACCGCGGCCTGCTTACCTGCGGTGTCTACCCCTTCAACGTGCTGACACCCACCTGCGGGCGCAACGGCCTGTCGGTATCGAGCCCGTTTCTGGACTGGCTGTACGGCAGGACTGTCGCCACGCGGACTTACTCGATAAAAAGCTGGGTCGACCAGGTAGTATGTGCCGCCGGCTCCTGCCTGGTATACGGCGTTCATTCAAGCCGCATTAGCAATGAAAACGCCAGCTTTAGCTATAACTATGGCCACTTCGGCCTGCAGCTGTATACCGATCAAAAACAGGTTGAACTGATACAGTAGTCCGGCGCAAGCAGATACCCGGCTGCAAGGGCACCCTGCCGGCTGGGCAACAGGTTTCCCCATCACCGCGCGAAGCTGGAGCAGCCACTACTGCGTCCGGATCAATCGGCGCCGCAGTGGCCGGCTGGCAGCGGCAGGTTTATCAAGGCGCGGCTATGAGAGAATTGATTTCAATTCTTGCAGTATCCGCATATCGCCAATCCAAACGCGCGGGACAAAGCCAGGTCCAGGCAGTCGGGTGTAGATCCCGGAGGTGATATTTTAATTCACGGCCTGTGCAATGGCGCGGGCGCTGCGCAGTAAAATACCGCCATTGCCGCACCGTTCGAAAAAAGCGTAAAGCTGATCGAATGCTGATGAAAGTATGCGTCAATTAAAATATCATTCAATCTCGTAAATCTTGTATAACCATTTGAATCGAAAGGTTATGGCGGGTGCTTTCCCGCCAGAGCTGTTGTTTAAAGGGTAAGATTATGAAAGTCTCTGTATTCAGCGCCAAGCCTTATGACCGGACTTTTCTGCAACAGGCAAACCGCAATCTCCACCAACTGGTTTTTCTCGAGCCCCATCTGAACGAAAAAACGGCTGTGCTGGCCCGCGGCTCCGATGCCGTGTGTGCGTTTGTCAATGACGACCTGCAGGCTACCGTTCTGGAAATATTGGCCGAGCATCAGATTCGCTGTATTGCCCTGCGCTGCGCCGGCTTCAACAACGTCGATCTCGACACGGCACAGCGACTGGGGATAACCGTGGTCAGGGTGCCGGCTTATTCGCCCCATGCCGTGGCGGAACACACCATCGCACTGATTCTGGATCTGAATCGAAAGATTCACCGGGCTTTCTTTCGGGTTCGCGAGGGAAATTTCGCCCTCGATGGCCTGCTGGGATTCGATCTCCACGGACAGACGGCGGGCATTGTCGGCACCGGCAAGGTGGGACGGGTGGTCGCCAGGATATTGCAGGGTTTTGGCTGCAAACTGCTGGCTTACGATGTCGCGCCCGACCAGGGCTGCCTGGAAGCGGGCGTCGAATATGTTGCACTGGATGAACTGCTGGAGCGTTCCGATATCATCACTTTGCATTGCCCCCTAACGCCGCAGACCCACCACCTGATTGACCGCCGCGCGTTCGAGCAGATGAAAGACGGCGTTATGCTGATCAATACCAGCCGCGGTGCGCTGGTGGATACCGCAGCTGCGGTTAAGGCACTGAAAAAAGGCAAAGTCGGCTATCTGGGGCTGGATGTCTACGAGGAGGAGGGCGATCTGTTTTTCGAGGATTTATCGGCGAAAGTGATTCAGGACGATATTTTCGCCCGCCTGCAGACATTCCCCAATGTGGTGATAACCGGGCATCAGGCTTTCTTTACCCGCAACGCGCTGGAAAATATCGCCCATACCACTATCGATAACTTGACCAAAATCAAGTACGGCGAAGTCTGTGCAAACCTGGTGAACCAGGAGCTGATCAGGGCCAGCTGAGCGGGACAGCAACTCTGGTCAAACGGCTGAGGGCGTTAAGGCGATGACTTTCAACGGTAGAAGCATTAAGCCAATAACGCTGGCAAAAGAAAGAACCCGCGGGCGGCAATCTCACAAAACGGCTGGGGCCTAAAACCAAAGCCATATTCAGCAGGCGCGGTATCGATGTGCGTCCAAACAGGCGCGCAGCGACGATGGGAAATGAAAGAGTGGGACCGGGCGATATGGTTTCCGTCGGCTATCGCTCACCCGGGTTCTAGGCGAACCGATCAGGAGTAAATTGCCGTTATCGACGCGGCTACTCCTCGCGCGCGGTCAATGCCAGCAGCTGCTTTCTGGCAACTTCGAGGTCGCTCATGGAGAGCTGGGCCAGCAGGCCTCTGATTTCAAATTCCAGCTGCAGGCGCTTTCTGTCGATAAGCTGTCCGTCGCTGCCCTCGAAAAACTCCCGCATCGGCACCCGCAAAGCGCCACTCAAACGCTCCAGTGTTTCAATGGTGGGCGAACTCACCCCGCGCTCGATATTGGAGATCGTCTCCGTGGTGCGCTCGACCTTTTCAGCCAAGCCCACCTGAGAGAGTTTGTGTGCCATACGAGCGCTTCTGACGCGCAGCCCGATACTTTCTTTCAAGTTTATAGCCATGGCGCGTATTTAAAATTCAATCCCGGGACTTGACCATGAAGTGTAATTCGTTAATATAGTTGCTCTACGAAATTTTATTTCGAGTTCACCAAACAGGCGGCCATACTCTGGCCGAACTGCCGGGTTGTAGCCGAACTGCAACCGGACTGTAACCAAAAGGCGGAGGGTTGGTAATCGTGGCGACAATAAAGCCCCATCAGCAACCTGCCAGTTGCCAATTGCATGGATTACCTGTTTACCGCTTATCGGCATGACGGCCGAGAGGTTGCAGCCAGAACACTGGAAGTGCTGCTGGAACACATCTATACAGCAGCTTACAAAGATGTCCTTGCCCAACTGCCGCTCCAGTATAAGGCAATGTTTGATAATAACAATCAGCACTCTGAATTAGATCCCATTCAAAAACACTAGCGAGAAGACGGCCGCTGCCGCTATTATGACCCCTGAAAAAAGCTGAACCCACACTCCGCAGCCGCTGCAGCTCGATCAGGCAAAGCAAAAGATAGCGAAGTGAGCGCTAGCATTTACCTCCAACCCGCTATGGAAAATATCGATCTGCAATTGTCGAGATGAAAAACACCAGGGCCGCGCGCCGCATACTCAGGGCGACACTGCCGGCATGCTTCATCGGCCTCGGGGCCTGCGGCGGCGCACCTGAAAACATCGATGCCGGCAAGCAGTGGCTGACACCCGGACTGATCGATGTACACTCGCACATGGGTGTCTATCCGGCGCCGGCCACCAAAAACCATGCCGACGATAACGAGATGGCCGCACCGCTTACCGCCGAGGTATGGGCGAAGCACTCGGTCTGGCCGCGGGGCCCGCAGTGTGAAAGGGCGCTGGCCTGCGGGCAAAATCCGAAACGGGTTTGCGGGGACAAAGGCAACTCGCCCTCGACCCCTATGGGCAATATGGCCGGCTACCGCGCCGACGAGACGGCGCAGATGATCGATATGGCCGTCGATACAACCTCAAGCTGATTCTGGCCGGCGCCGATGAGGGCTGACAGCTTGCCCGGCCGCTATTGCCGCCGCCAGACCAGCAGGCGATTATTGGCCGGCATGGCATTGTCTTCGAGCAGACTGAAGCCGGCGCTGCGGGCGAGGGCATCGACCTTTTCAAAGTCGCGGATACCCTGGTGCGCCGTCTGCGCCTTGAGCCAGCTGTCAAAGCGGGCATTGCTGTCGCTGGTATAGGCGCCCCCGTAGTTGAAGGGCCCGTAGACGGCCAATAACGCGGCCGGTGCCAGCACCTGATCGATACCGGCGAAAAACGCCTGTACCGACTGCCAGGACATGATATGGAAGGTATTGGCAGTGAATACCGCGTCTACCGCAGGTGCCGGCCATTGCGCCGCGTTGACATCCAACAGGCACGGCCGGTGCAGATTGTCACCCCGATAATCGTCAATCCACAGGTTGATACCGGCGTGGTTACCGGCCAGATCGCTGGTATACCACTGCAGGTGGGCGAGGCTTGCGGCAAAGTAAACCGCGTGCTGGCCAGTGCCGCTGCCGATCTCCAGAACGCTGTTGCGGTCGGCAAAGATACGCGTCAGCACGCTGAGTATGGGATCGCAGTTGTTTTCGCAGGCTTGGGAAAAGGGCTTTATCATGCCCGCCAATTCTAAGTGCGCGCGATAAATTTTGAAAGCACTTCAAACTTTTCGGGATCGTTATCGACAAAGCGGATGACAATTTTGATCACGCTGCTGTCAACGCGGTTCTCACCCGCCTGCAGGCTGTGCACATAACCGTTTACCCGCGCGATCTCGCCGCTGTCCATCTGAATGTCCACCACCGCCTGATCGAACACCGTCGGCATCTGCTCGCCGCGTTGCATCAGCCCGCTCATCGCCTGTAGCGACAGGTCGCGCACCACACAGGGGCTGACACCGGCGGGGAAACGCAGCTCCGCCTTGGCCTTGCCGCCATTCTGCTTTTGGGCCGCCGGCGCTTTTGTCGCCGGCCTGCCGCCGGTGAGGATATCCGCCGAGGAGGCGGCGGCCTGCCTGGTGGCCGGCGCGGCGGGTTTGGCGCCGGTAAGGATATCCACGGAAGAGGCCGCCGCCGGCGCTTTGCCGATTTTTTTCAGCTGTTTGAATACCTTTTTGATCAGCTCATCGGGCGTAAATGGCTTGGAGATGAAGTCGGAAACGCCGGCCTCAACCGCCTTTACCACATGACCGCGATCGCCGCGGCTGGTAACCATCACAAAAGGCGTCTGGCTGTGCTGCTCCTGACCCCGAACCCAGCGCAGCAGTTCCTCACCGCTCATACCCGGCATTTCCCAGTCCGACAGTATGAGGTCCACCGCCTGCGACTTCAGCTGCGCCACAGCGCGGTTGCCATCGACCGCGTCCACGACCTTGACCCCCGCTATCTTCTCCCGCAACTGCTTTTTGACCATATCCCGGATAAAGGTGGCATCATCGACAACTAGAATTCGGACCGACATATAGACTTCCCATTGACCTGCGAGGCGCTGTTAGAAGAAGTATAGGAAGGATATTGCCGGCTCTCCATTGCGGCCATTCAGGCACCGCAACAGCGGCTGACTACAGCTGCACAATCAACGACTTAAGGAATTGGCGGGGCGGCCGGTCAGCCGGCGAGGCTGACCTTGGCGGCGGTTTCGGCGGCTGCATCCACCCTGCCCACCTGGCAGGCGCGATTTACCCATGCCGCCAGCGTCTTGGGGTCTTCGAGCACAGTGTCGGGCAGGCGGTAATAGCACTGCTCGCGGGTATCCTCGGCGTCCGCTTGAAAAGGCTCCATACCCAGGGCTTCAAAATCCCCGCGACCGGCGCTATCGGTTTTAAAGTAAACGGCGTTGTTGGCAATAATGGCAAATATGGTCTCGTCGCGATATATGCCTACACCGCTGAACATGCGGCGGGTTTTTACCGGACCCACCCCGGCAAGTTTGTCAACTACATAAGCCATGTAGTTATGGGAAACGGCCATAATATAGTCCCTGGCTATGATTATCAGTTTGTTTGCCCCTAATGGAGCTAAAATCTACGCCTCTCGCCCTGCTTAGGCAAGTGCTTTAAGAAGAATTTTCAGACTCTTGACGACCCGCCGGTCAACAGCGTGCCAGGCCGGCGCCGGCGTCAAAAGTCAGTCGTTATTGTCGCGCGTAAACACCCACTGCGCCCGGTCGGAAAGAGCGGCATTGTAGCGGTAACCGTCGCCTTTGAATTTCTTTATCTGCTTCGGCTCGGTAATGCGATTTTTTATAATGTGTGCACTCATCATACCGCGGGCTTTTTTGGCGAAAAAGCTGATCACCTTGTAACTGTCGCCTTTCCTGTCCTTGAACACCGGCGTAATGACTTCGCAATGCAATTGTTTCGGCTTGACGACTTTGAAATATTCGTTGGAGGCGAGATTGATCAAGGTATCGGCCTTGATACTCTGCAGTTGACGATTCAGGGCGTCGCTCACCTTATTGCCCCAAAAGGCATACAGATCCTTGCCGCGGCTATTGGCAAACTTAGTGCCCATTTCCAGGCGATAAGGCTGCATGAGATCCAGCGGCCGCAAAAGACCGTAGAGACCGGACAGAATCCGCAGATGCTTCTGCGCAAACTTGAAGTCATTGAGATTAAGACTCTCAGCCTGCAGGCCGCTGTACACATCGCCTTTAAAGGCCAGCGCCGCCGGCTTGGCATTATCCGGGGTGAAGGGAATCTGCCAGGCCTGAAAGCGATCGTAATTCAGCGTACCCAGCTTATCGCTGATCCCCATCAGTGCCGAAACATCCTGCGGTGCCAGCCGCCGCAGCTCATCGATCAGCAGGCCGGATTGATCGAGATAATCAGGCGTGGTGTGCAATTTGATTTTTACGGGCGTTTCATAGTCCAGGGTTTTTGCCGGTGAAATCACTGTCAGCATAAGTACTCTCTTCGGTTTCTTTACTGCTGTGGTTTAAATACCAGGGTTTTAAGTGCCAGGGGTTTAAATTCTCAGGCGTTTAAGTTTCAACAGGTTTTCATCCTCGGCGTTTAAAATTATCGGCGTTTAACACCATCGCGGGTTCGAGCTACTGGGGTTTCAGAATATCCACCCACCAGTTCAGCGGCGTTCGACCGTCGACCGGGTCGTAGACATTGCCGTAAAGCCACACACTGTCCTCTCCCTCGCCGGTGTGCTGATCGAGCACCGCTTCAATAGCGGCGAAGCCGCAGCTGACATGAATGGAATACACCAGCAGTCGCGCAGTCTCGGTATCGAGTTCAGCGCCGAGTTTCTCCAGCGCCGGCGTCAGTCTGTCGCTGAGCGCGGTGATATCGCCGCGGCAGTAAACTCGAATGCAGAGGTTGCCACTGTGTTTGACCAGACTGAACTGGCTGCCCGCCTGCCCGCCATCTGCGGATTCGAGCCTGATGATATCACCGCTGGCCAGCCCTTTGACAAAAGCGGGGGACTTGACCAGCTGACAACTGTCGTCCTGATTGACTTTCACCTGCAGCCGCTCGACCACCGGCCGGCCATCGGCACCGGTGCCGGCAAACAATTCGATAACCTGCAACGCTCGCATAGGATAAGCCTTGATATACTTAGCGGCCAGGTATTATACGCAAGAGCAGAATAGGAGACGACTCGTGCGACACAACTCCTCGACCCTGATGACGGCCGTGGTGCTGGCGGCCCTGGTGATGCTGAACGGCTGCACCGTCAACCCGGTCACCGGCGAGTCCCAGTTCACCATCCTCTCGCCGTCACAGGAAGTGGCTCTGGGTGAGAAAAACTACCAGCCCTACCAGCAGTCCCAGGGCGGCGCCTACGTGGTCGATCCGGACCTGACGCTGTATGTCAGCGGCATCGGCCAGAAGCTGGCCGCGGTGAGCGACCGGCCGGACCTGCCCTATGAATTCGTCGTGCTCAACAACCCGGTACCCAATGCCTGGGCACTGCCGGGGGGCAAAATTGCACTCAATACCGGCCTGCTGGTGCAATTGCAGGACGAATCACAGCTGGCCGCCGTGCTGGGCCATGAAATCGTTCACGCCGCCGCCCGCCACAGCGCCAACCAGATGACCCGCAGTGCGCTCTTGCAGGCCGGCGTGCAGGTTGTCGGCTTCGCCACCAGAGACAGCGCCTACGGCGCCCTCGCCGCCACCGGCGCCAACCTGGGCGCCGGCGCCTGGCAGGCGCGCTACGGCCGCGACCAGGAGCTGGAAGCCGACAGCTACGGCATGGAATACATGGCGCGCGCCGGTTACGACCCCGCCGGCGCCGTGGAGCTGCAGGAAACGTTCGTCAGACTGTCCGAAGGGCGCCGGTCCAACTGGCTGGATGGCCTGTTCGCCAGCCACCCGCCGTCTCGGGCGCGGGTGGTGGCGAACCGGGCAAAGGCGCAGCAGCTGGCCAAGGGGGTGCGCAACCGCACTGCCTTTCAGCGCGCCATCGCCCGCGTCAAAAAGGACTGGCCCGCCTACGAGAAGCATCAGCAAGCGCTGCAAGCGGCCGGCAAAAAAGACTACCACCAGGCGCTGGCGCTGACCGAGCAGGCAATCAGGCTGCAGCCACGCGAGGCGCATTTCTGGGAAACCAAGGGACACCTGCTGAAAAGCAAACAGGACAGCGCTGGCGCAGTGAGCGCTTACAGTCGCGCTATCACCCATAACCCAGACTACTTCAGCCCCTACCTGTCACGCGGCCTGCTGCAGAAATCCCTGCGCCGCTACCAAACCGCGGAGCAGGATCTGCTGCGCAGTCAGGGCTACCTTCCCACCCAGGCGGCCAGCTACCACCTGGGCGAGCTGGCAATACGCCGCGACAGTCGCGACCAGGCCATAAGCTACTTCAATGCCGCCGCCCAGGGCGGTGGCGAGCTGGGCCAGGCAGCGCAGGCGCAACTGGTCAAACTGGGGGCGGTGGCACAGTAGTCGCGGCGCCGGGTCCGGGGCGAGGCCGGCAAATATCAGTAGGTCCGGCACATAAAGGAGCCCAGCTCCTCTCTGCGGCGCTCGCACTCGCGGCGCATATTCTCGCAGGCAGTGGCCTTGCCCGGCGCGGTGGGCGCATTGTCCAGGCAGTCTGCATATTTTGCCGCCAGTTCATTGTCGGACATCTGGCGGATTTTGGAGTTATCGCCACAGGCGGCGAGGATCAGGATACTTGTTAGAATAATCAGTACACGCATTGAGCAAATAATCTTGGTTGGTTTGCTTGGATGACAGCCCTAAAACGGCGCTTTCTTATACCACCCAGTATTATGGCAGCAAACTGAGGTGCCAGGCAAAACCAGGTTCTCTCGACAATTGCAGCCCGGCCGCGGCTGAACGGCAACGCTTCTCAGGATCCCTGTATCTGGCGTTCGATTTCCTTGACGCTGCTGTGGCGCACATCCAACCCTTTCACCAGGTAGATAATATGCTCGGCGATATTGCGGGCGTGGTCGCCGATGCGCTCCAGTGAGCGCAGCGCCCACATGATATTCATCACCCTGGAAATGGAGCGCGGATCTTCCATCATATAAGTGACCAGCTCGCGCATGGCGGTTTTGTATTCGCGGTCGACATTGCGGTCATCGTAGGCCACCTGCAGGGCAGTGGCGACATCAAAGCGTGCAAAGGCGTCGAGAGTGGCATTGACCATTTTCTGTACGCTGGTGCCCAGGTGGCGCAGCTCCACGTAGCCGCGCGGGGCCTCCCCGTCCTCGTTCAGGGCGATCGCCATTTTGGCAATTTTCTGCGCCTCATCGCCCATGCGCTCGAGGTCGCGGGTCACCTTGGTGACCGCCAGCACCATGCGCAGGTCGGAGGCGGCCGGCTGGCGCCGGGCCAGTACCATGGTGGCCTGTTCATCCAGCTGTATTTCCCGCTTATCAACTTCATCTTCGGTAATCAGCACCTTCTCGGCCAGCGACCCATCGGCATTCTCTATAGCCTTTACCGCATCGATAATCTGGTGCTCGACAACCCCGCCCATCTCCAGCAGCTGGGTTTTCAATTCTTCCAGATCGGCGTTGAATTGCTGTGATATATGTTGATCCAGATGTAGATTGTCCATACTGCCGTCTCCTCCAGGGTCTCGCCGCGATTCCTGAATAACCATGTCTGATGCGCTACTTTAACAGATTTAGCCGAAGCGGCCGGTAATATACGCCTCTGTCAGCTCGTGCTCAGGATTGGTAAACACCCTTTCAGTATCGTTCACTTCGATCAACTTGCCCAAATGGAAGTAAGCCGTGCGGCTGGAAACCCGGGCCGCCTGCTGCATGGAGTGGGTGACAATGGCGATGGTGAAGTTTTCGCTCAGCTCGGCGATCAGCTCCTCGATTTTAGCCGTGGCAATGGGGTCCAGCGCCGAGCAGGGCTCGTCCATGAGGATGACCTCGGGGCTTACGGCAATGGTGCGGGCGATACACAGGCGCTGTTGCTGGCCGCCGGAAAGCCCGGTGCCGGGCTGGTTGAGGCGGTCTTTGACCTCGTTCCAGAGACCCGCCCGCTGCAGGCTGTCCTCCACCACATCGTCCAGATCGGCGCGGCGGTCCACCAGGCCGTGAATGCGCGGCCCATAGGCAACATTGTCGTAAATGGACTTGGGAAACGGGTTGGGCTTCTGAAACACCATACCCACCCGCGCCCGCAGTGGCACCACATCCAGTTTGGGGTCGTAAATATCCTGTCCCTCGAGGCGCAGCGAGCCCTCCACACGGGCCCCCTCGATGGTATCGTTCATGCGGTTGAGGGCGCGCAGGAAGGTGGATTTACCACAGCCGGAGGGCCCGATCATGGAGACCACTTCGTTGCTGCCGATATCCATGCTGACATCGAAAATAGCCTGCTTGTCGTTATAGAACACATCGACATTGCGCATTGCCATTTTCGGTGAATCGACAAAGGGTGAGCCCACCGTCTCACCCTCTGCGACCGGCGCCCGTTCGCCGGTTGCAGGCCTGCTCACCAGGCTGTCAGCGCTTTGCTCGATCGTACTTTCCACAGTCGCTTCCATCATCACCTAATCCCCAGCATTGATTACCAGCGGCGCTCCAGGCGCTTACGCAGCCACACGGCCAGTGTGTTCATAATGATAAGAAATGCCAACAGCACCATGATTGCCGCCGAGGTACGCTCGACGAAGGCGCGCTCAGGGCTGTCGGACCAGAGAAAGATCTGCACCGGCAATACCGTGGCCGGATCGTTCACCGCGCCCGGAATATCGACGATAAATGCCACCATGCCGATCATCAGCAGCGGCGCGGTCTCACCCAGGGCCTGAGCCATACCGATAATGGCACCGGTGAGCATACCGGGCATGGCCAGCGGCAATACATGGTGCAGGATCATCTGCATCTTGGAAGCGCCGATGCCCAGTGCCGCCTCGCGGATCGACGGCGGTACCGACTTGATTGCCGCGCGACTGGAAATAATCACCGTCGGCAGGGTCATCAAGGTCAGCACAATACCACCGACCAGGGGTATAGATCGCGGCATTTCAAAAAAGTTGATAAATATCGCCAGACCCAGCAGCCCGAAAATAATCGACGGCACCGCCGCCAGGTTATTGATATTGACTTCGATCAGATCGGTCCACTTATTTTTCGGCGCGTATTCTTCCAGGTAGATGGCCGCCGCCACGCCGATGGGAAAAGACAGCACCAGCGTTACCGCCAGGGTAAACAGCGAGCCCATAATGGCGCCGCGGATACCGGCCAGCTCCGGCTCGCGGGAGTCGCCACTGGTGAAGAAAATGCGGTTGAAACGCTTTTCGATGCGCTCTTCGGCAACCCAGGTCTGCACCCACCCGCGCTGCTGCTCGCTGAGGCGACCGGTAAAAGCCTCGCCGGAACCGCGATAGCTTTTCAGGTAGGTGTCGACATCGTCGTCGGCCACCAGCCAGAATGTGCGGGTCTGCCCCAGCAATTCGCGCGGGTTGAGGCTGAATTCGCGCTGCAGATCAAAACCCGCGCCATTGCTGATAAGGGCGTAGAGGGCGCGCTTGTCGCGGCGGCTGCTGACCTCGCTGAACTGGTCCCGCAGCGCCTTGCGAATCACGCCGTCATAGTTGGCCACCATTAACTGGGCGGGGTCGTCTATGTTGTCGATGCCCAGCACTTCCTCATCAAAGTGAATATCCAGGGCCACATAGGTCTGCAGAAAGGCGCTGTGGCCCTTGCCGATGATATCGGTAAACAGAAACAGCAGGCACAGCAGCCCGAAACTGATCGACAGCAGGCCGTAAAAGCGAAAGCGCTTCTCGGCCCGGTAGCGCTTGGCGAGATTGCGGTTGACCAGATCGATGGTCTTTTCGGCCGACTTATTCATACTGCTCCCGGTATTTTCTCACTACGTGCAGGGCGATGTAATTGAGCGCCAGGGTGACGACAAACAGCATCAGCCCGAGCGCAAATGCCGACAGGGTTTTGGGGCTGTCGAACTCCTGATCGCCCACCAGCAGGGTGACGATCTGCACCGTGACCGTGGTTACCGACTCCAGCGGGTTAGCAGTGAGGTTGGCCGCCAGGCCCGCCGCCATCACCACGATCATGGTCTCGCCGATAGCGCGCGACACCGCCAGCAGCACACCGCCGACAATACCCGGCAAGGCCGCCGGAATCACCACCTGGCGAATGGTTTCCGACTGGGTGGCACCGAGACCGAAAGAGCCGTCGCGCAATGACTGCGGCACGGCGGTAATGACATCGTCAGACAGCGAGGACACAAAGGGAATGATCATCACCCCCATGACCAGGCCGGCGGCCAGGGCACTCTCGGAGGACACATCCAGCCCCAGCACGGCACCGTTGTCGCGAATCATGGGGGCCACCGTCAGCGCGGCAAAAAAACCGTAAACCACGGTGGGGATACCGGCCAGCACTTCGAGCATCGGCTTGACCGCGGAGCGGATGCGGCTGCCGGCGTACTCGGACAGATAGATCGCCGCCATCAACCCGGTCGGCACCGCCACCAGCATGGCGATGGCGGATATCAGCAGCGTGCCGGCAAACAGCGGCACCGCGCCGAAAGCGCCGGAGCCTCCCACCTGGTCGCTGCGGATGGCCATCTGCGGGCTCCAATCGAGGCCAAAGACAAAGTCGAAAAAAGGCACGGTCTGAAAAAAGCGCAGCGACTCGAACAACACCGACAGCACAATGCCCAGGGTAGTGACAATGGCAATACAGGAGCACAGCAGCAGTACGATTTTGAACACCGCCTCGACCTGGAAGCGCGCCTTCTGCTGCGGGCGAATACGCGCCCAGCCGAACACGCCGAACAGCAGGCCGCCGCTCAGCACCACCACTGCCAGCGCCCGCTGGCTGTTTTCCCGCAGGCTGACCAGCAGCTGGCCGGCCGCCAGCAGATCGGGGTTGGTAATGCCGGCACTGTTGCCGTTGGCGATATTCTGTACCGAATTCAACAACAGACCCAGCTCCGAGCCGCCCAGATCGCGCATGTCGGCGGGCAGCGATTCGATCAGCAGGGCCTGAATGATGGCCTCGTCGAATATCAGCCACAGCACCAGCAACAGCAGTGCCGGCAGGCCGCACCACAGCGCCGTCAGCATGCCGTAGTAAAACGGCAGTGAATTCAGCTTGCGAATCCCGCCGATATCGGCGGCCTGGGACAGGGAGCGCCCGCGCCCGATCACATAGGCCAACGCGGCGAGCGCCGCGGTGATAGCCAACAGGGTGGAGGTATCCATAAGCTAAAGCGTCTCGAAAACAAGCGGTTCAGAGAAGACAATAGCCCGGCAGCTCGGCTGCCAGGCTATTGATGTCGCATATTCTAATTATTCAATGGGGCTATTGTCGCCTACATTGACAAGTTTTTCAGCATCTTGACATTACTCGCCACTTCAGTGCGCTCCGGGCGCGCCAGCGGGATCATGCCTTTTTCGGTCAGGTAACCCTCATCGCCCCAGGCCCGCTCGCTGGTAAACTCGGCGAGAAACTCCTTGATACCCGGTATGACATCAACATGGGCTTTCTTAACATAGAAATATAGCGGCCGCGATACCGGGTAACTGCCATCGGCAATGGATTCGAAGGTCGGATCCTCGCCGTCGATCGGCGAGCCCTGGACTTTATCGCTGTTTTGATCCAGGAAGCTGAAGCCGAATATACCCAGGGCAAAGGGGTTGGCGTTGAGTTTCTGTACGATCAGATTGTCATTTTCACCGGCATCGATATAAGGCCCGTCTTCGCGCATGGTGTGGCAGATGGTCTTGTACCGCCTGCTGTCTTCACTTTTCAGCGCCTTGATCCAGTCGAAGGCTTTGCAACCGCCCTCGAGAGCCAGTTCGACGAAGGCATCGCGGGTACCGGAGGTGGGCGGCGGACCCAACACTTCAATCTCCACCGCAGGCAGCCGCGGGTTGACGTCCTTCCAGGTCTTGTAGGGATTGGCAATCAGGCTGGCGGAATCGTCCGGATTGGGCACCTCCTTGGCCAGCGCGAGAAATATATCCTTGCGCGTCAATTGCATGGGCTTGGATCTGACCGAGTTGGCGAGCACAATGCCGTCGTAGCCAATCAGCACTTCGACGATACCGGTGACGCCGTTGTCGTGGCACATTTTCACTTCGGTGGACTTGATGCGGCGCGAGGAGTTGGTGATATCGGGGTGCTGGACACCGACACCGTTGCAGAACAGTTTCAGGCCGCCGCCGGAGCCGGTGGATTCGACATTAGGAGTTTTGAAGGCAGTGCTTCTGCCGAAGCGCTCGGCAACCACTGTAGAGAAGGGAAATACGGTGGAAGAACCCACAATGGTGATATAGTCGCGGGATGCCGATACCCATTGCGCACCGGCCAGGGCAACGGCGGCCAGTGCAGCCGTTATCAGGGTTTTTTTCACATTGGCCTCCGAGGCTCAGTTCATAATTCGGGATACTAGGTTTACCGGGTGTCAATTCTATGAAGGATTTATGACAGAAATGTTACATCCTGAAACAATACAGGACCTCCTAAAGAGAACGCTTTCCGGTATACTCCGTTAGTTAAAAAATCGCAACATTATTAAAAAAAACAGGGACTTGACCATTAGTAAAAGCAGCTCGACCACACCGCTGCCGCGGCTGCAGGCCCTGGCCGGCGCCATCGACACCTTTTCAGAACTGACCGGCCGCGCCATCGCCTGGTTGACGCTGGCAATGATGGCGCTTACCTGCGTGGTCGTGGTCATGCGCTACGGGCTCGGGCGCGGCTCCATCGCCCTGCAGGAATCGGTAACCTACCTGCACGCCTGCGTATTTTTACTCGGCGCCGCCTTTACCCTCAAGCGCGACGCCCATGTCAGGGTGGATATATTCTACCGCCGCTTCTCAGCCCGCACCAAGGCCTGGATCAACAGTATCGGCACGCTGGTATTTTTACTGCCGGTAGCCGTTTTTCTGCTGCTGGTAAGCTGGGACTTTGTCGCCATCTCCTGGAAAATTGGTGAGGTCTCCGCTGACACCGGCGGCATTCCGGCAGTTTTCCTGTTGAAGACCCTGCTGCCGCTGGGCGCAGTCACCCTGGCGCTGCAGGGCCTGGCAGAACTCGCCCGCAACCTGCTGACGCTGATCAGCGAGCCGCCATAGAGCCGCCCCATGCTGGCAGAACTGGCTCCTTTATTGATGTTCCTGACCGTGTGCGCAGCGCTGATGCTGGGCTACCCGGTCGCCTTTACCCTGGCCGGCACCGCGCTGCTGTATGCGGCCCTGGGCATCGCCAGTGGCCACTTCGAGCCGAGCCTGCTGCTGGCGCTGCCCGACCGCCTCTACGGCACCATGACCAATACCACGCTGATCGCGGTACCGCTGTTTGTATTGATGGGGGTGATGCTGGAAAAATCCCGCCTGGCGGAGGAGCTGCTGGAGAACCTGGCTCAGGCCTGCGGCCGCATGCCGGGGGGGCTGGGCATATCCGTGGTGCTGGTGGGCATGCTGCTGGCGGCCAGCACCGGCATTGTCGGCGCCACCGTGGTGACCATGGGCCTGATGTCGCTGCCGACCATGCTCAAGCGCGGCTACAACCCGTCGCTGGCTACCGGTACCATCTGCGCCACCGGCACCCTGGGACAGATCATTCCCCCCTCCATCGCCCTGGTGCTGCTCGGCGATATCCTCTCCGGCGCCTACCAGCAGGCGCAGCTGTCCCGGGGCATCTTCAACCCGCAGCCGGTATCGGTCGGCGATCTGTTTGTCGGCGCCATTATTCCGGGGCTTATCCTGGTAGCGCTCTATATCGGCTATCTGCTCGCCGCCGCGACCTTCAATCCGGGCTGCGCACCGGCGGCGGGGCGCGCAGCGAACGTCAGCAGGCGCCGCATCCTGCAGAGCCTGCTGCCGCCCGTCACCCTGATAGTACTGGTGCTGGGCTCGATTATTTCCGGCGCCGCCACCCCCACCGAGGCCGCCGGCGTCGGTGCGCTCGGCGCCACCCTGCTGGCCTGGCGCAAGCGCCAGCTGAACCGGCGGCGGCTGCGTGAAGTCGGTATCGCCACCACCGAAGTCACCGCCATGGTATTTGCCATTTTAATCGGCGCCTCGCTTTTTTCCCTGGTGTTTCGCGGCTTCGGTGGCGAGGAGATGATCGAGCACTTTTTCAGTCAGCTGCCCGGTGGCACCTTTGCCGCCGTGCTGGTGGTAATGATTGCCATCTTCCTGCTCGGCTTCATCCTCGACTTTATCGAAATCACCTTTGTGGTGGTGCCCATCGTCGGGCCGGTACTGCTGGCCATGGGTGTGGACCCGGTGTGGCTGGGAATAATGATCGCGCTCAACCTGCAGACTTCCTTTCTGACGCCACCGTTTGGCTTCGCGCTGTTTTACCTGCGCGGGGTGGCGCCGGACAGCGTCGCCACCGGGGCAATTTATCGTGGCGTAATCCCGTTTATTGTGCTCCAATTGCTGCTCCTTGCAGCCCTGGCGCTATGGCCCGAACTGGCCACCTGGCTGCCACAACAATTACAATAAAAACAACTACAATAAAAAGCGGCAGGTAAAAAGTCGCACTACTGAAGACGTAGACCGCATTTTGCGCTTTAGGTATACCATTACTATGACCATGCACCGAATTGACGAAGATCCAAAACCCACCGGTACACTAGCTTTACAAACCCTGGCCATGCCCGCCGATACCAACCAGCACGGCGATATTTTCGGCGGCTGGATGATGTCGCAGATGGATCTGGCCGGTGCCATTCAGGCCAGGGAAATCGCCAAAGGCCGGGTCACCACTGTCGCCGTCGGCGGCATGACGTTTTTGCGTCCGGTACCGGTGGGCGCCACCGTCAGCTGTTACTGCGAACCGCTGGAAATCGGCCGCTCCTCGGTGCGCACCAGTGTGGAGGTGTGGTTGAAACAGCTGGAGACCGGCGAGCTTTCAAAGGTGACCGAAGGCGTTTTCGTCTACGTAGCCATCGACGATAAAGGCCATACCCGCGCCATTCCGAAAGACTGATACGCCTCGGGGGTGCCGGTAATCGCGGTAACGGCTGCGACAGTGACGGCTGAGGTCATAGCAGCTGCGCGAGATGCCGTTGCACGGCTATGGCTGGGCTCAGGGCTTTATCAATACAAGGCTCGGGGCTGTATCAGTACAAGGCTCAGGGCTGTATCAACATAAGGCTCAGGGCCGGCACATAGGTAATGATCAATACCGCCACCAGCAGGATAAAGAAGAAGGGTAAGGTGGCACTGTAAAGCCGGGTGATCGGCTGTTTGAAACGCGAGCTGGCGATAAACAGATTCATACCCACCGGCGGAGTGAAGTAACCTATTTGCATATTGGCAAGAAATATCATTCCCAAATGTACCGGATGAATGCCATAGGAAAGCGCCACCGGTAAAATCAGCGGCACCATCACCACAATGGCGGAAAAAATATCCAGCACCGCACCCAGCGCCAGCAGGACAATATTGAGCAGCAGTAAAAACGCCAGCTTGCTGGTAATGGTATCGCGTATGGCTTCGAACAGCAGCGCCGGCACCTCCGCATCCACCAGCACATTGGTCAGCGCCAGCGACACCGCGAGGATGGCGATGATCTCACCGATAATCACGCTGGCGTTGACCATGATTGCCGGCACCTGCCGCAGCCGGACCTCGCGGTAACACGCCACCTGCACCACCAGTGTATAGAGCGCGGCAATGGCGGCCACTTCGGAAATGGCAAACCAGCCGCCGTAGATGCCGCCTATCACCAATAGCGGCAGCGGCAGTTCCCACTTTGCCTGCCACAGTGCGCGGCCCGCCTCGTGGCGGCAAAACGGCTGTCGCTCGACAGGCTGGCGGCGCGAAACCCACATCGCCCACAGACACAGCAGCACCAGCATCAGCAACAGCGGCAGCAGACCGGCGACAAACAGCTGGGTCAGCTCGAAACTCGGCCCGATCCCCATCTGCTGCACCAGAATACCGTAGAGGATCAGCGGCATGGAGGGCACCAGCAGCAGGCCCAGACTGCCGGAGGAGGTGACCAGCCCGAGACCGAATTTTTCGCCGTAGCCGGCCTTTTTCAGCGCCGGATACAGCAGCGCACCGACCGCAACGATGGTGACACCCGAGGCGCCGGTAATGGCGGTAAAAAACGTACAGGTCAGCAGCGCGATAATCGGCAGCCCGGCCGGCATCCAGCCCAAAAAGGCGCGGCTGAGTCGCACCAGGCGATCCGCCGAGCCGCTCTCGGCGATCAGGTAGCCGGCGAAGGTAAACAGCGGCAGCGCCAGCAGCATCGGCGTATCGGCAATGCGGTAGATTTCCACCGCCAGCACCGACAGGTGAATATCCTGCCACCACAGCCCGAACAGGCCGGCCGCGGCAATCACCACGAACAGCGGCGTTCCCATCAGCGCCATAACGATAAGAAAGACTATCGCCAGAGTCAGCATGGGCGCTGCGTGTCCGCCGGCGGCAGCGAGGCGGGCGACAGCGCCTGCCATAAAAAGCGCCATCCGATGACAAAAAAGGAAAACGGGATAATGCTCTGGCAGAGCCATACCGGCAGGCCGCTGACTGTAGTGCCGTCCTCAAACTCCAACTGCACCAGCGTTATGGAAAAGTAGGCGATCAAGGTACAGACGGCGGCGCAGAATACATTTACCGCGCGGGCGATATAGCCGCGCGCACCTGCCGGCGCCAGGCGGGCAATCAGGTCAATGGCAATGTGCTCGCGCCGCCGGGTCGCCACCATGGCGCCGAACAGTGCCAGCCACAGCACCAGTATCCGCAACATACTGTCGGCGCCGAGAATGCCGGTGCCGAAGAAATTGCGCAACGCGATCTGGCCGTTGGCCAGCAGGATGAGCGCCGCCAGTATCAGCACCAGAATGGTGCTTTCCAGGTGGGCACAGCCGCGGTTCAGCGCCCGCAGCCAGTTCTTCACCGTCACAGCGCCGCCTGGGCGCTGCGGTACTGCTCCAGGTAATTCATCATCTGCTCGTACAGCGGCCGTGAGACTTCACCGCTTTCGACAATCCTGTTCATCGCCTGCTCGGCGTAGCGGTTCCAGGCGTCGATATGCTCTCGGCTGGGGCGCGACAGCACGATACCCTGCTTTTGCATGGCGGCAAAGGCCGCCAGATTGTCCTGGCGATTCTGCCGATCTATATCGGCGAAGACCTTGCCCATGATATCCCTGACCGTGCGCTGATCGCCGGGGCGCAGTTTATCGAAGACTTTTTTGTCGATGGCCAGCACCGCGTAAAAATACATCAGCGGGATATCGGTCATATGGGAGATCTGGGTGTGCCACTGCAGGGCCAGGGCGGCGATGGGCGAGGTCGCCACGGTATCGATAATGCCTGTCTGCAGGCTCGGCAGCACATCGCCGATAGACAGCGGAATCGGTGAGATGCCAAAGGATTTCACCACACCGGCGGTGATCGGGTCGTTGTCGGGCACCCACACCTTTTTCGCCCGCAGTTGGTCTACCTGAGTCACCGCGGCATCGGTCATCAAATAGGCGAGCCCGCCCTCGCCGAGACCAAAGGTGACAAAGCCGCCCCTTTCCAGTTCCTCGATAATCAGCCGATCCATACGCTCGCGCACAACGTCCACCTCGCGGAAGGAGCGAAACAACAGAGGCATATTGTACAGCTGGCTGTTGGGTGCGAACTTGGTCAGGCTGCCGCCCGGTACGGCACCACCGTGCAGCTGGCCGAGGCGGATCTTGCGCAATACCGCCTTGTCGTTGCCCATGACCCCGCCGGGGTAGAACTTGAATTTCACACGCCCCTCAGTGGCCGCCTCTACCGCCTCGGCCCCCGCGCGCATCTTTACCATCCAGCTGGAGCCGTCCGGAGAAATCGTGGCAATCTTCAGCACGGCAGCCCGTGTGTCGGCTGCCATCAGTGCGGTTGTAAACGCTGTCATAAATGTCGTCGTAAAAACAAAAAGCCGCAAACGGCGCCGCGGGGCTGTCAGCCACTTCATAGCAAAGCTCTCCTGAAATATCACCGATCCGATAAAGCACCGGCGGTTAAAAATAATCGCCGGCGGAAGCCAGTAACTCCCGGGCCCGCTGTTGCGCCAAGACATTCATCAGCGTATAGCCGGGTACCTCGGCCGGCGCCTCGATCACTTCGCGCAGCAACCGATCGTGCAGTTCGCGGTTAAAAACCAGGCGCGCATAGCGCTCGGCAAAGGTCACTTTGGCCATCAGGTTGTTACCCTCTGAAAACAGAATAGCCTTTTCGAAGTGCTCGCGCCCGATTTCCGGCTTGCCTCCCAGCGCCGGCGGCAACAGCGTGGCGAGCCCGCCGAGATAAAGATGAGCGGCGCCACCGTCATAGCTGCCCTCGAGCCGCACTACGGTCTCCAGCAACAATTGCACCCGCGCCAGCTCGGCCACCGCATTCCAGTCGTCCCGCCGCGCCTGAATCCATCCCGCCCAGCTGATACCCAGCGTATGCAGGGGTGACACCAGCCGCTTCGGGCTCTGTTGCAATACATCGCCCAGCTCGGCAAAAGGCTGGGCGCGCACGTCGCACAGCTGCCGCTCGGCCCAGCACAGAGCCGCCAGGGCGTAGTCCAGTGACTTTTGCGTCAGCCGCCGCTGGCGCTGCGGGTCTTCGACAAACACACCGGCGTAGGCGCCGTAGAGACTGGCGCCGGCCTGCAGCAGGTCGCGATTGTCGGGGCTGCCCGCAATCAGCCCGTCGACCATCAACAGGTAGGCCGGCGCGCCATCGCGCACAGTGGCCGGATCGTTGCTGTCGAGCACCGCCGCGGCCAGGTTGTCGGCCAGTTTTGCGGTCTGCGCGCCAATCAGTGCGGCACAGCCCGCCAGCAGCCAGCAGAGGGATATACAGGACCCTAGCAATAGTCGACGCATCGGTATGTTCTGCACGCTTATATCAGCAGTTCTGTTTCCAGTCAGTTTCTATCTGTTTGTGAAATCTGTTTATGAATAAGGGGGATTCCAGCAGGAGGCTTCCAGTTACCTTGGCGTCAGGAAGTGGGAAACGAGCCAGCATTCTACTCCCAACGGCCCGCCAGATCCACTTACCTCAGATTGCGTATATCGTAGTTGGCCTGCTCGGAAACGCGGTGGTAGGCCTGCGACTGCTCGGCAAATTCGCGGTAGGCGCGGTAGACCCTGGCAAATACCGGATCGCTCTGCGCCGTCTCGCGGTAGATCTGTTCGGCGGTAGCCCGCAATGTGCGCAGCACGTCGTCGGGCAGGCGCCGCACCTGTACGCCGTGAGTGTCGATCAGCTCGGTCAATGCGGCATTGTTGCGGGCGGTATATTCATCCAGCATATCCTGATTGGCGGCGCGGGCGGCAACTTCGACAATGGCCTGCAGATCCGCCGGCAGGGACTCGAGCGCGGTTTTATTGACGATCAGTTCCAGTGTCGGGCCCGGCTCCTGCCAGCCCGGATAATAGTAGTATTTGGCCACCTGGTGAAAGCCGAAGGCCAGGTCGTTATAGGGCCCGACCCACTCGGTGGCATCGATGACACCGGTCTGCAGGGCGGTGTAGAGTTCGCCGCCGGGAATATTGACGGCAGTGCCGCCGGCGCGGGTCCAGACCTCGCCGCCGTAGCCGGGAATGCGCATCTTCAGACCTTTGAGATCCTCGACCGAGTTGATTTCGCGGTTGAACCAGCCCGCCATCTGCACACCGGTATTGCCTGCGGCGAAGGGCACCAGGTTGAATGGCGCATAGACTTCCCGCCACAGCGCCAGGCCGCCGCCGTAGTGCAGCCAGCCGTTCATTTCCTGGGCGTTAATGCCGAAGGGCACCGAGGTGAACAGCGGCGCGGCGGCAATCTTGCCCTTCCAGTAATAAGCGGCGCCGTGGCCCGCCTCGACGCTGCCGGAGGAAACCGCGTCAAATACTCCCAGGGCCGGCACCAGTTCGTTGGCGCCGTACACCTTTATCTGCAGGCGGCCGTTGCTCATCGCAGCGACGGATCTGGCGAAGTTTTCCGGGGCCGCGCCCAGGCCGGGGAAGTTTTTCGGCCAGGTGGTCACCATTTTCCATTGATACTGCGCCTCCTGGCGGGCGCTGCCGGCGGCCGGCAGCGACTGCACCGCGGCGGCGCCGGCCCGCTCCACCACATAGAGGGCGAAGACCGCAACCAGCGCCGCAATCAGGCCGAGGATCACCGCCGGATAGTAGTTGCCTGTCGTCTGCGTCACACCCGTTTCCTCTCTACTGGGAACACCTTTATAGCCTGGCTATTAAAGCGCCTCGAGCTTGGCGTACTGCAGCACCAGCCATTTGCTGCCCTCGGCGTCAAAATTGACCTGCACCCGCGCGCCGCCTCCCTGACCCTCGAAATGCACCACCACGCCCTCACCGAAGATCGGGTGCAGCACTCTCTGCCCCAGGCTCAGCCCGGTATCTACCCCGGTATCGCTCAGCCGACCCGCAGCCGGCTGACTGCGGCCGCCGGCGTAGTTCAGCGGCCGGCTGACGGTGGACTTTATCCGCACTTCCTCTAACAACTGGTCGGGAATTTCCCTGACAAAGCGCGATACCGCATTGAAGGTTTCGTTGCCGTGCATGCGCCGGCTTTCGGCGTAGGTGATATACAGCTTTTCCATGGCGCGGGTGATGCCGACATAACACAGCCGCCTCTCCTCCTCCAGGCGACCGGGCTCCTCCAGCGACATCTTGTGCGGGAACAGATTTTCCTCCACACCCGCCAGAAACACCAGTGGAAACTCCAGCCCCTTAGCCGAGTGCAGTGTCATCAGCTGTACCGCATCCTCGTGCTCATCGGCCTGGGCGTCGCCGGCATCGAGGGCGGCGGTGTCGAGAAACTGCACCAGCGCCGTGCCCTCTGCGCCCGGCTCGGCGGCAAAGGCGCGGCAGGCGTTGACCAGTTCCTCCAGGTTTTCGGTTCTGGCCTGGCCCTTTTCGCCTTTTTCCCGCTGGTGATAGTCGTACAGGCCGCTGCCGTGCACCACATGTTCCGCCTGCTCGGCCAGACCCAGCACCGAGGTGTCGCTGTCGAGGCTCTCCACCAGTTCGATAAAGCCGTTGAGGGCATTGGCGGCGCGCGCCGGCAGGCTTTTATGGGCCACCATCTGCACCGCCGCCTGCCACAGCGAGCTGCCCTGCTCGCGGGCAAACAGCCGCACGGCGTCCACGGTCTTGCCGCCGATGCCGCGAGTGGGGGTATTGACCACCCGCTCGAAGGCGGCGTCGTCGAAACGGCTGACAATCAGGCGCAGATAAGCCAGGGCATTGCGGATCTCCATCCGCTCGTAGAAACGCTGGCCGCCGTATATGCGGTAGGGCACCGCCTCGCGCAGCAGTGCCTCCTCCAGCACCCGCGACTGGGCGTTGGAGCGGTAGAGAATGGCGATACTGTCGCGCCGCTTGCCCTGACCGGCCCAGTCCTCGATGCGTTCGACGATGAAGCGCGCTTCGTCCTGTTCGTTGAAGGCCGCATACAGCGATATGGGCTCACCGTCCTTGCCATCGGTCCACAGCTGCTTGCCCAGGCGGCCAAAATTGTTGGCGATAACCGCGTTGGCGGCCTTCAGTATGGTGCTGGTGGAGCGGTAGTTCTGCTCCAGGCGGATGGTCTCCACAGCGGGAAAATCGTTACCGAACTGCTGGATATTCTCTATTTTGGCGCCGCGCCAGCCGTAGATGGACTGATCGTCGTCCCCTACCGCTGAGACCTTGCAGTGGTCGCCGGCCAATACCCGCAGCCAGGCGTATTGAATGGTATTGGTGTCCTGAAATTCATCCACCAGGATAAACGGAAAGCGCTCCTGGTAATGTTGCAGCAGGGGCGGGTTGTGCAGCCAGATCTCGTGGGCGCGCAGCAGCAGTTCGCCGAAATCCACCATGCCGCCGCGCTCGCAGGCTTCTTCGTAGGCGCGATAGACCCGCAGCATGGTGGTGGCAAAGGGGTCGCCGCTTTCCCGAATATGATCGGCGCGCAGACCCTCGTCTTTCTGCGCATTGATAAACCACTGCGCCTGCCGCGGCGGCCAGCGGTCCTCGTCCAGTTCCAGGCTCTGATATACGCGCTTGACCAGGCGCAGCTGGTCGTCGCTGTCGAGAATCTGGAAATTCTGCGGCAGTTTCGCCTCCTGCCAGTGGGCCTTGAGCAGGCGGTGGGCAATACCGTGAAAGGTGCCCACCCACATGCCCCGGGGATTGACGCCGAGCAGCTCCTCGATGCGCCCGCGCATTTCCCGCGCTGCCTTATTGGTAAAGGTCACCGCCAGAATCGAATAGGGTGACACCTGCTGCACCCGCACCAGCCAGGCAATGCGGTGCACCAGCACCCGCGTCTTGCCGCTGCCGGCGCCGGCGAGGATCAATTGATTGCCAGGCTCGGCGGAGACCGCCTGGCGCTGGGCCTGGTTGAGGGCATCGAGAATCGGGGATACGTCCATGGGCGGCATTGTAGCAAAATTACAAAAAGTAGGGGATCAGGCTATTTTTTTACTACATATTTTTTGTACTATTGTCTGCGAACACACACTGGTCGAGATAACCGGGGCATTAGAGTAACTGAGGCGGATTGGACTGTGAAGCCGGCTGAAGTCACGCAGAAAATCAGCGACACTATCGACGCCATGCGCAAATCCGAGCGCAAGGTAGCCGAGTATGTGCTGACCAACCCGGCCGATATCATTCATATGCGCATCGTCGATCTGGCCACCCGCGCCGAGGTCAGCGAGCCCACCGTGGTGCGCTTCTGCCGCGCTATCGGCTGCGAGGGTTTCCAGGACTTCAAACTCAGCCTGGCACAGCAGCTGGCCTCCAGCCCCAGTTTCGGCCAGATCGCGGTTACCGACAACGACCCGATCAGCGATTTTACCTATAAAGTGTTCGATTCCACTATCGACACCCTGCTGCAGGTGCGCGACAAGCTCAATGTCGAGCATCTGGACCGAGCGGTCGACGCCCTGTGCCGCGCCAACCGGGTGGAGTTCTACGGCTTCGGCGCCTCCGGCGCGGTGGCGGCGGATGCGCAGCATAAATTCTTCCGCCTGCAGCTGGCCACCGCCGCCCACTCCGATCACCATATTCAGAATATGTCCGCCATGTCCATGCAGCCGGGCGATGTCGTAGTGGCAATCTCCCAGAGCGGTCGCACCAAGGCGCTGCTGCATTCCATGGATATGGTCAAGCAGGCGGGCGGGGTGGTGATCGGCCTGGCCCCGAGCCGCTCGCCGGTGATTAAAAATGCCACCATTCCCATCGAGGTGGATGTCGAGGAAGATATCGAAATCTACACACCGCTGTCTTCCCGCATCGCCCATCTGGTGATTATCGACGTGCTGGCCATCGGTGTGGCGCAGCGCAAAGGGCCGGCTTTACACGATCATCTGTTCAAGTTAAAACAGGGCCTGAGGTCGCTGCGCATACAGCCCGAGGACCAGCGCAAGTAAACTGCCGCCGCGGCCCGATATTGCATCAGTGGCAGAGCAATGGGTGAGTTTATGCAGGATGATCAGTACAGCGAAGCGTCGTTTTGGAAGAAAGTTAAAACCTACGCCAGAGCGGCCGGCAAAGACACCATCGAAATCGCGTTGAAACTCTTTTATGCGCTGCAGGACACTGACACACCGGCCTGGGCGAAGACGACCATCATCGGCGCCCTGGTGTACTTCATCGCCCCGACCGACGCCGTTGCGGATTTCCTGCCCGGCGGCTATGTCGACGATCTCGGCGCCCTGGCGGCAGCGGCCTGGACGGTGGCCGCCCATATCAAAGATCAGCATGTCGAAAAAGCCAGGCAGAAGCTCGAGCAGTGGTTTGGTGATGGAGATGGCGGTGATGGGGACACTGATAACTTAATAACTTAATCAATAAGTGCCAGATACGTAAACACCGCACAGTGAAGATACCTGTGCGGTGTTCAATAGCAACTGTGCAGCGACCGATAGCGACAGCACAATGACGATCAGCAGTTCTGTTTTTTGCAGGCGAACGTCACAGCCGCAACGGCAGTTGTGCAATCAGTGCTGTCAGTCATCGAAAGCGTCGGTTACAGCCCCCAGCGACGCCGACTTTACCGCGCGCGCATACTTGGCCAGCACCCCGCGCCGAAAGCGCAGCGGCGGCGCCTGCCAGCGCGCCAGCCGGGCATCGATTTCCGCTTGCGGCAAGTTCAGGGTCAATTGATTGGACTCGGCGTCGATAACAATTTCATCGCCGTCCTCGACAATCGCAATCGGTCCGCCCTGCTGCGCCTCCGGCGTTACGTGGCCGACTACAAAGCCGTGGCTGCCACCGGAAAAGCGCCCGTCGGTAATCAGCGCCACATCCTGCCCCAGGCCCTTGCCCATAATGGCCGAGGTGGGGCTGAGCATCTCGCGCATGCCCGGCCCACCCTGCGGGCCCTCATAACGGATTACCAGCACGTCCCCGGCCTTGACGGTGCCGTCGAGGATGCGCTCGAGGGTTTCCTCTTCAGAGTGGAAAACCCTGGCGCGGCCGCGGAAGGCCAGACCCTCCTTGCCGGTAATTTTGGCCACCGCGCCGGTGGGTGCCAGATTGCCGTAGAGAATACGCAAATGACTGTCGGCTTTGACCGGCTTGTCCAGGGTGTGGATGATGGACTGGCCCTCGGGATAGGGTGGCGTGCCGGCGAGATTTTCAGCCAGGGTTTTACCGGTTACGGTCAAACAGTCGCCGTGCAGCATACCGGCATCGAGCAGGATTTTCATCAGCGGTTGGATGCCGCCGATCGCCACCAGCTCCGACATCATGTAATGGCCGCTGGGGCGCAGGTCCGCCAGCACCGGCACGCGCTTGCCGAGACGGGCGAAATCATCCAGCGTCAGCGCCACGCCGACGGCCTGCGCCATGCCCAGCAGATGCAGCACCGCATTGGTGGAGCCGCCCAGGGTTATCACCAGGGTAATGGCATTTTCAAAGGCCTCCCGGGTCATGATATCGGTCGGCTTGATATCTTTTTCCAGCAGCTGCAAGACCGCGGCGCCGGCGGCGCGACAGTCATCGATTTTATTGCCCGATACCGCGTCCTGGGCCGAGCTGCCCGGCAGGCTCATGCCCATGACCTCGATGGCCGAGGCCATGGTATTGGCCGTGTACATGCCGCCGCAGGAGCCGGGGCCGGGGATGGCCGTCTCCTCGATCTGCTTGACTTCGAGCAGGCTTTTATCGCCTTTGGCATGGGCGCCCACCGCTTCGAACACGGAAATGATATCGGTGCGATTGGCGCCCGGCCGGATGGTGCCGCCGTAGACGAATACCGCCGGCCGGTTCAGTCGCCCCAGGCCGATCATGCAGCCGGGCATGTTTTTGTCACAGCCGCCGATGGCCACCAGGCCGTCAAAGCCCTCGCAGCCGGCGACGGTCTCGATGGAATCGGCGATGACCTCGCGCGATACCAGTGAGTACTTCATACCCAGAGTGCCGTTGGCAATGCCGTCGGAAATGGTAATGGTATTAAAGATCAGGCTCTTGCCGCCGGCCTCGTCGGCGCCGCGGGCGGCCTCTTCGGCCAGCTGATTGATATGCATATTGCAGGGGGTGAGATTGCTCCAGGTGGAGGCGATGCCCACCTGCGGCTTGGAAAAATCGGCATCGCTAAAGCCCACTGCCCGCAGCATGGCTCTGGCGGGCGCTTTGGTAATGCCGTCGACAACTTCACTGGAGTACTTGCGCCGCTTGTCCGCCGCCATAAATAAACCCTCTCATTCGTATATGATTGTATGCGCACCCCAGTTGCCTGCTACGCCGTAGCGGCAAGGTTCTCATCAGCCTCCTGCGCCCGAGTCTCGGGGGCGTGTGTCGATGCCAGCAGCATGTAGACGCTGGGCAGTATAAACAGAGTAAATATTGTTCCCACTAGCATGCCGGCCACCAGAATGATGCCGATGCTGTTGCGCGCCTCGGCACCGGCGCCGGACACCAGCACCAGCGGGAAATGCCCCAGCACGGTGGCGGCAGTGGTCATCAGTACGGGCCGCAGTCGCGTCTGCGCCGCTACCTTGATCGCTTCCAGTTTCGACAGGCCGTCGGCTTGCATGTGGTTGGCGAATTCTACTATCAAAATGCCGTTCTTGGCGATCAGCCCCACCAGAGTGATAAAACCCACCTGGGCGTAGATATTAATGGTGGTCCAGCCCAGAAAGGAAAACAGCATGGCGCCCGACAGCGCCAGGGGCACCGAGCCCAGCAGTACCACCAGGGGATCGCGAAAGCTGTTGAACTGCACCGCCAGCACCAAAAACACGAATACCAGCGCTATGGCCAGCACGCCGAACAGTGTATTGCCTTCCTGGCGCAGCTGGCGCGACTCGCCGGCATAGTCGATATCATAATCGGACGGCAGTGTATCGGCCGCCGCTGCCTCGAGGATTGCCAGCCCCTGTTCCTTAGTCGTGCCGGGGATGACGCCGCCGTATACGCGGAAGGCGTTTTTCTGCTGGAACTTGCCCAGCACCCGCGGCGCGGTCAGCTGCTCAAGCGAGGCAATGGCAGACACCGGCACCAGGTCGCCGCGCGGCGTGCGCAGTTTCAGGTCCATCAGTGCGCGCGGGTCGGGGCGGCCGTAATCCTCGATCATCGGTATGACCTGGTAGGCCTTGCCATCGAGGTTGAAGCGGTTGACATAATTGCCCGACAGCAGCACCCCCAGCTGCCGATTGACATCGGCCAGATCCATGCCCAGATCGGCGATGCGCTCCCGGTGCAGGCGAAAGCGCGCCTGCGGCAGGTCGACCTTTAGATCGGTGTCGGCAAATAGAAAGCGGCCGCTCTGGTAGGCGGCGGCCACCAGCTGGTCGGCATACTGTTTCATATCCAGCGGCGAATCCGGTGACATTACCACCAGTTCGATATCGAAATTGCCGGCCGTGGGCAGCGCCGGCCACAGAATCGGCAGTGCCTTCAGACCCGCCACCTGGGACAGCTGACCGAAGGCGCGGGGAAACAGCACGTGGACGCTGTCGTCGCGCTGATCGAAATCCACCAGCTCCAGGCCGCCGAAACCGGCCCCCGGGGTAACGATCTGCCACATGGTATCGGCGCCCGGCAGCGACATCATGGCATCGACGACATCGACCATCTGTTCGCTGGTGTAGTCCAGCGAGGCCTCCGGCGGTGCCTCAATGATGACGCCGATTCCGCTCTGGTCTTCGATCGGGGCCAGCTCCTGCTGGGAGAAAAGGTAGAACGGCAGCGTCAACAGGGTGATAAAAACGGCCAGAAACAGCACCTGCGGCCGGTGCTCCAGGCTGCGTGCCAGCAGGCTGCTGTAAAACCGCTGGATCCCGGCAAAGGCGGCGTTGACGCGGCGCGTGGCCCTGCCCTCCCTGCCGCCCTCGGGGCTGGCATAGGCACTCATGATCGGCGACAGCGTCAGCGCCACCACCCCCGATATCAGTACCGCCACCGCCAGCGTAAAGGCAAACTCTTTGAACAGCACGCCGGTCAGCCCGGACAAAAAGCCGATCGGCGCGTATACCGCGGCGAGCGTCAGTGTCATACCGATAATCGGCGCCAGCAACTGGCGCGAGCTGGCCAGGGCCGCCGCTATCCGGCCCTTGCCTTCGCGCATATAGCGGGCGACATTCTCCACCACCACAATGGCATCATCCACCACCAGCCCCACGGACAGGACGATGGCCAGCACGGTGAGCAGATTCAGGGAAAAGCCCATGGCATACATCGCCGCCATGGCGCCGAGGATGGAGATGGGAATGGTCACCAGAGGCACCAGCGCGGTGCGCACCGAGCCCATCATCAGCAATACCACCAGGCCCACCAGCAGCACGGTCTCGGCCAGGGTGATGAAAATCTCCCGCAGGGCGTCGCGCATATACAGGGTGATATCGTAGCCCACGCCGATGCTGAGGCCCGCGGGCAGAGTCGGGTTGACGCGATCGAGCGCCTCATACAGATCGTTGGCAATATCGATTTCATTGGCTCCCGGCAGCGGCCAGACGGAGATATAGACCGCCTTGGACTGGTCCAGGCGCGCATTGATTTCGCCCTCTTCCTCGCCCAGTTCAACCCGGGCGACATCGCCGATGCGGATCTGCGAGCCCTCGACTTCCCGTATCACCAGGCGCTCGAAGTCGGCGATATCGCGCATGGAGGTATCCGCCAGCAGGTCGATGCGCTGCTGGGCATTCTCGCTGCGGCCGATGGTGGCGATGATATTGTTGGCGGTCAGCGCTGCTTCAATATCCCCGGCACTGACATTGAACGCATCCATGCGCGCCGGGTTGAGCCAGATGCGCATGGCCGGCAGGCGGCCGCCTTCCAGGTCGATTCTCTGCACGCCGTCGATGGAGGCGAGGATGGGGTTGACGCGCCGGGTGAGATAATCACTGATCTCGGCGCGGCTCATACCGTTGGCGGCGGGGTCTACCAGCACGTCCAGATAGAAGCCGGCATTGGGGCGGTCGGCGCGGCGCACGGTCACCGCCGGGTCCTCGGCGCCGGCCGGCAGTTCGAAGCGAATCTGGCTGAGCCGCGTCGACAACTCCGCCAGCGCCGCCGTGCTGTCCTCGTTGAGCTTGAGCCATACCGTCACCGTACTCAGGCCGGCGACGGTATTGGAATCGACATAGTCGACCCCGGGTATGGATGCCGCCACCCGCTCGATCGGGTCGGTGACAAAGCCCTGCACCACCCGGGCCGAGGCACCGACATAGGGCGTGGTGATTTCCAGGGACGCGCTTTCGATTTTCGGGAACTGCATCACCGGCAGCGTGGTGGCGGCGCGCAGGCCGATCAGCGACAGCGACAGTGCAATCACCAGTGCCAGCACCGGCCGCCGCACAAAGATATCCATGACTGTGGGGCGGCCATACTGCCTACTCATCGCTGCCGCCCGTGGCCACCGCCACCAGAATACCTTCGCGCAGTTTGTAGGAGCCCTTGGCGGCAATCAGCACCTGCGGTGCCAGCTCGCTGGTTACAATGACCCGCTGCGCCTGCTCCGGCCCCAGCGTAATCGGGCGCTTGCGCGCCCGCAGCTGCGGGCCGTGGCCATTGTCGCCATCCGCTACCAGCGCATAGACAAAGGCGCCGAAGTTATCGCGGCGGATAGCGGTCGCCGGCAGCACCGCAACCGTGCGCGGTGCGCCTACCGGTACCGACACATTGACAATCCCGCCGGGCTTGAGCCTGTCTGCCACCCCGTCGAGCAGGGCGCGCACGCGCATATTGCGCGACTGTGCGGTTACCGCAGCATCGCGGGCGATCACCCTGCCGCTGACCTCTGCCGGCAACAGGCCCGGCGCTTCGATGCTCACCTCGGTGCCGAGCGGCAGCAGTGCCTGATCCTGGGGCAGATTGAAATCCACCCAGACACTTTCATTCACACCCACCAGCTGTGTAATGGCAGTATCGGCCGCCAGAAACTGACCCGCCTCCAACTCGTGCAGGCCGGCATTGGCATCGAAGGGAGCCCTGAGGGTTTTCTTGGCGATAATCGCCTGCAGCGCCTGCCTGTTGGCCGACGCCACCGCCATCTCGGCGCGGGCGCGATCGTAGCGGTCTTTGCTGGAGGCATTCTGGCTGATCAGCTGGCGAAAGCGCTCCAGCTCCAGGCGCGCCAGCTCCATCTGCGCCTCCGCCGCCTTTAGTTGCGCCTGCTCTTCGCTGACATCCAATTGCAGCAGCAGTTGGCCTTTGGCAACTCTGGCGCCGGCGGCAAAACCCACCTGCACCACCTTGCCCCCCAGTTCGTTGCGCAGCTCCACGGCCATTGGTGCCACCACTTCACCCAGGGCGCTGACCTCGGGAGTCCAGCTTATCTGCTCGACGCGCACCGCTTCCACGGTTTCCTGCGGCTCCGGGAAGGACTCGGCAAAGGCAATGGCCTGCTGAATTTGACGGGTTTTGTAAGTGGCCAGTATCGCCGTCACCACGATACAAATCAGGGCGACGATTACCCAGGGGTGCAAACGCATTCAGAACTCCGATTTCCGCTGATCAATATCGTATTGGTGTTACGGGGGCGCAATTGTAACACCAAGCATCTGATTATTTATACAGTATCGGACGGCCAGCACGCGATCGCGCGGCGCCCTGTTTACAGGCGCCGGCAGCGCCGGCGGTATCACTGTCCTGACACTGGTGAAGGTCGATACGGGCACTGGCAAAGCCCATTTAAGTAAAGCCAATAGTTTACTTATCTTAAACCGCTTTCCTGATAAGTAAAGCAAAAACTTTATAATACTTTTGTTTCGACGACCTCCCTGGCAACACCGGGCTGGCAGAGACCGCCGGCCGCCCCCCGGCGGCTCTGTGGCCGGCCCCGGGAGCGGCAGCCGCTAAAGCGGTCTGTTGCCGCCGGCAAAACGCCGCTTCACAAGGGTAAGGGAAAAGCGAGGCCGGGAGGCGGCAGGCCGAAACAACCGACAGCCCGGTGCATTTTGCAGGCCTTACCGGCGAGCCGGGAACCCGACACCAAATCAGTTATCGGGCTGTTGAGTGGGATGGTTGCCTGGATGGTTGCCTGTATCATCGCGGCAGCTGCTGCGGACAAAGTCACATTCAGCATCGCTTCTTATTTATATAGTGCCGATATTTTTTACTCCCCGATTCACAAACTGTTTTGACTGCAGCCGCGCGGTTTGCGCCGAATCGGTAATGCAAGCGGAAAACCAGAACTGATAAAAGTATCAAACACGGTAACATAAAGGGGGGCAGGGCAATCCCCACAGCGCACACCTTGCCTGTCTACTGCTGCGACAGCCGCCATTGCAACGCTTATGTCCCGTGCTGCAAATACGCTCGATGCGCGTTGCCGGTTCGTTACCAGTGCCAGGTCCCACCTGCGCCGTTGACAGCGGTTGTTATTGTTTTACTTGTAGTTATCACCTATTATTTATTCGAAAAGCGATCAAAGGAATCACCCTGATGACTAATGCGGCGGCAGATTGTACATTTTTCAGCAGTTCTGCACGCGCGCTGATCCGCTTCGCGGATAACGCTCCTACGCAAGACTGTAAGATGCCGCCGAGCGAGTTGGCGGCATAGTTTTAGGTCTGGATTTTTTAGGTACAGGTGTTTAGGTGTAGGTGTTTAAAAGGGTGCAAGACCCCACTAATTGATTGTTGGCAGCAGTTGATTTGGAGAATAATGAATGATCGCAAGAGTGACAATCATCGGGGTCTGCGCCCTGGCGATACTGCAGTCAACACGTGATGCGATAGCTGTGGAGCCACTGTCGACACGCCAGCTTGCGCAGCACTGTACGCATTACTCCAAAGACCGGGAAGGGAAGGATGCCATTTTCTGCGTCAGATATATACAGGGTTTCATCGACGGAGCGGTTGCCACCGACGAGCGGGTTATTCAAAATATCGCCACTGAACTCGGTCGCGAGGAGACCTACACGGAGCGCGTCATTCGCACCCGGCTCGGCAGCAGAGTCAAACGCTTCGGCGCCACCGTATACGCCGGTTTCTGCCTGGGCGCAGCTGTGCCGCTGAAGGTGGTGGAGGCGGTGGTACACAACCTGATGAACCGGCGTTTTATCGAAGAACAGCTACTGGCGCGCGATGCAGTTTTTGCAGCGTTGCGCAAGCAATACCCCTGTGAGGCGGATGCGAAGGGCGGGGCCGCGGGATGAGTCAGCGGCTCGCAATCAAGGCGAGAATGCTGTTACTGCTCGCCCTGCTGGTTGTCGCCTGGCTGCTCTGGTCGGGCCTGTTCAAGCCGCTGTTGCTGGCGCTGGGCACCTTCTCCTGCCTGCTTACCGTTTATCTGGCGCGGCGCATGGGTTACTTCGACAGCGACATTTTCGCCCTGGGTTTCGGCCCGCGGCTGTTTCACTACTGGGGCTGGCTGGCAAAGGAAGTCGTAAAATCCAGCCTGGAGGTAAGCCGCATCGTACTCAATCCGCGCCTGCCCATCAGCCCGCAGGTGGTCGAGCTGAAAGCCAGCGCAAAACATCCGGTCAGCCAGGCCATACTCGGCAACTCCATCACGCTGACGCCGGGCACGCTCACCATGGACGTGCACGACGGTGTCATCAAGGTACACTGTCTTACCAGCGAAGGCGCCGCAGCGCTGATGTCAGGTGAAATGGATCGGCGCGTCGCGGCGCTGGGGGAAAACTAATCGTGTATTACGTCGTCACAATAGCCACTGTGCTCACCATGGGGCTGGCGCTGGTGCGGGCGCTGCTCGGGCCGAGTATCTATGACCGCCTGCTGGCGGTAAATATGTTCGGCACCAAAACCGTGCTGCTGCTGTCGCTGATCGCCTTTCTCTACGGCCGGCCGGATTTTCTCGATCTGGCTCTGGCCTATGCGCTGATTAATTTCATCGGTGTGCTGGCGGTACTCGAATTCATTCGCCAGCGCGCAGAGCGCAAGCTGACCGAAAGCGAGTCCGAGGGCTGAGCGATGGCAATGTTTATCGATATCACAAGCTGGATCATGATGTCGCTCGGCGGCCTGTTCGTTTTTATCGGCGGCGTCGGTGTGCTGCGCATGCCCAACCTCTATACGCGCATGCACGCGGCGAGCCTGACCGACACTATCGGCGCAATCCTGATCATTGCCGGCATCATGCTACAGGCCGGGATTTCGCTGGCGACTATCAAACTGGCTGCAATTCTGCTGTTTTTGCTGCTGACCAGCCCGACCGCCTCGAACGCGCTGGCGAGTGCGGCGCTGCTTGCCGGCCTGCGACCGGGCGAGACGGACGTAGCCACTGCGGAGCGTGATAAGTGAGCGTTCTGTTCAGTGTGTTCATGCTCACCTTGCTGGTGATTACCACCTTCGCCATCGTGCGCACCCGACACCTCTTCGTCGCCGTGATTCTTACCGGCATCTTCAGCCTGCTAATCGCGGTAATTTTCTTTCTTCTCGATGCCGCCGATGTGGCCCTTACCGAAGCGGCGATCGGCGCCGGCATCTCGACGGTGCTGTTTCTGGGCGCACTGGCGCTGACGGCCGAGCACGAGCGCGGCGGTTCCAACAGGCGCCTGTTGAGCCTGGCCGTGGTCGCGGTTACGGCGTCGCTCCTCATCTATGCGACCTTCGACAAACCGCGCTTCGGCGATCCGCAGGCGCCGGTCCACCAGCACGTCGCACCCTGGTATATCGACAGCACAAGCGAGCATATCGATATTCCCAATGTGGTAACGGCCGTACTCGGCAGCTTCCGCGGCTACGATACGCTGGGCGAGGTGTTTGTGGTCTTCACCGCGGGGATCGGTGTTTTGTTTCTGTTCAGCGCGCGGCCGCGCCGCAAACCGGGCTCGCAGCCGCGCAGCGCCGCTGAGCCTGACCAGGGCCTGCGACATTACCTGGTACCGCGGGTAGTGGGGCGCATGTTGATCCCCTTCATTCTGTTGTTCGGGCTCTACGTACAGTTCCACGGTGAATACGGTCCGGGCGGCGGCTTCCAGGCCGGCGCGATCTTCGCCGCTGCGGTCATTCTCTACGCCCTGCTCGAGGGTGAGACCCGCGCTTTGCAGGCGCTGCCAACCCGCGTGCTGACCGGACTGGTGGCCGGCGGCGCACTGCTCTACGGCGCGGTCGGCGTGGCCGGCATGCTGCTGGGCGGCAACTTCCTCGACTATTCCGTGCTGGCTGCCAACCCGGTCGCCGGCCAGCAGATCGGCATCGTATTGATCGAGGCCGGGGTCGGTATTACGGTCGCCGGTGTGCTGATCAGCGTATTCCACGCCTTTGCCGCGCGGGAGAGCAGCTGATGGAACTGTTCGGCTTATACCACTACTGGGTTTTTGCAATACTGCTGATGACCGGCTTTTATGCCGTTATCGCCAAGCACAATCTGATCAAGAAACTGCTCGGGCTGTCCATATTCCAGTCGGCCGTGTTTCTGCTTTATATCACCATGGGCAAGGTCGAAGGCGGCACAGCGCCGATTCTTCAGGCCGTCCTTGCGGATAAACCGTTCTCCAACCCGCTGCCGCAGGTGTTGATACTAACCGCCATTGTCGTCGGCATTTCAACGATGGCACTGGGTCTCGGCGTGGTCGTACGCATTAAAGAAGAGTACGGCACCATCGAGGAGCACGAGATACAAGAGATCGACAGGCAGTGACCGAACTGAGCCACCATCTTCCGGCGCTGCAAGTCGTCGTACCCATGCTGAGTGCGCCGCTGGTAATGCTGCTGCGCCCGCGCGGCCTCGCCTGGGCAGCTGCGACCGCGGCCAGCCTGACCGCCTTCGCGATTGCAATCGCACTCACCATCGGTGTCCTCGACGGCCATGACTTCAGCTACAACATGGGCAGCTGGCCCGCGCCCTATGGTATCGAACTGCGCGTGGATGCCTTCAGCGCACTGCTGTTGCTGGTGGTCACCGGCGCCTCGACACTGGCGCTGCTGGCGGGCCGCTCGAGTGTCGACGCCGAGATCGACCCGCAGCGGCAACCGCTGTTTTATACCGCCTGGCTGCTGGCACTGGCCGGCCTTGCGGGTATGTCGGTGTCGGCCGACGCGTTCAATATTTTCGTGTTTATGGAAATCTCATCACTGGCCAGCTATATCCTGATCTCGGGCGGTGCCGATCGGCGGGCCCTGCCGGCGGTGTTCAAGTATCTGGTGATGGGGACTGTCGGCGCAACCTGCTACCTGATTGGCATCGGCCTGATCTACCTGATGACCGGCACCCTGAATCTGGCGGACATGGAACTCAGAATCGACCAGGTTGCGGATCAGAGCCCCACTCTGGTTGCCGCCGGTTTCATTACCATCGGTCTGGCGCTGAAGGCCGCTGTATTTCCACTGCACGTGTGGTTGCCAAACGCCTATACCTACGCCCCGCATGGGGTGACTGTTTTTCTTGCCGCCTGCGCCACGAAAGTGGCGCTGTACCTGTTGTTGCGCTTTGATTTTTTCCTGTTTCAGCCCAACCTCGCCGGGCACGACCTGCAGTTTGCCTATTTCCTCATGCCGCTGGCGGTGCTCGCCATTTTGATCGGCTCCGCGGTTGCGCTGTTCGAACACAACCTCAAGCGCCTGCTGGCGTATTCTTCCATAGCCCAGATCGGCTATATCACCCTCGGTGCAAGCCTGGTCAGCCTGACCGGGCTGACTGCAAGCATTTTACATATTTTCAACCACGCGCTCGCCAAGGGCACACTGTTTCTGGCGGTGGCCTGCCTGGCGACGCGCTGCTCGGGGCTGAACCTGAGCAATATTGCCGGCGTTGCCGGGCGCATGCCCTGGACCATGGGCGCCTTCGTGCTGGCGGGCTTGAGCCTGATCGGCATACCCGGCACTGCGGGCTTTGTCAGCAAGTGGTACCTGATTTCGGCAGCCCTCGGCGAAGGTGTGATCGGCGGCCTGCTGGTGGCCATTATTGTGGTCAGCTCCCTGATGGCGGTGGTGTATATCTGGCGCATGGTGGAAACTGCCTACTTCGGCACCGCGCAGGCCGATGCCGTATCCGGTGAAGCGCCAGCTGCACTGCTGGCCGTCACCTGGACCGCGGCACTGGCCAACCTTTACTTTGGTTTGTTGTCCTGGCTGCCGGTGACACTGTCCACCTCCGCTGCCGAATTGCTAGTGAGGCAGGTGCCTTGAACGCCGAGCAATCCATTCTCATAGCCCTGGGGCTGCCGCTGATAGGCGCACTGGGTATAGCCCTGGCGGGCCGCATCAACGCCAACCTGCGCGAGGCAGTCACGCTGATAACGGCGCTGGCACTGGCGGTAATTGTCTGGGGGCTGTTGCCCGAGCTGATGGCCGGCGAGCGCCCCGCGCTGCAGCTTACCGAGATCGTGCCGGGAATCAGCATCGCCTTTCGCATCGAGCCGCTGGGTATGCTGTTTGCGGCACTGGCTTCTGGCTTGTGGATTGTCAACTCCGTCTATTCCATCGGCTATATGCGCGGCAACCGCGAATCGCATCAAACGCGCTTTTACATTTTCTTCGCCATTGCCATTGCCGCCGCCATGGGGATTGCCTTCGCCGGCAACCTGATAACGCTGTTCCTGTTTTACGAAATACTGACGCTTTCCACCTATCCGCTGGTCTCGCACAAGGGCGACGCCAACACGGTGCGCTCCGCGCGCATCTACCTCGGCGTGCTGCTGACAACCTCGATCGGGCTGCTGCTGCCGGCGATTATCTGGACCTACTACGCCGCCGGGAGCGGTGATTTCGTTGCCGGCGGCATACTCGACGGCAAGCTCGGGGGGCCGGCAATCGGCCTGCTGCTGGGCCTGTTTGTGTTTGGCGTGGGCAAGGCGGCCATTATGCCTATGCACCGCTGGCTGCCCGCGGCGATGGTGGCACCGACGCCGGTCAGCGCGCTGTTGCACGCCGTCGCGGTAGTCAAAGCCGGTGTCTTCACCATACTCAAGATCATTCTCTACATATTCGGTGTCGACTTCCTGTTCGCAGAGCCATCGAGCAGCTGGCTGCTGTACGCAGCCGCCTTCACCATCATAGTAGCGAGCCTGATCGCACTGCGACAACAAAACCTCAAGCGCCTGCTGGCTTATTCTACCGTGGCACAGTTGTCGTACGTGGTAATGGCGGCGGCAATCCTCAAACCGCTGGCCGAGATCGGCGCCGCGATACATATGGTGGCGCATGCGTTCGGCAAGATCACGCTGTTCTTTGCCGCAGGCGCGATCTATGTGGCGGCGAAAAAAACCGAGCTGCAGCAGCTGCGCGGTATCGGCCGGCGCATGCCGTGGACGATGACGGCGTTCACAATCGGCGCGCTGAGCATGATCGGCGTGCCGCCCACCGGCGGCTTCGTATCGAAGTGGTATATCCTCGCGGGCGCCTTCCAGGCCGACAATTACGTCGCCATTGCGACGATTATTGCCAGCACGGCACTGAACGCGGCTTATTTCCTGCCGATCATTTATATGGCCTGGTTCACGGCCGAGCCATCGACACCCGGCAAGGACCACGGCGAAGCGCCGCTTACCATGGTGCTGGCACTGACAATGACCGCTGCGCTGACCATCGGCCTGTTTCTGTTTAACGGGCCGGTGCTGGAACTCGAGCGGCAACTCGTGGGAGGCGCTCCATGAACGACGACAGCGACCATTGGCTAGTAAGGCCGGCCACCATCCGCTGGCTGTGGCGGGGTTTCATCGCCGTGCTGGTGCTCACGGTGCTGGCCCAGCTGGTGTTTGCAGCCAAGGGTTATTTCGGCGTCGACGGCTGGCTGGGTTTTGGCGCCGTGTTCGGTTTTCTCGCCTGCCTGGCCATGGTGCTGGTGGCCAAGGGGCTCGGCGTCTTTCTGAAGCGCGACGAGCGCTACTACCACGAGCGGGAATCCGATGATTGAGTCGCTGCCACCCGCGCTGATCCTGCTCGCTGCCGCGCTGCTGATCGCGCCGCTGCGCGGCCACTGGCGCACAGCGGTGATTCTGGCCGCGCCGCTAGCCACTCTGTGGGCGATCTGGCAGGTGCCCGATGGGGTGGTGGCCACCATCACCTTCCTCGACTATCAGATCGAGCCGCTGGAAGGCAGCCCGCTGCGCCGGCTGTTCGCCACCATTTTCGCGCTGATGGTGTTTACCGGCGGGCTCTATGCCTTCCGCCAGGCCCGTGCAGTCGAACTCGCCGCCGCCTACGCCTATGCGGCCGGTGCGATCGGCGTGTGTTTTGCCGGCGACCTGATCACCATGTTCCTGTACTGGGAACTAATGGCGCTGTTCTCGACCCTGGTAGTGTGGTCCGGCGGCACGCCTGCGGCGCGGGCTGCGGGTATCCGCTATGCGATCATGCACCTCCTCGGCGGCGTCATTCTCAAGGTCGGTATCGAGGGCGTCGTGGTACACACCGGCTCGATCGATATCCAGCCGATGCTGGCGACCAATTTCGATACCTGGATGATTCTGACGGGCATTCTGATCAACGCCGCGGCGCCGCCGGTATCGGCCTGGCTCGCCGACGCCTACCCCGAGGCCAGTCCCACCGGCTCGGTATTCCTCTCCGCATTCACGACCAAGACCGCTGTGCTGGCATTGATACTGCTCTTCCCGGGCGAACCGGTGCTGATCTGGGTCGGCCTGTTTATGGTGATGTACGGTATCATCTATGCGCTGCTGGAAAACGATGCGCGCCGCATCCTCGCCTATTCCATTGTCAACCAGGTCGGTTTTATGGTCTGCGCTGTCGGCATCGGCACCCAATTGGCCTTGAACGGCGCAGCCGCCCACGCCTTTGCCCACATCATCTACAAGGCGCTGCTGTTTATGAGTGCGGGAGTGGTAATTTACCGGACCGGTAAATCCAAATGCACCGACCTCGGCGGCCTGTTCCGCACCATGCCGGTTACCGCTGCGTGCGGTATTATCGGCGCGCTGGCAATCTCGGGCTTCCCGCTGACATCGGGCTTTACCACCAAGACCATGATCTCCCAGGCCGCCGCCGACGAGAGTCTGATGACCGTCTATCTGCTGCTGGCAGCTGCCTCCGCGGGCGTGTTTCTGCACGCGGGCATAAAGTTTCCCTGGTTTGTGTTTTTCCAAAAAGACTCCGGACTGCGGCCGAAGGACGCACCCTGGAATATGGCGGTGGCCATGGGGCTGTTTGCGGCGCTGTGTATTCTGATCGGTGTTTTCCCGGAGGTCTTCTACCGTTTTCTCCCCTATGCGGTGGAATATGAGCCTTACAAGGCCGGCAAAGTCGTGTTTTACCTGCAGTTGCTATTGTTTTCCGGCCTCGCCTTCTTCCTGTTGCTGCCGTTGATGCGCCGCACCCTCACCATCAGCCTGGACAGCGACTGGCTCTGGCGGGTGCTGCTATTCCGTGCGGCGGCAGGGATACAGGCGGGGCTCAGCGCTGCCGGCGCGGCATTGCAGGCACGGCGAGTGGCGGGGTTTGCCGCGCTTCGCAGCCGCGCTGAATATCATTTCGGCAGCGGCCCCGCAGCCGGCAAGCGCATGGGCGTTTTCAGCCGCACCTGGTCGATTGGCACCACCGCACTGTGGATTGCGATACTGTTGATCGCCTACGTGCTGGTATACGTTATTTAGCTATTATCGGGGTCGCGCACAAATTCCAGAATATCGCCCGGCTGGCAGTCGAGAACATCGCAGATTTTTACCAGGGTATCGAAGCGCACACCTTTGACCTTATTGGTTTTGATCATCGACAATGCCTGTTCGCTGATGCCGATGGCGGCGGCCAGTTGCTTCAGTTTCATCTTGCGCCTGGCCAGCATTACGTCCAGGTTGACGACAATCTTCATACCGGCCCCGGATGCTTGAAGACCGGACGCTTAAAGAAAAGCGGCATTTTCATCAGCCGCGCGTTTTCCCGCCGCAAACACCCGGGCGACAAACAGTAACAGCAGTGCCATAAACAGGGCCCTGATCTCATCGCTGCCAAAATTGATGCTGAGCTGGCCCTGGGTACTGGGATCGCTGATGGAGAAAATCACGATATAGGCGGTGTTCTGCACAATGCCCACAAACACCATGATCACCGCAACCCGGGCAAATCGTCTAAATCCCAATACGGATCGCGCTGACAGCGGCCGGCCGGCAGCACCTTCCTGAAAGGTGCGCCGCAGTCCGAGCAGGCCGACAACCTGAATGCCGGCGCCGGCCAGCGCCACCGCAAAGCCCGCCAGGCGTGACAGGGGGCTCAGGTTCTCAATATCAAAACCCGCGCCGAGATTGCCGGCTGCAAGCGGCGCCAGATCGTCCCAGAAAAGCCAGATCACAGCGGCAATGCAGGGCAGGGCGATGGCACCGGCCAGGGTCATATGGGCCATAATCCGGGCAAAGCGGGTTGCAGAAGGGTTCTCTGTCGCGCTTATCGTCACAGTGGAACTCTCGTTTTACTTTTATAAATTAAATTAAAACTTTAATTTTTTAATGTCAAGATTTATTTTCCAATAGGGTGATATATGTGCCTGGCGGCGTTTATATCAATGCTATATATTTCACCATGCCACAGATAAAGGCTGTTGGAGAGCAATCACCCATGCCCCTGAAAAACACCGCCCGCAACTACGGCACCATCGCCAAATGGCTGCACTGGACCACGGCACTGCTGTTTCTCGCCTCCTACTGCAGTGTTTACTACCGGCAGTGGTTTACCGAAAGGGATACACCGGAGAACTGGATAGCCCTGCAGCTGCACCTCTCGGTTGGCGTCACCATTGCCGTGATTGTAGCTTTGCGCATTATCTGGCGGATCGGCAACCGCTTGCCCGACCCGGAGCCGGGAAGCCGTTTAGAGCATTTGGCCGCCCATATCGGTCACTACGCGCTTTATGCCATCATGATTGTCATGCCGATAACCGGCTATCTGGGCACCGGCGTCAATACGGAGTTTTTCCTGCTGTTCGATATCCCCAAATTCGAGACCACCGCTTTGTTTTCCACCGTGGTCAGTGAAGGCATGGGCCTGACCTACAAGGAGTTTGAAAAGCCTATCGACTTCATCCACAAGGAGTTAATGGGGGAGTGGCTGGTCTGGCTGCTGATACTCGGCCATATCGCGGCAGCCCTTTACCACCAGTTTGTCAAAAAAGACCGCACACTCGCCAAAATGACAAGCGGTAAATAGGGTCCGTCGAGACCATGTTGGCCAGGCTCATACCGATAGCATTATCATTACAGAAACTGGTTCACGACGATATCACTGCGCATTTCGATCGCTACCTCTCGCGCAGGATTTGGGGGCTGACTAAGTTATTAAGTTATCAGTGTCCCCTCTAAAAATATACCCGGCGATAGCAGCCATATTGCGCGCATCGTCAATACCCCTATGGGCCGTACCCACAAACGATACATCCACTTTCTTCAGCGCTTTGCCCAGACCGAGGCCTTTTTTAAGCCCCATATTGTCCGCAAACAACTGTTTGATATTAATATGCTCTCGACTGAACGGATAGGGCACCGCGTGGAACAGGCAATCCTGCTGCAACTGGTTTTTGTCGTAGTTACCCCAACTACAGAAAACCGGGTTCTCAAAATGGTTGAACCAATCCCTAAACCCGGCATTAACCGCTTTAAACCCTTTGGCGGCATCCACCATCGCCTGGGTAATGGAAGTAAGCTGTTTACAAAAATCAGTCAACACCGGGTTTCTGACCGGCTTGATCAAGCTCTGAAATTCATCGAGTACGGCCGGCCCCTCGCCTTCGAGAGCGACCGCCCCGATTTCAATAATCTCCATTTCGCTGCGGGCAATACTGCCACTGTCACAGCAGGTCGCTTCCACATCGACAATGATATAAGTCATACCATCCTAAGATATACGTTTAACGGCCGTGCCGGCTCACGGTTTTTGGAGCTGGCTGACTTTCAATAAATCCCCGGCTTTGATAACCGTCATTTCCTGCGGTTGCAGATACTGCTTCATCACGCGATTGACATCTTCCACTGTCAATGCCTGGACGCTGTCGATGAACTCCCGCTCGGCACTGATATCGCGACCGTCCAGAATATCCCCTGCCAGGCGCGCTGCAAGAAAACCGTTGTTGCTGAAATTGACCTTCAAACCATCCAGGAACCCGCTTTTTGCCGCCGCCAGCTCCCCGGCTTCAAAACCTTCCTCCACCGCACGATTCATTTCCTCCAAAAAGGCGGCGTGCACCTTTTCGGTATTTTCCGGGGCGCTGATGGCATAGGCCATAAACGAGGCATTGCTGTCGAGATTTCTGACCCGCAAAAATGCCCCTACACCATAACTGAGACCGTCCTGCTGTCTTATCCGGGTGGCAAGCCGCGAGCTGATCAGGCCACCACCGAGCATATGCGAAACGAGGTACAGCGCCGGCGCATCGGCGTGGTCGTTGGTAATGTTCAGGTTGGTTGCCGCTATAAACACCGCATTTTTCTTATCGGGCGTATTCAGCTGCACATCTTTTCTTTCGATGCTTTTATAAGCGTCAGCGATACGGCGATAGTTTTTTCTCGGTTTCCAGCCGGAAAACAGCTCCGTCGCCTGCTGCCTGACGGCACTTTCATCAAAGGCTCCGACAACACCCATCTGCATATCGGCGGCGCCATAGTAGTCCCTGTAAAAACGCTTCACGTCCCTCAGCTTAACCGCTGCTATAGCGGCAATTTCCTCATCGATGGTCTTGGCACGATACACATGCCCCTGCGGATGGCGGTTGAAGCTGGTGGCATGGGCGCGCATCGCCAGGGCCTGGGGATTGGTTTTTTCCGCCTCCAGCCGCGCCAGGGCCTGAGTCTTCAGCAATTCAAACTCCTTCTGCGGAAAACTTGCCGTTGTCAATACCTCGTGCAGATGGGATATCACCGCGGCGAGATTATCGGCAGTGGTCTGGTACATGGCATACACCGACTGCCCGCGCCAGCTAAGGCCACCCGCCGCCTTCAGGCGGTCGAACTCGTCCTGAATACCCTCCCGGCTGAAACGCTCGCTGCCGCGCAGCAGCATCGCCGCAGTCAACCTTGCCACCGCGCTTTTGTGCATCAGGGATTTTTCATCGCCAAGCCCCAGCCGCAGCTCGAAGTCCACCGACTCCCCGCGGGTTTTCAGCGGCAACAGGGCCAGATTGACGGCGCCCTCGCTGTGGCGACGCAGCCGCGCGGCAATATTTTCCGGAGTCGGTTCGAAATTCTCGCCGGCGGCAATGGCGGCGCGGCCGGTATAGCCGTCCAATAATGTCGCCACGTCCGGTGCCGGCGGGATCAATGCGCGCTGCGGCGCCTCGGTAGGCATGAATCTGCCCAGGGTGCGATTGGCGGGCAGCAGGTAGGTATTGGCAACCCGCTGTACATCCTCGACGGTCACCTGTTCCAGGCGGTCGCGGTTGAGAAAGTACATGCGCCAGTCACCGATGCCGATCCACTCGCTCAGCTCGATGGCGATACTCTGTGAGGAGTTGAATCTCAGGCGCATCTGCTTGGCAATCTGCCGCTGTGCCCGCTGCACTTCTTTGTCGGTAATCGGCGCGGCGGCAATCGCTTCCATGGTTTGCAGCAGCGCCTGTTCGGTTTTCTGCAGATCCATATCCAGATCGGCAGTGGCGCTGAAGTACAGCAGCCCCGGGTCCCGCTGCTGGTTGGGCCAGGCGCTGACAGCGGTTGCCAGCTGCTTCTCCACCAGATTCTTGTGCAACCGGCCCGACGGGGTGTCGCCGAGAATAATGGCCAGTACCGAGAGGGGGGCAAAGTCCTCGTGCAGGCCGGAAGGAATGTGGTAGGCGGCGGATACCACCTGCTGGCTGCCGACGCGCCGCAGCGTCACACTGCGCTCACCGTCCTGGACGGGCTCACGGGTATAGAGTTCCGGCAGTTGTCGCGCCGGCCGCGGCAGGGCGCCAAAATGGCGTTCGACCAGGGCCAGGGTTTTGTCGATGTCGATATTGCCGGCGACGATCAGGCTGGCATTGTCGGGCTGGTAGTAACGCCGATAGAAGGCCTGCAGGCTTTCAATTTTCACATTCTCAATATCGGATCTCGCACCGATGGTGGAATTGCCGTAGTTGTGCCAGTTATAAGCTGCCGAATAGACCCGCTGCGCCAGTATCCGCCGGGGGCTGTTCTCGCCGCGTTCGAATTCGTTTCTGACAACCGTCATCTCGCTGTCCAGGTCCTCCTGCGAGACAAAGGAGTTGAGCATGCGGTCGGCTTCCATCGCCAGCGCCCACTCCAGGTTTTCCGCTGTCGCCTTCAGGGTCTGGTAATAATTGGTACGCTCCAGCCAGGTGGTACCGTTGGCGCGGGCGCCGCGTTCGGTCAACTCGGCGGTAATGTCCGGATGATTGGGCGTGCCCTTGAACAGCAGGTGCTCGAGCAGGTGAGCCATACCGGTTTCACCGTAGTTCTCGTGCTTGGAGCCGACCCGGTAGGTGATATTGACGGTGACAGTGTCCTTGCTGGGGTCCGGGAACAGCAGCAGCTGCAGGCCGTTGTCGAGGGCGTACTCGCTGATGCCCTCTATGCTGCGAAGATGTTTTATATCCGCCGCCGCGGCTAGCGAGAAAACCGCCAGCGCGGCGAACGCGATACCGGCCAGGCGGATAGTCCATTCGCGCTGATACCGCCGAACGCGCTTCGATACGACCATAACTGAGATGCTCCTGTGGTGACGAGGTTGTGTAATTGTTTACTCTGACGGCGGCCGGCCGGCGCGGTTCCCGGCGAGCGGGCCCCGGCTGTCGACGCCCGCTAGGTGCCGCAAAACGTCTGATAGTGCCTGTCGCCGTCGGCCGGCGGGTCCTGGTAGCGGGATGTCTGCGGCAGTCGGGTATAGGGTGAACGCAGGACCTGCAGGAACTCTTCGGCCGCAGTTGCCTCGCCACTGGTCTGACAGCTGTGCAGCACCGCCTCCATATGATGGTTCCTCGGTATCACCACCGGATTGTGCTGCTGCATGGCTTGCTGCACCTCGGCGCGGGTGTGTTCCTGCCCGCGCAGGCGCTGCTGCCAGCGGTCGAACCAGTCGCCGAGGTCGGCCCGCAGCTGCTGCGCGATGTCTTCCTCCTGCAGCGACCTGCCCAGGCGATCGAAGGCGGTGGTGTAATCCAGCTGTCGCCGCTGCAGTATATCCAGCAGCGTGCCGATCAGCGCCTCATCGGCCTGGGCAACGGTCGCCAGGCCCAGCTTCCCGGCCATCATGGCCACAAACGCCCGCTGGTAGCGATCCGCAAACTCGTCGATAAGCGGTGCCAGCTTCTGCAGTGCGCGCTCCCCGTCGCTGTCCACCAGCGGCAGCAGACACTCGGCAAACCTGGCCATATTCCACTGCGCGATGCCCGGCTGATTGCCGAAGGCATAGCGCCCCTGGCCGTCGATGGAGCTGTAGACAGTTTGCGGGTCGTAGGCGCCCAGCATGGCGCAGGGACCATAGTCGATGGTGTGCCCGGACAGGGCGGTGTTGTCGGTATTCATGACACCGTGGATAAAACCCACCCGCATCCAGCTGACAATGAGGCGGATCTGCTTTTCGATGACACTGTCCAGCAGCGCGACATATTTATTGCCCTGTATCTCCTCCAGCTCGGGAAAATGCCGTGCAATGGTATAGTCGCAGAGTGCCTCCACGGCTTCATGGTCAGCGCCGGCGGCAAAGAACTGAAAGGTGCCGACACGCAGGTGGCTGGGGGCGATGCGGGTGACCACGGCGCCCGGTGACGGCCCCTCGCGAAAAACCGATTCACCGGTGGTGACCACCGCCAGGCAGCGGGTGGTGGGTACGCCCAGGGCCTGCATGGCCTCGCTCATGACAAATTCGCGCACCGCCGGCCCGAGCGCGCAGCGGCCGTCGCCGCCGCGGGAAAATGCGGTGCGGCCGGAGCCTTTGAGCTGGATGTCCCAGCGGCGCTGATCGCGGTCGAGCACTTCGCCCAGCAGGTGCGCCCTGCCATCGCCAAGCCGGGGGGCAAAGTGGCCGAACTGATGCCCGGCATAGGCCATGGCAACGGGCTGGGCGCCGGGCAGCATGCGGTTGCCGGAAAAAAACTGCGCCAGCGCAGACATATCCCGGCTGAGCTCGTCCGGCACCATCAGTTGCCGGGCCAAGTCGCTATTCCATAAAAAAAGTCCGGGGTTGGGGGCGGCCGCAGGATCGGATCCGGCGTAAAAGGCATCACCCAGATGCACATAAGTATTGTCGAATTTCATACTGCCAACCTACCACAGATGCTTCACCGAGGTCTAACCGCCAAAACCCTTTATAGATAGCCTGTATTGCCGCAAACCGATACAATCGCTGCCTCGACGGAGTATCAGTTTATGTTTGGATTTTTCGAGCGCCTGATCGACCCCTTTCCCAGCACAGAACCGACCCAGCCACCGGACTCGCTGTGGGCCTTTGTGCGCCACTACTCCCGCGGCACGGAGCGTTACCTGCTGCTGATGGCGCTGGGCACCGCCCTGATCGCAGCGCTGGAGGCCGGCCTGTTTGCACTGCTGGGGGAACTGGTGGACTGGCTTGCCAGCAAGGATCGCGAAACCTTTATGGCCGAGGAGGGGGGCACGCTGCTGTGGCTGGGCCTCGGCGTGATGATTGTGTTTCCCGTCATCGTGGCGATCAACGCCATGGTGATGCACCAGTCGCTGCTGGGCAATTACCCGATGATCGTGCGCTGGAAAGCGCACCGCTATCTGCTGGGGCAGAGTCTGTCGTTTTACCAGAACGAATTCGCCGGGCGCATCGCCACCAAAGTCATGCAGACGGCGCTGTCGGTGCGCGAATCCGTGATGCAATTGCTGGACGTACTGCTGTATGTGGCGGTCTACTTCATTTCCATTGTGGTGGTGGTTGCCAGTGCCGACACCCGCCTGACCCTGCCATTGCTGGCGTGGCTGCTGGGCTATATCCTGCTGATGCGCTATTTCCTGCCGCGCCTGCAGCGCATATCGCAGCGACAGGCCGATGCCCGCTCGTCGATGACCGGTGTCATCGTCGACAGTTACACCAATATCGCGACGCTGAAGCTGTTTTCCCATTCGGCGCGGGAATCGACCTATGCGAAGGAGGAGATGCAGGCGTTTCTCAATACGGTACACCCGCAGATGCGCCTGGTCACCCTGCTCGAGATCTGCCTGTGGCTGCTGAACCTGGCGCTGATTGTGGCCATCGTGTCACTGTCGATTTACCTGTGGCTGGGGGAGAACCTGACCCCCGGCGCCATCGCGGTAGCGGTGGCACTGGCTTTGCGCCTCAACGGTATGTCGCACTGGATCATGTGGGAGATCAGCTCGCTATTTGAAAATATCGGCACCACCGAGGACGGTATGGCCACGCTGGCAAGGCCGCGGGAGGTGGTGGACGAGGAGGGCGCCAAGCCGCTGCAGGTGACAGCGGGGCTGATTGAATTCCGCGATCTGCACTTTGACTACGGCGGCGCGGCGGGCGTTTTCGAGGGCCTGAATTTTTCCATCCGGCCCGGCGAAAAGGTGGGTCTGGTGGGGCGCTCCGGCGCCGGCAAATCGACGCTGGTCAATCTGTTGCTGCGCTTCTATAACCTCAACGCCGGCAAGATCCTCATCGATGGCCAGGATATTCGCTATGTCACCCAGGACTCGCTGCGCGCGGCAATCGGCATGGTGACCCAGGACACCTCGCTGCTGCACCGCTCGGTGCGCGAGAATATTCTGTTTGGCCGGCCCGACGCCACGCAGGAACAGATGATCGAGGCCGCCGGGCGGGCCGAGGCCCACGAATTCATCCAGACCCTGGAGGACGCCGACGGCCAGCGCGGCTACGACGCGCGGGTAGGCGAGCGCGGCGTCAAACTTTCCGGCGGCCAGCGCCAGCGGGTGGCGATTGCGCGGGTATTGTTGAAAGATGCACCGGTGCTGATTCTGGACGAGGCCACCTCGGCGCTGGATTCCGAGGTCGAGGCCTCCATTCAGCGCAGCCTGAACCGCCTGATGGAGGGCAAAACGGTGATTGCCATTGCCCACCGGCTGTCCACCATCGCCGCCATGGATCGGCTGATTGTGCTGGAGCAGGGCCGCATTGCCGAACAGGGGACGCACGAACAGTTGCTGGCCAATGGCGGATTGTACGCGCAGCTGTGGACGCATCAGTCAGGCGGCTTTTTGGGGCAGGAATAAGGTCTCAGTCACTAATCACTAATCACTAATCACTAATCACTAATCACTAATCACTAGTCTCTAGTAACTAGAGACTAGTAACTAGTAATTGAGTTAGAAACGATATGTGAAATCCACGCCGTAGGAGTCTCTGGCGGAGGGATGGATAAAGGAGCCGCCAAATTCCGGCGACGGAATGACCTCCTGCAGATATTCCTCGTCGGTGATGTTGCGACCCCAGAAGCTCAGGTTCCACTGCTCGCCTTCCAGGCCCAAACGCAGATTGACGGTTTGATAGGCATCGCGCTTGGCGCGGCTGAAATCCTGTGAATGGGGGCCGGGCGGTACACCGCCGCCGAGGGTGCCGAAGTAATCCCAGATGGTCGGCGTGGCCTCGCCCTGCAGGGTGTGGAACCACATATCGCCGACATGCTGCCAGTCCACCCGGGCGACAAAATCCATGCCGTCACTGACCGGAAACTCCACCACCGCGCCGAGGTTGTAGGTTTCCTCCGGCGCCTGCGGCGCATCGTTACCCTCAGAGGCGGGGCGGTTGCGGTTTTCGATGATTTCACTGTCGAGGAAGCCGATGCCGCCGAAGATATTCAGGTAATCGGTGGCGACAATATTGAAGTCCATTTCGAAACCGGTGATTTCCAGTTCATCGATGGTGGTGACCGCTCGCAGCAGGCCAAAGGGACCGGCAAAAAACTCGAAGAACTGGTTGTCTTCGATCTCGGTTTGAAAGATCGCCGCATTGACCCGCACCCGCTGCTCCAGAAACTCGGCCTTGGCGCCCAGCTCGAAGCTGGTGGTCACTTCCTTGTCGTACTCGTCGGTTACCCGCAATTGCGCATCCACCGCATCGCCGGGATTGCCGCTGCCGAGGGCGTTAAACCAGAAGTCCAGCGTCGCCTGGGTGCCGATCGAGTTGAAACCGCCGCTGCGGAAACCCACGCCGTAGCTGCCGTAGATATTGATCTCTTCGGTCGCCGCCCAGGCCAGGCTCACCTTGGGCTGAAACTGGGTAAAGGTATCGCTGCGGTCCGGAATGCCGCCGGGGTTAATGGCAAAAGCCGGATTGATCGGCCCCACGACGCCGTCGCCGTCGATAGTATTGCCATTCAGACCTGAAGCCGTCACATTGGGTACATTGTTGGAAACATCGCGTTCCTCGCGATCGTAGCGCAGCGCCAACGACAACTCCACCGTGTCGGACAGATCGAACTCCAGCTGCCCGAAGGCCGCCACCACGGATGTTTCAAAGGTGTCGTCGAACAACAGATCGGTGGGGTTGGGGCCGTCGGGAGCGACATAGGGCTGGCGCAGGAAGCCCTGACCGGTATCGGCGCCGTAGGCAACCACGACTTCGCGCTCGATTTCGGCAAAGTAAAGCCCCGCTATCCAGCGCAGCGCCTGGGACTGGTCGGAGGTGAAACGCAGTTCGCCGCTAAAGTCCTGCTGATTGCGCTCCTGGTATTGATAGCCGTCGCAGGAAGTCGGCGTATAGGGCCCGTAAACACCCTGGAAATCAATGCCGGGAGGAAAAACCCCAAAGGGTGCGAAGAAGTCGCCGAACAGGTCCGTGCGATCGGCGCCGCCGAGGCCCGCCGGGGCATTGTTGAGTGTGGCTCTGTCGGCCTGACACTGCGCGGTCAGCTCATAGCCGTAAAACGAGGCGCTGGTGCCGTCCGATAACAGGTATTCCTCCAGATCGTTGTAGGCCAGCACGGCGGTGACATCGATATTTTCCAGACTCCAGTCCGCCTTCAGCGACAGCTCGGTGGTCTCCTGTTCGTTTTCACCGGGAACATTGAAGGCGAAGATAAAGTCGTGGTCGTTGACATCGCTGAAATAAGCCGGCTGGTTGAACGCGGTGACGAAGGAGGGCAGGGCAAAGACCGCGTTGAAATTTATCGCCCCGCCTTCCACTTCGCTGTAGCCGGCGCGAAGGTCGAGAGTCAGGTCCTCGTTGACATCCCACATCAGGCGGCCGCGCATGGAGTTGTCTTCCAGATAGTCCACTTCGTCATCGCCGCCGGTGAAAGCATTTTCATAGTGGCCGTCGGTGGTGCGGTGGCTGAAGCTCAAACGCGCCCTGACCGCGTCGGACAGCGGGCCGCTGATCACGCCGCTGGCAGTCTGGGTGCCGACATTGCCGACGCCGACTTTCAGCTTGCCTTCCGGCTCGTCGGTGGGAGCCTTGGTGGTAATCAGGATGGCCCCGGATACGGCGTTGCGCCCGTAAAGGGCTCCCTGGGGGCCTTTTAGTACTTCGATCTGAGCCACGTCGAGCAGCTCTTCGTTAAAGGCATTGGGGTTGGTCATCAGCACGCCGTCCACCACATAGGCAAAGGTCGACTCCGCATCCCGGGTGGAGACGATACCGCGAATACTGACCTGGGTATCGCCGACGTTGGCCGAGTCGACGATGGTGACGTTGGGCATGGTGCTGATAAAGTCCGCCGGTCTCTCCATACCGGCGCTTTCGATCTGCCGTTCGGTAATGGCGGTAACCGCGATCGGCACATCCTGCAGGCTCTCCGGGCGCTTGCGCGCGGTAACCAGGATCTCCTCGATTTCGGCGGCAAAACTCGGCACTGCCGGTGTCAGCAAACCGACATTGGCGCAGGCGATGCCCAGCGCGAGTTGCTTTAATCGTTTACCTGTCATTGCTACTTCTCCTCCGACTACTTTTTTGGTTTTATAAACCGGCACTGGCAAAATCAGCGGCTTGTGCAGAGCCGTTCTCAAAAGTGCCCGTCAATCGCTTTTGTTCAGCTGTTTCAGGCGCCGCCACAGGGTAGTTTGGCTGATACCCAGGTATTCCGCCACTTTGTGCTTGTCGTTGTCAAAGCGGTCCATGGCCCGGGCGACGAGTTGCAGCTCGCGCTGGCGCGGGCTGCCGGCGACGGGCGCCGGCGGGGTGTCGCCGGCAAACAGCTCCGGCGCAATACTGTGCAGCAAAGCGGATGCGGAGCCGGTGTCGGGGCTGACCAGCAGATTGGCGACGATGCGCTCGAGCACATTTTCCAGCTCGCGCACATTGCCGGGCCAGGAGTACTCCCGCAGCGCCGGGCCGATTTGCTCGAGCACTTCCCCGGCGTTGATACTCAGGTTGTAAAGCCCGAGAAACTGCTCGAGTTTCGACTCCGCAATACAGTCGATATCGTCCTTGCGCGCACGCAGCGGCGGCAGCTGGATATGAAAGACGTTGAGGCGGTAGAACAGGTCTTCGCGAAACGTCTTCTGCTGCACCATTTCCCGCAGCGGCCGGTTGCTGGCGGCGACGATCTTGAGATTGATCTGGGTTTCCTTGTTGCCGCCCAGGCGGCGCACGGTGCGCTCCTGCAAAAAGCGCAGCAGTTTGGCCTGCTGCTCCAGCGTCAGTTCGCCAATTTCGTCGAGAAACAGCAGGCCGTCGCCGGCCGCTTCGATCAGCCCTTTGCGACCGCCGCGGCGCGAACCGGTATAAGCGCCCTCGCGATGGCCGAACAGTTCACCTTCGAACAGCTCGCTGGGAATGGCCCCGCAATTGACGCCGACAAACTGGCCGGCGGCAAACGGGCTGGCCTGGTGGATGGCGCGCGCGATCAATTCCTTGCCGGTACCGGATTCACCGGTAATCAGAATATTGCTCGGAGAGTGCGAGAAGCTCTCGACGCTGCGCATCACCGCCGCCATGGCGCCGGAGCGATAACGCAACTCGTCGCCGGCAGCGGCGGGGCGGCTGGGGGCCTGGTCGAGATTGAGTTTTTTCCGGTAAAGCTGGTAGATCTGGACACTTTCGCCAAAGCCACTTTTGCTAAAGCCGCTCTCACCAAGGCCACTGTCCAGTTCGTCGCGGTGAAACCACCAGTCGCAGCCGTTGATACGACACTCGCCGCCGCTCGCCGGCGCCAGGCGCAGGGACTTTATCAACTCGGCGGCATCCGCCCCGGTCGCCGTATCGAGCTGTAGCCCGGCACCCGCAGCGCGGTTGAACTGCAGCAGGCGCGCGTCGCTGCCAACCACCAGCACCGGCGTGTTCGAATTCTCCATCAACCATTTGCACAGCGCCTGGCCGTGGCGGGCGCGGCGGTATTGCGCGCCCGCCTCGATCGCCTTCAGCAACATCTGCCGGGAGGATTCGCGCGAGTAGAACAGGAATGATTTAAACCCTTCCTGGGTTGCCAGCCCGCAGATAAAACTGGCGCCGACGATCGCACCCCAGGACTGTTTGCTGGCGATGTAAAAGATTTCGCGCGCCTCCTCCGGCGTGCGATAGCGCTTGTGGGTAATGCTGACGCCGAGACTGTTTTCGAGATGCGGCAGGATACGCGGCAGCGGCTCGAAGCTGATCATCAGAATATTGTCGGTCACCGCGGCGGCCTTGGTCACCGCATCGGCAATATCGCTTTCGGTGACTTCCAGTGACACCACGGGTAAATTCAAGGCGGATTTCAGGTAGGCGGCGTTGGAGCCGGCGCTGACCACCACATCCGGGTCGAAATCCCCGATATGGCTGCGCAGGCCGGCAAAACTGTCGACGATGAAGTCGATAATCTTGAATTCCGCCCGGGTATCGAATTCGGCAAGCAGGCTGCTGACCTGCTGGCTGAACTCCCGATAGCCGAAAATCAGCACGCGGGGGAGCTGGGGATCGAGCGGTTTAGCGGTAACCATGGCCTTACTCCAGCTGGACCAAAAGCGCCTGCAGGTCGACGACATCGACATATTTGGCGTGCAGGTCATAGAGATTGGCCAGATGGACTTGTTCGCGGCGGTCGCCGACTGCCTGGCGCGGGACAAATACCGGGTAGTCGCACTGCAGCCCGTCCACCGCGGTGGCCCTGACGCAGCCGCTGGTGGTCAGCCCGGTAACCACCAGCGAATCGACGCCGGCATCGCACAGCATCGCCTGCAGTCCGGTGGCAAAAAATGCGCTGGCCCAGTGTTTTTCGATCAGTGCTTCACTGTCGCGCCGCGCCAGCCTGGTGTCCACCTCCACCCAGTGACTGCCGCGCTGCAGAATATTCAGCGCCGGCAGGCGCTCGCGGAACACCCGCGCCTGGTCCTCGCTGTCGTAGACCACGGTGGTGTAAAACACCGGCCAGTTTTTGCCGCGAAAGCGCTGCAGCAGTGTGAGGTTGGCCTCGACAACGCTGTCGCAGTGAGAGCCGAGCGGCGACTGCGGATCGGTAAAGCCGTTGATCATGTCCACCAGTATCAGCGCCGGGCGCAGGCCCGGGCGCAGACTTGTTCGCTCGAGGGACTCTGCCACAACGGTCAAAACTGCGGCGCCAGCGGCGCCGGCAGGTGCGTTTCGGCTTCGGCCCGGGCTTTGATCTGCTCGATGGTACCGCCGAAGTTAAACAGCCCCTCGTCCTGCCTGGCGGCGGCCATTTTTTCGCGCAGTGCCGCAGTCGCTTCGCGGTCGACACCGGCCGCGCCGATCACCACGCCATAGCGCTCGGCGCCGGCGGCGCTGACCAGGCCGCGCTCCATGTCGGCAAACACCAGGTCGGGATCGCGCTCGAGCGGATTGCCCCAGCCGCCGCCGCCCCAGGTATTGAAGTAGAGCAGGTCGCCGGCCCTTACCTGAATGTCCTCGCACTTGGCCGGCAGCCACTCCTCACTGCCGTCGCCTCTGACCAGGCGTTTGCTGGAACGCATACCGGGCTCGCCGCCCTTGACGCCCCAGGGGTAGGTGAGCCAGCGCTCGTCGTGAATGGCGATGCGGCCGTCGACCAGAAAACGGTAGGCCACCGACAGGCCGTTGCCGCCGCGGTGCAAACCGGCACCGCCGGAGTCCGGAATGGTTTCGTAGCGCTCGATGCGCAGCGGAAAATAGGCTTCGATAAATTCGTTGGGCACATTGGTAAAGCCGGGCCACAGCGAGTGGCCGTCGGGGCCGTCGCCCACCGGCCGCCCGGGAATGCCGCCGAAACCGATCTGGAACAGCTGAAACCATTCACCCTTCTGGTCGTAGCCGGAATAGAACAGGTGCGGCGAATCGGAAAAGCCGGCGGCGTTGATGGCATCGGGGGCGGACTGGCCGAGCAGGCCGCCCATGACATCGAAAATACGCCCCAGTGCATGGGTGCGCCCCGACAGCGGCGCGGGGAATTTCGGCTTCAGCAGCGTGCCCTCGGGTATGCGCACATCCACCAGGTCGTAGAAACCGTCGTTAAACAGAATCTGCGGGTCGAACAGGTTGATGGTGAAGGAGCCGAAAAACATTTTGAACATTTCTTCATTGAGATAGAAGTTGATCGAACTCTGCGCCTGCGGGTCGGTGCCGTCGAAATCGAAAATCGCCTTCGAGCCCTCGCGCCACAGTTTGCAGCGGATTTTATAGGGACCGTAGCCGACGCCGTCGTCGCACACGTAGTCCTCGAACAGGCGCGGCTGTTCGGGCACGATGGTCTCGATAATGACTTTCATCGCCTGGTAATTGCGCTCGAGCATGATATTCATGGTGGTGTGAAAAACATCGTCGCCAAAGCGCTCGGCAATTTCCACGCAGCGCTTGGCGGCGGTGCGGCAGGCGGCCACCAGCGCATTCAGATCGAAGCGGTTCCACTGCGGCGTGCGCACATTGTGCAGAATCAACTCCAGCACATCGGACTGCAACTGCCCTTTCTTGTAGAGCTTGGTCGGCGGGATGCGGATACCTTCCTGATAAATGCTGTTGGCGCGAATCGGAATGGAGCCCGGCACCATGCCGCCGTTGTCGGACATATGGCCGAACATCGCCGACCAGGCAATATGGCGGCCGTCCTTGAAAATCGGCACCAGCACAATCCAGTCGGGCAGATGGGAAACGGCGGCATTGCACATATAAGGGTCGTTGGTGAGGATGATATCGCCCTCCTCGATCTGCTCGTCATAGGCCTCGGTAAAGCCGTAAATGAACGAACCGAACTGACCGACCACCATTTTACCGTCGCGGTTGGCGATCATCGGAAAGCAGTCGCCCTGCTCGCGGATACCCGGGCTCATGGCGGTGCGGAACAGCACCGCATCCATTTCTTCGCGCGCATTGCGCAGGGCATTTTCGATAATATCGACGGTAACGGTATCCACCTCGACCTGCTTGAACGGCTGGGTATTGGTTTCGATGATTTGTGCGCTCATTGGACTCCCCCCGGACTAGTCAGCTGGATTGATCAGTAAGTTGCCGATGGCATCCACCCGCGCCGCATGGCCGGGCAGGATCACGGTGGTGGAGTCCATTTCATTGACAATGGCGGGGCCCGGCACCACCCAGCCCTCCTTTAAGCGACCGCGGTCGTAAATGGCGGCATCGTGGTATTCGCCTCCATAATAGTAGCGGCTGCGGTGAATGACGGCGCCCTCGAGTGAGGTGGCGTCGCTGGCGGCCACGGCGGTGTCGATCTGCCTGGCTTTGACCCGGGCGATGGTGCGCAGCATGACAATTTCATGGCCCTCCTCCAAGGCGAAGGTAAACAGCTGTTCGTGCTCTTTGTCGAAGGCTTCGGTCAACAGCCCGACACCCTGCTGCTGCAGCTCGCTGTCGGTAAAATCCAGGGTAATCTGAAACGCCTGGCCGGCATAACGCAGGTCGGCCTGGTAGATGATATCCAGTTCGTCCTCGGCCACGCCGTCGGCAATCAGCGAGGCTACCGCGCGGTCTTTCAGGCCTGCCAGCACCTGCGCCAGCTGTTCGGTGGAGAGATCCTCGGTGAGGCTGACGAAGGTCTGCGAAGCCTCGTCCTGCACCTGGGTATTGGCATCGCCATAAGCGCACAGCACACCCGGCCCCGGCGGGATAATTACTGGCCAGGCCTCAGTCAACAAGCCCAGGGCATTGGCGTGCAGGGGCCCGGCGCCGCCAAAACCCACCAGCGCAAAGTCGCGCGGGTCGAAGCCCTGCTCAACCGAGACCAGCCGCAGTGCGCCGAACATGGACTCGTTGACGATTTTGATAATACCCTCGGCGGCCGCCATCAGGTCGATACCCATGGCGTCGGCCAGCGTCTGCACCGCCGTCTCCGCCGCTTCGCGGCTGATGGCCATCTTGCCGCCCAGCTGCACATCGGCGGGCAGATAACCCAATACCACATTGGCGTCGCAGACCGTCGGCTGCTTGCCGCCTTTCATATAGGCCGCCGGCCCCGGCACCGCGCCGGCCGACTCCGGCCCCACGCGCAACGCCCGCGTCAGCTCCGGCACGAACGCAATCGAGCCGCCGCCGGCGCCGACCGTGCGCACATCCACCGAGGGTGCGCGCACGGTGACATCGCCAACCCGGGTTTCGCGCCGGGTTCTGGCTCTGGCGTTCTGGATCAGCGCTACATCGGTGGAGGTGCCGCCCATATCGAAGGTGAGAATATTATTGAAGCCGGCGCGCTGGCAGAAATAGATGGCGCCGGCCACACCGCCGGCGGGGCCGGACAGCAGCATATTGACCGGGCTTTCGGCCGCCGCCCGCGCCGATGCCAGGCCGCCGTCGGAGCGCAGAATCGACAACTGCACAGTCTCGCCCAGCTGCTGCTCCAGGGCCCGCTGCAGGTGGGTAATATAGTTGGCCACTTCGGGCCGCACATAGGAGTTGACCACCGTGGTTTCAGTGCGCTCGTACTCCTGCATTTCCGGCACCACCTCGGAGGAAATGGAGATGGGAATGCCGGTGAATATCTGCTGCGCCACCGCGCGCGCGCGGCGCTCGTGCTCGCCGTTGAGATAGGCGTTGATGAAGCTGATGGTCAGCGCCTCTATGCCGCCCCTGGCTTTGAGTTCGGTCAGGCGTTGGCGCAGGGTGTTTTCATCCAGCCCGGTAATCACCGCGCCGTCGGCGCCGATGCGCTCGTCGGCCTCAATGGTCAGTTCCAGCGGCGCCAGCAGCGGCGCCTTGACATAGCTGACCCAGCCGCCGAGACCGCCCGGGCAAAACGAGCGCGCCACCTGCAATACCTGGCGGTAGCCGCTGGTGGTCACCAGCGCTACCCTGGCGCCCTTGCCGGTCAAAACCGCGTTGGTGGCCACGGTGGTGCCGTGCATGACGCGCTGGATCAACTGCGGTGCGACACCGGACTCCGCGCAAATTGCCGCCACACCGTTGAGTACGCCTATCGAGGCGTCGTTCGGCGTGGAGGGCACTTTGGCGGTATGGGTTTCGCCGGTATCCTCGTTCATCAACAGCAGGTCGGTAAAGGTACCACCGACATCCACACCCAATCGATAGCTCATAAATCGCTCCAGCTTGTCTGTTATTGTCTAAACCGTTTATTGTTTAAACCCGTGTTTTCAATCCGGCGCCACTACGCCGGCTGGCGCTGATCACTCGCCTGCTGCGCCGACTGTTTCTGCAGCGACCTCTGCAACCAGGCCGTGGCGCGGCCGCCCGGCGCCGTGCCGGTCAGAGTATTGGCCAGTGTCGCCGCCTGCAGCAGCGCCGCCATGTCGATGCCGGTGGCGAAGCCCAGCTGCTGCAACAGCATCACCACATCTTCGGTGGCCACATTGCCGGCCGCGCCGGGCGCAAACGGGCAGCCGCCGAGACGGCCGATGGAGGCATCGAAATGGCGAATACCCTGCTCCACCGCGGCGTAGACATTGGCCAGCCCGAGCGCGCGGGTATCGTGGAAATGGCAGCCCAGCCGCGCCGCGCCGTGGGCCCGGACCAGCGCCCCGGTCAGCGCCTTTACCTGGGCCGGACTGGCCGCGCCGATAGTGTCCGCCAGCACCACCCGGGCGGCGCCGAGCTGCAGGAACTTGGCGGCAATGCGCTCCACTACGGCCGGGTCGATCTCACCCTCGAAGGGGCAGCCAAAAGCCACGGCAATGGTGACGATGACCTCCACGGCATCGGCGGCGGCCTGCTGCAGCATGGTTTCGGTCATCGCCTCGATCGCCAGCCAGTCCTTGCCGACATTGGCGCGGCTCATCCCGTCGCTGGCATAGACCACCATGGTAACACTGCCGAGCCCGGTGGCCCGCGCCAGTTCGTAACCTTTCAGATTCGGCACCAGCGCCGTGTAGTAGGCGCCCGCGGCCGGCAGCCCGGCGACAACGGTATCGGTGTTGGCCATCGCCGGCACCGCCTTCGGCGATACGAAGCTGCCGATTTCCAGGCTCGGCAGGCCGGCTTTTAGCAGCGCTTCAATCAGCTGCAGGCGCTGCTGCGGGGTGAGAATTTTTTCCTGATTCTGCAGGCCGTCGCGGGGCCCGACGTCGGTTATGCTTATCTTTTCAGCCGCGCTCATTTTACCACCCCCGCCGCTTTCAGCTGATTGACCGTTTCGGTTTTGTAGTTGAGCAACTGCTCGAGTACCTCATCAGTGTCCTGGCCCAGAGCCGGCGCGGCGGAAAAACTTTCTTCGTCGCTGCGCGACAGCTTGATGGGGTTGCCGGGGCCGCGGGTACTGCCGCCGCCGGGATGCTTTAACTCCACCACCATATTGCGGTGCAGCACCTGCTGGTCGGACAGCGCCTGGGAAAAGTTATTCACCGGCGCGCAGGGGATACGCATCGCCTCCAGTTGCTGCAGCCAGTGCTCGCTGGTGTTGCCGCTGAGTATTTCGTTAAGTGTCCGATTGATAAAGTCGCGATCGCGCCAGCGCCCGGGCTGGGTATCGTATTCGGGCTTGTCGAAAGCCGCACAGCCGACGACCTGCTTGAGGTTCTGCCAGAAATTATCGGTAATCACGGCGATCACAATAAAACCGTCGGCGGTAGTAAAGGTATTATAGGGTACGTGGACAAAGTGCGAGTTGCCGATGGGGTAGGGGTTCTCGCCGGAGAGGAAGTACATGGTCGCCATATAGTTGAGCAGGGATATCTGGCAGTCGAGCATGGAAATATCCACATGCTGGCCGCGGCCGCTGCGCTCGCGCTCCCACAGTGCCGCCAGCACCCCCATGACACCGAACATACCGCCGCCCAGATCGCCGATGGGAATGCCCGCCCTGACCGGATGCTGCGGATCGGCACCGGTAATCGACATACCGCCGCCGGTGGCCTGGGCCACCTGGTCAAAGGCCGGGCGCTTGTGCCTGGGCCCCGAGGAGCCGAAACCGGAGATGGCGCAGGTGATAATGCGCGGGTTGTGGGTCTGCAGGCACTCGAAATCGATACCCAGGCGCTCCACCACGCCGGGCCCGAAATTGCTGATCACCACATCGGCGTTTTTTACCAGATCGTAGAACACCGCCAGCCCCTGCTCACTTTTCAGGTCGATGGCTACGCTTTTCTTGTTGCGATTCAGGGTCAGATAGTAGGCACCCATGCCATTGAGGGAGTTATTCGGGTCAGTAGCCAGCAGTTTGCGGGTACCCTCGCCCTGCAGTGGCTCGACTTTTATGGTTTCCGCGCCCAGATCGGCCAGAATCATGGCGCCGTAGGGACCCGAAAGCATATGGGTCAGGTCGAGTACCCTGACTCCCGTCAACGGTTTATTCATAGCTTCCCCTCACCGCCGGGCGGTGATTTGAATGGATTGATTGATGTGCCGGTATATCGCTCATTATTACCGCTGTTTTGTCAGCGGCTTTGTCGATTATTCACTGTGCTGGCACCTTCAAACAGGTTAGCAAGGTATGTGCCAGCCTGTAGACCTTCTCTCAGAGCAAGATAGTTCCTTTAAAAACAATAAGTTAGCGGTTTTACGCTGCGCCGCAGCATAAAATCCTTATATTTCACTATGAAATGAAATTTCAGGCTGAAATTCAAGCGCCTGGCTTGCAAATCTGCAGTACGGGGCCGAGGCCTTCCCCTACCGACAGGTCCTGAACCCGCCAGTCCTGCAGGCCCTGTCTGGGGTCTGCACAGGTATCGACCCCTCTTTGCTGCAATGCAGCAGCGGTGTTCTCGAGAGAATCCACCTCCAGCGACAGCAGAAACAGACCTTCGCCGCGCTGCTGCAGTATCCTGCCCACCGCCGAGGCCATATCGAGGGGTTGCACCAGCACCAGCCAGATACCGTTGAGATAAAAGCGCGCCGTCTGCACCTGCCGCCCCGGCAGTTGCTCGACAATCGGATCGCTGTTCAGAACGGCCTGCATTTGCCGGCTGGCGGCCTGCAGATCGCGTACCAGGAAATTGATATGGTGGATGGATTTGATATCGCTCACAGGTGGGCTCCGCTGGCAGTGGCTTGGAGGGTGGATAGTAGCCCAGACCCGAAGTTGACGCTAAGCGGGCAAGCGCAACGGCGGCCATTGCAGCCGAGGCCATCTACAACCTTAGTCTGCCACCCTACTTTGGTTGTAAATACGACCAAGGTAGCCGCACCGGCTCTCACATCGCACCCATGCCTGCATTACTCTCTGTAGCGGATTCTCAACAACAGACACAGCGGGGCCCGCATCGTGAAACCAGTCAATATTTTTTTTGTTCGCCATCGCGCTATTCATACCATCCACCCATGCCGGCAGCTGGAGTCAGGAATCGATCGCCGGTATGAACGTCAACCTCTATACACCCACCACTGCGCCGGCACTGAATGGCAAGCGCGCACTGATGATCAATCTGCACGGCTGCGCCCAGACCTCGGCCGATCTCAAGTCCGGCGGCAACTGGCAGGCGACGGCCGATCAGTACGGCATGGTAGTGGCCATTCCCGACGCGCCGGGCGGCGGTGTGATTCTCGGCTGCTGGGACTACTATGACGACCTGCATACGCGCAGCAATAAACACAATGACAACCTGATTCAACTGGCGCAGACACTGGCGGCACGCAGTGCACTGAATATCGACGCCAACCAGGTCTACCTCAGCGGCCTGTCATCCGGCGGCGCCCAAACTGCGGTGCTGGCCTGCCTGGCGGCGGATATCTTCGCCGGCGTGGGTATTAACGCCGCACCCGCCATCGGCACCAGCTCTTTCCAAATCGGCAGCGTCGCCACCACGCTGAACGAGGCCAGAAATCTGTGCAACAGTTTCGCCGGCGCCTTTGCCGCGGCGTTCGCCACTCAACTGACCTCGGTGATCTTCGGCAGCGCCGATACGCTGGTGGCGACCGGCTACAGTGAACTCAACGCCGCCATGTTTGCCTCCCTCTACGGCGCCAGTGCCGACGGCGGCAGCGTGAGCATCCCCGGAGGCGGCACCCAGACCAGCTGGAGCGACGCCCAGGGCCAGCGCGTAAGCCTGATTTCGGTGGCGGGCATGGGACACGCCTGGCCGGCGGGCGCCGGCTCCAGCGGCAGCAGTAATTACATCGACCATGCCAGCGTTAACTATCCGCAGACATTGACGGCGTTTCTGTTTGCCAATAACCGCCGCGCGCTGGTAAACGCCGCACCCAGCATCGGCGAGTTGCAGCTGCAGGACGGCGGCGGCGTCCTGCTGGTCAGCGGCAGCGCCGGCGACAGCGACGGCAGCGTCGTCAATGTGCACGTAGCGATCCGCATCACCGCCAGCGGGGTGCTGCTGCAGAGCTTCGATCTGATGCCGGCCGGCGACGGTTTTTTCAGCGCCGGCAGCCAGCCTCTCAACGATGGCAACTACACCGTCACGGTTACTGCGGAAGACAATCAGGGGGCCACCGGCAGCCGTGCTGCCAGCGTCTGGATCGGCCCGGTACCCGCCGACAGCGCTCCGCTGATCGGCGCATTGACGCTCGATGTCAGCGGCAGCTGTGTCGCGGTCGGCGGCTCGGCGGTGGACCCCGACAATAATCTGGCAAGCGTCAGCGCCAGCTTTGACGGCGAGCCCGGTATACCCGTCTCACTGGCCGCCGACGGTACCTTCACGCTGAACAACTGTGAACTCGGCAGCGGCAGCCACACCGTTTCGATAACGGCGCGGGACAGCGGCGGCAATACCTCCACATCGGCACCGCTGAGCTTTGAGATTACAGACGCGGGGATCACTGCAAGTCTCGACCAGCATATCAACGCCGGGCGGCTCGACTACACCGCCTACGCCAGCTGTTATCTCACTTACGGCGCCAGTCCGTTTACGCTGTTTTTAGGCGCCGACCAGCGCTGGAGTGACGGCGGCAGCTGTATCGGCCCGCTGCAGAACGGTGGCGGCGGCGGTGAGGCATGTACCGAATTTACCTCCAGCACCGCCGGCCATGTGCTTGCCGGGCGCGCCGAACTGTGCGGGCTGATCAGTTATTGCGCAGTGGGATCGGGCGATTATCTCGGCACCTACAGCATTTTTGACAGTAAAACCCTGGCGCAGAGTGCGACCGGCTTTTTTACACTGGGAAGCTGCCCATAAGATGATTTCATCGACAACAGTCCCGCTCTCAACAGCGGCGGCGATTTTAGTCGTTATGCCTCAATATTCACTGGCTACCCGGTCGGCGTTTCCGATAACATGTGACCGGGGGCTCACAGTCTGTCTCCGCCGTTTATGCGGCGTTGTGATGAGCCGGCATCGGGACTTCAGGGATCACAGCAGAAAGGAACGGATCGCTCCAGAGATGAAAGCAGACGAATTTACTGAACTGTTCAGCCGCCGCAGTTTTATTTCTCTGTCACAACATGCGTTCACTCTGTGCAAACGGCACAACAATAAAGCCTCGCTGATTTATATCGACCTGGAGGGGCAGGCATGGTTGGATGGGGAGTCTGGAAAGGCGTCGGGCAGCCGCACGCTGGCGGCATTTGCCAGGTTATTGTACGGCAACTTTCGCGAATCCGACGTAGTCGGGCGCCTGGGCGCCGGCGAGTTTGCCGTTTTTCTGACCAACGCCGACAAAGAACTCGCCGCTATATCCTTGCGCCGTTTTGCCGGCACCGTCGCCGCTTACAACGAATCCGACAGCGGGCAGCTGCCACTCACCTACAATGCCGGCATCGAAAACGTCGACTTTGATTACCATCACAGTATCGACGATCTGCTGGCACACTCCAATACCAAGCTCTACCGCTATCGCAAGGCCACACGGAAAAAGCGGGACAGCTTAGAGGAAACTTAATAGGAAAAAGTGCTAAACAGACCAGCTTCTTATTAACAATTCTGCTGTCAACGCCGCAGTCCCGCACTTGTCCGCCCGCAAGCGCCAGGCAAAAAAAATATATTCTTCCTTTTTCATGAGGACACCTGATCGACAAGCGTCTCAGGTGTGCTGAACAGTGCCGGTGTCAATATACCGGCGCCTGCATCGATAAAAGCTATCGATAAACCTGTGGCAATGTCTTTCCTGGAACGACGGACAGCGGGTATCTGTGTTTCGAATTTAGGGAAAGGCCTTGATCAATAATAACTCTATTTAAGGATATCCAGGGGTATCTCAATGAAACATCGTTCACTCTTGTTCCTCAGTATTGCACTGGCGGTCAATGCCGGCGCCGGCGAGCCGGCCGCGCTGACGCTTGCCAATACACAGCCGATGATCGCCGAAAAAAGGCCGGTCACGGCCACCGAAGAAAGTCGCAAAGCGACTACCGCGGCGGGAGAAAAAGCCGTCTATATCGTGCAACTGGCCGACCCGGCCGTAGCCAGTTACAGCGGCGGCATTGCCGGCTTTGCCGCCACCAGCCCGCGTATGACCGGCGCCAGCAGGCTGGATGTCAACAGCCGCGAAAGTCAGACCTACGCCGGTTTTCTGCTGAACAAACAGGAGAGCACGCGCCGTCACTGCGAGCAGGCTCTGGGCCGCAAGCTCAACGTCAAATTCAACTACCAGCACGCCTTTAATGGTATGGCAATGGAGCTGACCAGGGACGAGGCAAAAATGGTCGGCGCGCTGCCGCAAGTGGTAAAAATCACCAAGGAGCGATTCGAGTATCCCACCACTGACGCCGGCCCGCAGTGGATCGGTGCCGACGCCATCTGGGGCAATCCCGACTACCCTTCCTATAAAGGACAGTCGCGCGGCGAAGGCATGGTGGTGGCCGTGCTCGACTCCGGCGTTAACAGCAGCCACCCCTCGTTTGCCGATATCGGCGGCGACGGCTACGATCACGATAATCCGCTCGGCGCCGGCAACTACATACCGGGCAGCTATTGTGACACTGTCGACCCCTCGTTCTGTAACGACAAGCTGATCGGCGCCTGGGGCTTTACCCGGGGACCGCAAGACCCCAATTCACCGGAGGACAGCGACGGCCACGGCAGCCACACTGCCAGTACCGCCGTCGGCAATGTGCTCAAAGACGCCACCCTGGTGGCGCCCACTACCAGCCTGACCCGCGATATCAGCGGTGTCGCGCCCCACGCCAATCTGATCGTTTACGATGTCTGCATCGACAGCTGCCCGGGCTCGGCGCTGCTGGCGGCAGTGGAGCAGGTAGTGATCGACGCGGCCGCTCTGCCGAACGGCATTCAGGCCCTCAACTATTCGATCTCGGGCGGCGACGACCCCTATAACGATCCGGTGGAGCTGGGCTTCCTCAACGCTACCGAAGCGGGCATTTTCGTCTCGGCGTCAGCCGGTAACGACGGCCCCGGCGCCTCTACCGTGGCCCACAACTCCCCCTGGGTGGCGACAGTGGCGGCCATGACCCACAGCCGCAAGATGGTAAACACCCTCACAGACCTGAGCAGCGACGCCACCTCACTGAACAACATCAGCAGTGTCGGCTTTACCAGCGGCTACGGTCCGGCACCGATCATTTACGCCGGCGACTTTCCCACCGCCAACGGCTCGGCCAACGACAGCGATCCGGCGCAGTGCCTCGACCCCTTCCCGGCCGGCCACTTCAACGGTGAAATCGTGGTCTGCGACCGCGGCGCCATCGCCCGTACGGCCAAGGGCGACAATGTACTTGCCGGCGGCGCGGGCGGCTTTGTGCTGGCCAATACCGAGGCGCAGGGCGAGGACGTATCGGGCGACTCCCACTCCCTGCCCGCGGTTCATATCGGCTTTAACGACGGCGAGGTATTGCGCACCTGGCTGGCGACCCAGACCAATACCACTGCCACGATCAGCGGTGCGGTACTGACAGATACCCCGGCCAACGGCGACATTATGGCCGGCTTCAGTTCACGCGGTCCCAACCTTTCCGGCGACATTCTCAAGCCCGACGTCGGCGCCCCCGGCGTCAGTATCTTTGCCGCCGTGGCCAACGACGGCAGCGGCCCGGTGGACTACAACTTCCTCAGCGGCACGTCGATGTCTTCGCCCCACAATGCCGGCGCCGCCGCGCTGGTCAGCGCAGTGCGCCCGGAGTGGTCGCCCTATGCCATCAAGTCGGCGCTGATGATGACGGCCAAACGCCGCGGCCTTTACAAAGACGACGGAGTGACACCCACCGACGCCTTTGACGTGGGCGCCGGCCGCATCGATCTGAACGATGTACAGAATGCCGGCCTGATTCTCAACGAGACGCAGGCCAACTTTCTGGCGGCCAACCCGGCCACCGGCGGCGACCCCAAGACTCTGAATATCGCCAGCATGCAGGACAGCAACTGTGTCGGCGAATGCTCGTGGACGCGCACTGTCACCAGCGCCAGCGACCGCGCGGTGAGCTATGTCGTGCGCGCCAACGGCCCGAAAGGACTGGGCCTGCAGGTAAGGCCCGGATACCTGCGGCTGCAGCCCGGTGAAAGTGCCGATATCACCGTGCGCGCCGACACCACCCTGGCCGAGGCCGGCTGGAATTTCGCCGAGCTGAAACTCAGGCCGTGGGGGCGGGGACCGAAATTGCATATGCCCATTGCCGTCAACCCCTCCAACAGCACCGATGCCAACCTGTTCAACCTCAGCGTCGACAAGGCGGAGGCCGGGCGCGGCGACATTCTCACCTACGAGGTGGATATCACCAACGGCCCGATCAGCGATGTGATCACTTTCAGCAACGAGCTGCCGCGCAACCTGAAATTTGTGCCCGGTTCCATTACCACTGAGATAAGCCAGGGTGAGACACTGGTGCCGTTGAGCCACAAACGCGGCGAACTCAGCTGGAGCGGCACGCTGAACGAAGGCGGCCTGGTACTGACTGAGTCGCCCGCGCCGTTCGGCTATTTTTCACTGCCGGACTTCGGCATCGCGCCTTTCGGCTGCCCGGCGGACAACTGTGACGACGGTGGGGTGATACTGGATGTGCCGAGCTTCACCTACAACGGCGCCAGCTACAACCAGGTGATCTGGTCGGTAAACGGCACCCTGCAGGCCGGTGTCGAGGGCGGCACGGCGGCTCCCCCCAGCGCCCAGGCACTGCCCAGCAGCGCGCCGCCCAATAACCTGCTGGCGCCCTTCTGGACCGACCTGAATATGGGAGTCGACGGCGACGGCGCCGAGTGGTACATCGCGGTGCTCAATGACGGTGCCGGCAATCAGTTCACAGTCTACGAGTGGAACAATATTCCCCTGTTCGGCGATGACAGCACCCGCTATACCTTCCAGATCTGGGTGCTGAACGGCCCGTCCGGCAATATCTGGTTTGTTTACGACACCATCGGCGCCGCCCAGCCTGCCACCGCCGGGGTCAGCGTGGGTGTGGAGAACAGCAACGGCAGCGCCGGCTACTCCTACTTCTACGCCGGTGAGGGCACCGCGCCTACACCCGGTGTCGATCTGAGAGTCGATCAGTTGGTCGGCGGCACAGCCAGGTTTACTTTCCAGGCGGAAGTAAAACGCTGTGGGCGGCGCAGCAATCCCACAGTCAATCGCGCCTATCTGAGCAGCGGCGACTCGGCCATTGCCGTTACCGAGTGCCAGCGCCGCGGCGGCAAGTGACATATAAAGTAATACGCAGTAGAGGGTCTCGGGGACGAGAGGGAGGACAGATGGCAGGACGCCATAGCAGGGAGCAATGAAAACCGGGGGCAATGCCCCCGGTTTTTTTACGCCGCGCGGCGGTTTACCGCTCAGGCGTCACCGTGGTGGGCCGGCAAGGGTTCCCTGCGGGAAACGGTATCGCAGTAAAACAGCGAGCGCCTGCCGCCCTGGTGGTAGTGGTAAACTTTCTTGTTAACCTGCAGTTTTAACCGCGCGCCGTTGCTCAATACCTGCATATACTGGGCGTCCGGTTTCGGGCAGCCGTAACTGGAATCGCGCCAGGTGACATAGCGCGCCTCCAGCACCTCGATAGCGTCCTTATCTACCTGCAGGCGTTTGGCCAGATCTTCCCTGGCCATCAGTATCATTTTCTTCATGCCGGCATCGCCGGCAATTTCACCCCTGGCGCTGCCCGACAGGGACTTGATTACCTTGATCGGCTTGTCTTCCATATCCGCCTCCGGGGTGAGTACCGGTTCTTTTCCCGCGCCTGCAGCAACACAAGCTGTTGCCAGCAGACAGGCGGCAACCGAGAGCGCTATTCTTGCCATTTTCCCCCCATCCAATTGATTTGATCAGACTGTTGTCGTTAGAACCGCGATAAAAAAGTTAGTTCTGTCAACACTGCCCGACTCTGCTCTCGCCGAGCAATCTGCTTGCCTGCCAGCGCCCGGCGCAGCGGCTGCCGGAACTCCTGTATCAGGACTCATAGGGCCGCTTGACGGCGGTGATCAGAAACTCGCGATTGCCGTCGCCGCCGCGGATGGGGCTGTCTCCATAGTCACGCACCACAAACTGGCAGCTCTCGAAACAGCGCCTGATTTTTTCCTCCACTTTGCTGTATGAGTCCGGGTCGCGCACCAGCCCGCCCTTGCCGATACCGGCCCTGCCAACTTCGAACTGCGGTTTGACCAGGCTGATCAGATAGCCCAGCGGCTTAATCAGTGGCGCCAGCGCCGGCACAATCAGGGTCTGGGAAATAAACGATACATCCATAACCGCCAGGTCGAAACCGCGGCCATCGGTATAGGCCAGCATGCGCTGCTCGGGCAGCTCGCGGGCATTGATGCCTTCCAGACAGACAACCCGCGGGTGGTCGCGCAAGCGCGGCGCCAGTTGATCGCGACCCACATCCACTCCCACCACCCGGCCGGCGCCGGCCTGCAACAGGCAATCGGTAAAGCCGCCGGTGGACTGACCCACATCCAGGGCGGTCAGACCCTCAATGCGCAGGCGCGATTTTTCCAGCGCGGCGGCCAGCTTCAGGCCGCCGCGCGATACAAAGCGGTCATCCTGATCGGCCGTCACATTGAAAGCGGTAGTGGTCACCAGCTTGAGGCCGGGCTTACGCAGCAGTTGCCACTGCGCACCGGCGAGGAAATGCACCCGCTGCTGGCCGATCATGCGCTGCGCCTGGGTGCGCGAGGTGGCGAGGCCTTTTTCCACCAATAAAATATCAGCGCGTGTTTCACTACACATGGCTAGTATGTACCGATAAATATGCTCTATTATAACCGCTTTCCACGAATTCGCTGCCGCACCAGGGCGCGCTCTGTAAACCGTAAGCGCTTATGTCAGACCTCCGTAATTTGCTGTCGGCCCCGGGCAGGGGCCTGCGATTGGTATTGCTGGGCAGTTGCCTGCTGGCCCTGGCCGGCTGCACCCGGGTCAGCCTGCTGGTAGCCAACACCTGGGCCAGGTTCGGTGACTACAGCGTCGCCAGCGATATTCCCTATGGGCCGGACCCGCTCAATCAATTGGATATTTACACCCCTGCCGGCACGCCCGGCGATTTGCCGCGCCCGACAGTGGTATTTTTTTACGGCGGTTGCTGGGGCGGCTGCGATACCGTAACCAGGGAAAGCTACCGCTTTGTGGCCGAAGCACTGACCTCGGAAAACTTTGTCGCCGTAATGGCGGACTATCGCCGTCACCCGCAGGTAAAGTTCCGGCAGATCATGGCGGATACCGGCGCGGCGGTCAGCTGGGTGGCACAGCATATCGGCGATTACGGCGGCGACAGCAGCCGCATCTATCTGATGGGCCACTCCGCCGGCGCCCACCTCGCCGCCATGTTGACCCTCAACGAAAGTTACCTGCGGGAAGATATCTATCGCAGTATCAGCGGCTTTATCGGCCTTGCCGGCCCCTATGATTTCCTGCCCTTTACCGAAGACTATCAGCGCACCCTGTTCGGGCCGGAGGAGAACTACCCGGCTTCGCAGCCGATCAATTTTGTCGACGGTACCGAGCCGCCCATGCTGTTGTTGCACGGGCAGGCCGACACCGTGGTAAAACAGAAAAACCTGATCAATCTGGCCGCCAAGGCGCAGAGCCTGCAGGGCAGGGTGGAGACCAGGCTCTACCCGGAGGTCGGCCACGCCGGTATTCTGGCGGCGCTGTCGCGACCGTTGCGCAGCCGCTATCAGGTACTTGCGGATATATCGGGTTTTATCCGTTCCGGGCCGGCAGTGGCCGTCACGACCTCACAAAAGGGGCCGCGCGACGATTTAGGCAGTTATCGCGCAAAAATTCGACGCCAGCAAACGGGAAAAGCGCGCCCACAAACTGGTGTACCAGAGTAAGACCTGAACAGAGATACAAGCGGAGCGGCGCACAGTGCCAATTGACATCAATACTTTCTACCTGTTTGTCGGCGCTTCACTGTTACTGGCGCTGGCACCGGGCCCCGACAATATTTTCGTGCTGGCCCAGTCCATGCTGAGAGGCCCGGCGGTGGGTCTGTTTGTAACCCTGGGCCTGTGCACCGGCCTGCTGGTGCATACCAGCGCGGTGGCGATTGGCGTGGCTGCCATCTTCCAGACATCGGCGCTGGCCTTTACGCTGTTGAAACTGGTGGGGGCGGGCTATCTGCTGTATCTGTCGTGGCAGGCTTTTCGCGCCGGCAGCAGTGGAGTGGGCGCCGCCGACAGGCCACAGTTAAGTCACTGGGGGCTTTATAAGCGTGGTATTATCATGAATATCACCAACCCGAAAATCTCCATATTCTTTCTCGCTTTCCTGCCCCAGTTCGCCGACCCGGCCAGGGGCTCGCTGAGCCTGCAGCTCATTCTGCTGGGCCTGCTTTTCATTCTCTCGGCGCTGCTGGTATTCGGGCTGATCAGCCTGATGGCCGGCCAATTGGGCAGCTGGCTGAACCGATCTGCCAGTGCTGAAAAAATTCTCAATCGTATCGCCGGTACTGTTTTTGCGGGGCTGGCTTTGAAGCTGGCGTTGAGTGAGAGGTGAGTTAGGCGGTTTTTCGCTTTTCTCGCCGCGTTTTTGCCACGCTTTTATTTTTAATGACCCTCCTGACTGAATAGCAGCCGCTATTTGCACATAATTTATTCCTGTACAAAGCGACTGATAAAATCACTGTATTGCTCTTTCATTGGTAAATCCAGGTCAGCCTTTAGCCGGTTTCTCTTGGCTGTGACTGCCTCTACGGCTAGCACTGAATTTAGCTTACGCTCCTTCCTTCCAAATGTATCTTCATTCAAATCGAGGAGTAAGGCCTGGTCAACAGGTATGGCGTAATAGAGGGCGGTGCCGTTCTTGGTGAGGAAAAAGCTGATGAAAAAATATCAATAAAAACAGCCACTTAAGAACACCCATGCATACCTCAAAACACCAACCAAAAATTCGAGTCCCGTCCGGTCCGCCATTTAGGGTTTTGATTTATAACGACTTTTTGGAATTTCTCAAGTTTCTATCCCACTCTTATCCAATCTCTCCATTGTTGCAAGCAAACCTTACACACAACAGGTCTGTGGCTTTAGGCATCCTAAGGGTCATAAAATAACATTTTTATGTATTTTTAATTACTCAACTTTCACTTCTGAGTAATATAAATTACACTGGCGAAATGATCGAACAACTCCGACACAAGCCATTTTTCACCACTGCAGAAGCCCACAATCTGGGCGTATCCACGCGGATGCTCTCCTATTGGGTCAGCAAAGGGAAGATTGAGCGGCTTCAGCGTGGTGTTTATCGCTTTATTGAAGGTACCAGCACCCTAGACCCTCGATGGGTAGACCTATATCGAGCAGCCATTGCTAATAGCGGCGTGGTATGCCTGCTGTCTGCACTGGATATCTATGGCCTTACCGATGAATTTGTTGACGAGCATTGGATTGCCATTGAAAACCAGCGGGGGCAACTACACCAGCCTGGTGTTCGCTTTGTTCGTGTCCGCGACGTTCAGTTTGAACAGAAGAAAAAAAGCATTGATGCTTTTTCACTGCCTATCTTTAGTGTGGAAAGAACCCTAGTTGATAGCTTCCGGCTACTGGATAAAGAAACTGCACTAAAAGCCCTAAAAGGCTATTGTCAGGGACAAGCGGGTACACCTAACTATTCTAAACTGCACCTGTGCGCCAAGCGGCTGCATATGGATATTCAACCTTATCTTGAATCTATGATGGCCTAGCGTGATGACTTTTAGCCCAGAAGAACAACGCCTTAAAGCTCACCTAAAAACACTGGGCCGGGAAACTGGCATTACTTTTAACCGTTTACTCAAAGAGACGTTTCTACAACGCTTTATTGTTCGCGTGGCTGTCTCAACTTATCGTGAAAACCTGATTTTTAAGGGCGGTTTATGTTTAAAACAATATCTGGACTTGGGGCGTGGCACTAAGGACTTAGATTTCTTACTCAGGCAAGTCCAGGTAGAAGAAGCAACACTAACCGGTGTATTTGAAGAGATTGCCAGCATTGATAGGCAAGACGGATTTGAATTTCAGCTGACGCGCATACAGTTATTAGAGGATAACAATAAGCCTTACCCTGGCTACCGTATTTTATTTGCTGCAACCTGCGGCAATATTAAAGAGTCGGTGCAACTGGATTTAGGTATTGATGATGTGGTGGATGCGCAATTGGCTCGCGTGTTGTTATTAAGCGTCAATAACAAACCATTATTTGACGAAAATAGCATTGAATTACAAGTGTACCCTTTAGAGTACATCTTTTCAGAAAAGCTCCAGACGATTATTTTTAGGGCAGAATTTAATTCCCGCATGAAAGATTTTTATGATGTTTACCGGATTATTACTTCTGGCCATTTGAATATTGAAAAAACGGTGACCGCCATTCAGGGTACATTTAACCACAGAAGGACACCAATTAGTCAGATTGAACTAGATAGCCAAGGCTTACAGCGGAATTGGGAACGATTTCTGGCAAAGGAGAGACTTCAAGCGCCAAGACTAGGCGAGTTGATTGACGATATTAATCGCTTCTTACTGAAGAACAATTTGTGTGAAAAATAATCGCAAGAGATTGGGGATACTTGTACTGAAAGCTGGTAATGTCCCAAATCCTTATCCAATTCGCTATGATCTGACATGTTTTGCTGTGAAGCAGTGTGAAATCAGGCATTGAAAAATAAGCGATTAGAGCATCAGTTTTTACCCGCTTTAATCCATCATCTTCGAGCTTACGATTTTTGCTGCCGATTTGAAAAGTATTGCCAAGTTATCACTGGAGTATCGGCCATTAAACCTCATTGTATAGTTTACCGGTTTTGTCGACTTTCCTTATTGGAAAGGAGACACTTCGTCGCACGTTTCCAGCACATAGCTCACCAGAGAGTTACTCAAGTAATAGCCGTAATCAAGCAATCGATTTAATAGTGGGGCTACTGCCGGAATCAGTTTTTTCTGTTTCGCTTTTATGGGCACATAGAGACTGCCGATACAGGGAATGTTTTCACGATTGGCAACAGCACGAACAGCTCGTTCATCAATCAATGCTGCGGCATCCAACTCCTTAGCCAGGGCTATCGCCTCTGCTTCACCGGGTCTAATATGTTCGCGAGTAGCTCACAAGCACTGCAGATCAAATTCAAATGCCACCCGCCCCGCGCACTCTTACCTGCTTAATTTCCGCAAAGAACTGGTACCCATTGCCTTACGCCGGCTTTGGCCTTCATCGCACCGGCGGCTGTTCAAAGCCGCCTGATCCGACCTGACATCACAGAGATATCTGAGCGCAACCCTAATCCAAAAGATCCGGCTGCTCCGCGGTAATCACACTGTACAGCGGCTGAAAACTGAACCAGCCGGCCAGCGAACTGCCGACGATTTCGTAGGTTTTCGCCGCGTGATCGGCGTCGATCAGCTTGGGCGTGCCGGCCGCTTCCGCCAGCAGCTGGGCATGGCAGCAGCGCTCCATGCTGATATACCACCAGGCCGCCGCGTCGACCGTCTCACCTACGGTAAGCAGGCCGTGGTTGCGCAGGATGCCGGCCTTTTTATTCCCCAGCGCGTCGACGATGCGGTCGCCCTCGGCATTGTCGAGCACGACACCGGTGTAGTCGTCGAACAGGCCGTGGTCCTGATAAAAAGCGCAGGCGTCCTGGCTGATCGGGTCCAGCAGCCGGCCCAGCGCCGACCAGGCGCGGCCGTAGACTGAATGGGTATGGGCCGCCGCCGTTACCTCGGGCCTGGCTTTGTGAATATGGCTGTGAATGGTAAAGGCCGCGCCGTTTAACAGGCCGTTGCCCTCCACCACATCGCCCTTGTCGTTGACCAGCAGCAGGTCCGACACTTTGATCTGTTTGAATGACACCCCCATGGGGTTAACCCAGAAGTGATCGCTGTGCTCCGGGTCTCTGACAGTGATATGGCCGGCGACGCCTTCGTCAAAGCCAAACTTGCCGAACAGGCGAAAGGCCGCCGCCAGTCGCTGTTTGCGTTCCAGGCGCTCCTCGGGAATGGGTTTGCTGCTGGAGGGTATATCGTCCTCATTGAGATTCATTACGATGGAATTATCGGTATCTGCCATGTCTGCTCTCCTCAATCGTGTTGGGCTGCCATTTGCTCGCGCAAGATGGCTGACGGTAAGATATGCCTATGTGTACCAGTACTGCGCCCCAGCGCCGATGACCACCGCCATCCATACCACCATCGAGCGGTTTCTGGCCAAATGGGGCCTGCGGGACCCGCAGATCGTCGCCGCCCTGGCCGACAGTGCCCGGCTGGTCAGTTACGCCAAGTCCGCCACCGTCCTGCGCGCCGGCGATGCCGTTACCCAGATGGGTATTATCCGCCGCGGCCTGGTGCGTTACTACTACAGCGACGCCGCTGGTAAATTCTGGAACAAGGCCTTCCACATCGAGAACGATCCGGTTGTCGCCGCCAGCGCCATACTCACCGACAGCCCCTCGCCGTTTACCATCGAGGCGCTGGAGCCCAGCGAAATCGTGATGTTCCCCGGGGCCCGACTGCTGCAGCTGGAGGCGGATCTAAGGCCGCTGCACGAACTCACCAGCCGCCTGATCACCCATGCCTTCATCCGCAACGAGCAGCGCGAAGCCATGTTGCTGACCAGTAATGCCGAGCAGCGTTTCCAGTGGCTGTTGCGCCACGAGTCCCACCTGCTGCGGCGCGTGCCCCAGTTTCACCTGGCGTCCTACATCGGTATCGACGCGGTATCGCTCTCGCGTATCAAGCGTAAGCTGGAGTAGCTTAGCGCCGCTGGCGGCCGCGGCATTAACATTTGTTAATGGCAGCCCTATAGGCGCTTGTCTCGGGGCCGGGCTACCACTCGCCGGTATTGGCCATGGACGCCCAGGGCTCCTGCGGCGCCAGCGCCTCACCTTTCTGCAGCAATTCGATGGAGATACCGTCGGGCGAGCGCACAAACGCCATATGGCCGTCCCGCGGCGGGCGGTTGATGACGACACCGCTGTTCTGCAGCCGTTCGCAGAGGGCGTAGATATCGTCGACGCGGTAGGCCAGGTGGCCGAAGTTACGCCCGCCGGTGTAGTCCTCCGCGTCCCAGTTATAGGTCAGCTCCACCATCGGCGCGCGCTGTTCGCGCGCGTGTTCGGCGTCGCCGGGCGCCGCCAGAAATACCAGCGTAAAGCGGCCGCGCTCATGGTCGTAGCGGTTGATTTCCACCAGCCCGAGCTGGCGGCAATAGAAGTCCAGTGACTTTTCCAGATCTCTTACCCGCACCATGGTGTGAAGGTACTGCATAGCAGGTTCCTCAGTGTGTATGGTAAAGCCCGGATCGCCGGGCAGGCGCTATTGCTCGGTATTTAACAGCGACATCAGGCGCCGGGTTTCACTGGCGTCGAGCTGACCCCGCGCCAGCTTTTTCTCGATCCCCGGCCCTATAACCGGCCTTACCGCACGCGCTTCCAGCGCCTCGCCGCACTCGGAGCAGCTGAGCACACTATGCATTATCTGACCACAAAGGCTGTGCCGGTGCTGAATCGGTGCACCGTCGCCGTCATCCAGCCACTTGTCCCCCCAGTGGGCCAATGTCAGTATCACCGGGTAGAGTTCGCGCCCCATATCGGTAAGGCGGTATTCGTGACGCAGCGGCTTTTGCCGATAGGGCACTTTGGTTAATACGCCGTGCTGCACCAGGCGGTTGAGGCGGTCGGACAGGCGGTGGCGGGTGATACCGAGGCTCTTTTGGAAGACATCGAAGCGGCGCACGCCCAGAAAGCAGTCGCGTATCACCAGCAGTGTCCAGCGATCTCCCAGCACTGCCAGGGCACGGGATACCGAGCAGACCTGGCTGTCAATTTCACTCCAACGCATAGATTTCTCATGGTGATTTATCAGCGCCTGCGCCCGTCGTTCGCGCAGCGGCCAATTATAACTTTACAAGTTCCCGTTTGATACTTATGCTGGGTTCCAAATTGACACTGTCAAAATGCAACTCAAGGTCTGTATCCGCATACAGCAAGCGAGGCCAGCCATGTCAGAGCAACCTGCCGCAGCACTGATTGTCGGCGCCGGCGATGCCATCGGCGCCGCCATCGCCCGCAAGTTCGCCGGCGCCGGCTACAGCACCTGCATGGCGCGCCGCAACGCCGGCAAATTGCAAGCCCTCGTCGATGAGCTGGAGGGCCGGGGTATGCGGGCCCACGCCTTCAGCTGTGATGCGCGCAGGGAGGAGCAGGTCGAAGCGCTGTTTGCCGATATCGAAAAGCGCATCGGCAACCTCGAGGTGGTGGTGTTCAATATCGGCGCCAACGTACCGATGGGCATTCTGGACACCCCCAGCCGCAAATTTTTCAAGATCTGGGAAATGGCCTGCTTTGCCGGCTTTCTCACCGGCCGCGAGGCGGCCCGCTATATGACTCCCCGCCGCCGCGGCAGCATAATCTTCACTGGCGCCACTGCCAGTGTCAAAGGCTCGGCCGGTTTTGCCGCCTTTGCCAGCGCCAAGCACGGCCTGCGCGCGCTGGCCCAGAGCATGGCGCGCGAGCTGGGGCCGCAGAATATTCATGTCGCCCACGTGGTTATCGATGCGGCGGTGGACACTGCCTGGATACGGGAGAATCACCCCGCCTACAGCGAACTGGCCGCCAACGACGGGGTGATGCGACCGGAGGATCTGGCGGATAACTATCTGCTGCTGCACCGCCAGCCGCGCAGCGCCTGGACCTTTGAACTCGACTGCCGCCCCTGGGTGGAAAAATGGTGAGCTACCTGAGGAACCGCCTATGTCCAAACAAAATCCTGCGCCTGTTGAAGTGGACTTTTACTTCGACTTCGCCAGCCCCAATGTCTATATGGCCTATCGGCTGGTGCCACAGATCGAAGCGCGCACCGGGCTGACATTCAACCCCATTCCGGTACTGCTGGGCGGTATCTTCAAAGCCACCGGCAACCGCTCGCCGATGGAGACCTTTGCCGGCGTCAAGAATAAACTCGAATATGAATACCTGGAGATGGAACGCTTTGTCGCCAGGCACCAGCTCAGCGAGTTTACCTTCAACAGCCATTTCCCGATGAACAGCCTGCAGCTTATGCGCGGGGCCTGCGCCGCGCAGCAGCAGGGTTTGCTGCCGGCCTATATGGCGGCAGTGTTCCGCTGTATGTGGGAAGAGTCGCGCAAAATGGACGACCCCGAAGTGATGCAAACAGCGCTGAACGAGGCCGGGCTGGACGGCGAGAGCATTGTGCGGCGTATCGGCGAGGCCGATGTCAAACAGGCCCTGATCGACAATACCTCGCAGGCGGTGGCGCGGGGCGCATTCGGCGTGCCGACTTTTTTCGTCAACAATGAGATTTATTTCGGCAAGGACCGGCTGGGGCTGCTGGAGGAAAGAATCGTGGCGCTGCAGGGCTGAGCGGCGCCACCCGCCCCCTTGATCCGCCTGCGCAAAGCCGATACCGTTGGCCTGTCACCAGGCCGATGCAGCATGTCGATGAAATCTCCCGCCCGCGCGCGCAAATCCAAGCCGCAGAGCACCTATGAACGCATTCGCCGCGATATAGAACGCAATATACTGTCGGGAAAATGGTCCCCCGGCACCAAGATTCCATTCGAGCACGAATTGATGCAGCAGTACGGCTGCTCGCGCATGACCGTCAACAAGGCCATGGTATCACTGGTCGACAACGGCCTGATCACCCGCCGCCGGCGCGCCGGCTCCTTCGTTGCCGAGCCGGTGTTACAAAACCCGATCATGGAAATCCACGACTTCGCGCGCGAGCCCGCCGCCGCCGACTACCACTACAAATTGCTGTCGCGCAAACCCGGCCGCCTCACCGCCGCGCAGGCCAGGTCCATGGGTCTGCCGGCCAACCGCGCCGCCGTGCTCAACACCGAGTGCCTGCATTCAGTCGGCGGCAGACCGCTGGCGCTGGAGCGGCGCAGTATTTTTCTCGACGCCGTCGCCGCTGCCGCGGCACAGTCCTTTGAGCATGTCCCGCCGGGCACCTGGTTGCTGCAGCACGTTGCCTGGACCGACGCCGAGCACACCATTTCGGCCAGCGCCGCCGATACGGCACTGGCGCAGCTGCTGCAGCTGGAGACCGGTAAGCCCTGCCTGGTGCTGGAGCGCAAAACCTGGCGCGCCGGCGAGATAATCACCTGTGTGTGCCTGATTTATCCGGCCGACCGCTACAAATTCCACGGCCACTTCACGCCCGGCAATTGAGGCTATAGATCCCTGCGCAGCCGGCGCATGGTGGCGGCAAAGCGCGCGCCGATCTGCTCGCGGCGGATATGCCGGCCGTTTTCAACCACATGCCGTCCCGCAGACCAGGTATCCGTCACCAGGCGATCGTCGCCGGCGAAAATCCACGCATCCAGCAAGGCGTCCCCCTGCAAACCCTCCAGCAGCTGGCTGCCGTCATCCAGCGCCACCAGGTCGGCAACGGCGCCGACTGCAATGGCACCGGCATTGCGCGCCAGCGCCTGGGCCCCGCCTGCCAGGGCCTGCTGGTAGAGAAAACGCCCGCAGGAGTGGCCGCCGCCGGCCAGTACCAGGCGCTGCTGGTGGCGCAGCCGCTGCGAGTACTCGAGGCTGCGCAGCTCTTCGGCCAGGGAAATGCGCACATTGGCGTCCGAGCCGATGGCCAGGCGGCCGCCGGCTGCACTGAAACGGGCGGCGGCAAAAATACCGTCACCGAGATTGGCCTCGGTTATCGGGCAAACGCCGACCACACTTTTGCGCGCGGCAATGGCGCTCACCTCGTCGGCGCTGGCATGGGTTGCGTGAACCAGACACCAGCGCGCATCGACGGCGCAGTGATCGAGCAGCCAGCGCAGCGGTCGCGCGCCCAGCACCTGCTGTACTGCGCTGACTTCGGCCACCTGCTCGGCAATGTGAATATGGATCGGCGCCCCCGCGCTCAATTGTTCGACAAACGCCAGGCCCTCGGCGGTAACGGCGCGCAGTGAGTGGGGCGCAACGCCCAGGCGATAATCGGCGGGGCAGTGCGCCATCGCCTGACGCATGTCCTGGTAGAGGCGGGCAAAGCGATCCACATCGCAGCCGAAGCGCAGTTGCGCAGCCTGCAGCGGGCGGTCGTCCAGCCCGCCGCGCATATACAGCACCGGCAGGTGGGTATAACCGATGCCGGTTTCGCCGGCGGCGCTGAGCAGGCGCAGTGTCAGTTCCGCCGGCTGGGCGTAGGGCACGCCGCCGGCCTGGTGGTGAACATAGTGAAACTCGCCGACCGCGGCAAAACCCGCCTCGAGCGTCTGCATTTGCACCTGGGCGGCAATGGCTTCGATATCGGCGGGCCCGAGACGCTCCAGGAAAGCGTACATAAACCGGCGCCAGCTCCAGAAGTCATCCGTTTCAGCGCCGCCGCGGGCCTCCCCCAGGCCGGCGATGGCGCGCTGAAAACTGTGGCAGTGAACATTGCCCGCGGCCGGCAGCAGTACGCCCACCGTCTTGTCGGCGCTGCGGCCATTGGCAGTGCGCACAGACCGGATAATCCCGGCTTTATCGATCACCACCCGCGCATTGCGCCGCCAGCCGGCCGCCGTCAACAGATGCCTGGCGAAAACAACCTGGTTCATATGGCTTGCGCTTTATTTTAAATAAGTATATACATAATAATGTTGCATTTTTGAGGTATCAAGGGCCCATGTCCCGCCGCCTTTTTAATGACTGCACCCTCGCCACCATGCTGCCGGGTTCCCCTTACGGACTTTGTCACAAGGCCGCCTTCGTGATTGAAAACGGCTATATCACCTGGGCCGGCCCGGAAACGGCACTACCGCGCGAATTTTTCCCCACTGCCGCCGAATCCCTGCAGGGTCGCCTGGTAACACCGGCGCTGATCGACTGCCATACCCACCTGGTTTACGGCGGCAACCGCGCGCGCGAGTTCGAGATGCGCCTGGAGGGCGCCAGCTATGAGGCCATCGCCCGCAGTGGCGGCGGTATCAATGCCACCGTGGCGGCTACCCGCGATAGCGGCGATGAGGATCTTGTCGCCCAGTCACTGGCGCGCCTCGACCATCTCATCGCCGAAGGCGTTGCGGTGGTGGAAATAAAATCCGGCTATGGTTTGACTGTCGATGCGGAGCTGCGCCTGCTGCGCATCGCCCGCAGACTCGGGCAGTTGCGGTCGGTCAAAATCGTCAAGACCTGGCTCGCCGCCCATGCCGTGCCGCGCGACTTTGACGCCGGCGCCGATGCCTATATCGATACCGTGGTCATTCCCGGGCTGCAGCGGGCCGCGGCTGAAAACCTGGTCGACGCCGTCGACGGTTTCTGCGAGACCATCGCCTTCACACCGGCACAGATCGCCCGGGTGTTCGAGGCGGCAAGGCGCCTGAATATACCGGTAAAGCTGCATGCAGAGCAGTTATCGGATCAGCGGGGCGCAGTGCTGGCGGCCAGCTACGGCGCCCTGTCCGCCGACCACCTGGAGTATCTGGCGCCGCGGGATGTGCCGGCGCTGGCCCGCGCCGGCACCGTGGCGGTGTTGCTGCCGGGTGCCTTCTATACCCTGGGTGGAACCCGGCCGCCGCCGATTGCCGCACTGCGCGAGGCCGGCGTGGCAATGGCGGTGGCGACCGATTGCAACCCCGGCAGCTCGCCGCTGTTTTCCATTCTGACGGCCATGAATATGGCCTGTACGCTGTTCAAACTGACGCCGCAGGAGGCCCTGGCCGGCACCACCCGCGCCGCCGCCGCCGCGCTGGGGCTGCAGCGGGAATTTGGCAGCATAGCGCCGGGCGCGCGCGCCGAACTCGCCGTCTGGGATATCGAACACCCGGCGCAGCTCAGTTATGCCATCGGCGCGGCGCCCCTGTCACGCCGGCTGTCGGCAGGGGGCAGCCGGTGAGCATCACCCTGGTACCCGGTGCGGCAACGCTGTCGCTGCTGGAAAGTATTTATCGCGGCAAGGGCCCGTTTAAAGTGGATCGCGCTGCCCGCACCGCTGTGGAGCAGTCACGCCAGTGCATTGCCCGGGCCGCCGGTGCGGACGCGCCGATCTACGGGGTCAATACCGGTTTCGGCAAACTCGCCAGCATGCGCATCGGCCCGGCCGATACCGCACAGTTGCAGCGCAACCTGATCCTGTCCCACTGCGCCGGCACCGGTGAACCGCTGTCCGCCGCGGTGGTGCGGCTGATCATGGCGCTGAAGTTGCTGTCACTGGGGCGCGGCGCCTCCGGTATCCGATGGGGTGTCATAGAGCAACTCGAAGCCTTTGTCGCAGCCGACATCGTACCGCTCATTCCCTGTCAGGGCTCGGTCGGCGCCTCCGGCGATCTGGCGCCGCTGGCGCATATGACCGCGGCACTGCTGGGCGAGGGCGAGGTGTTCTACGGCGGCCGCCGCCTGCCCGCCGCCGCCGCTCTCGCCGCCGCCGGGCTGCAGGCGATTACGCTGGGCGCCAAAGAGGGCCTGGCGATGATCAACGGCACCCAGGTATCCACGGCGCTGGCGCTGGCCGGCCTGTTCGACGCCTGGCGGGTGGTGACCGCCTCGATTACCACCAGCGCGCTGTCGGTGGATGCCGCCATGGCCACCGCGACACCGTTTGGCGATGAAATCCAGCGCCTGCGCGGCCACCGCGGGCAGATCGACAGCGCCGGGCGCCTGCGCGGGCTGCTCCAGGGCTCGGCCATTCTGCACAGCCACAGCCGCGGCGATACCCGGGTCCAGGACCCCTACTGCCTGCGCTGCCAGCCCCAGGTCACCGGCGCATGTCTGGATACACTGCGCCAGGCCGGCGCTACGCTGCGCACCGAGGCAAATGCAGTCACCGACAATCCGCTGGTGCTGGCGGACGGCAGTATCGTTTCCGGCGGCAATTTTCACGCCGAGCCGGTGGCCTTTGCCGCCGACCAGATGGCCCTGGCGATCTGCGAAGCGGGCTGTATCGCCCAGCGCCGCATCGCCCTGCTGGTGGACCCGGCTCTCAGCTACGGTCTGCCCGCTTTTCTGACCCCGGCACCGGGTCTGAACTCCGGCCTGATGGTGGCCGAGGTGACCTCTGCGGCACTGATGAGTGAAAACAAGGCGCTGGCCAATCCGCGCAGCATCGATTCCACCCCCACCTCGGCCAATCAGGAAGACCACGTTTCCATGGCCTGCCACGCCGCCCGCCGGCTCGGCGATATGGTGCGCAACCTGGCCGGCATCGTGGCGATCGAGGCGATGGCGGGAGCGCAGGGAATAGCCCTGCGGGCACCGTTGCAGACCAGCCCGCTATTGCAAACCGTCATCGCCGGCGTGCGCCGGGTCTGCCCGGCGCTCGGCAACGACCGCATGCTGTCGGGCGATATCGCCGCACTGACGGAGTTGATCCTCAACACCCGGCAACTGAGCGATATAGCGGGCCTTGCGGCCATTGCCATCGAGGTCGGCGAATGACCCCGGTGACGGTGATCCGCGGCCGGGGGCCGGTAATACTCGGCCAGCCGCACAGCGGCGTCTATGTGCCGCCGCCGGTATATGCACAGCTGAACGACAACGGCCGGGCGCTGGCGGATACCGACTGGCATATCGACCGCCTGTACCAGGGCCTGCTGGACCGCGCCAGCGTGGTGCGCGCCAATTTTCACCGCTATGTGATCGATGCCAACCGCGACCCGTGCGGGCGCAGCCTCTACCCCGGCGAGAATACTACCGGGCTGGTGCCCGCGGTCAGTTTTGACAATCGGCCCATCTGGCGGTCGCCGCCCGACGCCGCCGAAATCGACAGTCGGCGCCGCCAGTTTCACGCTCGGTATCACCGGGCTCTGCGGCAAGAGATACAACGGGTGCGGCAAAGACACGGCGTCGCCGTTGTCTACGACTGCCATTCGATTCGCTCGCAGCTGCCGTTTCTGTTTCAGGGGCGCCTGCCGGATCTGAATATCGGCGATAACGGCGGCAGCACCTGCGCGCCGGCGCTCAGTGCCGCGGTTGCCGGGCTGTGCCGGCGGGCAACAGGGTTTAGCTGGGTGAGCAACGGCCGTTTTCGCGGCGGCTGGACCACCCGCCACTACGGCCGGCCGGGCGCGGGCGTGCACGCCATACAGATGGAGATTGCCCAGGTCCGCTATCTTGAAAGCGAAGCTGCACCCTTTCGATACAGTGCGGCCAAGGCCTCTGAACTGCGCGGCCTGTTGCAGCAGATCCTGGTGCAGATCGAAAGCCTGGCTCTCGGCGCTATTTAGGAGAAACCGACTATGAGCGAGACCGCAAACACCAAGCGCAATATCAAAAGCCCTACCGGCACCCGACTCAATTGCCAGAGCTGGACCACTGAAGCCGCATTTCGCATGCTGCACAACAATCTCGACCGCGAGGTGGCCGAAAACCCCGACGATCTGGTGGTCTACGGCGGCATGGGCCGCGCCGCCAGGAGCTGGCGCGACTTCGATATCATCGCCGCCAGCCTGAAATCCCTGCGCGAAGATCAAACCCTGCTGATTCAGTCGGGCAAAGCGGTCGGCGTTTTCCCTACCCACAAAGACGCGCCGCGGGTACTGATCGCCAATTCCAACCTGGTACCGCACTGGGCCAACTGGGAAGAATTCGGCGAACTCGATCGCCGCGGGCTGATGATGTACGGCCAGATGACGGCGGGCTCATGGATCTATATCGGCAGCCAGGGCATTGTCCAGGGCACCTACGAAACTTTCGCCGAAGCCGGCCGCCAGCACTACGACGGCAACCTGCGGGGCCGCTGGTTGCTGACCGCCGGGCTCGGCGGTATGGGCGGCGCCCAGCCGCTGGCAGCGGTGATGGCGGGCGCCTGCTGTCTGGCAGTGGAGTGCAATCCCGCCAGTATCGACTTCCGCCTGCGCACCGGCTATGTCGATGAAAAAGCCGACAGCCTGGAGGATGCCCTGGCCAAAATTGCCGGCTGGACCGCCGCCGGCAAGGCGAAATCCGTGGCCCTGTGCGCCAACGCCGCCGATATCTTTCCACAAATCGCCCGCGGCGCTATCAGGCCGGATCTGGTTACCGACCAGACCTCCGCCCACGATCCGGCCAATGGCTATCTGCCGCAGGGCTGGACCCTGGACCAGTGGCGACAAAAGCGCAGCAGCGACCCGCGCGCTGTCGCCAGCGCAGCGCGCGCCTCGATGAAAATACAGGTGGCAGCGATGCTGGAATTCTGGGATGCCGGTATTCCGACACTGGATTACGGCAACAATATTCGCCAGATGGCGTTTGAGGAGGGTCTGGAAAATGCCTTCGCTTTTCCGGGCTTTGTGCCGGCCTATATCCGCCCGCAATTCTGTCGCGGCATCGGGCCCTTCCGCTGGGCGGCGCTCTCCGGTGACCCGGAGGATATTTACCGCACCGATGAAAAAGTCAAACAGCTGTTGCCGGAAAACCGGCACCTGCACCACTGGCTGGCTATGGCGCGCGAGCGCATCGCCTTCCAGGGCCTGCCGGCCCGCATCTGCTGGGTGGGGCTGGGCGATCGCCAGCGGCTGGGGCTGGCGTTTAACGACATGGTGGCCAGCGGCGAACTGCGGGCGCCGGTGGTTATCGGCCGCGATCATCTCGACAGCGGCTCGGTCGCCAGCCCCAACCGGGAGACCGAAGCGATGCGCGACGGCTCCGACGCAGTATCTGACTGGCCGCTGTTAAACGCCCTGCTAAATACCGCCTCCGGCGCCACCTGGGTCAGCTTTCACCACGGTGGCGGCGTGGGCATGGGCTTCTCGCAGCACGCCGGCATGGTGATTGTCGCCGATGGCAGCGAGGATGCCGCGCGCCGCCTGCAGCGGGTATTGTGGAACGATCCGGCCACCGGAGTCATGCGCCACGCCGACGCCGGCTACGGCGATGCCATCGCCTGCGCGCGGGAAAAAAAACTACAGCTGCCGGCCATTCTGCCGTAGCAGACCTCCCTGGTGCTGCCGCCAACTTATCGCCGACTACTGCGATATTTTCAATTTCATATAACAATAAATTATGTTGGTCCCGACAGGGCGTATCTATACTTCAGGTGGCAACCGGTTGATGGTCGATATCGACTGTCATTGAAGGTGTAGCCGGACTGCAGTGATGCCGATACATCGGTGCAAGCAATAGATACTGGTTTAACAGCGGGTCGCCCTGTACCTTGAAATACCTGCGTGCGCGATACAACACCGCGATTGGTCACACCTCTCTGGCAGAAAAACTTCCTTTCAGCAAAGTGGCCATTGTACGGTCGATCGCGCACCACTTTCCGCGCTGTTGCGTGCAACGGTAACTCAATATGCTATCGCAACAGGAAAACGAGCTGCGTTTTCGCGCCATCACCGAACAGCTACCGGTCGGTGTGCTGCTGATCAACACCAAAGGCATCATTGTCAGTGTCAATCGGAGTGCCCGCGAGCTGTTCGCCTATCGGGAAGACGAACTGGTCGGTGAGAATATCGATAAACTGGTACCCGCCGCCATTCGCGCCCGGCATCAGGCTCTGCGCGAGAATTATCAACAGAGCCCGAAACAGCGCCGTATGGCGGCAGACGCGGATTTTCTCACCGGCCTGCGCAGCGACGGCAGCGAAGTGCCACTGGAAATCGGTCTCGGTCCGATTACGCTGGAAGGACAATCACACACCCTGGTTTCGGTGGTGGATATCAGCGAACGCAAACAGCTGCTCGATGATCTGAAACAGAAAAATACCAACCTGCAGGAATCAGAGCTGCGCTTTCGCGCTATGACAGAGCAGTTGCCGGTCGGCGTACTGCTGGTCAATACCGACGGCACTATTGTCAGCACCAACTACAGCGCCTGCGAGTTGTTCGCCTATCAGGCCCACGAACTGGTGGGCCACAATGTGGACAAACTGGTACCCGCCGCCATTCGCGCCCGCCACCAGGGGCTGCGGGAGAGCTATCAGAGAAGCCCGAAACAGCGCCGCATGGCCGCAGATGTGGATTTTCTCACCGGCCTGCGCAGCGACGGCAGCGAAGTGCCGCTGGAAATCGGCCTCGGCTCGATCAGCCTGCAGGGCCAACCTCACACCCTGGTCTCCGCAGTGGATATCAGCGAGCGCAAACAGTTTCTCGACGATCTGACACACCAGAACGCACTGATGGATCAAACCATCGCCAAGCTGACCCAATCCAACCAACAACTGGAGCGCTTCGCTTTTATCTGTTCCCACGATCTTCAGGAACCGGTGCGCATGGTACAGAGCTTCAGTCAGCTGCTGGAGCAACGGCTGCGAGACCAATTGCAGGAGAAAGACCGCAAATACCTGCACTTCATTACCGACGGCGCACAGCGGGCGCGCGATATGATCAACGATATACTGCTTTTCTGCCGCCTCGATCAGCCGGTCGACAGCCGCAAACCGGTAAACCTGCTCGAAGTCTGTGAGCAGCTGCATAAAACACTACAACCCAGCCTGCAGGAAAGCCGCGGCAGCTTCACCTGGGAAGGTAACCTGCCCACAGTTAACGCCGTACCCTCACAACTGTTTCAGGTGCTGCTGAATCTGGTCAGCAATGGCCTCAAGTTCAATCGCAGCAAAACACCGGGCGTTTGCCTGGCGGCGTCGGTAGAGGGGAACCGCTGCCGCATTGAAATCAGCGATAACGGTATCGGCATCAAGGCAGATTACCAGGCGAAAATTTTCCAGATATTCGAGCGGCTTCACGCCAAATCCGAATTCCCGGGTACCGGTATCGGTCTTGCCATCTGCAAAAAAATTGCCCAGCAGCATGAAGCCGAACTGACATTGACATCGGAGGAGGGTAGAGGCTCAACATTTACACTACTGTGGCCATTGTCTGAGGCGAGCGATGAGCTACAACCATCAGTGAGCGAACAGGAGGCATCATGCTAGGGCAACCTATCGATATCCTGTTGATAGAGGACAATCCCGGTGATGTCGAACTGCTGAAAGCCAGTTTCGAAATGGCTAAAATCAGCAATCGCCTGGCAGTTATCGGCGACGGTGAGCAGGCCCTGAATTTCTTCGCCGACAACACCGAAGTGCCGGGCCTCATACTACTCGATATCAATCTGCCCAAGCGCAGTGGTTTCGAGGTGCTCAAACGTATTCGTTCACTACCTGCTACAGCTGATATTCCCGTTGTCATTCTGACATCCTCCGAGTCCGACGCGGATATTGCTCGCAGCTACTCCGAGCAGGCCAGCTATTTTTTCAGCAAGCCGATGGACTTCGATAAATTTATGCAGGTGATAAAGAGCATCAATGATTTTCAGCTTGCAGTGGTCAAAGTGCAAGCCGGCAGTTGCCGGCACCAGTAAGGCAGTGTCTATGAATTGCGCCATCCCTGTCATTACTGTCCGCCTGGCGCAGAACCCTGGGAACGGAACATGAGCGATATGGCGGACGCGCAGAAAGCGGAAAAACCCCGCGAAGACGCAGTACAGAAACTGGTCTACGGTATCTCCCACGATCTCGGCGCGCCGCTGCGCGCCATCGTGCAGTTCAGCAGGCTGCTGGAACAGCGCCTCGATCAACAGCTCGATGACAAGGCGCGCTACTGGCTGCGGCTGATCCACGACGGCGGCAGCAGAGCGCAGGATATGATAGATGCACTGCTGCGCTACTCGCGCCTGAGTACCCGCATGAGCAAGCCGGCTCGCTTCTCACTGCACGACCTGGCACTGGCGGTAATCGACGAACAGATCAACAGGCATAAACACGCCTTCCCGGATTGCACCGAACCAGACTACGCTATCACTTCAACACTGCCGCAGACAATCGGGGTCAGGGAACACTGGCATCTGCTACTCAGCTGCATTATTGAAAACGCCCTGTTATTTCAGCCCAAGGATCAACCCAATCATATACCCAGACTGCAGATAAGCTGCGATTGTGCCGACGGCAAGGTCCGTATTGCCATCGAAGACAATGGTATTGGCGTTGCCGAAGACCGGCTCACCGATATCACCCGTCCGTTTTTGCGCGAGCAGCGCGAAGAGGACTATCCGGGCCTGGGTATGGGATTGAGCTACTGCGAGCGCATTGCTCAGTTACACGGAGCGCACCTGGCATTCGATTTGTCCTCTCTGGGCGGATTGGCGGTGACCTATACCTATGGCAGCAGGGAGGCGCCCATATGACCCCGGCAAAAACAGCTATCACAGCGGTTCCGGGCAAACGTTCCAGCCTGTACTTGATTGCTGAGGACAACCCCGCCGATGCCGAGTTGGTAAAAAGCCTGTTGCAGCAGGCGGTCGGCGAGGAGTACTCGGTGCTGTGCGTAGACCGATTCGACAAACTGAAGGATGCCTTAGCCCGGGATACTTTCGAAGCTCTGATACTGGATATGAATCTACCCGATCGCTCCGGTATCCGCAATATCAGCGATCTGGGTCAACAATACCCGGAGCTGCCCATCGTCGTTTTAACCGGCCAGGATGATCTCGAGCTGGCGGTGCAGTCGTTGAATAAGGGGGCACAGGACTATCTTTCCAAAAATCACGTTACCTCAGAGCTGTTATCCCGCAGTTTGCGCTATGCGCGAGAGCGCAAGAAAATCGAACTGAGGCTAAAAAAAGCCCTGCAGCAGTCGGCCTATCGCAATGCCAAACTGCAGACCATGGCACAGCACGACGCGCTCACCACACTGCCCAACCGCGCCTGCTTTCAGACTACCGCTCCGCGCATGCTGATGCGCGCTGCGCGGTCAAAAAAATGGCTGTCACTGCTGTATTTCGATCTCAACGGTTTTAAGAAGATCAACGACAGTTACGGCCATCTAACCGGCGATGAACTGCTGCGCCAGGTGGCCATCAGACTGAAAAGCACAGTGCGTGAATCAGACTTTCTGGCCCGGCTCGGCGGCGATGAATTCGTCGTAGTCACCGATCTGTTGGATAACAAGCGGCAGATATACAAACTGATAAACCGCCTGCAATCAGTATTCCACAAGCCTTTCAATATCGCAAAACATCATATTCTCTGCACGCCATCGATTGGCGTGGCTTTCTATCCGGATGCTGAAAACCTGCAGCTGCTGATAAAACAGGCGGACTGTGCCATGTATGAAGCCAAAGCCAAAGCGAATACGTCTGTGTGTTTTTATACTTCACAACTGGAAAGCCAGTTCACACGCACCATGGAGATTGAATCACATCTCAGCGAAGCGCTCAGGGCGGCGCAGTTCGATGTGCACTTTCAACAGGTATTTTCGCCGGGACAGGCTCAGGCAAATCATATTGAGGCACTACTGCGCTGGCACTCACCCCAGCTCGGCGAGGTTGCGCCCGACGAGTTCATGCATATCGCGGAGAACAGCCCGACCATCAACGAAATAACCCGCTTTGTGGTAAGCAAATGCGGTGAGCTGCTGAGTCTGGCCAGTGCACCCGATAAAGCTGACTTTAAACTGGCAATCAATATTTGCGCCTCTCAACTCAGCAGCGCTTCGTTTTGCGACCAGTTGATTATGTGGCTGGAAAAATACCATATCCCGGCACACAGCGTCTGCCTGGAGCTGACCGAACGCCAGATGGTAGATGACAGCGGTGAATGCAGTGCGCAAAGCAAACGCCTGCGCGCTCTGGGCATGCAAATAGCCCTGGATGACTTCGGCACCGGTTACTCGTCATTTACCCACCTGCTCGAGCTGCCCCTGGACTACCTCAAACTGGATCGGGTATTGGTCAAGGATATCGACAGCAATACGCGCAACCAGGCATTGACCGCCGGCATTGTGGAAATGGCCCACCGCCTGGGTATGAAAGTGGTTGCCGAAGGCATTGAGAGTAAAGAGGAATTCGATATCGCCTGTGAACTCGGCTGCGACTACCTTCAAGGTTACTATATTGCCAGGCCGATGCCGATAACGGAATTTGTCAGCCATGCCTTTGCACAAGCCGCTGACAAGCATCTGCAGGCCGGGGCCTAGTGCCTGTATATAACGCCAACAAAAACCGAATAACAAAAGAACTGCTTATACCGATAAAAACGCCGCGGCGACCCGCCTGCCGGCATCAAGTCGGGCAGCCCACAGAGAAGGCCGATCAATATTTAGACATATATTAATTAGCCGCTTAGCTGAAGGCTTTTGTGGCACGCGTGACTTTTTCCATAATAAAATAGTCGGCCCTGCTATAGGGTAAAATCCCCCGTTAACGTTTCCATACCTGGTAAAGGAATTGCAGATGCGCTTTTTATGTATCTTCCTGCTCGGCCTGGTCATATCAGGCTGCGCGAAGCAAAGGCCTGAAACAGTGGAGCCGGTCACACGTGTTAAAACGTTCGAAGTTGGAGACAGGGCGCAGGGGCAGGTGCGCCGGATATCCGGGAAGCTGGTAGCGGCAGACCGCTCGGTGCTCAGTTTTGCCGTTGCGGGCACCATCAGAGACGTTAACGTATCTGCCGGCGATACCGTGGCAACAGGGCAATTGCTGGCGAGTCTGGAAAAAAGGCCCTTTGAACTCGCCGTGCAAAACGCCCGGGCCCAGTTGAATATCGCCCGTTCGACCTTGAATGAAAAGCAGCGGCGCCATGCGCGCCTCAAGCAGTTATTCGAACAGCAAATGATCTCTCCCTCGGAACTGGATGTGGCCGAAGTGGAACTCAGCACAGCCCGCAACAATCTGCAGTCGGCACAGGCCAGCCTGGAGAATGCTGAACGGGACCTCGGTGATACCGCACTGTCAGCGCCTTTTCCCGGCCAGCTGGCGGAGCGAAATATCGAGCCGTTCCAGGAGATCAATGCCGGCGAGAAAGCCTTTGTACTCGATTCGAAAGGCAATCTGGAGGCGCAAGTGCTGGTTCCCGAGACACTGATTCGCGATGTCGATTACGGGCAGACGGTGCAGGTGAGCTTTCCAACCTTGAAGGACACACAGGTAGCCGGCATTGTCACGCAGATCGGCGCCCAGGTGCAGGCGGGTAATGCGTTTCCGGTCAAGGTGCAGCTCAGCGCCAGCGCCGCCGACCTTCGCTCGGGTATGACGGCGGCGGTGACCTTTAACTTCAATGCTTACTTATCTGATCGAACAGTATTCCTCATCCCCTTGTCGGCGATCGCAATCGATGCCGGCTTGCTGGCCCGCTACGACAATGAACAGCCACCGTCGGATTTACAGGCTGCGCCCGTTTATGTTTTTGACAAAACGACTTCTACGGTGAAACTGCGCAATGTCAAAATCGGAAATCTGCGCGGTAATTTACTGGAGGTCTATGAGGGACTGGAGGCCGGCGATGAGGTAGTCACCGCCGGCGTTGCGTTTCTGCGCAATGATATGCCCGCACGGCGCTGGGATGCCCGGCAGGGCCTTATCGAATAACGACAGTCGAATAGCAATAACGGGATTTAACATGGAAAGGTTCGCACGCTTTAGCATCGAAAACTCGCGTTTTACCGTATTGCTGCTGGTTGCGCTCGTTGTCGGCGGCCTGGCCACTTATTTCACTCAACCCAGGCAGGAAGATCCGGAGATTACCCTGCGTGGAGCCCAGGTTGTCGCCCAGTTTCCGGGCCTGGCGCCGGAGCGCGTCGAACAGCTGCTTACCCGGCCGATAGAGGAAGCCATCAAACAGATACCTGAAATCGATGAAATAAAGTCCGTCAGTATGACCGGTTTGGCAATCATTACCCCGGAGGCCGGCGCCGAATATACCGATATGGGTCCAATCTGGGCGGAACTGCGCAACAAGATGGACGATCTGGCTCCACAGCTGCCCGAGGGTACCGAGGGACCCAGAGTCAATGACGATTTCGGCCGTGTAGCGGTTATTACCATGGCGCTGACCGGCGCGGACTACAGCCTTGCCGAACTCAACCAGGTCGCGCGTGACCTGCGCGATGAATTGAGCGCATTGCCGCTGGTGGCCAAGGTGGATCTGTATGGCGTTCAGGACGAGCGTATCTGGCTGGAGTTCGATCCCGCGTTCATGCGGCAGTTCGATATCAAGCCGTCGGAGTTGATATCCACACTGCAGACCCAGAATGTCGTGCTGCCCGGCGGATCTGTGGATGCAGCCGGGCAGCGCATCGTCATCGAGCCTTCCGGGGACTTTCAGAGCGTCGACGACATTCGCAACCTGGCCATCGCCACCCCCGATGGCGGCATTGTCTATCTGCGGGATTTGGCGCAGGTCAGGCGCGACTACGTCGATCCGCCCCAATCACCCGCTTTATACAACGGGCGCCAGGCGATCGTGCTGGGTCTGTCTATGCTGAGCGGTTCCAACGTGGTTGCACTGGGCCGGCAGGTGCAAGCGGAACTGGCAACCCTGCGTTCGCTGCTGCCGCTGGGGATGAATCTGGACATAGCGATCTTTCAACCCGATCTGGTACAGGCATCGGTGAATAGCGCCACTGAAAATCTGCTGCAGACCATGCTGGTGGTGTTAGTGGTGGTGATGCTTTTTTTAGGCTGGCGCACGGGCTTGATTGTCGGGGCAATGGTGCCGCTGACAATGATGGCAACGCTTATCGGCATGTCGATCCTGGAGGTCGAATTACACCGCATTTCCATAGCCGCCATCATCGTCGCTTTGGGGCTGCTGGTAGATAACGGCGTGGTTATTGCCGAGGAAATACGCCAGCGCCTGGATGCGGGAGAACAGAGACTGGCAGCCGTGCTGGGAGCACCCGCCAGTCTGGCGATTCCGCTGCTGACAAGCTCGTTAACCACGGTACTGGCATTTATGCCGTTGATGCTCGTCTCCGACACTACCGGTGAGTTTCTGCGTTCGTTGGGGCAGGTGCTCAGCCTGGCGTTGCTGGCGTCGTGGCTGCTTTCCATTACTGTTGCGCCGGCGTTTTGCTACTGGTTTTTGCCTGTATCCCAGAATCAAGAAAAAGGGGCCGCGGCGTCGCCACAGAGACTTTATCAGGGCAGGGCTTATAAACTCTATGAAAGCCTGCTGGCACGACTACTGGCAAACCGCCTGCTGTTTGTTGCGGTAATGATCGGCGCTTTGTTTTTGGCTGGTTCCATTTTTCAGTTTGTAAAGCAGCGATCACTGGGCCCGTCGGAACGCAACCAGTTTACCGTTTACCTGGATCTGCCCGCTGGCACCGATGTGAAGGCCACGCAGGCCGCGTCGCGCGAACTGGTGGCGTATTTGACGGACAAAAACGCCAACCCGGAAGTAGTCGATGTGCTCACCTATGTGGGCGGCGGAGGGCCGAGATTCTTCCTGGCGCTGGCGCCAAACGACCCTCAATCCAATAAAGCCTTTATGGTGGTCAATACACAAACGGCGGATCAAATTGCAGAGGTAATGGCTCGCGCGCACGCCTATATCATTGAGTCCTTACCGGAGGCGATTGGCCGCGCCGATGTTTTGTTTTTAGGCCCGGCCGCGCTGGGCACGGTGGAGTTGCAGATAAGCGGGCCCAATATCGATACACTGCGTTACCTGGGAGAAGCAGCCAAGCAGGTATTCTACAGCGTGCCGGGCACCCAATCGGTCAGGAGCGACTGGGAGAACGCGGTGCTGAAACTGAAAGTCAATGTCGATCAGGATCGCGCCCGCCGCGCCGGTGTCAGCAGTGACGATATCGCAAAAACGCTGTCTGCCCATTTTGACGGTGAGGTCGTTTCCACCTATCGCGAGGGCGACAAAAGCATTCCCATCGCTGTGCGAGCGCAAAGCGACTCGCGCGGCAATCTCGATCGCATGCGCACCGTCGAGGTGCTGTCGTATGCCGGCGAACCCATACCGCTACTGCAAATTGCCGATTTCGAGGGCATTGTCGAGCCCAGTAAAATCCTGCGCGTCGATCAGAAACGCACCTTGACGATCGCCGGCAAGCACCCCCATATGACGGCGGTAGAGCTCTATGCCGAAATGCAGCCGGCTTTGCAGCAGCTGGATTTACCCCCGGGTTACGACCTGGTTCTGGAGGGGGAAATAAAAGGTTCCCGGGAATCCAACAGCGCCCTGTTCCAATTTGCTCCCCACGCCCTGTTCGGCATTCTGGCTTTGTTGATTCTGCAATTTGGCTCGTTCAGAAGATCGGCCATTATCCTGTTGACCATTCCATTGATTCTTATCGGCGCCAACTTCGGCCTGTGGGTGTTCGGCGCCTATTTCGATTTTACCGGCACACTGGGCTTATTCAGCCTGGCGGGGATCATTATCAACAATGGCATTGTATTGATAGACCGCATCGATACGGAGAGAAAACAGGGCTTAAATGTCAGCGAGGCGATAATGACAGCTGCGCTGGCAAGGGCGCGCCCGATTATCATGACCACTCTTACCACCATCGTCGGACTGCTGCCGCTGGCCCTGTTTGGCGGCGAATTCTGGTTCGGTATGGCCATCGTGATCATGTGCGGCCTGGGGGTCGGCACCGTTTTGACCCTGGGGTTTGTGCCGGTGCTCTACAGCCTTTTCTTCAAGCTCGAGCCGAGTGGCGCTGCCGGAGGACCGATTCGCAGCAAGGCTGCCGTCGAAGCCGGCTGATGCGAAACTATTCCACTGTTACCGATTTTGCCAGATTGCGCGGCTGGTCGACATCCGTGCCTTTCAATATGGCCACATGGTAGGACAATAACTGTAGCGGCAGTGTGTAGATCAGCGGTGCCAGACTGTCGGGCACATGGGGAATATTGATGACAGTGGTGTTTTCATCGCTACTGAACCCGGCATCCTTATCGGCAAAGACAAACAGTTCGCCGCCGCGCGCCTGCACTTCTTCGAGATTGGATTTGAGCTTTTCCAGCAGCTGATTGCTGGGGGCCACCACCACCACCGGCATATCGCTGTCGACCAGCGCCAGCGGACCGTGCTTCAGTTCGCCGGCGGGATAGGACTCGGCGTGGATATAGGAAATCTCCTTGAGTTTCAGCGCGCCCTCCATCGCCACCGGATACTGAACGCCGCGACCCAAAAACAGGGCGTGATGCTTTTCGGCAAAGGACTCGCTGACTTTTTCAATGGTCTTGTCCAGCTCCAGCACTGTCTGGCAGAGCTTTGGCATCTGGTGCAGGGCCTCCACCAGCTGTTGCTCCCTCTCGGCATCCAGGCCGTGGCGGCGGCCCAGGACGATGGTCAACAGTTGCAGTGCGGTCAACTGAGTGGTGAACGCCTTGGTGGAGGCCACACCGATTTCCGGGCCGGCGTTGGTCATCAGTGCGAGATCCGATTCGCGCACCAGCGAGCTGTTGGGTACATTGCAGATAGTCAGGCCGGCGAGGTAACCGGATTCCTTAGCCAGGCGCAGGGCCGCCAGGGTATCGGCCGTCTCTCCCGACTGGGAGATGGTGACGAACAGCGTATCGGGAGCAACCACAAAACGGCGGTAGCGGTATTCACTGGCCACTTCAATATTGCAGGAAACCCCGGCCCACTCCTCGAGCCAGTACTTGGCCACCAGGCCGGCGTGGTAGCTGGTGCCGCAGGCGACAATCTGCACCGCCCTGGTGCGGTCGAAAACGGCTTTGGCCTCGGTGCCGAAAGCCTCTTCCAATACCGCGGTTTTACCGATACGGCCCTGCAGGGTATTGCCGATCACCCTGGGCTGCTCAAAGATTTCCTTTTGCATATAGTGACGGTACTCGCCCCGGTCGGCGGATTCGTCGGCATCGGTGAGGCGCGATATTTTTCGCACCACTTTGTTTTTGTCTTTATCTAGAATCGTCACCCCGTTGGTGGTGACTTCAACCAGGTCGCCTTCCTCGAGAAAGATAAAACGGTCGGTAACCTGCCGCAGCGCCATTTGATCCGAGGCGATGAAGTTTTCCTCGATACCAACGCCCACCACCAGCGGGCTGCCGCTGCGCGCGCCGATAATGCGGTGCGGGTCCCTGGCATCGATAACGCCGAGGGCATAGGCGCCTTCGAACTGTTCGGTGGCGGCGACAACGGCGTTAAACAGGTCCTTACCCCGAGCAACCAGATCGCTGACCAGGTGCACGATCACTTCGGTATCGGTCTCTGAAACGAAGTTGGTGCCCTTGGCGGTCAGCCGCTCGCGGATTTCCTGGAAGTTTTCAATGATGCCGTTGTGAACGACGGCAATGGTACCGGACAGATGGGGGTGGGCATTGGCCTGTGTGGGCTTGCCATGGGTGGCCCAGCGGGTATGGGCAATGCCCACCTGCCCGGACAGCGGTGCCGCCTGGATCGCCTCCTCGAGGCCGGCGACCTTGCCGACGGTCTTGCGCAACTGCAGCTGCTGATTCCTGTCGAGCAGCGCCACGCCGGCGGAGTCGTAACCGCGGTATTCGAGGCGTTTGAGACCTTCAATCAGTATTCCAAGCACATTGCGCTGTGCCGCTGCGCCGACAATGCCACACATAGTAAATCCCGGTTATTTAGTTTTAGTCGGGCGTTTCCACCCATCCTTATTGCGTTGCTGGCCGCGAGCGACGCTGAGCTGGTTATCATCTACCGCCCTGGTTATTGTCGAACCGGCGCCGACCGTCGCCCCTTTGCCCACTTTTACCGGCGCCACCAGCGAGGTATTCGAGCCGATAAAGGCATCGTCACCAATTTCGGTTTTAAACTTATTGACCCCGTCGTAATTGCAGGTGATGGTACCGGCGCCGATATTGGCACCGCTGCCGATCTCGGCATCGCCGACATAGCTCAAGTGATTGACCTTGCTGCCCGGGCCGATGAGGGCTTTTTTGGTTTCCACAAAGTTGCCGATTTTTGCTCCGCGCTGCAAGTCGGTACCCGGCCGCACGCGGGCAAAAGGGCCTACTTCGCAATCATCGGCCAGGCTGGCGTCCTCCAGTACCGAATTGGCTTTAATGACCACATCATTGCCGACCACCACATTTTTCAAACAGCAGTTGGGCCCGATACTGACATTGTTGCCCAGCCTCACATCGCCTTCGAACAGACAATTGATATCGATGATGACATCGCGACCGGCACTCAGGCGGCCGCGGCAGTCAAAGCGCGCGGGATCGAGCAGGGTCAGCCCTTCGGTCATCAGCGAGCGCGCCAGATTCTGCTGGTAAAAGCGCTCCAGCTGCGCCTGCTGCTGGCGGTCGTTGACCCCCAGGACTTCCATTTCACTGGCCGGCTGCTGGGTATTTACCAGCATGCCTTCGGCCTGGGCGAGGGCGATGATATCGGTCAGGTAGTATTCGCCCTGAGCATTTTCACTGCTCAGCTGTGGCAACCAGCGCTTGAGGTCGACACCGCGCATCGCCATTACGCCGGTATTGACCTCGCAGATCGACAGCTGCGCGGGGCTGGCATCTTTTTGCTCGACAATGGCCGTGACTGCGCCGCCGCCGTCTCTGACGATACGGCCATAACCACTCGGGTCCCGCAGGTCGACAGTCAGCAATGCCATGGCATCGGCGTTGACCTGGGCGATCATGGAGCGCAGCGTGTTTTCCTGAATCAGCGGTACATCCCCGTAGAGCACCAGTACCACCGCATTGTCGCGCAGATGTCCCACCGCCTGCTGCACGGCGTGGCCGGTACCCAATTGCTCGGCCTGCAGTACAAAGTGCACATCGCCGGCGGTGCAGCAGGCCTTCACCTGGTCGGCGCCGTGGCCGACCACCACGTGAATGGCATCACTGTTGAGCAGTCTGGCGGTATCGATAACATGCTGCAGCAGCGGGCGGCCGGCGACCGGGTGCAGCACTTTGGGCAGATCCGACTTCATGCGGGTGCCTTTACCGGCTGCGAGTACGACGATATCGAGCATGATTATTCGTTCTTTTGCTGGACAGATATAAAAAGGGTAGCTAATGCTACCCTTTTTTTCGTTACATTTCCGCCATTCGGCCGCCGGCCGGCTCGTTATTATTTGCCCATTTTTTTGCGGATTGCCTGAATGGTACGCAATTGCGCCGCCGCTTCCGCCAGCTGGGTGGCGGCGCGGGAGTAATCGAAGTCGCCGCTCTGGTTGGTCAATTCCTGCTCGGCCTCTTTTTTCGCCTCCAGGGCGGCCGCCTCATCCATATCATCGGCGCGCAAAGCGGCGTCGGCCAGTACGGTAACAGCGGCGGGCTGCACTTCCAGATAACCGCCGGATACATAGTAGACCTCTTCCTCACCACCGCGACGGATAACCCGCACCGGTCCCGGCTGCAGGCCCGTCAACAGCGGCGCATGGCCGTAGACGATGCCGACATCGCCCTCGGTACCGGCGGCCACCACCATTTCCACCAGGCCAGAAAAAATCTCTTCTTCTGCGCTCACGATGTCGCAATGAACTGTCATCACCATAAATTCTCGCCTCTAGGGCCTGCGGGCACCGGCCCGCCGGGCCGGCTTACAGGTTTTTCGCCTTTTCCACGGCTTCCTCGATACCGCCAACCATATAGAAAGCCTGTTCCGGCAGCTCGTCGTAATCACCTGCCAGTACACCTTTAAAGCCGGCAATGGTGTCTTTGAGCGACACATATTTGCCGGGAGAACCGGTAAACACCTCGGCCACATGGAAGGGCTGGGACAGAAAGCGCTCGATTTTCCGCGCCCGGGACACCGTCTGCTTATCTTCTTCCGACAGCTCATCCATACCCAGGATGGCGATAATGTCCTTCAACTCCTTGTAGCGCTGCAGTACTGACTGCACGCCGCGGGCGACATCGTAGTGTTCCTGGCCGATCACCAGCGGGTCGAGCTGGCGCGAGGTGCTGTCGAGCGGATCGATGGCCGGATAAATACCCTTGGCGGCGATATCGCGGCTCAGTACCACGGTGGAATCCAGGTGGGCGAAGGTGGTGGCCGGCGAGGGGTCGGTGAGGTCATCGGCGGGTACGTAGACAGCCTGTACCGATGTAATCGAACCCTGTTTGGTGGAGGTAATGCGCTCCTGCAGGCGACCCATTTCCTCGGCCAGGGTCGGCTGGTAACCCACCGCCGAGGGCATGCGCCCGAGCAGTGCCGACACTTCGGTACCGGCCAGGGTATAGCGGTAGATATTGTCCACGAACAGCAGTACATCGCGGCCCTCGTCGCGGAATTTCTCCGCCATGGTGAGGCCGGTCAGGGCCACGCGCAGGCGGTTGCCGGGCGGTTCGTTCATCTGCCCGTAAACCATGGCCACTTTATCCAGTACATTGGAATCGTTCATTTCGTGGTAGAAGTCGTTACCTTCGCGGGTGCGCTCGCCCACGCCGGCGAATACCGACAGCCCGGAGTGCTCCTTGGCGATATTGTTGATCAGCTCCATCATATTGACCGTCTTGCCCACACCGGCGCCGCCGAACAGGCCCACCTTGCCGCCCTTGGCAAAGGGGCACACCAGGTCGATCACCTTGATGCCGGTTTCCAGCAGTTCTTCAGAGGCAGACAGTTCGTCGTAGGCGGGAGCCTGGCGGTGAATCGGCATCCGCTCTTCCTCGCCGATAGCGCCGGCCTCATCGATGGGATTGCCCAGTACGTCCATGATGCGGCCCAGGGTTTTGGTGCCCACCGGCACGGCGATGGGGGCGCTGGTGTTCTCCACGGCGAGCCCGCGGCTGACGCCTTCGGACGAACCCATGGCAATCGCCCGCACCACACCGTCGCCAAGCTGCTGCTGAACTTCCAGGGTCAAATCTTTATCTGCCACTTTCAAGGCGTCGTAGACCTTGGGCACGGCGTCGCGGGGAAACTCCACGTCGATAACGGCACCAATGATTTGTACGATACGTCCGCTACTCATGTCCGGTTCCTCTTAAACCAAATTTTAAAATCTTGAAAATTTTTTCCTGCCGCCTGTTCTCTGTCGCCCGGGCGGCAGTTACACGGCCGCGGCGCCGCTGACGATTTCCGACAGCTCCTGAGTAATGGCCGCCTGTCGCGCCTTGTTGTAAGCCAGTTGCAAATCGTCGATCAGGTCGCCGGCATTATCGGTGGCACTCTTCATGGCGATCATACGCGCGGCCTGCTCACAGGCGCCGTTTTCCACCACAGCCTGGTAGACCTGGGATTCGATATAGCGGATCATCAGGCCGTCCAGCAATGCCCGCGCCTCGGGCTCATAGAGGTAGTCCCAGTGATGTTTCATCTCCTGGTTTTCTTCCGCCAGCAGCGGCAGCAGTTGCTGCACATAGGGGGTCTGGGTCATGGTGTTGATAAACTCATTGCCCGCCAGAAACAATTTGTCGATCTTGTCTTCGGCGTAGGCATCGAGCATGACTTTGACGCTGCCGATCAGGTCGGAGACACTGGGTTGCTCGCCCAGGTCGCGCACCGCCGCCACCACGTTGCCGCCATAACTGTTGAAGAACGCCGCCGCCTTGGCGCCGATCAGGCAGAGGTCGATCTCTGTGCCGCGATCGTTCCACTCCTTCATGGCAGTGATGGCAGCTTTGAACATATTGATATTGAGCCCGCCGCACAGACCGCGGTCGGTGGACACCAGGATGAAGCCCACCCGCCTGACCTCGCGCTGGCGCATGAACATATGCTGGTATTCCGGCGCGGCGTTGGCGATATGGCCGACCACCGAGCGGATGCGCCGCGCGTAGGGCTTGCCCACCTGCATGCGGTCCTGGGCTTTACGCATTTTACTCGCCGCCACCATCTCCATGGCGCTGGTAATCTTCTGCGTGTTTTTGATACTCGATATCTGAGTACGTATCTCTTTTCCGCCAGCCATTGACGAGCCTCTTTACCAGGTTTGCGTCGCCTTGAATTTTTCCAGGGCGGCCTTGAAGCCATTGGCGATTTCGTCGCTGTAGTCGCCGGTTTCGCTGACCTTGTTCATCAGGTCGGCGTGCTCGCTGTGCATGTAGGACAGCAGCGCCGCCTCGAAGTCGCCGATCTTGGCCACCTCCACATCTTTGAGAAAGCCCTCGTTGGCGGCGTAGACCACCAGGCCCATCTCGGCGATGCTCTGCGGCGAATACTGCTTCTGTTTCATCAGTTCGGTAACGCGCTCACCGTGGTCCAGCTGCGCCTTGGTGGCCTCGTCCAGATCGGACGCAAACTGAGAGAAGGCCGCCAGTTCGCGATACTGGGCCAGTGCGGTGCGGATACCGCCGGAGAGCTTTTTGATGACCTTGGTCTGCGCCGAACCGCCGACCCGGGATACGGAAATACCGGCGTTCATGGCCGGGCGGATACCGGCGTTAAACAGGTCGGTCTCCAGAAAGATCTGACCGTCGGTAATGGAGATCACATTGGTGGGCACGAAGGCGGAGACGTCGCCGGCCTGGGTTTCGATCACCGGCAGCGCCGTCAGCGAACCGGTTTTGCCTTTTACTGCACCGTCGGTAAACTTTTCCACGTATTCGGCATTGACCCGGGAGGCGCGTTCCAGCAGGCGCGAGTGCAGATAGAAAACATCGCCGGGGTAGGCTTCGCGCCCGGGCGGGCGGCGCAGCAGCAGCGAGATCTGGCGGTAGGCCCAGGCCTGTTTGGTCAGATCGTCGTAAATGATCAGTGCGTCCTCGCCGCGGTCGCGGTAGTACTCACCCATGGTGCAGCCGGCAAAGGGCGCCAGAAACTGCATGGCGGCCGGGTCGGAAGCGGTCGCGGCAATGACAATGGTGTGGTCCATGGCGCCGTGCTCTTCGAGCTTGCGCACCACACTGGCGACGGACGAGGCCTTCTGCCCGACAGCGACATAAATACATTTAATGCCGGTGCCTTTCTGATTGATGATGGCATCGATGGCAATCGCCGTTTTACCGGTCTGGCGGTCGCCGATAATCAATTCGCGCTGGCCGCGGCCGATCGGCACCATGGAGTCGATGGCTTTGAGGCCGATCTGCACCGGCTGATCCACACTCTGGCGGGCGATAACCCCGGGGGCGATTTTTTCCAGGGCATCGGTCATTTTGGCCTTGACCGGCCCCTTGCCGTCGATGGGCGTACCCAGGGCATCGAGTACCCGGCCCTGCAGTTCCGGGCCCACCGGCACCTCGAGAATACGACCGGTGCACTTACAGGTCTGCCCCTCGGCCACACCCTCGTATTCACCCAGGACCACGGCGCCGACCGAGTCGCGCTCCAGGTTCAGCGCCATACCGTAGACGCCGCCTTCGAATTCGATCATCTCACCGTACATGACATCGGCGAGGCCGTGGATGCGGATAATACCGTCGGTTACCGATACCACCGTGCCCTCGTTCTGGGCCTCGGTCGCCACGTCCAGGGTTTCGATACGCTGTTTGATAATTTCACTGATTTCTGAAGGATTCAGTTGCTGCATGCTCTGTTCCTCAACTCTTGTTTCCGCTGCCGGGCCGGGTCACGGCACAGCGAGGAAATTAAGCGTTTATTGCCTCGGCGAGTTTAGCCAGGCGCCCGCGTACCGAACCGTCGATCACCGTGTCGCCGGCGCGCACGATGGCGCCGCCCAGTAAGCTCTCGTCTACCAGGCTCTGCACGTTAACTTCGCGATCCAGCTTGGCACTGAGTGCTTTCGCCAGTTTGTCTTGTATGTCGCCGGACAGCTCGAAAGCCGTGCTCACTTCGACATCGATGGATTTTTCCTGCTGGGATTTCAGCGCTTCGAACAATTGCCGAATTTCCGGCAGCAGAGGCAGGCGGTCGTTTTCAGCCAGATAGCGGATGAAGTTCTGCCCTTTGACATTGAACTCATCGCCGCAGACACTGCTGAACGTCTCAGCTTTTTGCGCGGCGGTATAGGTCGGTGAGGTCAGGACTTTTTTGATGCTGTGGTGCTGCGACACGCCGGCAGCCAGAGCCAGCATGGCGGACCAGCCGCTGAGATCCTTGGCGGCCAGGGCGAACTCGAATGCCGCTTTGGCATAAGGTCGCGCCAGTGTTCTAAGTTCTGCCATGGTTGCGTCACTCGCCTCGTTTGGTTACAGGTCGGCCGCCAGTTTGTCCAGCATGGTATTGTGGGCCTTCTTGTCGATGGAGGCCTGCAATACCTTCTCCGCCCCCACCAGCGCCAGTGCCGCCACTTTGCCGCGCAGTTCTTCCTTGGCGCGGTTGGCTTCCTGCTCGATCTCGGCCTGCGCTGCGGCTTTCAGCCGCTCGCCTTCGAGGCGGGCCTGATCTTTGGCTTCATCGATAATCTGACTGGCGCGCTTGTTGGCTTGCTCAATCAGCACGGCGGCCTGTTCTTTGGCTTCACGCAGTTGCTGGGTGGCTTTCTGTTTGGCCAGCTCCAGGTCCTTGTCAGCCATTTCAGCCGCCTGCAGGCCATCGGCAATCTTCTTCTCGCGCTCCTGCATGACATTGAGCAACAGCGGCCACACATATTTCATGCAGAATAAAATGAAGATAATGAAGGTTATCGATTGGCCTATCAGGGTCAGGTTAATGTTCACGCCGACACCTCCCGGTTTGTCTGCAAAAGGTAAGGGTGAAATTAACCGGTCAGACCTGGGGCAACCACGAAAATCAGGTACATGCCGATACCCACGCCGATCATCGGTACGGCGTCGAGCAGGCCGGCCATCAGGAACATTTTACCTTGCAGCGCCGGGCCCTGTTCCGGTTGACGCGCAGACCCCTCCAGCAATTTGCCGCCGAGCGAACCGAAACCAATGGCGGTGCCCAGGGCGCCCATACCGATCAACAAAGCGGCCGCAACATAAACCAAACCGAGTGCTTCCATCGTTTATCTCCTGTTGAGAAAGTTAGTAACGTGATAGTTGGATTAGTGTTCTTCTTCTATATCGTGAGCCATCGCCATGTAGACGGTGGTCAATACCATAAATACAAACGCCTGCAGGGTAATCACCAGAACGTGGAACACCGCCCAGGCCCACTGCAGCACACCGCCGAACAGGCCCAGCACCAGCCCGGCGCTGAACATCAGGGCGATCAGAATAAAGATCATTTCACCGGCATAGAGGTTGCCGAACAGGCGCAGGCCCAGGGAAATGGGCTTGGCGATCAGAGACACGGTCTCGAGAATCAGGTTGACGGGAATCAGGAGAATATCGATATACCATTTGCCGGCGTGAAAGGGGTGCAGGGTCAACTCCTTGACAAAGCCCAGTACGCCCTTTTGCTGCAGGCTGAAAAAAATCATGAAGGCGAATACGGTGAAGGCCATGCCCAGGGTGGCGTTGGGGTCGGTGGTGGGCACCACTTTGAAGAAAAAGTGCGGATCGCCGGCGATGGCTGCAGCTGTCAGCGGCAGCCAGTCCACCGGCACCAGGTCCATCAGGTTCATCAGAAACACCCAGACGAAAATGGTCAGCGCCATCGGTGCGATCATCACATTCTTGTGATGGAAGATGTCCTTTACCGTGTTGTTGACGAAATCCACCAGCAGTTCAACAAAGCTCTGGAAGCCGCGCGGCACATCGGTGGTGGCTTTGCTGGCGGCGCGGGAAAACAGGAAGCAGAATATCAGGCCCAGGCCGATGGACCAGCCCAGGGTGTCCAGGTGCACCGCCATGAAACCCATGTCAGTGGCTTCCTGGGAGGATTTGGCCACAGTCCAGGTGGATTGCTCTAATACGGTGCCGTCGTAGCGGGTGTAACCGGCCGGCAGTTTGCCATAGGCCAGGTTCTGTAAATGGTGTTGGATATATTCGGTGGAGGTCTGCCCTTCGCTTGCCATATCGCTTCTTACGCACCCGTGTAGAGAATGAAAATATACCGTCGTCCGCCGGTTCCGCAGGCCTCAGCGACTCAACATGCGTGCGGTGACTATCCACTGCACCAGGATCATAGCGCCAAAAGCTGAAAACAGGGCGAGCGCATCGAGAGGTTTTACTAGCAGGAATACCGCCCCAAAACCGACAACAGTCAACAGAAACTTACCCGTCTCCCCCCAAAAGAAAGCCCGCGCAATCAGCGGCGCCGCGCGGGCACCGCTATAGCGGAAGGCATAGCTGGCGAAATAGACATTCGGTATTACGCTGATCAGCCCCCCCAGCAACAGCGAATACGCGATGGTCTGCTCGTAAAGCCAAGCCACCAGACACAGCGGCAGCAATACCAGCAGCTGTATCAGCGGTATGCGAAATACCGGTGGTTTCGGAATACTAGCCATGGCCACTTCTAGGGTTGCGCCCGGCGGCCGCCCGCTTGCTAACAGTCGCAATCAACAGCGGCACCAGCTACACCCAGTGTCGGTCTCTCGACCTAACCATCCATTGGGCGACGCGCATTATAGGGTCTATATGGCCAGGGTTCAACAGGCGCGCGGGAGCGTCCGGGAGCAGGGGCGCACAGCGTCTTCAGGACCTGTAGCGGAGGTGTTGCAGAATGCCGTCGAGTTCGTCCAGACTGCTGTATTTCAACACTAATCTGCCCTTGCCCTTGGCCGAATGCTGCACCGCCACCGGCACCCCGATATGTTCGGCCAGACCCTCTTCCAGCTTCTTGATGTCCGGGTCCACACGCACCGCGGGCGTGACCTGGGTCTGTTGCTGCTGCAGGCGCCTGACCAGCGCCTCGGTCTGGCGCACCGACAGTCCTTTGGCCGTCACCTGGCGGGCGATATCGCGCTGATCGGCAATCTCCAGGGTGAGCAGGGCGCGGGCGTGACCCATTTCAAGATCGCCGTGCTCGAGCAGCTTTTTCACATCCTCGGACAGGGCGATCAGGCGCAGCAGATTGGTGACAGTGGTGCGGGATTTACCTACCGCCGCCGCCACTTCCTGGTGGGTGAGTTCGAACTCGTCCTGCAGGCGTTTGAGGGCCACGGCTTCCTCGATGGGGTTGAGATCCTCGCGCTGGATATTTTCGATCAGGGCCATGGCGATGGCGGCTTCATCGGTCACTTCGCGAATGACGGCGGGAATCCTGTCGAGACCGGCCAGTTGGGTGGCGCGCCAGCGCCGCTCTCCGGCAATGATTTCATACCTGGCGCCCGGGCCGGCCAGCGGCCGCACCACGATAGGCTGCATCACACCCTGGGCCTTGATGGATTCGGCCAGTTCCTCCAGCGCCTCGGCATGCATGTCGCGGCGCGGTTGATACTTGCCGCGCTGGATCAGCTCCACCGGCAATTCAGTCAGTTTGCCGTCCTCGCCCGGATCGGGCGAAGTGGCCGCCGCGATGGCATTGCCAGCATCTTTGCCGCCGGCGCCCCCCAACAGCGCATCCAGCCCGCGCCCCAAACCTTTTCGCTTCGCCGCCATAATCTCGTTTACGCTTCCTGTACCTGTTTCGCCGCCGCCTCGTTGCGGCGAATGATTTCACCGGCCAGCGCCAGATAGGCGATCGCCCCCTTCGACTGCCGGTCGTAAGCCAGGGCCGGCTGACCGAAGCTCGGCGCCTCGGCCAGGCGCACATTGCGCGGCACACAGGTGCGGTACAGGCGCTCGCCAAAATACTGCGCCAGCTGTGTCGACACATCGTTGGTGAGGCTGTTGCGCGGATCGTACATGGTGCGCAGAATACCTTCGATTTTCAGCTTCGGATTCAGCAATTGCTGAATCTGGTTGATGGTGTTGACCAGGGCGGAGAGACCTTCCAGTGCGTAGTATTCACACTGCATGGGAATAATGACGCCGTCACAGGCAGATAGGGCATTGACGGTGAGCATATTCAGCGAGGGCGGACAGTCGATAACGATATAGTCGAAATCGCCGCGCGCCGGCTGCAGCACCGCAGACAGCAGATGCTCCTTGTTGTCCAGTGACAGCATCTCCACTTCAGCCGCGGTCAGATCGCCGTTGGCCGGCAGCACGAAGTAACCACCGGATTCGGAGTACGCCAGAGCGTTCTCGACTGTCAGGGTGTCGGTCAGCACATCGTAGATGGACAGCTGCAGAGCGTTTTTGTCGATGCCGCTGCCCATGGTGGCGTTGCCCTGCGGATCCAGATCCACCAGCAGCACGCGCTTCTTGGTTGCCACCAGTGACGCGGCCAGATTGACGCAGGTGGTGGTCTTGCCCACGCCGCCTTTCTGGTTGGCTACCGCGTAAATTTTACTCAAGTCTCGCTACCCTTCGTTTTCAGCGCGCTGGCCGGTGCCCGGCAGCCCCGCACCGTTTAAACGACCGTTAAACGGCGCCAATATCAGCAGGTGGCGCTCCGCTTCGCTTTCGGGTACCCGCAGCTGGTGACAACCCTCGACCTTATAGTGTTTTTCCACCACACTCAACTCATCCCGGGGGTAAAGCCCTTTCATGGCCCAAAAGCGCCCGCCGTCATCCAGCAGATGAGCACAGTTGCGGGTCATATCGTCGAGACTGGCAAAGGCGCGACTGATCACACCGTCAAAGCGCCGGCAAGGCCGGTAGTGTTCGGCGCGGCGATTCTCAATAGTGACATTGTCGAGCCCCAGGGCGAGTTTCACCTGAAACAGAAAACGGGTTTTCTTGCCGTTGCTGTCGAGCAGGGTGAAGTGTCTGTGCGGAAACGCGATGGCCAGGGGAACACCCGGCAGACCGCCGCCGCTGCCGACATCGACAATGCGCTTGAGGTCACTGCCGAGATCCTCCAGCAGCGGTGCCACAGTGAGGCTGTCGAGCAGGTGGCGCGATACCATGGCGCCGGCATCCCGCACCGACGACAGATTGTAGGCGCGATTCCATTTATGCAACAGCGCCAGATAATCGAGCAATTGCTCAAACTGCCTGTCGCCGAGCGCTATCTTCAGCGCGGTCGCACCGCGCCGCAGCCTGGCTGCCGGCGACTGCCCGGCGGCGGCCGCGGAAACCGTCACGAGGCCGATACTGCGGCGCGCTTCAGCAGTCCGTTTTTCTTCAGGTAAATCAGCAACAGTGAAATGGCCGCGGGGGTAATACCCGGTATGCGCGCGGCGCGCGCCAGGGTATCGGGGCGCGCCTCGCTCAATTTCTGTTTGACTTCGTTGGACAGGCCCTCGACGGCGGCAAAATCAAAAGCCGCGGGAATGGCAGTACCCTCGTGCTGCTGCATACGCTCGATGTCTTCCCGCTGCCGCTCGATATAACCCGAGTACTTGGCGTCAATTTCCAACTGCTCGATCACCTGCGGGTGCTGCAGCGCGTCGCCTTTCAGCGCACCGATATCGGCATAGCTCAATTCCGGCCGTTTAAGCAGGTCGTGCAGGCTGTATTCACGCGCCAGCGGCGCGGCAATTTTTGCCTGCAGTTTTTTTGCCGCCTCACTGCCGGCCTGAATCCAGGTGTCTTTCAAACGCTGTTGCTCGCGCTGCAGCAATTCGCGTTTTTCACAAAACACCTGCCAGCGCCGATCGTCCACCAGACCCAGTTCGCGCCCCTGCTCGGTCAGGCGCATATCGGCGTTGTCCTCGCGCAGCAGCAGGCGGTATTCGGCGCGACTGGTAAACATGCGGTAGGGCTCGCGCGTCCCCAGGGTAATCAGGTCGTCCACCAGCACGCCGAGGTAGGCCTGGTCGCGGCGCGGGCACCAGGCCTGGCGCTGCTGCGCCCGCAGTGCGGCATTGCAGCCGGCCAGCAGGCCCTGCGCAGCAGCCTCCTCGTAGCCGGTGGTGCCGTTGATCTGCCCGGCAAAAAACAATCCCTGAATATACTTGGTTTCAAGGCTGTAGTTGAGATCCTGGGGATTGAAAAAATCGTACTCGATGGCGTAGCCCGGGCGCGTGATATGCGCGTTTTCAAAGCCCTTGATCGACCTCACCAGATCCATCTGCACATCGAAAGGCAGGCTGGTGGAGATACCGTTGGGATACAGCTCGCTGGTCTGCAGGCCTTCGGGTTCGATGAAAATCTGGTGCGAGTCGCGCTCGGCAAAGCGGTGCACCTTGTCTTCGATCGACGGGCAGTAGCGCGGCCCCACGCCCTCGATCAGCCCGGTATACATGGGCGAGCGGTCGAGGCCGGTGCGAATGATATCGTGGGTACCGGCATTGGTATGGGTGATCCAGCAACAGGTCTGCTGCGGGTGCTGTTCGGCGCGGCCGAGAAAGGACATCACCGGCACCGGCGTATCGCCCCACTGTTGTTCCAGCCCGGAAAAGTCCACACTGCGGGCATCGATGCGCGGCGGCGTACCGGTTTTCAGCCGGTCGACCCGCAGCGGCAATTCGCGCAGGCGGTCTGCCAGCGCAATGGAGGGCGGATCACCGGCGCGGCCGCCGGCGTGATTTTCCAGGCCGATATGAATTCGCCCGCCGAGAAATGTGCCCGCAGTCAGCACTACCGCCGGCGCATGGAATTTCAAGCCCATCTGGGTGATGACACCGCGAACGCTATCACCCTCTACGATGAGATCATCGACAGCCTGCTGGAAGATGAACAGCCCGGCCTGACTTTCCAGCCGCCTGCGAATCGCCGCCTTGTACAGCACCCGGTCGGCCTGGGCGCGGGTGGCCCGCACCGCCGGCCCCTTGCGGGCGTTGAGCACCCGAAACTGGATGCCGCCGAGATCGCCGGCCTCGGCCATGACCCCTCCCAGGGCATCGACTTCCTTCACCAGGTGACTCTTGCCGATACCGCCGATAGCCGGATTACAGGACATCTGCCCCAGGGTTTCCACACTGTGAGTCAACAGCAGGGTGCGGCAGCCCATACGGGCCGCGGCCAGACTGGCTTCGGTACCGGCGTGGCCGCCGCCGATGACAATTACATCAAAGTGTTCCGGGTAGTGCATGGCTGTGTCGAAAACCGGTTGCTTATGGATTGAAAAAAGGGTCGCTATTATAGGGACTCAGGTCGTTTTGTTCAAAAAATAAACCCGGTGAAATTATTCAGGTATTTAAGTTTTTTAAGATATTAAGTTAATAGTATATGTTAAAGGTAATTAAGTAGTTTTAGTTATTAATAGTGTCGCGATATATTGTGGGTAACTAAATAAAATTCATATAAATCAAGCAGTTGTGCTAATAATAAGTATGGGGTTTGGGTTTGTATAGGCTGCAGCCAGCCTGCGCAGTTCCTGAATATGGATTGTGTATATCTTTCGCCGATTCAGCTGCCGCCGGGTTATGCACATTTTCATACCCGGGTGTTTACAGGGCTTTGCAGAGGTTTTATCCACAGCCGACAGCGTTTCCTGCCGATTTCGGCCGCCATGGCAGCAAGTCAGGGGATAAAACTGTGAGTAATTGTGGATAAACTCTGTAAGTGCTGGGAGTTATAAAAATATAGGGTGGTGTTGTGAAGAGTCGTGGTCAATGTTTGTTGCCGGCGTCCATGGCAATTCGATCATGGCACTTCAATGATGACTGGGAATGCTTTGATAGGGCGGGCTGGCAGTTGCTTATTTGCCGATGCAGAAACTCGAAAATATACGGCCCAGCAGGTCGTCCGGGGTGAAAGCGCCGGTGATTTCACCGAGCGCGTTTTGCGCCTGGCGCAGGTCTTCCGCCAGCAGCTCACCCGCCGCGGTCCCCAGCAACTGCCGGCGCCCGGCCTGCAGCAGCGACAGGGACCGCTGCAGCGCGTCGATATGGCGCCGGCGGGCGATAAAACCGCCTTCGCCGCTACCGCTATAGCCCATGCAGTCCTTCAGATGCTGTTTCAGCCTATCGAGGCCGGCGCCGGTTTTTGCGGAAATACCCATCTGCACTTGCGGCTCTGTCGCCAGCAGGCCGGCTTTGCCAGCTGTCAGATCGATTTTGTTGAGCACTACCGTGGTGCGTTCCGGCGGCATACCCTGCGGCAGTATCGCCTCCCCATCAGCGGGGGTGAGGCCGCTGCTGTCCAGTAGCATCAGCACCCGGTCGGCGTTTTCGATCTCGCGCCGCGCCCGCTGGATGCCGATTCGCTCAACCTCGTCCGCCGCCTCGCGCAGCCCCGCGGTGTCGATAATGTGCAGCGGCATGCCGTCAATCTGGATATGTTCGCGCAGGATATCCCGTGTCGTGCCCTCGATGGGAGTAACAATGGCGGTGTCGCGCGCCGCCAGCGCATTGAGCAGGCTCGACTTGCCGGCGTTGGGGCGGCCGGCGATGACCACTTTCATACCCTCGCGCAGAATGGCGCCCTGCCGGGCCTGTTGCAGCAGCAGCTGCAGATCGGCAATCAGTCGATCGAGATCCGCGGCGACCTTGCCGTCGCTGAGGAAGTCGATTTCCTCTTCGGGAAAGTCGATGGCCGCCTCGACGTAGATGCGCAGCGCAATCAGGGCCTCCACCAGGGCGTGAATCTGCCGTGAAAATGCACCTTGCAGGGCGTTGACGGCATTGCGCGCCGCCTGTTCGGAACTGGCCTCTATCAGATCGGCAATGGCTTCGGCCTGGGCGAGGTCGATTTTATCGTTTAAAAATGCGCGTTCGGAAAACTCGCCCGGGCGCGCCAGGCGCGCGCCCAGCTGCACAGTGCGCTGCAGTATCAGGTCGAGAATCACCGGGCCGCCGTGGGCCTGCAGCTCGAGGACATCTTCACCGGTAAACGAATGCGGTGCGGCGAAGAACAGTGCGATACCCTCGTCGAGCGCGCGTTGGTCCCGATCGAGAAAGCTGCAGTGACGGGCGTGCCGCGGTACTGGCACAAAGCCGAGTATGTGCCTGGCAATATCGAGGCTCAGCGGACCGGATACCCTGATAATCCCCACCCCACCGCGTCCGGGCGCGGTGGCGACAGCGGCGATGGTAGCCGTTGCAGTCATATCGGCCTCTGGCGATTAGCTCGGGGCTGCCTCGATCTGCTTGGTGATCACGTACTGCTGGGCGATGGACAGGGTATTGTTAACCACCCAGTAGAGCACCAGTCCGGCGGGAAACCACATAAACATCAGGGTAAAGATAAACGGCATCATTTGCATGATCTTAGCCTGGGTGGGGTCTGGCGGTGTCGGGTTGAGTTTGAATTGTATCCACATGGTTACGCCCATAATCACCGGCAGAATAAACCAGGGGTCTTTTACCGACAGGTCATTGATCCAGCCGAGAAAGGGAGTGTGGCGCAGCTCCACGCTTTCGAGCAGCACCCAGTAGAGGGCGATAAACACCGGCATTTGCACCAGCACCGGCAGGCAGCCGCCGAGCGGATTGACCTTCTCCTTTTTGTACAGCTTCATTAATTCTTCCGACATTTTCTGGCGGTTATCGCCATAGCGTTCCTTGAGATCCATCATCAACGGCTGTACTTTGCGCATTTTTGCCATGGATCTATAACTGGCGGCAGACAGGGGAAAGAATATTGCTTTGACAACTATTGTTAAAAATATAATTGACCAGCCCCAGCTGCCGACAAAGCCGTAGATCCAGTTGAGAAATGAAAACAGCGGCTTGGCAATCCACCACAGCCAACCGTAGTCCACCGTGAGATCCAGATAGGGGGAAATTTCCTCGAGGCGATAAACATCTTTTGGCCCGGAATAGAAGCTGGCTTTGAGGCTGCCCTGACTGGCCGGCGCCACTTCTACTCGGGGACTGATAAACCGCATCAGGTATAGATCCCGGTTGCCGGATTGGCGCAGCTGAAATTCATTGTCGACGTTTTGGTCGGGAATCCAGGCGCTGAGAAAGTAGTGCTGCACCATGGCTACCCAGCCGCCTCGTTTTGTGGTTTCGAAATCTTCCTCACGGAGATCGTCGAAGCCGAATTTTTTATAGTTTTCCTCGGGGGTGGTCAGGGCCGCCCCCAGAAAAGGCTGTACGCCAAAACCGGCGCTGACCGGGGGCCGAAAGCTGTCGCGATTGATCTGCCCATAGAGGTTGGCTTTCCAGGTCTCCGTGCTGCGGTTGTCGATCAGGTATTCGATATCGATCAGGTAATCTCCGCGGCGCAGGGTAAAGCGCTTGGTAATACCGACATCGCCCTGTTGCAGCGTCAGGTCCACCACCAGGGTATCCTCGCCCTCGGCCAGTTGGTAGCTGTTTTGGGCGCTGGAAAAAACCGGTCGGTTGTCGGCGCTGTCTGTGCCATTCGGGCCTACCAGGCCGCTTTGTGCCACATAAGTATGTGACTCTGTGCGGTTGAGCATTTCAAAGGGAATATCCGGTGTTTTCAGGCTGGCCAGGTGCCTGGGCAGAGCTACTTTGACAATATCGCCGCCATGGGAGTCTATGAGTAAGGCCAGACTGTCGGTGTTGACGGATATTAACTGGGCGCCCACCGCGGCCGTAGCTTCCGGCGCCCTATCCTCGGGTTCTTCGACAGTGGGAATATCGCCGCTGTCAGCCGCAGCCGGATTGACACTGGGGGCGGCCGGTATTGAGGAAAGCGTGGTCGTTTCGGCGCTCGGGGGAGGCTGGCGGCGCTGCTGGAATTTATCCCATTCCAGAAACAGCATAAAAGTCACAGCCGCCATGGCCACCAAAAGTAGGTTGCGTTGCCAGTCCATCTTCTTACTTCTTTATTAAGGAACGATTGAATTCGTGACAGCTGTGCGGGTGTTGGTTGCAGGAGCCCGCTTCGTCCGCATCGGCAGTCGCGCTGTTGCAGGGAACAGGATCGACGCCGCCGGGGTGCCAGGGGTGGCATTTACTCAGCCGGCGCAGTGCCAGCAGGCTGCCGCGGACAAAACCGTGCCTGACGATGGCCTCTTCGGCATAGTGGGAACAACTTGGATAGAAGCGGCACTGGTTGCCGATCCAGGGGCTGAGCAGGTATTGGTAGATGCGAATTAGGACAACCGCGAGTTTTGACACTGTGTCTGTTCCTGTTGCCGGGTTTGTTGGTGCTTGTTCGCTTTATCGCTGATACGCCGCCACTGTTGCCGGAATATCTGTTGCAGCTTGGCGTTATCGAAGTGGTCGAGTTCGCGACGCGCCAGCACTATAGCATCTATGCCGGCAAGTTTGTGCTGCTGGATGCGAAATGACTCGCGCGCAATTCGTTTTATACGATTGCGCTGAACCGCCAGTCGGATATGTTTTTTAGCGATAACCAGACCCAGTCTCGGCCGGTCCAGGCCATTGGGTCTGGCCAGGACCAGAAGGTGCTTGTGTGAGGCGCGCAGTGGAGCATTGTTGAAGATAGCCTGAAAATCGCTGGGTTTGAGCAACCTCAGGCATTTGCCAAAAGCGAATTGAGTCACTCCGACTGCCGGTTAATCGGGGTCTGGGGCCGGAGTTTAGGCAGCCAGTTGCTTGCGTCCCTTGGCGCGGCGGCGAGCCAGGACTTTACGGCCATTTTTTGTTGCCATGCGCGAGCGGAAACCATGGGCGCGCTTGCGCTTGAGCACGCTGGGCTGAAAGGTTCTCTTCATGAAACTTACCTGTCCTGTTCTTTAAGGGGTTTTGCCTGCGCAACTCGCCGATTGGACACCGGCCGCTTAGGACGGCTTCCGGCTCGAAACAGTTAGCTGTGAACTCGATTCAGCTAAAGTATTAACAAACGAGACTGTAGCGCGCGAAAGTCGCCGGATTTTATAGAAATGTTACCGTTAAATCAATGCATACCCGCCGCCGCCGGGGCGGTTCCCGGCGCCTCTTACAACCGTTTTACACCGGCTTGAGATATACCCCCTTACAACCAGTTTTTACCTCAGTTATCCAGAGGTTTATCCACAAAAACACAGGGGTGTTGCCTATATATTAGGCGTTGGATAACACCCCTGCAGTTTTCCGAAGTGGACGTTAACTTATTGAAAACCAAGTACTATTTTCTAATATTTAAAATGACTTTTTTTGCTTTTAGGTGTGGATAAGTGGGGTGGGTTGGGGGTAAACTATTGGCCTTTTCCAAGCCGATTTCTTATCTTTTGGATTGTCCTCGAGAAACTCAAATAACCAGGGCAAACAGGGTTCTATTGTCAAAAATTTAGTCGGCTGGATATTCGTTCCTATTAATTAACCGGATACTGGGGGTCTGACCTTGTCAGAGGCCGTCTGGAAGAAGTGTGTAGACAGTCTGCAGAATGAATTGCCATCGCAGCAATTCAATACCTGGATACGCCCATTACAAGTTGACGACGAGTCGCAAGAGCAATTGCGCCTGCTGGCGCCCAATCGCTTTATTCTCGACTGGGTTTCGGACAAATTCCTTATTCGTATCTGCGAGCTGGTGAGTGAATACTGTCAGGATCGCCCATTGCAGGTGGAATTGGGTATGGCTGCCCACCAGCAGGTAATGTTCAAACGCCAGCCCCGCGATGAGGCGGCGGCGTACTCGGCTGCAGCGGAGCGCACAGCGAACACGGCATCGCCAGTTGTTCGCCACCCCGCCGCCGCCAGCAGCACCAGGGTGGCGGCACCCCGGCAGATCGTGAGTCAGGCCGGCAATCAGCGCGAGGCCGATGTTGAAGGCGGCCTTAAACATCGCAGTTATCTGAATACCGCCTTCAATTTCAAAAGCTTCGTGGAAGGCAAGTCCAACCAGTTGGGCCTGGCGGCCGCGCAGCAGGTGGCCGAGAATCCCGGCGGCTCGTATAACCCGCTTTTTATCTACGGCGGTGTGGGGCTGGGTAAGACACATTTAATGCATGCTGTGGGTCATACGCTGGTGGATCAGGATCCCCATGCCAAGGTGGTGTACCTGCACTCCGAGCGTTTTGTGGCCGATATGGTAAAGGCGCTGCAATTGAATGCGATCAATGACTTTAAGCGCTATTACCGCTCGGTGGATGCGCTGCTGATCGATGATATTCAGTTTTTCGCCGGCAAGGAGAGATCCCAGGAGGAATTCTTTCATACTTTCAATGCGCTGCTGGAGGGCGGGCAGCAGATCATTGTGACCTGTGATCGTTACCCCAAGGAAATCAACGGGCTGGAGGAGCGCTTGAAGTCCCGTTTTGGCTGGGGGCTGACGGTGGCGGTTGAACCGCCGGAGCTGGAAACCCGCGTGGCAATTCTGAAAAAGAAGGCTGAACAGGCGAATATGCTGCTGCCTAACGATGCCGCTTTTTTCATTGCCCAGCGCATCCGTTCCAATGTGCGGGAACTGGAGGGCGCCCTGAAACGGGTGATTGCCAATGCGCATTTTACCGGGCGCGGTATCGACGTTGAGTTGGTGCGTGAGGCATTAAAAGATCTGCTGGCATTGCAGGACAAGCAGGTCAGCATTGATAATATACAGCGCGTCGTGGCGGAGTATTACAAAGTCAAAGTCAGCGACCTCTTGTCCAAGCGCCGCAGTCGTTCGGTAGCCAGGCCGAGGCAGGTGGCGATGGCGCTGGCAAAGGAACTGACCAGCCATAGTCTGCCGGAGATAGGCGACGCCTTTGGCGGGCGCGACCATACCACAGTATTGCATGCCTGCCGTAAAATAAAGGATTTGCGTCAGGAAAGCTCCGATATCCGCGAAGATGTGAAAAACCTGATGCGATCTCTGACGACCTGAACTTTTTTGAGACCTCGGCAACTCTGCTGAAGAATTGCTGCTTAAACCACAAGAGAAACAAAGATGAAATTCACCGTAGCTCGTGAAGCCCTGTTGAAGCCGCTGCAGTTGGTTGCCGGTGTTGTTGAACGCCGCCAGACCCTGCCGGTGCTGGCCAATGTTCTGGTTGTATTGGATGGGGACCAGTTGTCCCTGACCGGCACCGACCTGGAGGTGGAAATTGTTGGGCGCGTGCAGCTCGACCAGGCAGGGGAAAATGGTGAAATTACGGTGCCGGCCCGCAAGCTGGTGGATATCTGCCGCTCGCTACCTGACGCCGCAAAAATAGATTTTTATGAAGAAAATCAAAGGGTTATTGTTAAGAGTGGGCGTAGTCGCTTCACCCTTTCAACCCTGCCCGCCAATGACTTTCCCAATGTCGAGGAAGGAACTGGTAATCTGCACTTCAGTTGCGGGCAGGGGCAAATAAAGCGGCTGATAGACCGCACGGCCTTTGCCATGGCTCACCAGGATGTGCGCTACTACCTCAACGGCATGTTGTGGGAAGTGCAGACGGGGCAATTGAGGGTGGTTGCCACTGACGGCCACCGGCTGGCAATGTGCACCCGCAATATTGAAGTGAGCAGTGATGAAGTTGTACAGGCCATACTGCCGCGCAAGGGGGTGGTGGAGTTGGCCCGCCTGCTGACCGACGCTGACGATAATATCGATATTATCTTGGGCGGTAACCATATCAGAGCCAATACGGAAGATTTTACCTTTACCTCAAAGCTGGTTGACGGCAAATTCCCGGATTATGACCGCGTCCTGCCCAAGGGTGGCGATAAGGTGGTTTTTGGTTCCCGCAGCGAACTCGGCCAGGCCTTTGGTCGTACAGCCATTCTCTCCAATGAAAAATACCGCGGTGTGCGTTTGCTGCTCGATGACGGTTTGCTGACCATCGTTGCCAACAACCCTGAACAGGAAGAGGCGGAAGAGCAGGTAGTGGTGGATTATTCCGGCGGCAACCTGGAGATAGGATTCAATGTCAGCTATCTACAGGATGTGGCCAATGTACTGAGCAGCGATAATATAAAGATGACCCTGTCTGATGCTAACAGTAGTGCATTATTGGAGGAGCCGGAGGGTGGGGATTCCGTCTATGTTGTTATGCCGATGCGTCTCTAGCACCGGTTCCCGGTAGACAGTAAGCTGTTGAATTCAGCTTTCAGGCGGGCAGTCAGGTCTCCATGTGACTCTTAAACGCCTTTCCGTAATGAACTTGAGGAATTTGGATGGGGTGGATATCCAGCCCAACCAGCGCGTCAATTTTATCTATGGCGCTAACGGCAGTGGCAAGACCAGCCTGCTGGAGGCTGTCAGCTTTCTCGGTACTGGCCGGTCTTTTCGCAGCCATAAGCTCAAGCCCGTCATTTGTCGGGATGCCGACACCATGACCATATTTGGCAATATAGCGGTATCTGATCGGCAGGAGGTGCCTATTGGAATACAGCGCTCTGTGTCCGGACAATCGCTTATCAAAGTGGACGGCATTCAGGTGAATTCCGCGGCCAGGCTGGCAGAAAATTTACCCTTGCAGCTTATCGATTCGCACTCATTTTTGTTACTGGAGGGATCTCCGAAGGTGCGGAGACAGTTCCTGGATTGGCTGGTGTTTCACGTGAAACCCGAGTTTTTACCGGCCTGGAAAGGCGTTCAACGCTGTATTAAACACCGCAATAGCCTGCTTCGGCATGGTAGAATAGAGGCTTCATTAATTGCCCCCTGGGATACGGAGTTGGCTGGTTTTGCGCACAAAGTGGATCAGTTGCGTCAGGACTGCTTCGGAGCCTTTGTTGAAACCTTCAATCAGTTGATCAATGACTTTTTGCCGATAAATGACCTGACCCTAAACTATTATCGCGGTTGGGAGCATGGGCTTGATTATAAGGACTTTCTGGCCCGCCAGATTGATAGAGACCGACATCTGGGTTACACCGCCGGCGGACCTCATCGGGCAGATATAAGAATTAACATAGGTCGAGACAGTGCGGCCCAGCTGTTGTCCAGGGGTCAGCAGAAGCTGTTGGTATGTGCTCTCAGGATATCCCAGGGCCTGACGTTTTCGGAGCTTAGCTCCCGGCAGTGCGTTTTCTTGATTGACGATTTGCCCGCGGAGTTGGACAGCGACCACAGGAAACTGCTGGCTGGCTGGCTCGACACCATGGCCTGTCAGGTATTCGTTACCGGCGTGGAAAGAGATGTATTGATAGAATCCTGGCCGCAAACCTTAGCAGGCAATAAGAAAGCTGTGTTTCACGTGGAACAGGGCAGTGTTTCAAATGATTGAGCTGGGGCAACTTTAAATTAGGGCAACTACCGGCCGGCCAGGCTCGTTCCGTAATCCCCTAGGGGGATAGATAGGGCGCTTGCCCAGATCACCATCAGAAGTGGAGTGTATTTATGTCAGATGAGAACTCTTACGACTCGTCCAGTATTAAAGTTCTAAAAGGTCTGGACGCCGTGCGTAAGCGTCCCGGTATGTATATCGGGGACACAGATGATGGTACCGGCCTGCATCATATGGTTTTTGAACTGGTAGATAACTCCATTGATGAGGCCCTTGCGGGCTTCTGCTCGGAGATCCGCGTGGTGATCCACCCCGATGAATCAGTTTCCGTATCCGACAACGGTCGAGGTATACCTACGGAAATACACGAGGAGGGCGTTTCCGCAGCTGAGGTGATCATGACGGTGCTGCATGCCGGCGGCAAGTTTGATGACAATACCTATAAGGTATCCGGCGGCTTGCACGGTGTCGGGGTTTCGGTGGTCAATGCGCTCTCGTCTGAGCTGAAGCTGACTATACGCCGCGAAGGCAAGGTACACGAGCAGGTTTATCACCATGGGGTACCGGCGGCACCGCTGACAGTGGTAGGTGAAACCGAGATATCCGGCACCGAGGTACACTTTCAACCCTCGCCTGAGACCTTCAATAATATCGAGTTTCATTTCGACCAGCTGGCAAAGCGCCTGCGAGAGCTGTCCTTTCTCAACTCAGGCGTGCGCATCGTATTGAAGGACGAGCGCAGTGGCAAGGAGGAGGTGTATGAGTACGAGGGCGGCCTGAAAGCCTTTGTGGAGTACCTGAACCAGAATAAAAACGCTATTAACAAGGTCATGCACTTCAATGTACAGCGTGAAGACGGTATCGGCGTAGAGGTGGCCTTGCAATGGAATGACTCTTTTCAGGAGAATATTTTCTGCTATACCAACAATATTCCACAGCGGGATGGAGGCACTCACCTGGCAGGCTTCCGCGCCTCACTGACCCGCAGCCTGAACAGCTATATCGAGCGCGAGGGGATTGGTAAAAAAGACAAGGTAAGCACCACCGGTGATGATGCCAGAGAAGGCCTGACAGCGATTATCTCAGTCAAAGTGCCCGATCCAAAATTCTCCTCCCAGACTAAGGACAAGCTGGTCTCTTCTGAAGTCAAGCCGGCTGTTGAACAGGAAATGGGCAGTTCCTTTAACGACTACCTGCTTGAGAATCCCCAGGAAGCCAAGGCGGTAGTCGGCAAAATGATAGAGGCCGCCAAGGCCCGGGAAGCGGCGCGCAAGGCCCGGGAAATGACGCGGCGCAAGGGGGCGCTGGATATCGCCGGGCTGCCGGGCAAATTGGCTGACTGCCAGGAAAAGGACCCGGCTTTGTCAGAGGTCTACCTGGTGGAGGGCGATTCCGCGGGCGGTTCGGCCAAGCAGGGCAGGGACCGCCGCACGCAGGCGATTCTGCCGCTGAAAGGTAAAATCCTCAATGTCGAAAAAGCCCGCTTCGATAAGATGTTGTCCAGCGCCGAGGTCGGTACGCTGATTACAGCGCTGGGTTGTGGTATCGGCTCTGAGGAATTCGATCCCGATAAATTGCGCTATCACAGCATTATTATCATGACGGATGCCGATGTAGACGGCTCCCATATCCGCACCCTGCTGCTGACTTTCTTCTTTCGCCAGACCCGTGAACTGATAGAAAGAGGCCATGTGTATATCGCTCAGCCGCCGTTGTACAAGATAAGTAAGGGCAAGCAGGAGCAGTATTTGAAAGACGAGGACGCCCTGACTGCTTACCTTACCCAGGCGGCGCTGGAAAATGCCCATCTGCATGTCAATGCCGATGCGCCCGGTATCAGCGGCGAAGGACTGCAAAAGCTGGTGCAGGAATACCGTGCGGTAATGGCGACCATCGATCGCCTGTCTCGTCTCTATCCCTCTGAAATCCTTGAACAAATGATTTACGTATCGGCCATCGAGCCCCAGCATCTGGCCGACCAGGGCTATATGGAGCAGTGGTGCGACCAACTGCTGGCGCGTCTGACATTGAACAACGGTACCGGCAGTCATCGTTACCGCCTGTCTGTCAGAGAAGACCAGGAGCGGCATCTGTTTCTGCCGGTAGTGGAAATCACCGCTCACGGTGTACCCACCAGCTATCACTTTGCCCATGATTTCTTTCAGTCCGGTGAATATCGCTCGATTGTCGCGCTCGGCGCGCAATTGGAGAGCCTGATTGAAGAGGGAGCTTATGTGATGCGCGGAGAGCGCCGCCACGAGGTATCCAGCTTTAAACAGGCGCTGGACTGGCTGATGCAGGAATCGCGACGCGGTCACAATATCCAGCGTTACAAAGGTCTGGGTGAAATGAACCCCAGTCAGCTTTGGGAAACGACGATGGACCCGGAAACCCGCCGGATGTTAAAGGTGACCGTCGAAGATGCTATTGCTGCTGATCAAATTTTCACCACTTTAATGGGGGATCAGGTGGAACCGCGGCGCGACTTTATTGAAACCAATGCACTGGCGGTGGCGAATTTGGATATCTAATTGTTATTGTCCGACCTTCACTTAAGTTGAAATTCTCCCCAAGGGAGTAAAATGCCCAAAAAGTAAATTTTTGATAGGATAAATTGAAAAAAAGAAAGTTGTGCAATACAGTGTGCAATAAGGTGTGCAACGCTATCAATCAAGTGCTTTTCACGGACTCCAGGGGCGACAATAATGAGTAATCATATATCAGCCAAGTTTTTTGGCTTTGTATATGCACAACTCTCAGATGAGGAATTCTTGTCTGTTATCCCTGGGCTTAAGAAGAATCTTCGGCGTTATTTTCCCAGGAATGACGTTCCTACCATCAATGGAGTTCAAGTAAGAGTCAGTGACTCCGGTGTGGCCACTCTTCCGGCTAAAGAAGTTCAGCGTGAATTACATATGGTTGACGCCAACGGTATGTGGGGAATGAAAATAGGAAATACAGGTGTTTCATTCTCTACAGCCAACTATATCTCCTATGAAGAGGCGATTGAATATATCCAGGAGATACTCACTGTTATTGTCGAAACTGTAGGTATATACCACTTTTCTAGAGTTTCCTTGCGAAACATCAATATTTTCAACCCTTCTCCTTCGGACGGGAATGTGTTTGAAGATATTGAGCACGGAGACTATTGGGGGACACAAGATTTTGTAAGTACACTATCTGGCGGATTTTTATGCAAGGGAGCATCTACACGCCATAACTACTTTTCTAGTAATTACAGAACACAGGTGCAAATCGCGAGTGGTGTAGTTTTTAAAGGTCAGAGCCACATTCCCCAGGAAGAATGGGATATTTGGAGAATGCGCGGTGGTGTGCCAGTTCAAACAGATGTCGATACAAAGTTACTGGTGGATATCAGCGGGACCAGATTTGAAGCTCCGATAGACGATCCTGAGCAACAGCATAATCTTTCTGACTATTCCTGGGAGGCTGTAAAACAGTCTTTCGATGAGTTACATGGTGTAGTTAATAGTGTTTACTCCGATATTACGACAAAGGATTGAGAATATGTTTCTGGACAATATGCCTACCGCTTTAGCGGTGACCACTATCGCTACCTTGGCTGCGCAGCCTTACGTGGAAGAGGTACACCCCGTTGTAATGGTTAGTGAGCGTTCTATGCCCCAACTGGTACCTAAGGAATATTATGCTGTTGAGCTCGATGGTGGAAACAACAATGCCTTTGTAAATGCCCGTATTCAACAGACTGAAATTGTGGAGCCCAGTGCAATTGCCATTTACCATCAATTGCGCCAGGAATTCGAAATTTCACATACAGAAATGGGTAACTGGCTGGGTGTAAAAAGGCGCACCCTTTATAACTGGATGAAAGAACCAGAGAAGGCGAAGAAATTTGGTCTACAAATCGAGGAGCGTTTGGTGTCTCTTTCTGCATTGAAAGAAGAGATGGAGCCTGAACATCGCCCAATTCTTTTTAAAATCGCATTTAGTCCTATTTATGGCGACCCAAATCTTGGTGATGCTATTTTGACTGGCGTCGATAGTAAAACCTTGATTGAGTGGTATGAGAAACTTTTTTCGCAATTTGAGTCCTATCGTTCAATGCATTCCAGTAAAGAGCAGTTAGTGTGAGGTCACGTTTTGGCGCGGGACAAATTGCTCGAAAAAGGGTGGAGAAGGCATAGCGTACTCTCTCTGTCTCAGGAAAGTGTTGATATTCTAGCCGTCGAACTGCCGCAAGAGGTCATGAATATGGTCTCTGCTGAAGGGGCGGTTGTTCTAATCGCTCTTTATGATTGTGGTGTTGTACACGGAAGTTTTGATCAGGAGCCATGGGTTCAGCTTCTTGTTGCTACCCCCGTAGAATTTCAAAAGAAGTTTTCTAAAGGTCGCGATTCCAGGCGCCTCCATTTTTATGTTAAAAGAGATAGACAAGAGGCGGCCTGTGAAGTGAACGCCTGCGGTGTTTGTCAGATTGACCGCAAACTTCTTTTAAGACTAAGTGTGGATGAGTCTTGCACTGTTGATGATGCTACAAAGTTTGACTTGAAGCAGTGGTTAGCAGAACGATACAGGCAAGATACGTGGCCAGATGCTTTCAATAGTGCTGTTAGTAAGCGCGGAAAAAGTTTAAAACGATTTTATGGGCGTTATAACGACTTTGTTTCCGGTCTGTATCTAAAACTAAATTCTTATGAAGAGTTATCAAAAGGTAAATATACAGTCGCTATAATTATTGCGATTGAATCTGGGAAAGAGAGGCAGCTTATTCAACATATGCGAAAGGTTCATCAGCAGCTAAAGAACGTGGGAATAGATGAGTTAAAAGCGTATTTTGCAAATGAGGCTCTAAACGCTTTTGGTGACTCCGTAAACTTTCAAGAGGACAGAACAAATAACGTGCATGGGGTTGCTATAGAAATTGTGGAAGAAAATCAAATTACTTTAAGTCATCTGCGCACATTCGGCAGGTTTTCCCCATATTCACTATCAGAATACAGCACGGAGGCTCCGATGCCTGCGGAAATGGCTTCTGGCCGGGTTCACTGAGATCACTGTAATTTCCAACCAAATGGAGCGCTATTTAGCGCTGCCGCAATAGGTCGAGAATTATGAAACAGCTTCTAGTGTTCTGCTAACTATCTGAGCTTAATTTGTCACTGTTTTTCAATTAGAGCGGTATTTGGTCGTGCTTCAAGTGAGGCCGCTAGAACACTTGTGGTGGTGTAAATAAATTGCATTGGCCTGACTACAGCCGGTACAGCCTTAACGCTGGCCTCTTTTCGTCGTCCACCCTAGCCAATGAACGCGAGAGTTTCATCCAGCGACCGCGACAGTTTTTCAACCAACTCGTCAATCTGCTCGCGCGTAATAATCAATGGCGGGCATACCGCCAGGCTGGTACCGGCCACCGCCCGCACAATCAGACCGTTTTCCTGGCAGCGCAGTGCCGCCCGGTTGAGTGTTTCGCCACTGGCAAAGGGTTTGCCGGATTCCTTGTCGGCCACCAGCTCCAGCGCGGCAATAAGCCCCTTACCGCGGACTTCGCCGATCAGGCTGTGGCCGGCCAGCTGCGCCAGCCTGCTCTGCAGATACTCGCCGGTTTCCGCCGCCTGCTCGAACAGCTTGTCGCGGCGGTAAATCTCCAGCACTTTATTGGCAATCGCGCAGCCCACCGGGTGGCCGCTGTAGGTATAACCGTGGCCGAAAACACCTACCTCGCTGCTGGGTTCCACCATTGCCTCATACATATCGCCACGGATCAGCGCGGCGCTGATCGGGTAGTAGGCAGAGGACAATTGCTTGGCCAGGCTCATCATGTCCGGCCGCTCGATATGCATACTGGTACAACCGAAATCACTGCCGGTGCGGCCAAAACCGGTAATGACCTCGTCGGCCCAGAACAGAATGTCGTATTTGTCCAGAATGGCCTGGACTTTTTCGTAGTAGCCCGGCGGCGGTACGATCACACCGCTGGCGCCGGTAATCGGTTCGGCGGTAAAGGCCGCAATGGTATGCGCGCCTTCGCGCAGGATGAGCTGTTCCAAGTTGCCGCATATGCGCTCGACAAACTCGGCCTCGCTTTCCCCCGGCAGGTGGCCGCGGTAGTAGTGCGGGTGATCGGTGCGCAAAATACCCAGTGCTTCAACCGGCGGGTCGAAATAACGGATATTGGCGGGCAGGCTGGTGAGCGAACCGGCGGCGACGGTAACGCCGTGATAAGCCCGCTCGCGGGTAATGATCTTGCGCTTTTCCGGTTTGCCGATGGCATTGAAGTAGTAACGCAGCAGTTTGATCTGGGTGTCGTTGGCATCCGAGCCGGAGTTGCCGAAGAACACTTTGGCATTAGCCACCGGCACCATTTTTGACAGCGTATCGGCCAGGCGCGTGCCGGGCTCGTGGATTTTGCCTCCAAACATATGGGTAAATGACAGCCTGCGCATCTGTGCCTGTGCGGCCTCGATAAGCTCCTCATTAGCGTAGCCGAGGGAGGTACACCACAAACCCGCTACCCCCTCCAGATACTGCTTGCCCTCATCGTCATAGACATAAACGCCCTCGCCACGATCGATAAGCAGTTGCCGGGGCGCTTTTAAATTGGTGATTGGATATATGATGGAAGACATGGCCGGGTACCGGTGAAAGGGTGAATTGTCTATGGTAGGGATTGTTTTTGTCACCGCAACCGATATATTTACGCCATAATGGTGATAAAAACTAACCAAATACCGGCCTCCAGCCATGCTGCTATGCAGACGAAAACTACCGCTAAATGCCTTGCGGGCCTTTGAAGCCGCGGCCCGGCACTGCAATCTGCGCAGCGCGGCGCGGGAACTCGGCGTTACTCACGGCGCCGTCAGCCGCCAGGTGCGGCAGCTGGAGGGGCAGTTGGGGGTGGCGCTGTTTGAACGCAGCCACAACCGCCTGGCGCTGACCTCGGCGGGACAGCGGCTGATGGCCAATGTCGGTGAAGCCTTTGACCAGATTGCCAAAAGTGCTTTATATCTCGATCCCGAATCCATGGCCGGCAGCCTGGTAATAGGGTCCACACCGAGTATTACCCTGGGCTGGCTGTTGCGGGTGATCGGTGAATTTCACCGCCGCTACCCGGAAGTGCAGTTGCAGTTGCACAGTATTGCCCCCGGTGAAAAGAACCTGCCGGCGGCGCACGATATCTGTATCTGTTACGGCTTACCGAACGCCGGTACACGGCTGGTGACCGAGCTGTTTACCGAGCGGTACTTTCCTGTCTGCAGTCCCGCCGTGGTCGGTGGCGGCCCGATGCCGCGCCGGCCCCGCGACCTGCTGCAGTACCCGTTGCTGGAGGATCGACACGGTCACTGGATGCGCTGGTTCGAACGCCAGGGGGTGACTGCGCCGGTCGCCGACAATCTGTTGTTTCTGGAGGAGAGTCATCAGATTATCAGTGCCGTCAGGGAAGGCTATGGCGTGGGTATGGTCGATCGCATTGAAGTCTCCCGCGACCTGCGTCGGGGCAGTCTGATAGCCCTGTCCGAGGACAAGGTGCGGGCCGAGCACAGCCACTATCTGGTGCACGACCCGAATGACAGGATGTCGCTGCGGGCCCGGGTGTTTATCGATTTTCTGCACCAGTCGCTGCAGGTATTGCTCAGCTGAAGGGCCGCCTGTCGTCGCTGTTTGCCGAATTCGAGACTGAGAAAACCCGCGCTGCACCTGCCTGGTGACAGCGCGGGCCGCGGCAGCTATGGTGTCGCTGCCAGCCCGTCCAGCAAAATGAGCTGGGGCGGGTCGGCCGGCATATTGCCGTCCACTGCAATGGCGGTATAAATCATCCCCGCCTGCAGACTGAGTACCCCGGTTTCCAGCGCCTCGACTTTGGAGCCGGCGGCAGTTACCGTTACCACATAGTCGCCGGCTGCCAGCCCCACATAGCCGGTTTCGGCCAGGGTGCCGGTATTGTAGGGCACATCGGCAAAGGCCGGATCGATGGCGCCTATCTCACCGTCCGCCGATACGTAGATATCGACATTGCCGGCACCCGGAGAAGCGTGAATGATGCGAACTCTGGCTTCGGTTGCCACAGCCCTGGGTGTATCGGTGAGCAGATCCAGGTCCAGCGCCGCCAGGGTATTATTGGCGATGGCGGTATAGAACGCACCGGCGGCAAGTGTCACCGGGGCATCGTCGATCACTACTGTACCGTCGGCATCGGCGGCGATATCCAGCAGGTAATCGCCGGCATCGACGGTAATATAGTCGGTCGCATCCAGGAATGCCGCGGCGTCAACCAGGGTAAGCGCATTGTTGGCAATAACGTCCACCGCCGGCGCATCGGCAACAGCGTGTACCACGCGGATATGGGCCGCTGCATCGCTGTCGAGAATTACCGACGAGGCGGTGCCGTCTGCAACCAGCAGTGACACCGGCGAGGTGCCGGTGGCGACATTTTCAGTTGCGGCGATCAGCAAATCGGCGCCCGCCGCCAGCGGCACGGTGCCCGAGTCAAACACCACAGTCTGCTCTCCGGCGGGGGTCAGGCGGATTTGATAGTTGCCGGCCGGCACCAGCAGTTGAGCGCTGAACTCGCCAAAAGCCGCGCTTGCTACGGGCTGCTCAGTGCTCAGATCGGCGCCGGGAGCGGTAACATAAATATCCACCTGCGGTGCCTGCGGCGCCGCATGCACAATCTGCACTCTGACATTGTCATAGGCGACCCCGAAGGCGCTGTTTGCAATCACCAGCGGTCCCAGCGTATCGGCAGCCACCGAACCAATTGCCAGCACCTCGTAGTTGTTGCCGGCGTCGAGGGTGAGATCCGCGGTTATGACATCGGCGCTCATGGCACCGGGCAGATTGGCCTCCACGCGCACGGCGTAGTTGCCGGCGGCAACGGCCAGCCGGGCCGAGGCGGTCTGGTAGTCGACGTTGTTGAGCAGTGCGTCGCCGTTAGCAATGACATTGACCGTCGGCGCATCGGCCGAGGCATGGGTTACCCGCAGGCCGGGCTGGCCTAGTGCCGGCGGCGTATCGTCCAGTGCATCCAGCAGGATCAACTGCGGGCCGGCGCCCATCATGCTGCCGTCGGCGGCAATGGCGGTATAGACGCCGCCCGCCTGCAGATTCAATAGCGGCGTTTGCAGCGCTGCATCCTTGCTGCCAGCGGCTGTTACAGTCACCACGTATCCGCCCTCAGCCAGCGCCACATACTGGGTTTCCGCCAGCGCATCGGCGCTGTAGGGTACGGCGCTGAAGGCCGGCTCTACAGCGTCGATTTCACCGTCTGCGGTAACGTAAATATCCACCTCTCCGGCACTGGGCGCGGCGTGGATAATGCGCACCTTGGCCTCGGTGGCAACGGCGCGCGGCATATCGACCAGTAGATCCAGATCGATGGTGGCGAGTGTACCGTTGGCAATGGCGGTATAGAACACGCCCTGTTCCAGCGTTACTATGGCATCGTCAATGACTGTATTATCGGTACCGGCGGCGGCGATATCGATCAGGTAATCGCCGGCTGCGAGAGACAGGTAGGCGGTGGTATCGAGAAACTCGGCGGCGCCAACCAGTGTCAGCGCATTGCCAGCGTTGATATCCACGGCGGGGGCATCGCTGACTGCGTGGACCACGCGCAGATCAGCTGTCGCGGCGCTGTCGCGGATCTTCGAAGAACCGGTGCCGTCGGCCACCAGCAGGGTTACCGGCGAGGTGCCGGTACCGACATTGTCGGTGGCGGCGATCAGCAGATCGGCGCCGGCGGCGAGTGGCACAGTGGCGGAATCGAATACCACGGTCTGCTGTCCTGCCGGGGTAATGCGAATACGGTAGTCGCCGGCCGCCACTTCAACCTGGACGGTAAAATCCCGAAATGCCAGTGTGTCCAGCGGCGCGGCAGCGGCCAGATCGGCGTCCGGGGCGGTGACATAGATATCGACTTCAGGTGCTCCCGGCGCAGCGTGTACCACCTGTACGCGCACATTGCCGGCGCCCACTTCTGCAGCGCTGTTCTCTACCACCAGCGCTTCGATTTCATCGGCTACCGTATCCACCGCCAGGACGTCGTAGCTGGTGTCGGCTGCAAGCGAAAGCGTGGCTGTAATGACGTCGACATTGCCCCCCGGCACATTGGCTTCGACGCGCACATCATAGCTTCCCGCATCCAGTGTCAGGCGCGGGGATGCAACCTGGTAATCGACATTTTCCAGTCCGGCCAGGATTTCGTCACCGGCAAATACGTTGACCGTCGGCGCATCGGGTGAAGCGTGAATGATTCTCAGGCTGGTGGTTGGTGTGGGTTGTGCCGGTGGCGGCGAGTTATTGTTATCGTCATCGTCCAGAAAACAGCCGGCGATAAGCACCGGCAGTAGCGAGACTGCCATTAGCTTGGTTATCCCCTTCATGGTCTTTTCCTCTTGCAGTGGGTTTGTGAATATCGGAGGCGAAAGTCTCGCTGCGGGCTGCGTCGATGGTTTCAGCGATGACGATGCCATCGTCAACTACCAGTCCGAGTGCGACAAAAGCTGCCGTAAACGCTGCCGATATTTTCCAAGGCTGACTTGGTATCACTCGGGTGATGCGCGCGACGATAAAATTGAGGCCGCCGGCAGACTGGAGGTTTGTGTCTTGTACGCAGCGGGGTCCTACCGCTTGCGTATCAATGGGCCCATCGGCCAGATCTGCCGATGAACGGTGTCCGCAATCGCTCGGGTTAATGCCGCGTAGCCGGCCCGGAGCTTTGGCTTTTGCGTTGCGATTGATAATTGGCGGCAGGCTCGCAAACCGATTTTTGAAAGCGGTGCCGCGATTTGGGTTTTGTCGTTGATAAGGGACTTGGCGGCGGTCTGAGCAGCTGCTGTGATCCGACTCACGCCCAATTGCGTACTTGTATGCGGAATTGTAAGTATGCCTGTTACTATGCGCCGCAAGGCCAATCCGGCTCTTCCATAGCCTTGATAATGGGGCGAATAAGAATCAGGCCAAGTCAAAAAAAGTATAGAACGTTTTCAAACGATAGCGGCTGTCGGCTAGGTTGCCGCGGGCGAAGCGCACCTTTTCACCCGGCCGCCGCTGCGCCAGGGCAAAGCAGTCCAGATGCGACAGGCAGCCGATTTTCGGATAGCCGCCAATGGTCTGTCTCTCCTTGAGCAGGATGATCGGCTGGCCGTCGGGAGGAATCTGCACGGCGCCGAACGGGGTGCCCTCCGACATCAGATGCGCCTGCCGGCAGCCCGGGGTGTCGCCGGCCAGCGGATAAGCCATGCGGTTTGCGCGGCTGGTAATGGTGAATTCCGTATTGAAGAAAGCCTCGATATAGTGCGGTGAAAAACTGTCGTGCTGAAAGCCGGGGTATAAGTACAGATGCAGCGGCATATCGTATCTGGGGATAAAACGTGCCGGGGTCGCCAGCCGCCTGTGTCGATCCGCTGCCGGTGTAAGGCCGCGAAACGCCAGTGAACACTGCGGCGGCAGGGGGCCGCCGCCGAAGGGTCCGGTTTTCTCGCGCACAGCCATGGATGCGCCCATTGGCGGCGAGTCGGGGTCGAAACCGTGACGCACGGCCAGATAAGTTCGCAAGCCCCTGGCCGGTGCATCGAATCTCAGTTCGTCACCCCCGGCGACCGGCAGTTGCTGCCATGGCCGAACTGCTTCACCGTTTAAAAAAATGCGCTCAGCGGCGCCGGTCAAGGCAATCCGCGTGGCGCTATCGAAGCGGCAGGCAAAGGGGCCGAGCGTGATTTCCAGCGCAGCACAGGCGGGCCTGTTGCCGAGCAGTTTATTGGCCCATAAAAAAGCGTGTTCATCCATTGCCCCCGACTGGCAAAAACCGAGATGCTGCCAGCCCTTTCTGCCGAGGTCCTGCAGCAGGGCGCAGGGGCCGGGCTTGTGCAAAGTGACGGTGCCGCCGGCGTTCACGACAGTTTGCCGCCCAGGCGAATGAACTCCCCCCTGTCAATCGGCTTGAAAATGACACTGTCGCCGACCTTCAGCAGGCAGTTGTCGCGCCCGCCCGCTGCCGCGGTAAAGATATCCAGCGGTGTGCGGCCGATGATATTCCAGCCGCCGGGGGAATCGCTCGGGTATATGCCTGTTTGCCGGTCGGCGATGCCGACCGAGCCGCGGGTCACCGCTTTGCGCGGCTTATCCAGGCGCGGTGCCGCCAGTAGCGCATCCACGAATCCCATATACGCAAACCCCGGGGCAAAACCGATGGCGTAAACGGTATAAGGGGTTTGGCTGTGCAGCTGTATGAGCCTGTGAACATCGATCTCCTTGAGGGCGGCGAGCCTGGCCAAATCGGGACCGGTTTCGGCACTGTAGTAAGTGGGAACCTCTACCGCGGTGGTTGCCGGCGGCCGTTCTTCGGCGGCGCACAAAGCCGTGTTGATGGACGCGGTAATCTTCTCGATGAAATCCTCAACCGGTATGCGGGTAAAGGCATAATAAATCAACAGGGAAGCATAGGAAGCCACACAGTCGTCAATCAGGCCGGGCAATTCGGCGATCAGTTGCCGGCGGCAGGCGGCAATGGCGCGCACCAGTTCGGGCGCCGGTATGCGCTGGTATCGAAAGTGCACGATCACCGCATCTTCACATACCTGGCTGATCGAAAATGCGTTGCCTGCCGGAGTCATCTACTGCAACACCAACACGGCCGTCAGCGGCGTTGCCCGAGGCGCCGGCGAACAGCGCCAACGGCCTCCAGCGCCCGCGGGCTGTCGCTGTGTACGCAGAGGGTGTCGGCCTGAATGTCGACCCAGTTTCCGCTTTCCGAGTAGACGCCCTGTCTGTCGACCAGGTGCTCCACCTGCTCGGCGATGCGGTCGATGGAATGATGTACGGCGTGGGGGTGACGGCGTGCCACCAGAGTACCGCTGTCGGTATAAGCCCGGTCGGCAAATGCCTCGTAGATAAGCGCGCCCGCAGCGGCGCTGTGTCTGAGCGGGGCCGGGACTACCAGCGGCAGGGAAAAATCGGCCCCGAGCTGCAGCAGCACATCGAGTATCGCCCTGTTTTCGCCGGCGTCGTTGTAGAGTGCGCCGTGGGGTTTGATATAGCGAACCCTGCTGCCTGCCGCCTGCGCATACTGCTGCAGTGCCTGGATCTGCCGGTGCAGGCTGTCGCTCAGTTCCGCGGCCGCCATGGCGAGGCTGACCCTGCCGAAATTGGCGCGGTCGGGGTAGCTCGGGTGAGCACCTATGTCGACATTGTGAATCACAGCGATATCGACAGTGCGGGACATGGATGAAGCATCCCCGGCGTGTCCGCCGCAGGCGATACTTGCCATATCGATATGCGGCATCAGCAGGGCGTCGAGATCGTCCAGGCCCTCGCCCAGATCGCAGTTGAGTGTTATCGCCATGGTCGCTGTCGGCGGGCGGCTCCCGTGTCGGTAGCAGGCTGATAAAAAACTGGTGAAAGATTGCACACCGGTCCCGGCAAGAATAACACAGCCACTGCGTCTTGCCGTTATCGCGGGCGCTATAGGCCCGGGTAGCCACTGAACGGCTTCTTTTTATCAACAGGGCGCTTAAAATACGCCTTCACTGTTCCCGGAAGTCAGAGCGGTATGAAAAAAACCCTGCTTGTCCTGCTGGTGTTGGTGCTGTTGTCACCGCTGGTACTGTTGCCGTTAATGGGCCTGTCGCTGACCGATATCGGCGCCAACGCCCGGGTTGGCGCCGGCCTCGGTGCCAAGCTGGCCTGCTCCGGCCGTTACCTGGGCGGCCTGGACGCAGCCCAGGTAGTGGATGACCTGGCATCCTACACGCCGCTTTACCGGCTGGTGCAGATTCGCTATGACGATGAGGAAAAATCCGCCAGCGCCAATATGCCCGGTATGCCCCCGGTGGTAGCGAGGTTTCGCCCGGGTCTCGGCTGCAGCCTGGAAATCGGCGACACCCGCGCGCTGGATAGAGTCGCTGTGGCACCGCTGCCCGGGATTGACGGCGCCTGGCCGCGCGGCGGGCACGTAGACACGGTTGAGCCGAAGGTACAGGCGCAACTGGACGCGCTGCTGGCCGCCGACAATGCCGCCGGGCGCAACACCCGTGCCATGGTGGTGGTCAGAGATGGCACCATCGCCGCCGAGGCCTACGCCGACGGATTTGACGCGCAGACGCCGCTGTTCGGCTGGTCCATGGGTAAAAGCCTGACGGCGATCCTGATCGGCCACCTGGAATATATCGGCAAGGCGGATATCGCCGAGCGGCAACTGTTTCCCGCCTGGCAGGGAGACGGGCGAGCCGATATCAGCCTGGAAAACATGCTGCAAATGCTGTCGGGGCTGGATTTCAACGAACGCTATGCCGCCGGCAGTGATGCCACGCGTATGCTGTTCGAATCCCACAGCGCCGCCGCCGTGGCGCTGGCAAGTCCCCTGCAATATCCCCCCGGGGAACGCTTCGCCTATTCCTCCGGTACTACCAACCTGCTTACCAGGCTCTGGGTGGAGCGTATGGGCGGCACTGAAAAGGCGGTCAATTATCTGCTGGGCGAAATTCTCGCGCCGCTGGGCATGACCCGCACCACCTTCGAGCCCGATGCCAGTGGTGTTTTCGTCGGCAGCTCCTACATATACGCCTCCGCCCGCGACTGGGCCCGGCTCGGCCTGCTGATGCTGAACGGCGGCGAGGTCAACGGTACGCGCCTGCTGAGCGAGGATTGGGTGCGCCGCGCCGCCAGCCCCAACGGCAGCGCCAACGAGCCGCGCTACGGCTATCAGTTCTGGCTCAACGCCGGCGGCGCCAAACTGCGCTGGCCGGATCTGCCGGCCGATGCCTATGTCATGTCGGGCAACCGCAAACAGAGTGTGATGGTGGTGCCGTCGCACAGTGCAGTGCTGGTGCGACTGGGCTGGAGCGGCGGGCGTTATCCCATGGAACGACACTATGCGGCCCTGCTGAGCGCACTCGAGGCGGCGAATGAGTAATGTCGAACTCTGCGTCGATTGCCGTTCGCAGCTGGGCGAGGGGCCGGTCTGGGATGCCGGTAGCGGTGTTTTATATTGGCTCGATATCGAGGCCGGCCTTATCCACTACCACAACACCGCCACAAGGACCCACAACAGTGTCTGCGCCGGCCTGCCGGTGGGTGCGCTGTGCCTGCGCAAAAGCGGCGGCCTGCTGCTGGCCACCGGCGATGGTTTTGCCGAGTTCGATATCGCCGGCGGCGAGCTGAAAAAAATCGCCGCCCCGGAAGTGGAAAGGGAATTGGAAAGCAAAGACAAGCGCTTTAATGACGGTAAATGTGATCCGGCGGGGCGCTTCTGGGCCGGCACGCTCGACCGTGCATCCGCGCAGGGCGGCTGTGCACTCTACCGGCTGGATACGGACTATAGCGTGCGCAAAATACTGCCGGATGTCAGGCTTGCCAACGGTCTGGCCTGGTCCGCCGACAGGCGCACTCTGTACTTTATCGATACCCCGGCGCGCAGCATTTTTGCTTTCGATTACGACGATGCCAGCGGCGAGATCGGCAATCGGCGGGTGGCGGTGGAGGTGCCGGAGGGTATGGGCCTGCCGGACGGTATGGCAATCGACACAGAGGGCCGGCTCTGGGTCGGTCACTGGGGCGGCGGCGCGGTGTGTTGCTGGAATCCGCAAAGCGGGGAGCTGATGGCGCAGCTGGCTGTGCCGGCCAGTCACGTTAGCAGCTGTGCCTTTGGCGGGCCGGCCCTGGACCGGCTGTTTATTACCACGGCGAGGCAGGGGCTGTCGCAATCGCAGCTGGCGCGCGAGCCCCATGCCGGCAGCCTGTTTACGGCGCAGATGGATGTGCGCGGCGCAGCGGTGCCGCGCTTCGGGCGATAGGCGCGCGTTTTACGGGCCGGTTTCACTTTCCGGTGAAGGTGGAGCGATCGGCCAGTCGGCGGCGTCGACACTGTCCAGCGGATAGGACGCCGCCGGCGTCGTCCAGCGTTCGACAAAAGCCCCATCGGCGTCATACAGCCGCGTCTGCTTGTCGATATTGAAATGGCGGCCGCCTCTGGGGTCGGCGCCGACGCCGGCGATATACTGCCAGTTACCCCAGTTTGCCGCCATATCGTAGTCGATCAGTTGCTGCTCGAAATAGGCGGCACCGCAGCGCCAGTCGACGCTCAGTTCATTCACCAGACAGCTGGCAGCCAGCTGGCGCCCGCGGTTGGACAGATAGCCGGTCTGGTTTAGCTGCGCCATGCAGGCATTGATCAGCGGCCAGGGGGTCTGGCCTTTGCACCACTGCTTGAAGCGCTGCGGATAGAAAGTCGTCAGCGGCTTGCGGCGCCCGATACCGCGGGAGCGAAACAGGCCACTGCCGTGATGTTGGGCGTACCATTGAAAGTATTCGCGCCACAACAGTTCAAAGTAAATCCAGTAAGTGGACTCGTTGGCGCCATGGCGTGTTTCGTAGCGCTGCAGCTCGGCGCTGACCTGCCGCACCGATAAACTGCCGTCGGCCAGCCAGGGTGAAAACTTGGTCGACTGCTCCCAGCCCTGCAATTGATCGCGCGTCTGTTTGTAGGTTTGCGGACTGGCGCCGGCGAAGTAGCTCTGCAGATGCTGCAGGCCTCGAGCTTCGCCGCCTTTGAAAGGCGATTGGGCGCAGTCACAAATCTGCAGGCCCTCGATGGCGGCGTCAATGCTGGCGGTGCCCACCGGCAGGGGCGGCGGCAAATGCCCGGGGGGGTCGGCGGGCTGACTTGGCGCGATAGGCTCCAGCTGTTTTCTGAAGGCGGTAAAAGTAGCCGGCAGCCGGTGTAAAGTTGACAGCTGTTCGGGATTAAACAGTGTGTAAGTCGGCAGTTCCTTAAATGCCAGAGCGGGGTGTTTCTGCTGCAGAATTTGCCATTGCCTGCTTTCATAGACACCGTTGTGCTGACTGCGCACGACGGCTCCGATACCATAGCGGTCGATCAGCTTGGTAATGGTTGCGCAGGGTGCCCCCCGCACAACCAGCAGCTGTTGGCCCAGCGCCTGCAGGGACTTGTCCAGCGACCCCAGCGTTTCGGCGAGAAAGCGGCGGCGGTGGCGCCCGAGCCTGCTGCTGCCGAAGTTATTGAGCCTGAACCAGGCGGGGTCGATGCAGTAAACGCAGATCAGTCTCTCTGCGCGCTGCGCGGCCCACAACAGGGCGGCATTGTCGTGTAGTCGAAGGTCCCGGGTAAACCAGAACAGGACGCGTTTGGCTGGTGCAATCATGGGCGGGTTCACAGGTTGACAGGCCTTTGTTACGCAGTCGCTTTACCTTTTGGATTAACAGGGCTTTAGCGCGGCAGGCGGGTTTGCCAAATGGCGCATTTCACTTAGAATCTGCTGCGCTTTACAGCGGGGGGGAGCCTGCATGAAGAGAAAAATTGCCGCAGCCTTGCTGTTTGCCGGTCTGCTGTTGTTACTTGCAGGGCTGACCTGGTATGACCGGGCGCTGATGCAGCTGGCGCCAGCCGCCGGGCAGCCCGACAGTGTCGCGCAGGCGCCGGCGGACGCGGAGGGCGAAAAACTGGCCAGATCCTGTGCATACTGCCACGGCCGCGACGGCAATCCGAACTCGCCCCTGTACCCGCGCCTGGCCGGGCAGACCGAGGTGTATCTGCGGCAACAAATGTTGGCCTACAGCAGTGGCCGGCGCCAGAATGCCGTTATGTCGCCGCTTGCCCAACGTTACTCAGCAGCGCAAATTGATACGCTGTCGCGGTATTTCGCCACCCGCGTGCCGAGAAAAAACCGCGGCCTGCGCCGGGTGGAAGCCATCGCCGCACGCGGTGAGGAACTGGTGAGCCGCGCTGCCTGTGCCGGCTGCCACGGCCCGGACCTGGCCGGCAGCGGGGAGTATCCGCGCCTGGCCTGGCAGTCGGATCGCTATCTGTATGAGCAGCTCAAAGCCTTTCGCGACGGCGAGCGCGACTCTCGGGACGATCTGATGAAAGCTCCGGTAGCGGGTCTGTCGGACTCCGAGCTGGAAGCGATTGCCCACTATCTGGCAACTTTTTAGTCCGATTGACCCTTATCTATGCGGATCATCTAAATTGCCGGCGGTATTATCAAAGCCCGTCACGGCTCAAAGCTGTAGTGATATATACCGGTAAAAACTATAGATACGATATTTCATAAACCGCACTATTCTGTAGGGATGCCAGAGTAGAGTTTGCGCCACTGGCATTTTACCTGTCGCCGCCGAGCCATATCAGAATCAAGTGCAAGGCGGCTCAATGGGTTTCCCGCGTTCATTATTTTATTAGCGGTGAACTAAACTTTTGACTATTAGACAACGATAAATGACAACGCTATGCTTTGGCCCGGTTTGCCTTGGGGTAAAGACTGGCGAACATTCTGGTATATCAATAATTAAATTAACAATTAGGAGAAATTCATGAGAAGAATAATCAATCCGACAGGGATTGTTGCGGCGGTTCTATTGGCCTTTTCATTCAGCGCATCAGCTGAGAGAACCGTGGAGGAAGTTTACAAGCAGTGTGGCTTAGGCGGTGCATTTTTCGGCGAGTCGAGCCCGACAATGGCCTTTATCTCCAATGTTACCTGGGATTTGGGCACCACCGCGGCCAGCTCTGACTCGTCCGACGCCTGTGCGATTTCCAATGAGGAAACGGCAGCCATCTACATCCATGAGGCCTATGAAATGCTTGAACGGGATATAAGCAAAGGCCGCGGTGAATATTTTGATAACCTGGCAACAATTCTCAGCTGCGAAAGCGAGTCCGTGGGCCGGGTAATGTCAGCGGTGCGTGCGGAGTTTTCCGGCGTTGTGGCGTCCGAGGCTTATGCGTCGATGAGCAAAATGGAAAAGTCCAATGCCCTGTATAAAATAGTCAGCCCGCGTCTGGCCGCGCAAAAGAGCACTGCCTGCACGCTTTCCTGACCATGCCCTAAGCTGTTGCAGCCTGGTTTAGTCTCAGAGGCAGAGGCAGTCGTTGCACCACCAATACGGTCTCTTTGTTCTCGCTGGTTTTATTGCTGCCTGCGCCGCTCTGCCGCCGCCTGCCTACGCAGACGGGCAGCGACAGAGCGAGCTGCTCTATCAGCAGGCGGTACAGCTCCAACTCCATCAACATCCCATATGGCTAAGACTGCTGCATATTGACGGCGATGGCCAAAGCAGCATCATATCCACAGATTTTTTTCTCGCAGCAGACCGCGCTACGGAAATTGATCCGCAAAGCGAGCTGCACGCCACACTGCGGCACTTGCTGGATAAAGACCGGGGAATTTGCGATTATCCGGCCAGGTATACCTGGCTTAATCGACACCTGCAACTGCCGGCAACGCTGGACTTATCCGCCTGTGAGAACTTTGCCAAATGGGCGTCTGTGGGCGACCTGAAGTCAGTCAGCCTGATTTCCGTAAGCAGCTACCTCGGCAACCCGGCGTCCACCTTCGGGCATGTGCTTATCAAATTCAATGACTCCACAGGCAAAGGTAAAAATGACCTGTTTGATGTTACGGTAAACTTCTCCGCCCGTGTGCCGGAAAACGAGTCCGCTTTCCTCTATATATTCAATGGCCTCAGCGGCGCTTACTCGGCGGGTTTCAGCGACCGCTACTACTACACTGAAGATCTGGTTTACTCCAATTCAGAACAGCGCGATATGTGGGAGTACGAACTGAATCTCTCTGAGTACCAGATGCTGATGCTGGTGGGGCACTTGTGGGAACTGTTGCATCAACGTTACCAATACTATTTTCTAAAACAGAACTGCGGCTACCGCATCGCCGCCATCATGGAGATGGTTCTCGAACAGGATCTGATCCCGGATTACCAGGTGTGGTATGCGCCAGTCAGCCTGTTTACCAGCCTGAACAGACAGGTGACGGACAGCGGTGAGCCGCTGGTCAAACGGGTGCAGTTTTTGCCCTCGCCACAACGGCAGTTATTTACCCGATACAACGATTTGTCGGTGCGGCAAAAACAGGCTTTCAATACACTTGCCCTGGGTTCAGACAAGCCCGCCGAAGTCCTCGGTGGCCTGCGCTTTAGCCAGGCGGAGAGTATAGAAGTGCTCGATTCACTGTTGCAATACAGCAACTATAAACTGAGTCAGGCGCAGGAGGATGGGAGAGAGCTGCTGCGAACCCGGCGCCAAAGCTATCTGCGGGCCCGGTTCGCCTATCCGGCGCAGAACGGCGCCGAAGTCTTTACATCCAAAGCCATCGCTGCCCCGGCCGAGGGTACGCCGCCACTGCGGCTGCGGCTACAGGCGGTTGAGCGTGAACAGCGGCAGTCGGCGATCAAGTTGGCAGTTGCCCCCTTCTTTTACGATGCCCTAGGCAGGCACGGCCAGGATGGCTCGGAATTGATTGTTATGAATCTGGAGGCTGAGTATCTCCAGGCAGATGACCGCCTGTCGCTAGCTCGGCTCGACCTGCTGAGAATTCAAAAACTTGATTTGACTACCCCGGCGATAAAAGGCGAAAACAATTTGTCGTGGCGGGCTTTCGCCCACTTCGCCAGACCCGAGGGCTGCGCTTCCTGCCTTCACTTTAACACCGGTGGCGGCATTGGCCGCGCCTGGCGTCTCGGAGAAGAGGGATTTGCCTACTTTATGACAGACCTGCGCTACGATGCCGATATCGCTGAAGCGCGCCTGGTGCCGTCGCTGGCACTGGCCAGATCGTCATCGGCTCACGGATTGATGTTGACACTCGAGCATCACTACATTCCCGAGCGGGACGGGAACGAGACTTATATCGGCGCTGAGTATCGCCATCGCATCGGGCGTGAGCGCGAACTCGTCTTCAATATTGAGCACCAGCGCCAGACCCGGGTATCACTGGCGTTTGCGTACTATTTTTAGGCGCAGTTTCAAGCATAGCCCGGACGTTGCCGGTTTTTCGCTATATAACCTCGTAGCGAATCTTTTTGCCCGTCTCGGTGAGAACATTGGCCAGCACCGGATCTTTCAATTCGCGGTGGAATACCGGCCGGGCGGGAATCGCCATGCGGCCGCGCTCGAACAGGGCGACGGCGGGCCGATTGCCATACATCGAGGAACAGTAAAGAATCCCCTGTGTTTGCGGGTAGGCGAGATACAGTTGCCGGGCCCAGCGCCGCGCCCGTGGCCTCGGTCCCGAGTGGATTGCCGTGGAGGCGCCGATGGCGGTGGCAAAAGCGCCGCGAAGGTCTAACAGCGTTACCGGCTCGGCCAGATCGAAGCCGACCAGGATGGGGTTGCCGGAGTAGCGGTCGATAATCCGGGTCGACTGGAAGACTTCGGCCAGGCACGTCGGTATCGACTCGCCGCCGGCGGCCAGGTAGATGATTCCCCGGCTCTGCAGGTGGGGAAGTCCGCTACTGTCGGGCAGGTGATGGTCGAAGCGGCTGGCGCAGGGGCCGTGGTAGCGGAAGGTGTCCCAGGTTGCGGGATAATTGCCGCCGGCGAAAAAGACGCGGGCCACCGTGGTGCCGGCGGCCAGCTCTTCGGTGTTGGCGGGAATACTGCGCAGTGTTTCAATTGTCGGCGGCTCGGGAAACTTCGCCTTGCCGGATCTTTGCGCCATTAAAGCTCCCTTGCCAGGAGAATGACGGCGTCGGGGGAGTGCCCGGTGAGCAGCCAGTCCCGCGGGCACAGGGCCTGGCCCAGGGTATCCGATTCCAGGTCGGCGCTCGATGTCAGAAAGAACCGCTGCACCACCACCGGGTGGGTGCCGGCGCTGATTACCCCCAGTACGGCCTCGAGGCCGGGCAGGGTGCCGCCGTCGGCAAACTGAAACTTTGGGCAGACTCTGCCCGCCGGGCCGTCGACTGCATAGAGAGAGCCGTTGTCGAGCCGCTGCCGCACACGGCTGGTACTGACGCCCAGGCGCCTGGCCGCCTGCTGCTGGCTGAGGGAGGTGGCCACCATCTGGGCGTATTCTGCGGCAATGACAGTGATATTCTGTGCGGCTCCCTCCTTGTCGTAGGTGCCGACACCGGCGGCGCCCCCCTGTAACAGAAAAGCTTCTTCCTGTTCGGAGAGGGCGTTGGATATGGGTTGCACGGGATAGATGGGGTGGGCGCGCAGGAAGGCTGCCGCTACTGATGCCAGGGTTTCAATATTGGTGATGCCCGCCTCAAGTAAAGTGCGAAGATCCTGTTCAGTTAACATGATTAACTGTCACTTATATCGTTAGGAGGCGTTAATTGTATGTTATATCGGGCTCTGACTCAAGCTGCCGCGCTCGGGGAAAACCCATCCAGCGCCCGGCGGACAGCAGTGTCAGCGGGGGCAGCACAGAGAAGCAGGCAGATAACGCCGGCGGGAGCCCCGGCAGCTGCCGCTGTGGCAGAGCCGGCACTCTGTCCTTCAAGAGCAATGTCCTTCAATAGCAATATACCGCTTGCAAAACGCCGGTTTCCGGGGATGATCAATGCTGTGGTGTTCCGGTTCCGGGGTGGCGGGCCGGCAGATGACGGTAAACAACATTGACTCGCAGTGTGTATTGAGATGGGTGGAGATAAACTGATTAAGAGGCGAATTATCAGGTCGATTCACTGGGCCGCACGAATGGTTGGGCTGCTTGTGTTTGTGCTTATCACGGCCATTGCCATCGGCGAAGGCGGCCAGCTCGATAACCTGTTGCAGCAGCCGTTGGTGGTGAAGGTTGAATTCTTCGCCATGCTTGTCATGTGGCTTGGCCTGGCCGTCGCCTGGAAGTGGGAGGGTATCGGCAGTGCCATGATACTTGGTGGTTTTGCGTTATTCTGGCTGGCGGAGGGGAGGCTTCCGCGTTTGAATCTCGCTTTTGCACTGCTGCTGCTGTCCGGCCTGCTGTATTTCTTGTCGTGGTGCATAACCTTCTCCAGAGACCAACCCCAGTAAACACTTATCCGTCGCTAAGCGATTTGAACTGATCTGGCTGCACGGAAAGGATACCAGCCCAGGATTGACAGTATAATTTTTGTAACACACTATACTCAGCAGCAGGCTGCGGAAAGCGGAAAAAAGCGGAAAGTAGTAAAACTAACAAGCTAATCTCCTAATAATCAAATCGCATATAGCTGCAGGCGTTGCGTGCAGGGGGACAAAGGACAAAGTACAAGGACAAAGTACAGAGCGGCAGCCGGCAGATAGTCGATACACTGATAAAAAAGTGCAGATAAGACGGGCGGATAAATCATGCAGGCCATAAGCACACCGCCAAATACCCTGACTACGCTGCCTTTCGAGCGCTGGGATAACGAGATCTGTAATCGCTTCTGCGCCATGCAGATCGAGCCCTCCGCGGCGATCAAGGCATTTTCCGGCAGCCTCGCCAGCCGCAACCTGGAACGCACCAGTGTCAGTGTGGTCTCCAGCACCGCGCTGCTGGTAAATCGCTATCGCAAGCATATCGCCGCGGCGGAGCAGCCTTATTACCTGTTGAAAATCCAGCTGCAGGGTACCTCGGTAATACGCCAGTACGGCAACGAGGCCTGCCTGCAGCCGGGCGACTTCACCCTGTGTTCCAGTACCGAGCCCTACCAACTGTTTTTTCCCGACACCTACAGCCAGGCGGTATTCAGCGTGCCGCAACCGCTGTTGCAGGAGCTGATTCACAGTCCGGAGCGTTTTCTGGGGCGGCGCCAGCCGGGGAAAATTGCCGCCAACAATGTGTTTGTGCAGTTTGCCACATCGATTTTTACCCAGGCCGACCAGATGTCGCCGGAGCTGGTCAGCCGGCTGGAGGCCAATGTGCTGGATGTGCTGGTAACGGCGCTGGAGGCGGGTCAACACGGCGGTGCCGGTGCCGGTGTCAAAACCGAATACCTGTACCGCATCAAGCAGTTCATTCATGCCCATCTGCAGGACCCCGAGCTGGGGCCGGATAAGATTTCCGCCGCTCTGGGGGTGAGTAAGCGCTATCTGCATATGGTTTTCGAAGGGCAGGGTATAACGCTGGCCCGCTATATTCTCTACCGGCGCCTGGAGAGCTGTCGCGCCTGCCTCGGCAAGCCCGAGTTCGCCCATCTGAGTGTGTCGGAAATCGCTTTCAAGCACGGCTTCAACGATGCCGCGCACTTTTCCCGCAGTTTCAAACAGCTGTTTGGCAAGACCCCCAGCCAGCTGCGCCTGACGGGATAAAACCCCCCGCCACTGCATCGATATACAAGTTGCCACTTCCCTGATAGACAAGCGCTGCAAACAGGCTTGCCGCTATAGTGACCTTTACCGCGATTACCTGCCGGCTGCGGCGGAGATCTAAGAACGATAATTATTAAGGTAAATAGCGTCATGAATATCAGTCAACCCGGTGCTGCCGCGCGCCGCACCGCTGCGTTTGTATCGACGGCGGCCAGCCTGCTGCTGGCGCCTGCCATGCAGGCGGCGGTACTCGAGGAGGTTATCGTTACCGCACAGAAACGCGATCAGAACCTGCAGGATGTCGGTGTGTCGGTAACCGCCATGACCGGGGAGGCGGTGGAGGCGCTGGGCTTTACCAACAGCACCGATCTGGCCGCGCAGGTGCCGGGTTTGAATATCGGCACGCCGGTGGGCGAGGGCAATAACCCCTCTATCGTGCTGCGCGGCGTGGGCCTGAATGATTTCAATGATAATAACGAAGGCCCTGTCGCCGTTTACAAAGACGATGTTTATCTGGGTTCGATGGTTGGCCAGACCTTCCAGTTATTCGACATGCAGCGGGTGGAAGTCCTGCGCGGGCCCCAGGGCACCCTTTACGGGCGCAATGCCACCGGCGGCCTGGTTCACTATATCTCCAACCAGCCCACCGAGGAGTTCGAGGTAAACTCCAATCTGACGCTGGGCAGCTACGATCGCCTGCAGCTCGAGGGCAGTATCAGCGGTCCGCTGAGCGACGGCGTGCGCGCGCGTCTGGCACTGGCCCACAATCAGCACGATCCCTATGTCAAAAACAGGATCGGCCCGGATACCAACGAGGCCGACAGTATCGCCTATCGGGCCATGCTGGCCTTCGATGTCGGTGCCAACGCCAGTGCGCTGCTGAATCTGCACGGCGGCGAAAGCGATGTGGTGGCGCCGGCTTACCAGCACCAGGTGACCGATCCCTCGGGGGTGGACTTCTGGGGTTACGCGGACAATGACGGCGATCCGTTCAGGGGAGACTACGACCGCAACGGGTCTCTGCGGGTGGAGACACAGGGCGCCTCGCTGACATTCAACTACGCCGGTGATATCGAGTTTGTCTCCATTACCGCCTGGGAGGATGTGGAAAAGCTGCACGAGGAAGACAGCGATGTGGGGCCCAACCCCGGACTCGAACCGGTGTTTGCGGCGGACTATGAACAGCTGTCGCAGGAGTTGCGCATTTCCGCTGACTGGCAGCGCGGCAACTGGGTGGCCGGGCTGTACTATTTCGACAGCGAAGTGGAGGGTGACTACCAGCTCGATATCAACTACCCGGGGGTGGTGATCGACGCGATTCTAAGCAGCCTGGGTGTGCCGGGCTTTCCCGCCGGTCTCGGGCCCGAGATCATGGACTTTCTCAATTACGACGTCGATTTCGATCAACAAACCTCCTCGCTGGCGGCGTTCGGCCAGCTCGAATATACCCTCAGCGAAAGCTGGCGCCTTATCGCCGGGCTGCGCTACACGACCGAGGAGCGCGACTACAGCTATACCAATTTCGACACCGATGCCGGCGCGCTGGTGTTTGACTACAGCGAGGGCGGCGCCGATGTCATCAACGGTAACCGCACGGACATCGACCAGGACAATATCTCCGGCAAGCTCGGCCTCAACTGGGACGTGGCGGAAAACATCATGCTGTTCGGCAACCTCAGCCGCGGTTTCAAAAGCGGCGGCTTCAACGCCGGCTTTATGGATGCCGATATGCAGTTCGCCCGCGATAACTTCGGTATCACCACCCAGTATGACGAAGAGATTCTCGACAGCTTTGAAGTGGGTGTGAAGTCACGGTTGCTGGGCGATAAGGTGCGCCTCAACGCCACGTTGTTCTATTACGACTATAAGGATTATCAGGCGCTGAGTTTTTTTGGTGTCAGCCAGTTTATCGTCAACTCCGATGCCGGCGTCCAGGGCGGTGAGCTGGAGCTGGTTGCCCAGCCGCTGCCGGGCCTGGAGCTGCAGTTGGGGGCGAGTTTTCTCGATACCGAAGTGGATGAAGTTCGCGACCTCAATACCGGCGATGTGCTGACCGACAGGGAGATGGTGCTGGCTCCCGAGTTTACCCTCAATGGCCTGGTGCGCTACGAGTGGCCCATCGCCAACGGCGGCGCCGTCAGCGCCCAGGTGGATTTCAACTACCAGGACGATCACTTCTTCGATATCACCAACCAGCCGATTGCCGAAGAGGATGGCTATGTCGTATGGAATGCGCGCCTGGCCTATGTGTTTCCACAGCAGCGCTGGCAGGTGGCACTCTGGGGCAAAAACCTGGCCGACGAAGAGTACCGGGTTTACAGCTTTGACTTTACCGGGCCGGGCGGTTTCAACCAGAATTTCTTTGCCCCACCGCGCTGGTTCGGGCTGACGTTGAGCTACGATTATTGACAAGTTTACAGTGAGCAGCACACAGCTTACAGCCAGGGCAAAAAGCGGCGTTTTGCCTTTTGTGCGCGGCTGGCCATGCGCGGTCAGCCGGTTCTGCCGGCGTTGAAATTTTTGCACCGGCGGCTACCGATGCCGCCTGTTCAATATATCCTGGTTAACGCAATGGAGTACTATCATGTCGGATTACGGTTTGATTATTGCCGGTGAAAAACGTGCCATCGAGGCCGGCTTCGATATCAATGATCCCGCCACCGGCGCGCTGGTGGGGCGCTGCCCGAACGCCCGGCAGGTGGATCTGGATGCGGCGGTGGCCGCGGCCAGGCAGGCCTTCCCCGGCTGGCGTGCCACTGCCACAGAAGCGCGCGCGCAGGCCTGCAACCGCATTGCCGATGCGATTGAAAGCCATGCCGCCGAGCTGGCCAGGCTGCTGACCCGGGAACAGGGTAAACCACTGGGCGGCACCGGCTCGGAGTTCGAACTCGGTGGTTGTGTCGCCTGGACCCGCTATGCGGCCAGCATCGATTTGCCGGTCGAAGTGCTGGAGGACAATGAGCAGCAGCGGGTTGAACAACACCGCAAGCCGCTCGGTGTGGTCGCCTCCATCACGCCCTGGAACTGGCCGCTGATGATCGCTATCTGGCATATCATTCCCGCCATTCGCACCGGCAATACCGTGGTGATCAAACCGTCGCCTTACACGCCCTTGTCGACCCTGCGCCTGATTGAAATCATCAATGCTGAATTACCGCCCGGCGTGATCAATGCGATTGCCGGTGAGGACCCGCTTGGCGCCGCCATCAGCGAGCACCCGGGTATCGATAAAATCGTTTTTACCGGCTCTACCGCCACCGGTAAAAAAGTGATGGCCGGCTCCGCGGCGACACTGAAACGACTGACCCTGGAACTGGGCGGCAACGACGCCGCTATCGTCTTGCCGGATGTCGATCCGGCGGCGATCGCAGAAAAGATTTTCTGGTCCGCATTTATCAATAGCGGCCAGACCTGTGCCGCGTTGAAACGCCTCTATGTGCACGATGCGGTATACGAGCCGCTGTGTGCGGCGCTGACCGAGGTTGCGGAAAAAACACCGCTGGGCAACGGCCTGGAGCCGGGCGTGCTACTGGGGCCCTTACAGAACGCCATGCAGTTCGAAAAAGTCAAAGCGCTGGTGGCGGACGCCAGGGCGCGCGGCGCGCGCATACTTTGCGGCGGTGATCCACTGCCCGGTGATGGCTATTTCTATCCGCCGACACTGGTTGCCGATATCGGCGCCGGCGCGCGCCTGGTGGATGAAGAGCAGTTTGGCACCGCCCTGCCCATCATCCGTTACAGCGATATCGAGCAGGCGATTGAATCGGCCAACGCCTGCGAGCAGGGCCTGGGCGGCTCGATATGGTCGGCCGATATCGCCGCGGCCCGGGCGCTGGCGCCGCGGTTGGAATGTGGCACAGTCTGGATCAACAGCCACGCCGGGGTCCAGCCCAATGTGCCCTTCGGCGGCGTCAAGGCGTCGGGCTTCGGCGTCGAGTTCGGTATTGCGGGTATGCAGGCTTATACGAGTATTCAGATTGTGACGGTCGATAAACAATGATTTGCAGCTAACAGCTAACAGCTAACAGCGACGGATCACTGCGTTCAGCTGTGAGCTGTAAGCTAAACAAGAGAACTCCCATGCCAAATCAATTGCTAACCACCAGCCTATTCGCGGCCGCACTGTTACTTTCGCCCGGTGCCGCCGCTGTACTGCCGGCAGAACCGCTGGGCAAGGTGGAATCGCTCAAAGTCCCCTATCCGCCGCACTGGGTATTTGCTCACGACGCAGCCTTCTTTCATATGACCGCCGGGCGCTATGTACTGCTCGATCCGCTGGCCGAAACCGGCCCCGGGCAGTACAAGGGCATGATCGACGGCGCGTTTATCAGCGCCTTCGCCCAGTCGCCGGGCAGGGGTGAGGTCTACGTGGTCGAAACCTTCTACAGCCGCGGTACGCGCGGCCAGCGCACCGATGTGGTGACCATTTACGACAGCGCCAATCTCAGCCCGGTGGCCGAAGTAGTGATGCCGCCGGCGCAGCGTATGAGTTCCATGCCCGAGCGCTATGCCGCCCTGACTCTGCGCGATGAAAGCCTGCTGCTGGTTACCAATATGAATCCCGGCACCTCCGTGAGCGTCATCGATCTGCAAAAACGCCAGTATCTGGCGACGGTGCCGACACCCGGCTGTATTCTCACCTACCCGACCGGCAACAGCGGTTTCAGTTCGCTGTGCGGCGACGGCGCGCTGATGACTAAGGTGCTGGATAAAAACGGCGAAGTGGTGCGCAGCCATCGCAGTAAACCTTTTTTCGATGCCAATACCGACCCGCTGTTTGAAAAGCCCGCCATCATCGACGGTATCGCCTACTTCCCGACCTTCAAGGGATGGGTTTTTCCTGTCGATCTGCGCGGCGAGAAACCGAAAATCGGCAAGCCGTGGTCGCTGTTGAGCGAGGCGGACAAAGCCGAGGGCTGGCGCCCCGGCGGCTGGCAGCTTCACGCCGAGGATGAGGCCGGGCGCTTCTATATTCTCATGCACCCGCAGGGGCGCAATGGCAGCCACAAAGACGGCGGCCCGGAGCTGTGGGTCTATGATGCCGCCAAGCAGCGGCGCCTGCAGCGTGTCAAACTCAATACCTGGGGCATATCGGTGTCGGCGACCCGCGGCAGTAAGCCGCTGTTGCTGGTAACCAACGCCGAGATGCAACTGGACGTTTACGACGCCCGCCAGGGTAAGTACCTGCGCACCCTGGCAAACTTCGGTCAGGAAACGCCGTTTCTGGTTCACCCGGTGGAATGATGATAGCCGATCCGCAATTACAACTCACTGCCGCCCTGGTGCTGAGCGCCGTATTGGCATCGGCCGCCTGGCACAAACTGCGCTCAGCCGCTCGCTTCGAACGGGTTCTGGCCCGCTACGATCTCTTGCCGCAGGCGTCCTTGGCACTGCTGAGCCGCCTGCTGCCGGCGCTGGAGCTGGTGCTGGCACTGGCGCTGCTGCTGCCGTTCAGCCGCGCCGGTGCCGGTGCGATGTCGGCGCTGCTGTTACTCACTTACATGCTGGCGATTGCCGTTAACCTGCTGCGCGGGCGCAGTCATATCGACTGTGGTTGCGGCGACACCGATACCGGCCTGAGCCCGGGCCTGCTGTGGCGCAACGCCTATCTGCTGGCGTTTGCCGTCACTGTGGCCGCGCCGGCCTTTATTGCACCGGCCTCGCCGCTGCGCGAGGGCTCGTGGCTGGACCTGGTTTTCGCCGTACTCGGTGCCTGTGCGCTGGGTCTTATCTACGCGACCTGGACCCAGCTGCTGGCCAATCAGAGCTACCGACAGAGGATGGGGCCTTAATGGAACAGATGTTAATCGTATCGAACATTATACTGTGGTGTGCAGTTATCGTCTTGACTGTGTTTGTATTTGCGCTGGCCCGGCAGGTCGGCGTGCTGTACGAGCGGGTCGCACCCGCCGGTGCGCTGGCGCTCAACCGGGTGCTGGAAGTGGGCAGTGAGGCGCCGGCGCTGGCATTGCAGACGCTCGCCGGCGGGCGTATCAGTGTCGGCGGCCGGCGCGAAAACGGGCGCTGCCAGCTGCTGTTTTTTCTGGCCCCGGACTGCCCTGTCTGCAAGCAACTGCTGGCGCCGCTCAAATCCGCAGCCCGCGCCGAGGCCGACTGGCTGGAGCTGGTGCTGGCCAGCGATGGCGACGGCGCTGCCCGGCATCGCCGGTTTGTCGACGGCGCCGGTCTCAATGATTTCGCTTACATCATCTCGGCAGCGCTCGGCAAGCGTTACGGTGTCAGCAAATTGCCCTACGCTGTGCTGATCGACGAGCAGGGCCTGATTGCCGCTCTGGGCATCGTCAATTCGCGCGAGCATCTGGAGAGCCTGTTCGAGGCCAGAGAGCGCGCAGTCGCTTCGATTCAGGATTACTATCGGGTTCAGGTGGAGAATAAACCATGAAATGGCTGGACCGTTTTACCGAGCGCGGTGCCCGCAAGCTGGCGCAGCACACTTCGAGACGCAGTGTATTGACCGGCCTGGGTTCGCTGCTGGTGGGCGCCGGTGCCGCGCCGCTGTTACCGGTGGCCAGGGCGCAGGACAGCGGCAGGCAGCCGCCCCATCCCGGTGAAGAGGGAGACCCCAATGCCTGTGACTACTGGCGTTACTGCGCCATCGACGGCTTTCTGTGCGGTTGCTGCGGCGGCAGCTTCAACACCTGCCCGCCCGGTACGGAAA
>JANQMH010000113.1 GCA_028280195.1 Exilibacterium sp.
CTGGGGTTCGAGACCCGCCGTAAACCCATCCGTGGGGGCTTCACGCCAGCATCCCTGCTGGCGAGAGTCTCGAACCCCAGACCCTGACCGGGTTAGGGCCTATCACCGCAGTTCCAACAACATCTGTTAAGAACACTGAGGGTGGGGCCGTCGCCGGGTAGGGCTTTGCTTAAGTAAGCACCATTCGGGTCGGAGTCATTTTTCAAAAAACAAAAAATGACTCTGACCCTGACCGTACGGGCCCCGACTGTACCAGCGCGGGTTTAGCCGGGTTTGCGGAATCTCAGGGTCATGCGATTGGACTCGCCGATGGCCTGCATCTGGGCCCTGAGTTCGGGGTCGTCGCCGCTGGTGGCCATGCGCGGCGGCAGGCGCCAGACGATGTCCTCTGCGCCGGGCTGGTCCTTGGGATTGGCGTTGATGTCGCTTGACTCCAGGTATTCGAAACCGGCCTGCTCCAGTGTCGCTATCAGCTGTGCCTGCTTCAGGTAGCCGCGCGAGCCGTCGGCCCAGTCGTCGGGCATCTCATCGGCCACCCAGTGCTGCACGACGCCGACGATACCACCCGGCTTCAACGCTTTGTAGGCGTCGCTCAAGGCCGCGGTCATATAACCGCCGTCGCCTTCAAAGCGGTTGAGATTGTGCAGCGCGCGGATAAACAATACCGCATCGGCCTGTCCGGCAAATCTGTCGGGCATGGAGCCGAACACAAAGGCCTCCACGCTGGCGCTCTGCGCGTCGCGCCAGCCGTTGGCCTCTTCGGTCCAGGTGCTGACCCAGGTCTTTTTCGCCTCCAGCCGCTCCTCTGTGAAAAAGCCGAATTTCGGGAACATATCGAGAGCATAATCGACGCCGATCAGTTTGCCGCCAGCGCCGAGGTAGGGGATGAGGATTTTCGAATACCAGCCGCCCCCGGGCAGTGCTTCGACTACCGTCATACCGGGTTTGATACCGAAGAATTCCAGTGTTTCGCGCGGGTGCCGGTATGTGTAGCGGGCCTGATTTTCGGCGGGCTGTGCCGCCAGTGCCGCGGCCAGGGGGTCGCTTGCTGCGGGTGTATCCAGTACTGCTTCTGCTTCTTCTGTGGCGGCCGGAGTGGCCGGTGGTGGGGGCTCCTGGCTGCAGGCGACCAGCAGCAGGGCGGTAATCGGTAGTAGGATCTTCAGCATTGCAAACCTCCAGGATGACCGGATTCGGGCGTGTATTATGGGATGCTTTGGCGGATATCTCAATGCGCCGGGGCCCGGTGCCTCAGCGCTTGCCGGCGCACGCCAGCACCAGCGCCCACAATTCGGAGAAATCGTTGACCACCACATCGGGTTTATGGGGGTAGCGCGGGTTGCCGGGGAAAATTCTCTGCAGCCAGGGCAGGTCCCACTGGGCGCCGTTGAAAAACACGCTGGTAACACCTGCGGTTTTGGCGGCGATGGTATCCGTGGTGCTGTCGCCCACATACCAGACCCCGGGCCCGATACCGGCGCCGAGCCTGTTTACGGCCAGGTACAGCTGATCCGGGTGGGGTTTGCGCTGCGGGGTATCGTCGCCGCATATGTCCGTATCGAACAGCCCCCGCCAGCTGCCGCCTGCCACCGCGGCCAGTTCGTGCTCGAAAAACTCGCGGTCGCGATTGGTGATGACACCCAGTGCCAGGCCGAGTTCGCGCAGGCCCGCCAGCATATCGCCAACCTGGGGCTCAAACGGCAGCACGGTGCCATAGTGCTTGCGGTAGTGATGGTTGAAGGCGCGGTGGGCGATGGCTTTGGCCTCCTGGTCGTCGCCAAACAGCACTTCAAAGATGTCCGTGCGCGAAATCTTGCGATCGATTCTGATTTTCGGGTGCAGGCGGCGGTAGTTGCGCACATGCTGCACCAGCCTGGCGTCCTGCGGCGACTTGCTTTTTTCCGGCGGCAGCAGGCGCCCGACCAGGCCCAGCGTTTCGATCTCCGGCAGCATATCGTCGACAGCGTGGTACATCGCATCGAGGGTATCCACCAGCGTGGCGTGCCAGTCAAACAGGATAACGGCCGGCGGGCTGAGCCTGGCCAGCGCCGGGTGCCAGTCGGGTTCGAGGCGGGGCGGCGGCGCTTGTCGCGGCGGCTGCGGGGGCGGCCGGTTGGCATGCAGCGGGATATCGAAGTGAGCCGCGCCACGCGCCTCGATGGCCTGTAGCAGATCCATGAGTCGTTCGAAGCCGTCGACAACCGCGTCGGGCCGCCGCCGGCCGCAGCCGGGGCTGCCGGGATCGGGCCGCTGCGCGCCCAGATAGAGCACGGCGCCGACACCGGCATTGGCCGCCGCCAGCATATCCGTGTGGCTGTCGCCGACATACCAGGTGCCCGGGCCGGGGGAAGTTTTCAACGCTGCCAGCGCCTGCAGAATGACACCGGGGTCGGGTTTGTAGCGGCCGATATCGTCGGCGCAGACACGGATATCGAACAGCTCGGCCCAGCGGCCGCCATCCACCAGTTGCAGCTCGTGATCGAGAAATTCGCGGCTGCGGTTGGTGGCTATTCCCAGTTTGATACCGAGTTTGCGCAGGGTGATCAGGTAGTCGTAAATACCCTGTTGATAGGGTTTGACCTCGCCGTAGTGATGTTTATAGCAGCGGTTGTAGGCCCGGTGCGCGATTTCCCGCGCCCGGGCATCGGTGGCAAATACGGCATTGAAGATTTCGGTGCGCGATACCCGCCGCTCCGCCAGAATGCGCGGGTGCAGGCGGCGAAAAATACGCATATAGCGCACCAGTTTGGCGTCGTCGGCGCTGCTGCATTGGGTCTCCGGTGTCAGGCGCCGCACCAGATCGAGCTGTTCGAGCTGTGGCAGCATCTCCTCCATGGTGCGGTACATGGCGTCCTGGGTGTCGACCAGGGTGCCGTGCCAGTCGAACAGGATGAGCTGCGGGGCGCAAAGCTGTCCGGGCTGCCGGGGCCCTGGTTTCTGGGGCTGGGGTTGCTGGGGCTGGGGTTGCTGGGTAGAGTCGCTCGGCATGGTTTCGATAACGGTCGGCGCGGGGGCTCCAGCGTACTGTAATTTCCGTCGTTTCTGCAATTGGCCGCTGCCGGTGAACAGGCCTTAACTGGAGCGGCCGCCCAAAGTCTGCACGGAGGCGCTGCGCTGCAGTAGCGCCACCAGCTCGGGCGCCGCTATGGGTTTGCTGAAATAGTAGCCCTGGGCGAAATCGCAGTTGAGACCCTGCAGAAAAACCAGTTGTTCCTTGCTTTCCACACCCTCGGCCACTACCTTCAGGTCGATATTGTGGGCCAGCTGGATAATGGCGCGCACAATGGCCTCGTCGTTTTCGTCGCAGCCGATATCGGTGACGAAAGAGCGGTCGATCTTGAGGATGTCGATCGGCAGGCGCTTCAGGTAGCTCAGTGAAGAGTAGCCGGTGCCGAAATCGTCGACCGAGATTTTGATACCGGCCTGGCGCAGCTGACTGAGTTCCTCGGAGGTGGTTTCCGGGGACTCCATAATGGCGGTCTCGGTCAGCTCCACCTCGATCAGCGCGCTCGGTACCCGGTTTTGCTGCAGCTGTTTGATAAAGCGGCCGGCGAACCCCTGGGCTTTCAGTTGCGCGGCGGAGACATTGACGGCAATGGAAAAGTCATTGCCGATAATGCGGCGCCGGTGCCAGTCCTTGACCTGGACGATGGCCTGTTTGAAACACCATTCACCCAGCTGTTCGATCAGCCCGTAGTTTTCCGCAATGGGTACGAACACCGCCGGGGAGATAAAGCCGTGCTGCGGGTGCTGCCAGCGCAGCAGCGCTTCCACACCCACTATCTCGAAGCTCTTCAAATTGAGTTTGGGCTGATAGAAAAGCTGCAGGTCGTTGTTGTCGATGGCCAGGCGCAGATCGTTGCCGATTTCAATCTGCTGGTTAATGCGCGTGCGTATCTCGTCGTTGAAAAAGCGAATGCAGTTTCTGCCGTCTGCCTTGGCCGTGTACATGGCCATATCGGCGGATTTCGTCAGTGAGGTGGCGTCCTCACCGTTGGTGGGGTAGCTGGCGATACCGATGCTGCCGCCGATCTGTATGTTCTGGCCCTGAATCTGGTAGGGCCGGGTCAGGCAGGCGAGTATTTTTTTGGCGACGCGCAAACTCTCCTCATCGTTCTTGGGGCAGGTGATCAGCACCGAGAATTCGTCTCCACCCATGCGGCAGACAACGTCGCTTTCGCGCAGATAGCGCTTTATGCGGCCGGCGGCCTGCACCAGTATTTCGTCGCCGGCATCGTGACCGAGGCGATCATTGACGTCCTTGAAACGGTCCAGGTCTATCAGCAGCACGGTGACTTTGTGCCGCCGCCGGGCCGCCACCGAAATGGCGTTGTTCAGCAGCTCCCAGTAGTTGGTGCGGTTGGGCACACCGGTCAGCTGGTCGTATTTCGCCAGGCTGATGAGTCGGTATTCGGTGAGTTTGCGCTCGCTGATATCCTGAAAGGATATGACCCCGCCCACCGGCGTCTCACCCTCGAAAATGGTGGCCTGGGTATATTGCACCGGGAACGGGGTGCTGCCGTGGCGCCAGAAAACTTCGTCGAACTCCTGGTTGCACTGGCCCTCTCTAAAAATACTGCAGAAGTTGCAGTGCTCCCAGTCGGCGTCCGCCATCTTCGGGGCAATGTAGTTTTTGACCGGTGAGCCCACCACATCTCTGGTGTTTTCGGTAAGCAGCACGCTGGCGGCGGTATTGACGTAGGTGATGATATTGTTGCGGTCGACGCCGATAATGCCTTCCACAGTATTATTGAGCAGGCTTTCAGTATTGACATGTTCCCTGTTGTATTTGAGCGTGGCCGCTTCGAGGAATTTTCTGCTGCGGTAGATATCGATGATCGATTCCACTTTGCGCACCAGAATATTGGCGTCGAAGGGTTTGATCAGATAATCGATGGCGCCGGCAATATAACCTTTTTCCACCTTGGCGCTGTCGCGTTCCGAGGCGGTCAGAAAGATAATGGGAATCGTCTTGCAGCGCTCGCGTGCGCGGATGCGTTTCACGCACTCGAAACCGTCTACGCCCGGCATATTGACGTCCATCATAATCAGGGCGTATTCGCTGCTGGCGACTTTTTCCAGCGCGGCCTCTGCATTGTGGGCCGCGTGCACGGTAACGGGCAGCTCGTCCAGCAGGTACTCGAGCAGCAGGCAGTTTTCCTCGGTGTCGTCTACGACCAGAACTTTTGGATACTGGAGAGTATCGCTCATATCCACTTTCTCGTCACACTGGCCGGCATTCTTATAGTATATATAAAGATCGGTAAACTGCCCGCTGCCGGTGGTCTGGCAGAATAGTGGTACTGGCAATGCCGCTGGCAGTTTTTCCACTAGCGCGCGCGTTTTTTAGATCAGCGCCTTTTTAAACAGCGCCTGCGGCGTCCTGCCAAATAGCGCCTGCGGCGTATTGCCGAATTGGGTTGCGCAGCGGTTTTTAGACTGAAACCGCGCTTTTACCGCGCCGAAGGTATAAACTCGCTACCTGAATTGTATAACGCCAGTATCGGCGCCAGTGAAGGCTTATATCCAGAGGTTCTTACGGATGTCATTCAGTCTTCATATATTGGTTATAAGCTAAAAATTGAGCAGGCGTGTCCGAACTCCTGAGTGGAAACAAATGCCGCAACAAAAGTCGAAGCAGCAGTTACTCCAGCACCTGATCGCTGAATGCCAGCTGACCCCTCTGTTCCAACCCGTTATCAGCCTCGACGGTCCCCATATCCTGGGTTACGAAGCGCTGATCCGCGGTCCGGAAAATTCCGAGCTGCACACGCCGGCGCAAATATTTGCCGCCGCCCGCGAGACGCAATTACTGGCGGTGCTGGAGCACGCCTGCCGCGAAGTCTCCTGCCGCCGATTTATCGCCCTGGGTCTGCCCGGTAAACTGTTTTTGAATATATCGCCGCTGAGTTTCACCGAAGACGCTTATAAGGCGGGTGTGACCCGGGAGATTCTCACCCAGACCGGTCTCGATGCCGGGCGGGTGGTGTTTGAATTGACCGAGCGCCACCCGCCGGAAGAGGGACTGTTGCTGAAAACGGCTACCGGACACTTCCAGCAACAGGGCTTCGGCATTGCGCTCGACGACCTGGGCGCGGGTTATTCCGGGCTCAGGGCCTGGAGTGAGCTGCGCCCGGACTTTGTCAAAATCGACCGCCACTTTGTTTCCGGTATCGACCAAAACCCGGTCAAGCGGGAATTTGTGCGCGCCATTCTGGATATCGGTTTCCGCACCGGTAACAAGGTGATTGCCGAGGGTGTGGAGAGCGTCGAGGAACTCAATACCCTGCTGGCACTGGGTGTCGATCACCTGCAGGGTTTTCTGATCGCCGCGCCCAGTGCCGAGCCGCAGCGGGAGCTGGCCAGCGAGGTGCGCGCCTGGCTGCAGGCGGCGCGGCCGCGCAGCCACGATGCCTTTCGCCACACCGTCGGCGATATTGCGCTGTCCTGCGAGACGCTGCCACCGGGTGAGCGCGCCGAGCAGGTGGTGAAAATGTTTCGCGATAATCCGGAGCTTACCAGCGTGCCGGTGGTCGAGGGGCAAACGCCGCACGGCATTGTCTGCCGGCAAGAGCTGCTGGGGGTGTTCTCCTCGCGCTTCGCCCACGAATTGCACGCGCACAAACCGATCAGTGCGTTTATCAGCTCACAGACCATCATGGTCGAATACGACCGCGAACTGCGCGATGTCAGCAAGCTGGTGACGGAGAATCCCCATCAGAACCTGGGCATCGACTTTGTGGTTACCGCCAGGGGCCGCTATCGCGGGGTCGGCAAGATTCGCACCCTGTTGAGAAAAGTCGCCGACGACCAGCTGCGCAGTGCGCGCCACTGCAATGCCCTCAGCCAGCTGCCCGGCAATGTGCCGCTGTACGAATGGATCGACCGGCTGCTGCTGGTCGGCCGCCCGTTTCAGGTTGCCTACTGCGATATCAATCATTTCAAGCCGTTTAACGATGCCTTCGGTTACCGCCGTGGCGACGATGTCATTTTGCTGCTGGCGCAGATTATTTCCGAGAGTATCGACAGCGTAAAAGATTTTGTCGGCCACGTCGGCGGCGACGACTTCATCGTGGTGTTCAGAAGTGAGGACTGGCGCCGGCGCTGCGAGCGGATACTGCAGCGCTTTGCCGCCGAGGCCGGCCGGCTCTATCCCGTCGACGGCGCCGATGCCGGTGCCTACTGGGGCGCCGACCGCAATGGCCGGCGCCGCCAGTTCGGCCCGCTGTCGCTGGCCATCGGCTCGGCGCGGCCCGACCCCAAGCGCTGCCAGACCCACCACGATGTATCGATATTGCTGGCCGAAGCCAAGAGCAGCGCCAAGCAGGAAGGCGGTAATATACTGTTCGAATCGCGCCGCGGCGCCCCCAGCGTCAACGATATGACGGCCTGAGCGCGCTGCGCCGTCACATATTGCCCCGCACTATCTGCCCTGCACCATCAATAGGTAAACCGCAGACCGAAAGCGGCCGACCAGCCATATTCCTCATACTGGGCGAGAAACTGCTTGTCATCGAAGGTTGCGTAGTAGGGGCGGTTGTCGATATTGATCCATTCGGCATAGATCTGCAGTTGCTCGCTGATATCGTATTTGGCGGTCAGATCGTACTGGATATGATTTTCCACATAGCGGTCGGCGAAGCCCTCGGAATTGATGTCCTCCAGGTAGCGGCTGCGATAGGACATCGCCAGGCGGATGGAAACGCCGTGCTTTTCGTAGCCGATGGTGGCGCTGCCCAGGTGCCGCGACTGGCGCGGCAAGGGAATATCGCGGCCGTCGGCCAGTTCGGTTTCGCCGTCGGTGTAAGTGTAGTTGGCTGCAGCGATCAAACCGTCAAACGGCGCCGGCAAGTTGTCGAAGGCGTGCTGGGCGTTCAGTTCGAGGCCGAGCAGTTCGGCCTCGCTGGCGTTTTGCGCCTGGGTCGCCGAGGTCACTTCATCGAATGCCGGGTTGCCGGCAAACTGTGCGTAGGCGGCGGTGCCGATAATGTCCTGGTTGACGATATAGTCGCCGATGTCTTTGTAGAAGATGCCCGCGGACAGCACCGACAGCGGGCCCGGATAGTACTCCAGCGATATATCGATATTGTCGGCGACAAAGGGGTCGAGCTGGGCGTTGCCGATCTCTGCATCCTCATCGTCGATGGCGATGCGGGTTACCGCCGAGTCGATCAGCGGCCGCGAAATGGTACGGGCGTAGGCTGCCCGCAGCAGTAAATCCTCGCGCGCTGTGAAAACGGCTACCACGCTGGGCAGAACATTGGTATAGCTGTTGTCGTCGCGGATGCGGCTGATTTCCTCGCCCACCTGAAAACCGGTGGAGCTGAACTCGGTGCGCTCGACGCGCACACCGGCGGTAACGCGCAGGTTGTCGAAATCGATGCGGGTCTGTACGTAACCGGCATAGATGTCTTCTTCGGCATCGTAGTCGGCGGCGAAACTCTCGAACTCATCCAGCTCGCCGTTGCGGGCGATGGCCTCGAACTGCCGGCGCACGGCCGACTCGTTGATGGCCGGGCCGAAATCGCCGAGGCCGTAGTCGATATCCTGGGCGAAGTCGGCGGCGGTGTAGGGCGAGCCGTCGGCTTTGGTGGGCAGCTCATCCGGCGCCCACAGCGACTGGTCGTTGGACTTGTCGCGCAGCCTGACCTTGGCGCCGAACTTGATTTGCGCCGGCCTGCCGCCGAAATCGATATCGCGCGACAGATCGACATGGGCCGACCATTCTTCATCCTTGCTGTTATTGTCTTCATATTCCAGGCCGTCCAATTCGTACAGTGCGGCCGACTGCAACAGCGCCTGGGTAGTGGCATTGGCGCCGCCGAAGGTGGGGGTGCGCTGGTCGGTATTGTCGTACTGGAACAGAAAGTCGCTGCTGTCGGCCTGGCCGAAGGTGCGGCGGAACTCGGTGGAAAGGCGGTCGGTCTCGTCTTCTTCGGCGCGGGCGAAGCCGAGCCCGGCATCGAGTGACCAGCTGGCGAAGTCCAGCTCCAGGCCGGACTGCAGGGCATAGATCTGCTGGCGCTGGCGGCGCGCGCGCTGGTCGCGGTCGACACGCAGATTGTCGCTGACCAGCGTTACGCCGTTGTCGACGCTGACGGCGCCGGCATCGCGGATGGCAAACTCGGTGCGCTGGCGCGCCTCGAAATCGTCGAAGTCACTGTACAGGCTTTTCAGGTAGAGCAGGGTGTTATCGGCCGGCTTGAAGTCGATATTGAGCGCCGCGCCGATGCGCTCGCGATTGATGGTGTAGTTGCGAAACTCCGGCTCGCGCGGCGAACCGTCGTCGCGAAAGGCGCCGTCGATCTCGATATTGTCGGAGCCGAAATCCCGGTCCGACCAGCTGACGGCGGCGGCAATACCGAAGCGACCGTCCTCGGATCTACCGCTGCCGGCCACGGAGACCTTGGGATTGTAGTCCTCCGTCAGGTCGATATAGCCGCTTTCGACGCGGGTGCTGAACCAGAAATCGTCGCGCTCCAGCGGGCTTATGGTCTCGACATCCACCGAGCCGCCGATGGCATCGCCGTCCATATCGGCGGTGGGTACCTTGGTGACTACAATCGCCGAGACCAGATCCGAGGGGATCACATCCAGTGCCACCTGGCGCCCGTCGCGCTGCGGCGAGGGCAGGCTGTAGCCGTTGAGGGTGGTGGCGTTAAGGTTGGGGTCGATGCCGCGGATGATGATGAAGCGGCCCTCCCCCTGATCGTTTTCCACCGACAGGCCGGGCAGGCGGCGGGCGGCCTCGGCCACATTCTGATCGGGGAAGTTGCCGATATCGTCGGTGGACAGCGCCGAGACCAGATTGTCGGCACCGCGCTGGCGACTCAGGGCATTGGCGGTGGCGGCGCGAATACCGGTCACGGTGACTTCCTCGATGGCGTCGATATCGCTGTTGCTCTGGGCATGGCTGCCGCCCGGCAGGCCGAGTGTCAGTGAGGCTGCGCCGAGCACGGCGGCGGCCAGTGGCAGGCGGCGGCCCGGCGCGCCGGCGTTTGCGTGGTGTTGGATATCTCTGCTCATGGGTGGGTTTTCCTCCGCCATTAATTATTAGGGACGTACTGTTTATAAACTCCTCAGGGTGAGGAGATGGCTGTCACGTGGACTATAACGCCAGTTCACAGCCTCTGCAATATATGTTGCATTTTGGGCATGAAATCATTTCTCCGGTTTGTTTGAAGGCATTAGCCCTACCTCCGGGAATGCTGGCGTTTTAGCCGCAACAGACAAAAAAATAGCCTATTTATAGTAGTTTATCGCTCTATAAACAGGGTTTGATATTCTTTTAAGGCTTGCTAGGCTATGCAAAATATGTTGCAATATGATGACAGTGGTGGTGCCCAGGCCTTCCTGCTGCAGCGCTCCAGGGCAACGACTCAGTGGCAGAATTTTACTCAATTGTCTCGATAGGTGGTGCTTTGATGTCAGATAAGAGCCGCGCGCCGGGGGCGCATTTTTCCGAGGTGCTGGCGCGGCATGTCAACCGCCGCCAGCTGGTGGGAGGGATATTGCTCGGTGGCTCGTCACTGGTGCTGGCCAGCCTCGGTGCCTGCGGCAGCGCCAGAACCGGCAGGGGCGCCGCTGGTGTCACCGCCCCTGCCGCCGCCGAGCCGGCTCTGAGCTTCGAGGAAATTCCCCACCGGCTCGATGCCACCCACCATGTTCCCCGCGGTTATCGCGGCGATATATTGCTGCGCTGGGGAGACGCTGTGTTTGCCGATTCCCCGGCTTTTGCGCCGCGGGCGCAAAACGGCGAGCGACAGAGCCGCCAGTTCGGCAACAACAATGATTTCATCGCTTACATGCCCCTGGCTGAGGAGCGCGCCGGCACTACCCGAGCCGCCCACCTGGCCAGCGCCAACAGCCGCCGCGGCCTGCTGTGTGTCAACCACGAGCATACCCGCCCGCAGCAGATGTTTCCCGGTGTCGGCGGCAACGCGCCGGGCAGTGCCGCCAGCGAAATCGCCGCCGACATGGCGGCCCACGGCCACAGTGTGGTGGAGATCGAATTGCGCGACGACACCTGGCGGGCAGTGCTCGACAGCCCGTTCAATCGCCGCATCACGCCGCACACGCCGATGCGCATCAGCGGCCCCGCGGCCGGCCACCGGCGCCTGCAGACGGCGGCCGATCCCGGCGGCCGCGATATCACCGGCACCTTTGCCAATTGCTCCGGCGGTGTCACCCCCTGGGGCACGGTGCTGATTGCCGAAGAGAACTTTCGCCACTATTTTCACGGCGACCCGGCTGCGATCGAAGCCGAGCACCCGCACGAGGCGCGCATGCACCGGCGCTTTGACATCCTCGGCAGCGCCAGGCATTACTGGCATTTGCGCGAGCCGCGCTTCCATATCGAACGCGAGCCGCGCGAGCCGAACCGCTTTGGCTGGGTGGTGGAAATCGACCCTTACGATGCGACCTCACAGCCGGTCAAGCGCAGCGCCCTGGGCCGCTGCCAGCACGAGGCCGCCACGGTGGTCGCCCGCGCCGGGGCGCCGGTGGTGGTCTACAGCGGCGACGACAGCGCCGACGAGTATATCTACCGTTTTGTCTCGGCCGCTGCCTTCGACGCGGATAACCTCGACAATAATCGCGACCTGCTCGATAGCGGCACTCTGTATGTAGCCAGATTCAACGACGACGGCAGCGGCCGCTGGCTGCCGCTGCGCCACGGCGAACCCGGCCTGACCCGTGCCGACGGCTTTGCCAGTCAGGCGGATATCCTTATCGATGCGCGCCTCGCCGCCGACGCCGTCGGTGCCACGCGCATGGACCGGCCGGAGGATATCGAGACCAGCCCGGTGAGCGGGCGCGTTTATGTGTCGCTGACGAAGAACGACCAGCGCCGCCGGGCCGATGCCGCCAACCCGCGCCAACCCAATCCGGCCGGGCATATCCTCGAGATTCTGCCGCCGGGCGGCGATGGCGCCCGCGACCATGTGGCCGATGAATTTCAGTGGAATGTGTTTCTGCTGGCCGGCGACCCGCAGGCGCCGCCGGCGCAGCGCGGCCGCTACGGCGACAACACCAGCGCCCACGGCTGGTTCTGCAACCCGGATAACTTTGCCTTCGATCCCGGCGGCCGGCTGTGGATCGCCACCGACGGCTTTGTCGATTTCGGCGTGCACGACGGGCTGTGGGCGGCGCAGACCAGCGGCCCCGGCCGCGCCAGTTGCCGGCATTTCTTCGGCTGCCCGCGCGGTGCCGAACTGTGCGGCCCCTGTTTCACGCCGGACGGCAAAACCCTGTTTGTCGCCGTGCAGCACCCCGGTGACGAGCCCGGGGCTACCTTTGCCGAGCCCACCACCCGCTGGCCCGATTTCCGTGAAGACATGCCGCCGCGGGCCTCGGTGGTAGCTGTGCGCCGGCAGGACGGCGGCGATATCGGTGGCTAGGTGTCGCCGCGGGCAGTGCGCCGCCGCGCTGTTGCTGGCCTGGCTGCTGGCGCTTGGCGGTGTTGCGGTTGCGGCGGCGGCGGTGGTAAAACCGGCGCGCATCCACTTCATTATCCCCGGCGGCGCCGGCGGCGGCTGGGATCGCACCGCGCGCACCGCCGGCGATGTGCTGGTCAAAGGCGGGCTGCTGCAGTCCGCCTCGTTCGAAAACCTCAGCGGCGGCGGGGGCGGCAAGGCGATCGGCTATCTGATCAAAACCGCCGAGCGCCAGCACGCCACGCTGCTGGTTAACTCGGTGCCGATACTGGTGCGCTCCATCAGCGGCATCTTCCCGTTTTCCCATCGCGACCTGACGCCTGTGGCCGCCATTATCGGCGACTACGGCGCCATCGCCGTGCGCCCCGATTCGTCCCTGCAGAGTATCGAGCAGCTGATCGCCGCTTTTAAGCGCGACCCCCTGCAGTTGCGTATCGGCGGCGGTTCGGTGCGCGGCGATCTCGATCACATCGTCGCCGCCATGGCTATCCGCGCCCTTGGCGGCGACCTGCAGCAGCTGGTTTATGTGCCCTACGACAGCGGCGGCAAGGCGGTGGTGGGCCTGCTGACCGGCGAAATCCAGGCGCTCAGCACCGGTTTTGGCGAGGCTCTGGAGCAAATGCGCGCCGGGCAGCTGCGCATTCTCGCGGTGACGGCGCCGCAGCGCCCGCCGCAGTTGCCGGCGGTGCCGGCGCTGAGCGAGTACGGCAGCGGCGCCGAGTTTGCCAACTGGCGCGGTTTTTTCGGCCCGCCGGGGTTGCCCGCCGAACTGGCCGATCACTACGCCGCCCTGTTGCAGGAGATGCAGGCGCTGCCGGCCTGGGAAGAGGCGCGCGAGCGCAACGGCTGGGTCAATTTCTACCGGCCGCGGGCGCAGTTTGCGGATTTTCTGGCGGCCCAGGAAGCCGTCATTAGCGCGCTGCGGCGCGATCTCGGCTTTCGCTAGCCACAGCCTCGCCAGGTAAGTGCTCATGGGCAGCAGAGACAGAATCGGCGGTTTGATCATGCTGGCTTTCAGCCTTGCCTACGGTCTCATGGCGCTGGCTCTCGACAGCTCGGCGGGGCTCGCCGCCGGCGGCTTTTCACCGCGCACGCTGCCGCTGATTCTGGCCGCCAGCGGCGCTCTGCTGGCGCTGCTGCTGATACTGCGGCCGCCGCCGGGCACTGCAGAGGCGCCGCCGGCGCTGCAGTTGCGCCACCTCAACTGGCGCCCGGCACTGTTGTTGTGCGCGGTGATGCTGGTCTATGCGGCGATCTTCCCCTATCTGGGTTTCATCCTCTCGACGGTGATTTTTCTCAGCGCTGCCATGGTGGTATTGGGTATCCGCTCGCCGCGGCTGTTATTGCTGGCGGTGCTGCCGGTGACGCTGCTGTTGTGGCTGGTGTTGAGCCGGCTGCTGGGCATCTACCTGGCGCCGGGCGAGCTGTTGCTGTTGCTGGCGGCGCAATAGGAGGCGTCTATGTGGCAGGGTATTGAGACCGGACTGGTCACCGCCTTCAGTATTTCCAACCTGGCAGTGGTGGTGGTGGGCTGTTTTGCCGGCACTGTTATCGGCATGCTGCCCGGGCTGGGGCCGATCTCCGCCATCGCGCTGATGATCCCGATCAGCTACGGCCTGGACCCGGCCGCCGCCATGATACTGATGGCGGGGGTCTACTACGGCGCGATTTTCGGCGGTTCGACTTCCTCGATCCTGATTAACGCGCCGGGCGTGGCCGGCACCGTCGCCACCACCTTCGACGGCTACCCGCTGGCGCGTCGCGGCCAGGCCGGCAAGGCGCTGGCGATTGCCGCCTACGCCTCCTTCAGCGGCGGCACGCTGGCGGCGCTGCTGTTGCTGCTGGCGGCACCGGCGCTGGCCCGCGTATCGCTGAGTTTTCAGTCGGCGGACTACTTTGCACTGATGTTGTTCGGGCTGGTCGCGGTCTGCGCATTCGCCGGCCGCGGCCAGGTGGTGAAATCGCTGCTGATGACCGTGTTCGGGCTGATGCTCGCCACCGTCGGCACCGATCCCACCGCCGGTGTGCCGAGGTTTACCTTCGGCCAGCTGGATCTGATCGACGGTATCAGCTTTCTGTTGCTGGCGATGGCGAGCTTTGCCGTCTCCGAGGCACTGATGACCGTTCTCAACAACGAAGACTCGGCCCGACAGGCGGCCAAAGCGGCCGCAGCCGGGGCCGGCAGCCTGGCGCTGAGCAAAAAAGAAGTCGCCGAGATCGCTCCGGCGGTGGGGCGCAGCTCGGTGCTGGGCTTTTTTGTCGGTGTGCTGCCGGGGGCGGGCGGCACCATCGCCTCGTTTCTGGCCTGGGGCATGGAAAGGGGGCTGGCCCGCGGCGCCGCCAGAGCGGCTTTCGGCAAGGGCAGTCTGCGCGGTCTGGCGGCGCCCGAAACCGCCAACAATGCCGCCAGTACAGGCTCGTTCGTGCCGCTGCTGACCCTGGGCATTCCCGGCTCCGGCACCACCGCAGTGATGCTGGGGGCGCTGCTGAGTTTTGGTATTCAGCCGGGACCGCGGCTCTATATCGAGGAGCCGGCGGTGTTCTGGTCAGTGATTATCTCCATGTATGTCGGCAATATCGTGCTGCTGATTCTCAACCTGCCGCTGATTCCCTATATCGCGCGCCTGCTGGCGGTGCGCAAGGAGATTCTGGTTCCGCTGATCCTGTTTTTCTCGCTGATCGGCGTCTACCTGGTTTCGTTCAATGTGTTTGACTTGTGGCTGATGGTACTGGTGGGGGTGGCGGCAATCGGCCTGCGCCTGCTCGGCCTGCCCTTGGCGCCGATGATCCTCGGTTTTATACTGGGCGACATTATGGAGGACAACTTACGCCGTGCCCTTATTATCAGCAATGGATCTCCGGCCTTTCTCTGGGCCCGCCCCAGTACCCTGTTCATCATTGTGGCAACGGCGCTGGTGGCCCTGTTCCCGCTGTTCAATCGCCGCGCACAGGCCGGCGAAGGTGGTTAGTGCGGGCGGCACTGGGGCGGGTGCCCGCCGATGACACTGCAGGAAATCATTGCCGCCCATGAACACAGTCTCAGTGCCTCGGACCGGCGCCTGATCGAAGTATTGCAGCGCGATCCGGGCGAGAGCGCTTTTATGAGCGCGGCAAAACTCGGCGACCGCGCGGGGGTGCACGCGGCCACCGTGGTGCGCCTGGCGAAGAAGCTCGGCTTCAGCGGCTTCCCCGCCCTGCAGGACAAACTGCAGAGCGCCCTGCTGTCCCGCGCCGACCCGGCCCGGCGGCTGCAGAAGAGTCTGCAGCGCATTCAGTCCGGCGATATCATTGCCGAACTGGCGGCGATCGAGCGGGAGAACATCGCCGCCATCGCCGATCGGGTGCCACAGCGCGATATCGCCCGCGCCGCCGCCATGATCACCACCGCACCCAGTGTCTATGTCTTTGCTTACGGCCACGCCTCCGCGCTGGGCGAGCTGGCGCTGCGGCGCCTGCGCCGCTTCGGCAGTGTGGTCACCGACCTGCGCTATCAGCGCCGCGAGCTGGCCGAGCGCGCACTGAGCATGGGCCGCGGCGATCTGCTGTTGTGCTTTTCCCTGCGCAGCATCGCGCCGGGCCTGCCGGCACTGTTACAGCACGCGCAAACTGCGGCTGCCAAAGCCGTGCTGATTACCGATCTGCCGGCCTACAGCGGTGCGGCCAGGCCCGAACTGGTGCTCAGCGCCAGCCGCGGGCACAGCGCCGAATACCAGACCCTGACGGTGCCGATGCTGATCCTCAACGCCATTGTACTGACCATGGCCAACGACCCCGCGGTGCAGCGGCAAATCGAAAAGCTGGGCGAGCTGATCGACAGATTCGAATATGCGGAAGCTGATTAGGGCGCTGGCGCTGTGGCTGTCGGCCATTGCCGGCGGCGCTGCGGCCGCGCCGCTGGACCAGATCGATGCCCGCGCCCTGTACGCCGCCGCCCGGCAGGAGGGCAGAGTGGTGATCTATTCGGTCACCAGTCGCATCCATCTGATCGAGACACTGTTCGAACAGCGCTACCCCGGTGTCGATCTGATTGCCTTTGTACTCTCCTCGCGCGAACAGCTTACGCGCCTGCGCGCCGAGCAGCGCGCAGGCGTTGCCAACGCCGATGTGCTCTATCTCAACGATGCGGCCGCAGCGCTGGCGCTGGCGCGGGGCGGCAGGGCACTGTACAACTACGTGCCGGCGCGGATGCGGGCGCGCATCCCGGCGCCGCTGCGCCAGCCGCTGCTCAACCACCGGCTGTCGACCAAGGTGCTGCTGTACAATGCCGAGGTCTATGCCGACGCGGCGCCGCTGGAGAATCTGTGGGAGCTGACGCAGCCGCGCTGGCGGCGCAAGGTGCTGATGGTCGATCCGGCCAGCCGCAGCGACTATCTCGATCTGCTGGCCACCTTTATCCTGCGCAGCGATGAGCTGGCGCGGGCCTACACCGAGTTCTTCGGCCGCGCGCCGGCGCCCGCCACCGGCCCGGTGGGGGAGACATTCATTCGCGCGCTGTTTGCCAACGACCTGGTGCTGCTGGCCAATACCGAGCGCCTCAATGCCGCTATCGGCCGGCGCGGCCAGCGCCTGCCCCCGGTCGGTTTCGGGTCCTACTCCGATCTGCGCGACAACGCCACCCGCGGCTGGGCGCTGCAGCTGGCCAACGGCGTGCGCCCGGCGCCGGGCATCATCTATCCGGTGGTGCTGGCGCTGGCGGGCGATCCGCCCCACCCCGCCGCCGCCCGCCTGCTGGTGGATTTCATGCTGGGTGATGACAGCCGCAGCGGCGGCGCCGCACTGGCGCCCTTCACGGCGCCGGGCGAATACCTGACCCGGGTGGATATCCCCGCTCATCCCCATGCCCTGGCGCGCGCCGAGCTGCGCACCTGGACGGTGGACCCGGCGGCGGTGCTGGCGCTGCGACAGCGGGTGTTCGATCTGGTCCTGGAGCTGCAATGAGGGCGGGCGCCGGCCAGCCTGCGCTGGCGGCAGTGGCGGGCCGCTGTTTCAGCGCGCTGCCGGTCGCCCTGATCCTGCTGCCGCTGGTGCTGTTGCCGCTGTTGCTGCTGATTGCCGGCGGCATCGGCAGCGGTGACCGCGGCGCCTGGCTGGAGATTTTCGCCGGTCCGCTCAGCGGCAGCCTGTTCTGGCGGCCGCTTGCCGGCAGCCTGCTGGTGGCTGCGGCTGCGGCGCTGCTGGCCACTGCCCTCGGCGGCGTACTGGCGCTGCTGTATCAGAGCACCGATATCGCCGGCGCCGGCTGGCTGCGGCCAGCAGCGCCGCAGCCGCAGCCACCAGCAGGCTGCCGGCAAGCGGCCGCCAGGACAGGCTGCCGCTGAGCGGACCG
>JANQMH010000065.1 GCA_028280195.1 Exilibacterium sp.
GGAAAGTCGCAGCTCGGCTGGAACTCGCACTATTAAGGCGATGCTAGCAGAGAAAGGGCTTCATGCAGGCCGTTTCCTCGTTGGTCGACTGATGGCCGAACTCGGTCTGGTCTGTAAACAGCCAGGCCCTCATCGCTACAAACAGGCGACTGTGGAGCGCCCAGATATCCCAAACCGGCTGGATCGGCAGTTCAAAGTAGCCAACCCAGATCAGGTATGGTGCGGTGATATCACTTATATTTGGGCGGGTTCACGCTGGGCGCCCAGCAATCAATTCAGGATATAACTGGTGAAACAACTTCAGCGGTCATTAATACTTGTGTAGGCTCTCATACACTATTGTATACGCTAATAACTCGCTAGTCCGTGCGCCGGTTTCAAAGGCTAAAGTGAAATATATTAATGCCTGCCGTAAAGGCATAATGGCGTTCTTACGGGTTTTAGCGCTCGGCCACTTTAGTCGGTTATCTAACGGCCATAATCCGAACGCTCTAAGCCCAGGTCGTCGAGACGTTGCTGCCTTACTTTAGCTACTTAGGCTATATTGGTTTTGTTGGGGCGCTTGTCGAGGGTTTCGCTGTATTTTGTGTGCAATGGGGCGCTAACAACAGAATCGCAGCTCCCGGGCAAATGGGATATCCACTAATTGTAGGCGCCATATACAACGATTATTAGTCTGGCCAATATTCGATTATTGATCTTGTTAATTGGACCGATGCGACAACTTTGTTGGATACTTCGCCTCAGCAGATAACAATGTTTAATAAAAACAGGTTGCTCTGTTATATATAATAGATAAGAGGAGGCGTACCGGATGAATCATTGTGAAAGACAATGGACTTTTAAACAGGGGAAGGACTGGGCAAAAGATAGTAAAAAGCGCTTTAGGGCTACGCCATTATTGTTAGCGGCAGCTATGGTCAGTATTACTGATGGCGCGCTTAAAGCTCATGCCGAAGCTGCATTAGAGGAGGTTGTAGTTACTGCACAAAAGCGCGAGCAAAACTTGCAAGATGTAGGGATTTCCATTACCGCGCTAAGTGGCGATGCAATGCGCAGCTTTGGTTATACCAATAGTACTGAGATTGTTGCACAAACACCTGGCGTACAAAACTTTTCAACACAAGGCTCAGGCGCTGCCGCGAGCATGTATATTCGTGGGGTAGGTCTAAATGATTTCGGTGACGCCCATGAATCGCCAGTGGTGGCTTATGCCGACGAATTTTATTTGTTACCGCAAACCGCATTGGATTTTGGTCTGTTCGACCTTGATCGTGTAGAAATTTTGCGTGGTCCACAGGGCACCTTGTTCGGTCGTAATTCTACCGGGGGCTTGGTGCACTATATTACCAATAAACCGACCGATGAATTTGAAGCGTATATCGATATGACCTACAGCCGGTTTGATGAAATCAGGGTTGAAGGGGTAGTTAGTGGTCCCCTTAGTTCAGGTCTTAGCGGGCGTGTGTCGGTACTGTCACATCAAGCCGATGGCTATATAAAAAATCGTAACCCCGCCTTCGACGATGGTTCCGACATCGATACTAAGGCGGTCCGCGCACAGCTGCAATACGAGACTGATTCGCTAAAAGTGGTCGGTAAACTGAACTACGGTGAACGCGATGTTATTCCCCTGTACACGGATCATGAAACCATTAGCGCCGATTCTAACGGTTTATTCTTTGTTGATCCCACTGCGGTTGATCTCAATGGCTTTAATGAGCGTCAACTGGGTGTAGAGGGACCGAGCGAAGTTTTTACCAGTGATCCGCAACGACTGGAATCCGAATCCAGCCACACATTGCTGAGAATTGAAAAGGATTTTGGCGATATAAGCTTTATTTCTATCACCGGTTATCTCGACCTGGAACGGGACAACATTGAAGACTGTGATGGTTCCGCACTGCGAACCTGCACCTCAGCCTTCCCGTTTGAAACCGAAGAGTGGACACAGGAACTGAGACTGGAAGGTGGCTCAGATCCTTTCCGCTGGACTACCGGCCTGTTTTATCTTAGCCAGGATGCCGAAGCGAGGCCCCAGGCAACATTCCGCATCGCCGCACTGGCGCCTGTGCCGATCACGCTGGACGCTCCGTGGGAGTTGGAAACACAATCCTGGTCGGTGTTTGCCCAGGGCGAATACGATTTGGCAGAAGATTGGACGGTTATAGGAGGCGTAAGATTTACGTCAGATAGCAAGGAGTTTGAAGAAGAGTTCCGAACCATTGGCGACTTCGCAAACCCGGAGGTAGACAATTTTACCAGGGCCAATGTCGGTGATTTGACCGAGCGCGATGACGATTTGGTGTCAGCTAAAGTGGAACTTGACTGGACCCCGACCGAGGATTTACTGATTTATGCGGCGATTTCCCGCGGCACAAAAGCAGGTGGTTTTAACAACGGCTTTTTCAGTATTCCCACGGTCGATGGTGTGCAGTATAAAGATGAAACCCTGATGGCCTATGAACTCGGTTTCAAAAGCACTTTTTATAGTAACCGTGTGCGGCTCAATGGCGCGGTGTTTTATTACGATTACTCTGACTTCCAAACGTTTAACTGGACAGGCTTGGGCGGTGCGATTAGCAGCTCCGATGCGAGTTCCTACGGCGCAGAGCTGGAGCTGACGTTAGCGCCGACAGAGCGGTTGGATCTTTCGCTGGGGCTCGCTCTGCTGGATTCTGAAGTGGAGGACGTTGACAATGGCACCATTACACGTGACGTTGAAATGGCGTTTGCACCAGCGTTTGATATCACCGGTTTGGCACGTTATACCTGGCCACTGGCCGACGCGGACCTGTCAGCGCAGTTTGATTTCAACTATACGGATGAGCGGTATAACAATAACTTTAATGACCCCGCATCCCAGTTGGATACCAATTACACCGCGAATACTCGCCTGACGTATAAGACTTATCAATGGGAAGTCAGTGTATTTGTTAAAAACCTGACAGACCAGACGAATGCGATAAAGACCTTTGTATTCCCGTTCGGGTATCGCCAGGCGGTTTATGCACCGCCGCGACGGGTCGGTGTGTCTTTTAGGTACCATTGGGATTAGATGATCGGCGAAGGTGGTTAGCCGCGTGACCTGCTGAGTGAGTTAGACGCAGGTCAGGCTACCAATCTTATTAAGTCGTTCATGTTGTTGCTTGAGGGCTAAGACAGTCCGGCTTTTGTGCTCACCGCTTGGGATGTCGATGCAACGTCCGTATTGGCGCGGCCCGGCTTGTATTAGGTATTAGCAGTACTGTCAGTCAAACCACAACAAGACAATAATAGATCTCGGGAGCAGTATTGCCGCCGATAGGATGGAGTGATTCAATGGTAAATGACACGCAGCAAAATCGGGCATCGGCATCGCCGATAGAGCCTAGAAAGCTGCCGCTGGAACAGCGCACGTTTCCGCAGGTATTGCAGAACGCCGCCTCATTGGGAGATAAAATCTTTATCAAGACCGAGGGCAAGCAATTGAGCTATGGCGACGCCCCTGAGGTTGCAGCATTAGTCGCCGCTCATTTATCGCAACACGGCATCGGTAAATCTGACCGTGTTGTAGTACTGCTGCCCAATTGTATCGAAGCGCTGGAACTGTTTTTCGGCGCCGGCTGGTTGGGTGCGGTATTTGTTCCTATTAATACCGCATTTCGTGGATCCCAGCTGCAACAGATGCTGATCTTGGCGGATCCGGCTGCGATTGTCGTCGGTGGCGAATTTTTGGCTAATTTGACCGAACTGGAGCTGGAACTGCCGCTACTGCAAAAACTGTGGGTTGTGGGTGTTCAGGATGAAACAGCGCCGCGAACGGTTTTTGGTGTGGCCACCGAGCAATGGCGCAAGGGGCGTGAGGCATTGCCGCAACAAGCGGTGGCGCCCAGTGACCCGTTGGCGATTATGTATACATCCGGCACCACCGGGCCGTCTAAAGGTGTTGTTTGTCCTCATGCGCAATTCTTTTGGTGGGGGATCTTAACCGGGGAGTCGCTGGCGTTAAACTCTGAAGATGTCGCCTATACCGTACTGCCGATGTTTCACACCAATGCCCTTAATTCACTGTGGCAGGTGCTGTTATACGGTGCGACGTATTGTTTTGGCAGCCGCTTTTCGGCATCGCGTTTTCTGCAACAGGTAGCGGACTGCGATGCGACGGTAACCTACTTGCTAGGCAGCATGATCTATATTCTGCTAAAGCAACCGGAATCCGCGTTAGACCGCGGCCACAAACTGAGAAATACGCTGTCTCCAGCGACCTCACAGGAGTTGGCTGATCGGTTCAAGACGCGCTTCGGAGTCGAATTGGTGGATGGTTATGGTTCAACCGAAACGAATTTTGTCTGTTGTAATCGCCCGGGTAATTATGTGCCCGGCAGTATGGGGCGGGTATTGCCGGAGTTTGAGGCGAAGGTGGTGGATGACCAGGATATCGAAGTGCCGGTGGGCGAATCCGGCGAGTTTGTTATCCGCTCGCGTGAGCCGTTCAGCATGGCGTCGGGGTATTTTCGTAACCCTGAAGCAACCGTTTCGGCTTGGAAAAATCTCTGGTTTCACACCGGTGATAGGGTTAAGGTTGATGAAAACGGGGTTTTTTATTTTCTCGATCGTTTGAGCGATTCGATTCGCCGCCGCGGCGAAAATATTTCTTCTTGGGAAGTCGAGCAGGCAATTTTGTCCCACCCGGCCATATTACACTGCGCCGTTGTCGGTGTGCCGTCGGAGTTGGGTGAGGAAGACGTCGCGGCGTTTATTGTGTTGCATCCGGGTAAAACCTTGGTGTATGCGGAGCTAATCCAGCATTTGGACAGCAGAATTGCCTATTTCGCTATTCCGCGATTTGTTGAATACGTAACAGAGCTGCCGACTACCGAAAATAATAAGATTAAAAAATACGCGTTAAAACAGCGGGGTATTGGTCACGCGAGCTGGGACCGTGAAAAGGAGGCGCCCGGCCGTGACGGCAATTGACGAATTATTGGCGCGGCGTATCCATTGTTCTACCCGTAGTCAAACTCCGGTTAGCGCAAAGATCAGTTTTTTTAGCTATTGTTATTTTATGCTTTATGTTTCGTGAGTCAGTGGAGATATCATGTTAAGAGTATTATTTTGTGCGGGTGTATTACCGGCATTTTTCGATGCCCCAAAAGCGGTTAGGAAAAAGGTGTTCGGCATGTGTAACGATGCCTTTGGCAATCTTGAAGAACGTTTTCCGGTGAAGGTCTTAGGGTCTCTGGATGATGATCAAAATCAGATCGGGCCGACGTTTACCTATCCGTGGACCTTTTACTTCCTGTGTGATGTGCCCGATATCGATACCGTGAACGCCATTGTCAACCAACTGCGCCAAGGTGATGACCCGCTGTTTAAGTATATCAAGCTGGAGACACGCATCGGCCGCGCCGCAAGTGATATAGGTTTACCATGAGTAACAATGAGCCAATAACAAACAGCACTGCCCTGATAACCGGGGCGGCAGACGGTATCGGTTGGTGTGTGGCGCAGGCGTTTGCGCAAGTGGGCTACAACATTGCCGCGGTCGATCTGGACCAGGACAAAGTGGTAAGCCGCTGCACCACGCTGACCGACAGCTATGGTATCAAGGCACTGCCGTTTATCGTTAACGTCGCCGAGGAGGATCGTGTTGTCAGTGCGGTTGCCGCTGCGGTCACAGCATTCGGCACTATTGATGTGTTAGTCAATAATGCCGGCATTCGCGAAGTGGCGCCGATTTGGGACACCAGCGTTGACTTATGGGATCGTGTGATGTCGGTGAATCTCAGGGGGCAGTTCATTGTTGCCCGGGAGGTGTTAAAGCAGAGCATGTTGGCGGCCGGTAAAGGCAAAATCGTTTTTATGTCATCAGTGGCCGGTCGCAAAGGCGTTGCTGTCAGCAGTGCCTATAGCGCCTCCAAATGGGGAATTCGCGGACTCGCCGCCTGTGTCGCACAGGACCTGAAAGAGACCGGCATTAATACCACACTGGTGATGCCGGGGCGCACCGATACCCCGATGGCGCGACATTCAGAAAAGTGGAATCCCGATATCTACTGGTTAAACCCTGAGGCCGTGGCTGCAATGATACTGACCTATTGCCAGCAACCGCACGATGTTGAAATTCCCGAGTTGTACATACATCATTCAGCGGAGTTATAAAAATTATGAGTGCAAAGCGAATAACCTTTGCTGCGGACACCGGTGGCACCTTCACCGATCTGGTGGTTCAGGAAACCGGCGAGCGTCCCCGATTCTATAAACGGTCAACCACACCGTCCGATCCGGTTGTGGGCCTGTTGAATGCCGTCAAAGCAGTATCCGATGATGTTAATGAACCGGTTGCATCGCTATTGGCGCGCAGCGATCTGTTTGTTTTTGGCACCACCCGGGCAACCAATGCGGTGGTGACCGGTTCGACGGCAAAAACCGCGTTGCTGGTATCGCAAGGGCATACTGATACATTATTGTTTCGCGAAGGCGGTGGACGCAGGAGTTTGTTTGACTACAGCCAGGAGTATCCGCAGCCGTTTATTCCAAGAGGTCTGACTTACGAGGTGCGGGAAAGAATCTCCGCGACCGGCGATGTCATTGTGGCATTGGATGAAGCAAAATTGGTAGCGTTACTGCAGCAGTTGCGCGAGCAGGATATTGAAGCGATTGCGGTCGCGCTATTGTGGTCGCCCATTAATGACAGCCATGAACAGCGGGTTGGTGAATTAATCAGACAACACTTACCGGGCATGCCGTTTACACTGTCCAGTCAACTGAACCCATCGCTGCGTGAATATCGGCGCACGTCATCGGCGGCGATTGACGCGGCATTAAAGCCGTTGATGAGCCAATTTTTCCGCAATCTGGATACCGGTTTGAAAAACGAGGGGTTTACCGGCCGGCTGTTAATTATGACCTCATCCGGCGGTGTGCTGGATGCCGCTGCGGTTGCCGAGACGCCGATTCATTCGATTGGCTCCGGTCCGGCTGGCGCGCCAGTGGCCGCACGCTACTTTGCCGAGTTAGACAATATGGGGAAAACAGCAATCGTCACCGATGCCGGCGGCACGACCTATGATGTCAGTCTGCTGAGCAACGGGCAGATCCCGAAAACCCGTGAAACGATGGTCGGTAAAGACGGTGCCTATATCACCGGCTTTCCGTCAGTGGATGCGCGCAGTGTTGGCGCCGGCGGCGGCAGTATTGCATGGGTTGATAGCGGCGGTATGTTGCATATCGGGCCGATGAGCGCGGGTGCCGATCCGGGGCCGGCTTGTTATGGTCGTGGCGGTGACAAGCCGACAGTGACCGATGCCTGCTTGGTACTGGGTTATATCGATCCCGATTACTTTATGGGCGGCACTATGCAGGTCAATATTGACCTGGCCAGACAGGCGATTATGCACGATGTGGCCGAGCCCTTGGGCCTGGATCTATACGATGCCGCCGATGCGATTGTTGAGCTGGCGACTGAGCATATGGCGATGGCCATTGAATCGATTACGCTGAATCAGGGTATTGATCCGGAAAACAGTTTTACCATCGCTGGTGGCGGCGGCGCCGGTTTATACTGCGGTCGTGTTGCACGCCGTTTAAACAGCTGGCCGGTGTTGATTCCGGAAGCGTCCGCTGCAATGAGTGCAACCGGTGCGATGCTGTCGGATCTGCAGGCCTCATTTATGGTGACTGATCTGGTGCGCACCGAGCGGTTTGATTATGACAAAGTCGGCGCCATTATGGCTGACCTCAAAGCGCGATGTCAGGAGTTTATCAGTGACTCGGGTGTGGAGCAGAGCGCGGCAACGATTGATTTTTATGTTGAGGCGCGTTATCCGCAACAGGTCTGGGAAATCTCCGTCGCGCTGGATGTCGACACGTTTAGCAGTGAAGCCGACGTAGCCAAAATGGAGCAGCTGTTCCATCAACAACATGAACAGTTATTTGCCATTCGCGATGATGACTCGCCGATCGAGGTTGTGTCCTGGGGCGTCAATGTGCGCTGCAGTTTACGCGGCGATGAACAGATGCCGTCACCGTCCGCGCCGGGTAACCGTAGCGGTAGTCAATCGCGCGCGGTTTATTATTTCGGCAAAGGGCAACTGGATACGCAAGTGTTGCAGGCGCAGGACCTGGAGACCGGTAAAACCTATCCGGGACCCTTGTTGGTAGAGTCTCCGGTAACGACGCTGGTCATTGATACGGCGTCCAGTATCCAGCGTTCGGCCAGTGGTTCCATTATTGTTACTCCGTCTCAATAAGGTTGTAGGTTATGACAAAAGCAAACAAAACATTAAACGGCCACAAGCTGGCGCTGATCAATAACCGTTTTGAAGGTATTGTCAGAGCCATGACCAACACACTGTTAAGAACGGCTAGATCGACAATATTAAATACCGGCAGGGATTTTTCTTGCTGCATTCTCACTCACGATCATAAGATGTTGGCTATGGCGGAAAGTCTGCCGATCCACGTGATGAGCGGCCCGGATCTAATGGCGCAGTGCATGGCCGAGTTTTTCCCGACGCTGACCAAGGGCGATGCCTTTTTACACAATTCCCCCTACCACGGCAACTCGCACGCGGCCGACTGGACGATGCTGGTGCCGGTTGTTGACGACAGCGGCACGCATCGTTTTACCGTGATGGCCAAGGCGCATCTCGCTGATTGCGGCAACGCCGTGCCGACCACCTATTCCGCCGGCGCCGGCGATGTGTTTGAGGAGGGCGCGTTGATTTTTCCGTGCGTGAAAGTGCAGGAAAATTATCAAAACCGCGAAGATGTGCTGCGCATGGCCAAGGTCAGGATTCGGGTGCCGGATGTATGGTACGGCGATTTTCTGGCCTTGCTGGGTGCCGCCAGAATCGGCGAACGCAAGCTGCTGGAGTTAATTGATGAGCTGGATACGGACGAGCTGAATGCCTATCCCGAAGAGTGGTTCAATTACAGCGAAAATCTGATGGTAGCAGCAATCCGCAAATTACCGCACGGCAAGGTGACGGTATCCGCTTGGCATGATCCGATTCCAGAGGTACTGCCCGATGGCATGGAGATTAAAGCGCATGTTGCGGTGGACTCGGAACAGGCGACAATCAGCGTCGATATGACCGACAACCCCGACTGTCAGCCCTGCGGTTTAAACCTGACTGAGGCGACGTCGCGCACGGCAGCGATGATTGGTATTTTTACCAGCCTGGGTTCAGTAGTGCCGCCCAATGCCGGTAGCTTTCGGCGCCTGACTGTTGCCTTGCGTGAGAATTGTGTGGTCGGCAAACCCGTGCATCCGCACAGTTGCTCAGTGGCGACCACCAATCTGGCCGAACTGGTTGCTAATAGTGTGGCGCGCTCCATCGCTGAATTGGGCGACGGATTTGGCATGGCGGCCACCGGCAAAGCGTCGCCGGCAGCGACTGCGGTTATCTCCGGCAACGATCCGCGCCCCAATGGCGGACCGTTTGTGAATCAATTAATGCTGGGTTTTACCGGCGGTGCCGCAGGTCCAAACGTCGATGGTTGGATGACCATTATCGGTATTGGCGCCGCCGGTTTTTTGATGCGCGACAGTGTTGAAATTCTGGAAATGAAGTACCCGCTGTATATTAAAAGCCAGCATGTTATCCCCGATAGTGAAGGCGCCGGCAGATATTGTGGCGCGCCGGGATGTAAGGTGGAATTTGGCCCGTTGGCCGGTGATTTGACCGCGGTATGGCTCAGTGAAGGCACCACCTATCCGCCACTTGGCGTACAGGGTGGCCATGACGGCAGCAAAGCTCAGCAATATATTTGCTACGCTGATGGCAGCAAATCGGAACCGTTAGGAACCTACGAACGCGTTTCTATTTACCCCGGTGATCACATTGTATCAATTTCTACCGGCGGGGCTGGTTATGGCCGCCCAGAACAACGAAACCCGGCGCGTGTGCAGCGCGATGTGGCGCACGGTTTTGTCAGCGAGCAGCGGGCCAGAGACTGTTATAAAGTCGTGTTGGACAAAGCCGGCAACATTGATCAACAGGCCACTGAAAACTTTCGCGCCGGCTGACCGCACAGTACTGCAATTGCAAAAGAGGTCACAATGACAAATAACAATAATGGTCGTGCCACCGTCGGCGCTATATTGGCAGCCTCTATTTTATCGGCGATCGGTATCGCCTGCTGGAACCTGCTGCCCGTTACCCTTGGCGCTGCCGCCGATACCTATTCACTGAGCGATCAGCAAATGGGTTTGTTAGGCTCATCGCTATTGGCGGGCTGGTTGCTCGCCACAGTGCCGGCGTTTTTTTATATGCATAAAGTCAATCGCCGCTGGGTTACGTTAGTTGGGGCGGTGGTGGCCGCCGCCGGTTCGATAGGCTCGTTATTGACCACTGTGATAAATTGGGTTTACCTGGCCTGGATGGTCGCCGGTTTTGGTATGGCGCTGGTCTATTGTGTCTCCATTCAATTGATTGCCGAGTTGGGCGATATCGAAAGGAGCTTCGGCTATAAGCTGGTTTCCGAGGTGTCGGGCGCTGCGATTCTGCTGTATGTTTTTCCGGCGTTTATTATTAGCGTCTGGCATTATGCAGGTGCCAGTTACGGCGTTGCCATTGTTTATCTGGCTGCTATTGCGTTTTTGTATTGGGTGACGCCGTTCCAGCCGCGGCAAAATACGCAGCAGTCTGAGCCCGGTGGGGCTGCGCCGATCGGCGCGTGGCTGGCCTTGTTCGGGTTTTTGGTGTTCTTCAGCGGGGTGACCGGGCTGTGGGCCTTTCTGGAACGCATCGGCACGGATATGGGCATCCCGGCACAGGATATCGGCATTTTGTTTGCGATATTAAAAGTTGTTGGTGGTATTGCCGGCCTGACGGTCGTGTTCGCCAGTTCAAAATATGGCATCCGCTGGCCGCATACGGTGGCATTTTTGTGCATTATTATTGGGGTCGCCATATTGCAGTTTGCTGACAGCACCACGGCTTATGCGGCCGGCACCTGGATTTGGGAATACGGTTTCTCGCTCGGCGCGAGTTATCAATTTGCCGCTATCGCACGTCTGGATACCTCTAATCGATTGCTATTGCTGATCCCGAGTTGTATTGGTTTGGGGGGCATGATCGGTCCTGCCGCTGCCGGTTATCTTAAACAAGGTGAAAGCTATGGCAATGTTTATTTGTTTGCCGCGTTGTGCGCCTTGGTGTCGGTGGTGATTTTCCTCACTGTGTTATCCAAAAAGCGCTTACACGCGTTGGCCATTAACTAATGCCCGCCGTGTCATCCAGTGATGAATGTCAGCAGCGGTGCGTTTGTTGTTAGCAAAAAAACGGCGGTAGGGATTAATACGGTGCTGTGCTATGGACTGTGAAGTTCGCTGGGGCGATTGATAGTATGAATCCGCATCTGATCAATAAATTTGCCATTATCGGCATCGGTGAAGCGCCGGTTGGAAAAGTGCCCGGGCGCTCACCGATTGCCGCGATGCTGGAGTCTGCGCGTCTGGCAATACAGGATGCCGGCATAAGCGCCGGCGATATTGACGGTGTGATTGCCGAGCCGCCGCTGTCCAGTCCCCGCTTTTTACCGGCCAACGAAGTTGCATCGGGCCTTGGAATACGGCCCGTCTACGCACAATCGACCGGCGTCGGCGGTGCGTCGGCAGTGTCGTCATTGGCGGCGGCTATCGCGGCCATCTCTGCCGGGTTTTGCTCTGTTGTCTTGTTTACCATGGGGGATAGCAGCTGGAGTTATCAGAAAGGGCATATGCAGCCTCGCGGTCGCCTGGATTGGGGCTACGAGGAATTTGAAGAAGTGTTTGGGCTAGCCGAGGCGGCCGGGGGCTACGGGCTGTGTGCACGCAGCCATATCGAGCAGTTTGGCACGTCCGAACGGCATTTTGGTGAGATCGCCGTCAGTGCGCGTTATCACGCATCCCTTAACAGCAACACGCAGATGAGCAAGCCGATCAGCATGGAGGATTATCTTGCCTCGCGCTGGATTGTTGAGCCATTCAGACTAATGGACTGCTCATTGGTCAGTGATTACGGTGGTGCTTTTATTATCGCTGCTGTCGATGTTGCGCGCGAATTGCGACAGCCGGTGGTTGGTATATCCGCGGTTGCCGCCGCCAATACGCACCGTTTTGTGCATCAAGCCGACCCGGTAACCACCGGCGCCTGCGAAGTGGCAGAGCGGATTTGGCGGGTTACTGGCCTGTCTCCTGACGATATTGACGTGGCTGAGCTTTACGACTCCTTTACCTATACCACATTGGTGCAGCTGGAGGACTACGGATTTTGCCCCAAGGGGCAGGGCGGGCCGTTTGTCGAGGGCGGGCGCATTCGCCTAGGTGGCGACTTGCCGGTCAACACCCATGGCGGTTTGTTGTCCCAGGGACACGCCGGTGGCGTATTGCATGTCACCGAGGCGGTTAAGCAGTTGCGCGGCGATTGCGGCGAACGCCAGGTTAAACAGGCTGATATTGCGTTGGTTACCGGCGGCGGTGGAATCTTGTTTGCGTCTCATGCCGGTGCTGTGTTGGCCCGGCTATAAAACCTGCGTAAACCAGTCTGCCGATCGCGCCAAGGTTTTTAGCAAAGAGGTTGGTTGAACAATGTCAGAGTGCTGTCAAGACGTGTTTTGGGACTACTGCGCTCAGCAGGAGTTGCGTTTACAACAGTGTAAGAGTTGCGGGGAGCTACGCTATCCACCCGGCCCGTTTTGTCCGCATTGTCTTTCGGATCAGTTTGCATGGACACCGGCCAGCGGGCGTGGCGTACTCGCGTCTGCGGTTGTTTTTCGGCACGCTTTTCGCCCGCATCTGGTGGACCGCCTACCCTATGGTATCGCGTTGGTTGACTTGGTAGAAGGGCCGCGAATGGTGACAGCGATTGTCGAGTCGGAGCTGTCGGCACTGAGCGCGGGGCAGGCGGTCACGTTGCAATTTATGCCCGAAGCCGACAGGCAGTTCATCCCTTGCTTTCGTATTGTCGATTAATTGCTGTGTTGGCAGTTGTTGCGCGTGGCAATCGGTGCACTGTTGCTAAATGGATTTAGCCAGCTCTGCGAGCAGATTGCGGAACCAGCGGTGCCCTTCATCTTTTTCAAAATGTTTGTGCCACATCTGGTATACCGACACCGGTTTGTCAAAAACCGGATTGGGAAAAAATTTCAAATCCAACTGTTTGGCAAATTGGCGCGCCAGGCGCTCGGGCATTGCCGCCAGCAAATTAGTACTGGCAACAATGCCCGGTATCACCAACACATGGGAGACTTCGGAGACGACTTTGCGTTCCAGTCCCATTTTTTCCAGATACCTTTCGATCATCGGCGTATGCGTGCGGGTCGGCCGCAAAATCACATGCTCCAATTGCAGGAACTGTTCCAGAGACAAGCTGTCGCCGATATCCGGATGACCTTTGCGGGCGATGCAAAAACTCTTGTCGTCAAAAATTTTATCGGATACAAAATCGGTATCATCAATTTTCTTCCAGTCCCACACCAAATCGACGGCGCCGGATTTCATTTCCAGGTTGAGTATGGCGCCAGGCGTTGGTAAACAGATAACCTCGACATCGGGTGCCAGCTTACTCAACCTTTCGATAAGGTGAGGTAGAAAATAGAGCTCCCCGTAGTCGGTTAGCGCCACCGTGAATTTGCGATGCGACGCTTCCGGCCGAAATTCAGCGCCGGTATCCAGCGTCGATTCTATACGTTGTATTGCGTCGCGAATAGCAGGCGCTATTTCAGCGGCTTTGCTAGTTGGGTTAACCCCTTTCGCGCTGCGAATAAAAAGTTCATCTTCATACAGCACTCGTAAGCGGTTGAGCGCATTGCTCACGGTGGGCTGAGAAACGCACAAATGCTCAGCGGCGCGGCTGATATGTTTCTCTCGCATAATCGTGTCAAAAACTTTGAGCAGGTTAAAATCGACATTTCGAATATTAACAGGCATGACTGAGTCCGCAATAAAAAAGAGGTTATGGGCTGGATTGTCAATTGATGCGCAACCACTGGTCCAGACCAGCAATTCTATCACTGTTGAAAGCGCTGAACAGCGTTATCGTTATGTAGCACTCAGCATTTTTATTGGTCAATCTGAGTAGGGCTTTGTAACGATTTATCGTTCGAGTTTTAATTTATTTAAATTAAATCAATAAGTTAGTCTGTTTTTGCTGATTTATACCCAGTTTTTTGTCAACGATTGTTTTAGCGGGTGCTAGCTCGTCTCTGGTAATCTTCGCTTTGGCAATGATACGCGCTGTTTGTGTTTGCCGATATGAAACGGATTCACTGTTTTATTTGATTGAGGTTGCGGGGTATTAAGGTGCGGATGATGAATGCTTGCTGGTAGCAACCACCCAAAATATACCTTCATACCGATATAGTGCATATAGAATATTTTTAAATTCATTCATATTTGCTAGCTGTCCACGCTCTTTGAAAAGCTCCTTGGTTTCCAAGGCAGAAATTTTTTCAGCAACCCCCAGTGCAATAAACGGGTTAACGCTGGTTCCGTCACGTTTGGTGATTTTGGTAACTTTATTTTGAGAGAAGTAGGTAATTCGAATAGATAGGCTGATGTTTCAGCTGGTATTCCTATTTTAAAAAAGTAGTACTCAGTGTATCAGCGTGCCTGTCGGGCAACTAATCCGGCGCTCCCCAACTGACGGATCACCTGTTTCCTTTCCCGCAAGGGTATCACCCTTAGACAGAGGGGGCCCGATGCAGTGGTTCTGGCAATGCCTGGGAAGCGCTACCGCGGCTTTACTGCACGCGCAGATCATCGAACAACCCCGGCGTTTCGCCAATCCGCGCACCCTCAATCGTGAGTATCCTGAGCTTGGTCTCAACGCCTCCATACGCTGAGAAGCCGGTGAGTTTGCCGTTCGCACCTATGACGCGATGACACGGGACGATGATCGGCAGGGGGTTGCGACCGAGAGCCCTGCCGACGTTTTGGGCAAGCTGCTTATCGCCAAGTTGCAAAGCGATGGCGCCATAGGTCAGGGTCTCGCCGGCCGGAATGGCGCGCGTGGCGGTGTAGACCCTGGCCGCGAACGCTTCAATTCTGCTGAAATCGCAAACGATGTAGCCGAGATCCGTTCTTGCTCCTTCGAGCAGTGCGATTATCGACTCTATGGCGCGCTGGATACCAGGTGGCGGCTTCCCCTCCGACGCACCTGCCCGCGCGGCCAAACGGGCAGCTGTCGCGGCAGAGGTTTTTTCCGGTAAATGAGTCGCGACGACTACGTCACCGCACCAGGCAATCCCGCAGTTGCCGAGTGGCGTCGAGAAGAGCGAAAAGTGTACCATGGGTTTTGCGTCACCGAAGCTCATACAGTTTTTTTGCTCGCTCTACACCGCTGGGAATGCGCTGTTTACAAGGGCTCAATCCTTGAGGCAGGCATTCAAATCAGCGGTGGCGTGAGCAACCCCCTTCATCGGGGGTCGCTGGTTTCACAAGAGTGCTCTCAATACCTCACCTGACTGCAAAAATGCGGTGAATTGGCCCGCCATCTCCGGTTCTGGATTTAGTCACCGCCATGATGTTGTTAAGCCATGCATAGCGCGAATCCCCGGTTTCAAATTGTGGCGCCGCACGGAAGTAATAGCGCCATGCCCCCGCCGGATCGTCCGGCTTGTCAAGATCGAGCGCATACTCGGCATCCTCCGGCGCCGACCAGAACCGCCCTTGCCAGTGAAGATAGAGCAGGGCGTTGTCGTGCGTTTCCAGGCAGAAGCGCACATCGAGGAGCCCCGATCCATCCGGGCGAATTCGTATCCAGTCCGCTCCCGCATCCGGCACTACACGCCCGCGCAAGTGGGGTCCTTCGAACGTGCCGCCTTTTATGAGATAAATCATGCGCTGGCCATCGGGCATCGACCCAATATCCATTGCCGGCAGGTGAAGTTTGACGCGCGCTTCAAACAAAAACGCCAACTCAGGTGGCGTGTTTGCGTCCCAGCCGGCCGCGCTGTATTTCAGGTTATCGAGCATTTTGCATTTTCCTCCTCATGCCGCCGTTGATTCTGGAGACGCGCCGAACACGTTTCTCCACATGCCGTCAATGGAAATACCGGATTGGGCAGCGATCTGGGCCAAGTCACAGCTGAAGTGTTCGGTGGCGATCAAACCGTCCTTGAAGGTCATGCGGATGGTGACCGGCAGCGTTATTCGCCGGCCGTTGGGGGTCATACCACGCGCATCGCCGGCGTGCGCCGCCATCGTCATGCGCACGATGCCCCAGCCGAACAAGGTCTCCGCATCCGTCACATAGCCATCGAAGGTAACACTGTAATCTGGGTACGATTCGAAGAAGTGAGACAGCATTTGCCGATTTTCTTCAATGCCACGGGCAACCGCGCCCCAAGCCGGAGAGTAGAGTTCCATATCCGCGTGCAGGAATTTAAGTGCGTCCTCCACGTTCTGGCGGCTTTTCGCTTCGCCGAGACCGGCAGCAAGGGCGTACATTTCTTCTGGTGTCATGAGCTTTCCTCCAGTCTGATAGCCTGAGCCTCAATTATGTGCGCTGCACACATATTGTCAAGTTGAATTTTATGCACGCTACCCTTAGTATCCGACCAATGATCAACCGTACTGCCAATCTGCTGGGTGTGGTCGGGCTCGCCGTCGCCGATCTCATCGAGGACACCGCGCGCGAAATCCTCAAGCACGTCGGTGAGACGCCAGCGGCGCTGGTCGTTATCGGATACGACCTAGGCCCGTCCAATGATCAGCTGCGACGCATTCTTTGCCTGTCCCACTCGGGGACGGTGCGCCTCATCGACCGGCTCGTCGCGGACGGCCTTGTCGAGCGTCGCGAAGGACGCGACAGGCGAGCGGTTGCACTATACCTGAGCAAGCGGGGCAGAACCCTTCGCGAGGAGATCCTGAAGGAGCGCCTTGCCGCCATCCGCCCGCTCCTGGCGCCGCTGACCGGCGTTGAGCAGGAGACACTTGCTGCGCTCCTGCACAAGATGCTGTCTTCAATGGAGACGACGGACATGGAGCGCCGCACGCTCTGCCGCCTGTGTGATGATCGTGTCTGCAGCAACTGCCCGATTCCGGCCGGCAAGCAAGCGAAGACCTAAGCGGTTCGCGGGGAGTCTCGAAGCACGGGGCGAACGCACCTGCGAAAGAAGTTGCTAATGAGTGCTATCGCATACGCTTTTATATAAACCCGCGGCGATTGGTCCGGGCATATACGTTTCATGAACTCATCATTCCGGGGTGCCAATGCAATATCTGGAATTTCATCAAGTATCGTTTAGTTACGACGCCATGACTATGGATCTGATCAAGGATCTGAGCGTGACTCTGACTTGTGGCTGGACCGGCGTGGTCGGCGCCAATGGTACAGGTAAAACCACCATACTCAAATTGGCCACAGGGGCACTGGCGCCGGACTCCGGCCACATATCCCGCCCGAGTTCTCGGGTTTACTGCCCTCAGAGAACCGACAAGCCCTCACCGGCATTGAGTGACTTATTGACAGCGACCGATAACAGTGGGTGTAAAATCAAAGGTAAACTGGGCATAAAGGATGATTGGTTAGAGCGCTGGGATACCTTGAGTCACGGTGAGCGCAAACGCTCACAGATTGCCACTGCCCTTTGGCAAGAGCCTGATCTTTTAGCCATCGACGAGCCGACCAATCACCTGGACAGTGAAGCAAAACGCTTGCTGAGTCTCGCATTGGAATCCTTCCGGGGTATCGGGCTTGTCGTAAGCCATGATCGGGACTTACTGGATTCTTTGTGTCAGCAGTGCCTGTTTGTCGATCCACCAAATGTTTCTCTATACCCTGGAGGTTTCTCTGCCGGCTCCCGGCAAAAAGAGCAGGACGAACAGTACCAGTCTGAACGCCAAAGCCAGGCGAAGCGCGAACTAAAGAAACTCAAACAACAAGCATCCAGGCGGCGGGACAAGGCCTCTCGCTCCCATCAAATGCGATCAAAGAAAGGCATTTCAGCTAAGGACCATGACGCCAAATCCAGGAAAGATGCTGCAAGGGTTTCCGGTAAAGATGGACAGGCCGGCAGACTGCTCAAGCAGATGGCGGGCAGACTTCGGCAGGCGAGTGACGAGTTCAGCCGTTTTAGCGTGAAGAAGCACTACGACACGGGTATCTGGTTGCAGAGTGAAAAGTCAAAGCGAAACACGCTGCTTGAACTCAACCGCTCCGAGATCGAACTGGGAGAGGGACGCAGGCTTTCAATACCACCCCTATTTATGCGACCTGCGGACAGGATTGCAATCACCGGTGTCAATGGTGCGGGGAAAAGTACTTTTGTCAAATACATCATAGATTCCCTGACAATACCAAGGCACAGGCTTACCTATGTTCCGCAGGAAATAGATCTGCCCACATCACAAAGGATCATGGCTGATGCCCGCTCTCTTGCAGATGAAAAACTGGGAAAGATGATGACCCTTGTCAGCAGACTCGGGTCCCGCCCCACTCAACTTCTCGAGAGCAGGCAACCGAGCCCTGGTGAAATTCGCAAGGTAATGCTGGCCATTGGCATTGTCAGTGAACCGCATTTGATCATTATGGATGAACCCACCAATCATCTGGACTTGGCGTCGATCGAATGCCTGGAGAGCGCATTATCTGATTGCCCCTGCGGTTTATTGCTGGTTAGTCATGACAGGCAGTTTCTGGATCGACTCACCAGCATTGAATGGCACCTGACTGAGTTGAAACAGGGAGGCAACTATCTTCTGCAGGTAGCGGGTTAAGGATGGCTTGACTCGATACACTGGCGCAAAAACTTTTTTAGGGCCGCCTTGGGAATCGTTTCATCAGGATAGATTTCAACATGTCGCCCCGACTCTCCGCGCCCCTGAAGAAGCCCTTTGGGATCATCCAACTCCGCGCCGTGAATAAACCCGAGATTGGCGTGATCCTTACCACCGTATAAGTATACAACTGGAACTCCGTTGGAATCTAAGAAAACGGGCGCACCCCATTTCATGCCCTCTTCGATCTCGGGCAGAGTTGCGTGAATAAGTTCCCGCAGTGATTTTAGCGTTGCCCGTACCGGCGGGCTTCTCGCGGCGATATAGCTATCCACAGTTTGAACGGGCTTTGCCATCAGCAGATCCTGCCAATCAATTGACCGTTATCTGGAATACCAGCTTTCAATATACCCATGCATAATAAAGTAGGCATGCGGTGGCTGCTTGACCTGCGTCAATACCTGCCCTTCTATTTCCATCAGCTTAGTAAACCCTACTACACCTCCCTCTGGTTCCGAGTTTCCCACAGTGGTCAACGGCGTCTCTGAAATCACTTGGGATAAGCATCAGGCAAAGGCATATTGAGGTTCTCCACGAGGAAAGCCCAACTGTCGGCATATTCTTCAATAATCTTATCGGTAGGTTTGCCGGCGCCATGCCCGGCCCGTGTCTCTATGCGTATCATTACCGGCGCCGCGCCTTTATGCGCCTTTTGAAGTGCAGCAATATATTTAAAGCTGTGACCGGGCACCACGCGATCATCGGTGTCTGCCGTGGTCACCAGTGTGGCCGGATATTCTCTGCCTGCGCTCAGATTGTGGTAGGGAGAATAAGCGAACAGCGCTTTGAACTCCTGCGCATTTTCGGGGGAGCCGTAGTCGTCTACCCAATATCGCCCCGCCGTAAACTGGTTGAAGCGCAGCATGTCCATAACGCCGACCGCGGGCAGCGCTGCGGCAAATAAACCGGGCCGCTGCACCGATACGGCACCCACCAGCAGGCCGCCATTGCTTCTGCCGGCAATGGCGAGCCGGTCGGGCTCGGTATAGCCGCTTGCGATAAGATGCTCCGCAGCGGCGATGAAGTCATCAAAAACATTTTGTTTATCCAGTTTCGTACCCGCTTTGTGCCAGGCCTCACCGTATTCACCGCCACCGCGCAGATTGGCAACGGCATACACACCCCCCATCTCCATCCACGCCAGATTGGTGATGGAAAAGCGCGGTGTCAGCGAAATATTGAAGCCGCCATAGCCATACAGCAGGGTCGGCAATCTGCCGTTAATCTTCAGCGCCTTTTTATGTGCGATAAACATGGGAATTCTGGTGCCGTCCGCGGACTGGTAAAACACCTGCTTTACCGTGTAGTCATCGGGGTTGAAAGCAGCTTGCGGTTGTCGGTAGCGGCGGGTTTTACCCGTGCGCAGATCATAGTGATAGATGGTGGCCGGTGAGTTGAAACTCGAATACGAATAAAAGGTTTCCTTCTGGCTCGGATCACCCTGAAGGCCATTTATGCTACCAATACCGGGCAGGTCCAGCGTCCGCTGAAATTTTCCATCGGGTGAATATACGCTGACTTCCGAACGCGCGTCCCGCAGGTAGTGGGCAAAAATTTTTCCGCCTACCCAACTGGCACCACTGAGCACCCGGTCGCTTTGCGGAATCACTGTGCGCCAGTGCTTTTCCCCGGGTTTGTCCAGGTTGATGGCAACGACCTTGCCCAGCGGAGCAAGTTGCGTGGTATGAAAATAGAACGTCTTATCGGTATTGCCAAGCAGGCTGAAGTTGTATTTGAATTCGTCGATCAGATCCACTGCCTTGCCCGGTGCATTTTTCAGGTCGATATACAGCAGGCGGTAGCGGTCGTCAGTACCCCGCCACACGGTAATCAGTAAATACCGGCCATCATCGCTGACCTCGGCGGCAAACCCCCAGTCAGGATGGTCCGGCCGCTGATAAACGAGGCGGTCCTGCTGCTGTGTCGTACCCAATTTGTGATAGTAAACGCTGTGGTTCTTGTTAAGGCTCTGAAATTTCTGCCCCGCTGCCGGGGCCGGAAAGCGCGAGTAGAAAAAGCCCTGATTGTCCTTGCTCCAGCTGACATCGGAAAACTTCAGCCATTTCAGGGTGTCATCGAGTGTCGTCCCGGTTTTGAGATCTTTGATTCGCCAGGTACGCCAATCCGAGCCGCCGTCCTGTATGCCATAGGCCACATAGCGGCCGTTGGGGCTGACTTTGACCTGCGCCAGCGCCACGGTGCCGTCATCTGACCAGGTATTGGGGTCAAGCGCCACCTTGGCGGCGGCATCGAGGCCGTCCTGGTAGTAAAGGACCGACTGATTCTGCAGCCCGTCGTTTTTGAAGTAAAAATATCGCTTGCCGGCGATAAAGGGTGTCTCATAGCGCTCGAAATCCCACAGCTGGCGCAGGCGCTTTTTGATACGATCGCGTTCAGGCAGGGCGTCCAGATAGGCAAAAGTGAGTTTGTTCTGTGCCTCAACCCAGGCCGCTACTGCGGTGGAATTCCTGACATCCTGTTCCAGCCAGCGGTAGGGGTCTCTTACTTCAATGCCATGATAGATGTCTTTTTGATCAACAGCTTTTGTCTCGGGATATTGAAAATCGGCGTATAACGCCGGGGACAGTAACAGCAGACAGGAGACGGCAAGTCGCATCGGGTTGTTCATTAGTGCCCCTCGGGATCAGAAGAGAATGGATTGGGAAGAATATCAGCTATCGCGGCTACCGGCGATAAACCCGGCCCGGACTTATCGCCGCTCAAACGACCACAACAGATCCAGCGAGTTGGACTGCCCGCTGACCGCCTCGATATAGAGGTTGCGGCCCACCTGGTAGCGCAGGGTCAGGGAATTGACGGCATCGAAAACACCGATACCATAGCGCACCAGCAGGTTGGAGGAAAGATAACCGCTGAGGCGCATTTCGGGCCCGTCGCTGCCACCTTCCGCAGACATCCTGAAGTTATCTATGCCCAGCGCACCGGCAGTTTTATTAATGACGCTATCGCCGCGGTTGATGCCCAGGGACAGTGCGGTTTGCGCCGCCAGCACATTGGGGTCCTGAGTCGCAGTGGTGCCTGGCGGCCGGCCGGTAAGCAGGTAGTGCAGCTTGGCCTGCTCGGCCATCTGCGGCTGTGAAAACAGGCTGATGGCCGGGCTCCTGGCCGGCCCGGTGGCGCGCAGGCCCACCACTACAGCGTCACTGTCCATTTCCCGCACGGCTTCGACCCGCAGTTGCGGGTTGTCCACATCGCCGACAAAAATCAGGTCGCCTTCGCGAATCGCCAGGGCCTGCCCGTAGGCGCGATAGCGTCCCTGCTGCAAGCGCACTACACCGCTGGCCCGGGTGCCCTCGGCGGCGCTCTGTTTAACTGCCAGTTCACCGGTGAGCCGGGTGTCGAGGCCAAAGCCCCGAAACACGACATCGTCTCCGAGCTGCAGGGTGATATCGCTGACCAGCTCCGGGCCGCCGGACTTTTCCCGCTCCAGCCCTACGATCACGGTATCCGCCGACGGGCTTACCGCCTGCGCCGGCAGCTGCGTCAGCCTGACCCGGGCCCGCGGCACGGCTACCGTACCGCTGAGCCGGATCTGTTGCGGTGTCAGCGCCAGCACTACCGACGGCGACAGCGTAATTTCGGAAACATCATCGGGCCGCAGCAGTACCTGCGCCGCATCGGCGGACAGCTCGCCGCTGAGGCCGGCCTCGGACCAGGCCAGCTGCCCGGCGAGATTCCCCGGCGCCGCGGCGACTTCGAACTTACCCTGCAGCCTGGCGCTGCGGTCACTGAAGGCGATATCCATATCGATTGCCTCAAACGGCAGCGGTAAATTTTCCAGCCGGGTGCGGGCGTCGCTTATTTTGAGCCCGCCGTTTAAGCGCGGCCGGCGGCGATCGCCGCTGATGCGGACATCCATATCCAACTGCCCGGCCAGCGCTTCCACCGCGGTCTCCGCCAGCAGGGGCTCGAGTACTGCGAGGCGGGCGCCGGCCACGGTAGCGGCGCCGTCAATGGTTTGCGGCCCCAGCCCCAGTGTGCCGCCGGCCCGACCGTAATCGCCGCCATCAGCGGACCATGTCAACACCGCCTTGCCATTGGCAAACTGCAAGCCACCGGCAAGCTGCAGCAGCGGAACCTGTAACTGCCTGCCGGCCTGCCCCTGCCAGTGGATCGCCGCCGTATCGCTTTCGAGGCTGGCATTGATACCGGGCTGCCCGCCGGCAAGCCCGCCGTCGAGATCAAAGCGCCAGTTGCCTCGAACACTGACGGCAGCGGGCAGCCACGGCTCGAGCAGCGCCCAGTCGAGATGCTCGCCGGTCAGCGACAGGCCTTTGATATCGCTGCCGGCGACAGTTACCGGGTCGCGGCTGCAGAGGGTGGCAGCGGTGCCCCCTGCATCGATAAGACACAGAGGCGCTATCTGCGCGCTATTGTGTGAACCGTCGTAGCGAAGCTGTACCGTGTCGCGCAATTTCCAGGTTTGTGCGGCCAGACTTGCCTGCAGGGATGAACACTGCCCCTGCCACAGCGAGCCGGCTGCGGATTGGCCCCGGCACAGCAGGCTGACGCTATAGTTGTGCGGGTGTTTCCAGTCAACGCTCAGCCGGTGTTGTCCAAGCCCGCCTTCGATACCGGCACGCAGGTCGCCGGCCGACTGTTCCCGAAGCGATATTTTTTCCAGGTCTATATCAATATCGCTGTCTCGGCGGCCCAGTTCAGGCAGATGAAAATGGAGCTGTGCCGATTCGACAGCAGTGCCCTGGTAATTGAGATCGCGACCCGCCAGCCGGCCGCGGACAGTAGGCCTGAACGGGTCGCCGCTGGCGGCGAGCGTTGCGCTCACGGCACCGCTCAGCGGCGGCCACAGCCGCTGCAGCTCGGGGAAGTCGATGGCCGCCTCGACCACGGCAGCGGAGCCTGCTTCGAGTACACCGTCGATGCGAATGCGGTTGGCGTGCTGGCGCAGCGTAAAATCCTCCACCGCCAGGCGTTTCTCCCGCCACGACAGCCGCCCGCTGCCGCTCACCGCTTGCTGCATGACGACACCCTGCAGACTCTGCAAGTCCACCTGCAGAAGGTTTGACTGCTCCGACCAGGCGACGATGCCGTGCAGCCCGAGATGATTTTCCCCCTGCAAAAGCGGGCTGGCGAAAGCCGTGTTCAGCTCCAGCGCCAGGTGTTCGGGAGTCCCCTTCAGTGCCAGCTCGCCGCGCTGCAATTCGAATTCACTGTCTTCCAGCCGCACCGGTTCCAGCAGCTTTACAGTGGCCTGCAGCGCCTGCTGCGGATCGAGCACGGAGAGAGCCGCCGCAGCGCCAAGGGGCCAGGCGCCGCCGCTTTCGACAGCGATGGAGAGCTGCTTGAGATCGCCTGCGACAGTGCCGGTCAGCCTTCCCAGGGCCGAATCGGTGTCGCACTCGATACGGGTTTGCAGCGGGTAAAAGCCGCGCAATTGTATCTCGCCGCCGATAATGGCGCGGCAAGCCTGATGATCGATAACGGCCCGTACTATACGGATGCGGTGTTTGCGCCAGCTGCCCTGGAGTTCGAGCCGGCTGAGGGCAACAACGCCCGCCTGCGCCTGCCTGACAGTAATAGCCTGCAGCTGCAGGCGGTTGAGGACGATGGTCAGCGGGGTACTGACCGCCGCCAGTGGTGCGCCCTTTTCAACCGCCGCAGGCGCGGCTGCGGCGGCGGGATAGATGACGATATCCACCGCCGCCGCGGACAGCTCTTCGATACATAAGCGCAGGCCCCACAGGCAGGCCGGCGCTATCCGCAGTGTGACCCGGTGCAGTGTTACAGCCCTCGAGCCGTCGCGGTATTCGGCATCGAACGACAGCCCCCGAACCAGATTTCCTTTCATCGCCGTCGCCTCGAAAGCGGGAACCCGCTCAGTGACCAGGTCGGCCAGATAGCGGCTGGCGCTGCCGGAGTGCAGGGCTCCATAGACGAGCAGATGGACAAAAACAACAGTCAAGGCAAACGCCTTGAGCAGTTTCAGCAGCGGCCCGGCGACGGTTTTCACAAAGGTTTTCACAACGGCAGGCCCATATAAATATGCAGCCGCACCGAGTCACTGAGGTCGCTGTCCACCGGCTTGGCAATGTCGAAGGCCACAGTGCCGATGGGCGATTGCCAGCGCAGGCCCATGCCGGCACTGGAATGAAATGCCTCGGCGCTGTCGTTATAGGCGCGGCCGCTATCGGCAAACAGCGCCCACTGCCAGGCGGGCCGCCATTGGCGGCGGTATTCCAGACTGGCGACGTTGAGGTACTGGCCGCCGGTCAATTCGCCTTCACTGTCCAGCGGCGACAGCGACTCGAAGTCGAAGCCGCGCACGGTTTGGTCACCACCGGTAAAGAAACGGCGCGAGGCCGGCACATCGAGGAAATCGCCGCTGGCAATGGCGCCGGCCTCCAGTCGCGCAATCACCTGGTTCGTTTCCGACCAGCCGTTGAGATAGCGCAGGCCGCCGGCGAGGCGGACAAAATCGGTGTCCGAGCCCAGCGCCGTGCTGCTGGCTTCGAGGCTGAGCCAGAATTTATAGCCCCAGTCCGGGTTGCGGGCGGCACCCCTGAGCACAGTGCGCGACCAGTTGCTGCTCGGCACCACGTAAGTCACGGTTTTTTCCGGTTCCGAGCCCTGCTGGAAAATCTCCCGTTCCAGATCCACATGGTAGCTGTACTGCCAGCCACCTTCGCCGCGGTTGTGGTAGGCCAGACCGGTGGTAATGATGTCGGTCTCGGTGTCCTCCACGCGCTTTCCCTGGTAGCCGTTTTGCCAGATCAGGTAGCGTTCCAGCGGATGGTCCCAGGGTATGCGATACTGCGCCGACAGTTCCTGACTGATGGCCGAGGCCTCCACCTGGGTTTGCAAGCTGTCGCCGCGGTGGTTGACCCTGGGGCGCTGCCAGCCCAGCTGCAGTCGCGGCCCGGTATCGGTACCGAACCCCACACCGGCGGTATAGCGGTGCGAAGGCGCATCCTCGAGGCTAACGGTGAGTTTGACCCGGTCGGGAGGCTGTGGCTCGGTGTCGATATCCACAGCGGAAAAATAGCCGCTGTTTAACAGCAGATTGTAGACCTCACCGACTTTGTTCGCATCGTAGCTGTCGCCGGGAGCCAGCGGCGCCAAGCGCTGCAGCAGAGCGGCGGACAAGTCGCTGCCGGTATAGTCGACGGCGCCGATCCGGTAGGGCTGTCCGGTGGACAGCAGCAGCGTCACCTGGGCCCGGCTGCGGCCCATATCGATGCGCAGTTCATGCCGGGTAAATGCCGCATCCAGATAGCCCCGCCGCTGGGCCAGCGACAGCAGTTCGCGCTTAAAATTGTCGTAAGTTGCGTGGTTGATCGGCGCAGCCGGCCGGAAAGGGTGGCGGTCGATAAACCCGGTCAGGGCGGGGTCGGTGACGCCGGCACCCTGGGTGATGCGAATGTCCGCCTGGCTCCACTCAACCACCGGCCCGGGCACGATATGCAGTGTCAGCCCGTCCTCGCCTGCGCGGTAGTCCACCTCCGCCCGGTAGTAACCGAATGCCTGCAGGGCGCGACTGACAGGCCGCCGCAGCCGTTCCTGCAGCCGCTCGGCGTCTTGCAGTGACAGATCTTCCAGCGGCGGCAGATACAACCTGAGGTTATCGGCAACCGCACCGTCGATGCCGACAATACGGATTTTTGACGCCGCCCAGGCACTGCTGCAGCCTGTTGCCAGCATTACCAAAAGCGCCAGGCGGACCGGCAGCGGGCCACCTGGCCGCTGTGTTTTCAGCATAATTCCACTACTCGATATACGCGTTGAATATATAAGGGACACCCCGCCGCTGCAAGTGTTACCGCCGCCGTGCCGCACGCCGGCGGCGGGCCGGAAAGCGCCCGCCGGATAGCGCTGCGGGTTTGGGCCTGAACGCCGCCAGCGGGCCCGGACGGCGCCGGCTGACCTGCCGGCAGGCGGCATGCAGACTCGCCGATACTAACCGGTCAACTTGTGCTTGTGTGTAACAAAAAGGGCGTTTATGCTTGCTGTACAGGGTACGGAACCCAACCGTCCAGAGCCTGAGGTGCAGCGGTTTAGCACGGCGGAGACAATGCTCGGGAATATCCTCTGGAAGCAGCCAAACTAAGGGAGTTAGCTTTTATTCGAGTGCACAAAACACTCACAAAACACTAATGGTGTAAACACCAATAATGTAAACACCAACAATGTAAACACAACTCAATAGGATAACTAGTTGGGCAAAGACCTGGAGCGCAGTAAAGCCTCTCTCGTTGAGGAAGTGGGGGCACTTCGAAAACGCGTCAATATACTTGAACAGCTTGCTGAACAGCACGCCAATGGTCAGAAGTTACAATCGGCCCTATACCGCATAGCGGATACCACCAGCTCTGCTCAGGACATGTTGTCCTTTTACAAAACCCTGCACGATATTATCAACAGTCTCACTGTGGCAAAAAACTGCTTTATCGCCGTTTTGGACAGGGAGCGGAAAAATGTCTATTTCCCCTATTATATCGATGAACACTATACGAGAAACCCCGACGAATTGATTCCCATTGAAGAATTTACATCGACACTGACGGGCATCATTTTTAGTACCGGCGAAGTTCTGCATGCCGATAATGCCGGGCTGGCTGAATTGAACCGCAGCGGCGAAGCGAATGTCAGGGGACTTACAGCGCAGGATTGGTTGGGGGTACCCCTAAAACACGAAGGCAAGATACTGGGCGCCCTGGTCATTCAAAGCTATGAGCGGGGTTTTCTTTATGGCCAGCAAGATGAAGATCTGCTTGTTTATGTATCGCGGCACATTGCCACCGCCCTGCACCGCAAGCAGGCCGACGAGGAACTGAGAGCCACGCACGATGGCCTGCGGCTGGCCAATCGGCGACTCGAACAGCGCGCCAGGGAAATCTCCACGGCCAATCTCAAACTGGAAGCCATGCTCGAAGAACGGCGCAGTATACAGGAAAAGCTCATTTACGATGCCTTGCACGATGTGCTGACCGACCTGCCCAATCGAGCACTTTTCCTCAACCGCCTGGAGCAGGCTCTGAAGCGCTCCAAGAGTCGCGGTGAGGTTGAGTTTGCGGTGTTCTTCCTCGATCTGGACCGTTTTAAAATCATCAACGACAGCTTGGGCCACCTGGTGGGTGATGCTTTGCTACAGCAAACCAGCCGGCGCTTGCTCGACTGTATTCGTCCGGGCGACACCCTGGCGCGCTTTGGCGGCGACGAATTCTGCATGCTGCTGGACAATATAAGCACGCAACAACAGGCGATCAAAATAGCGGATCGCATCCTGCAGAAATTTACTGCACCCTTTATCCTCGACGCACAGGAAGTCTTCACCTCAACCAGCATCGGCATCACCCTAAGCCCCATGGGCTACGAAGAACCCGAGGCCATTTTGCGGGATGCGGACGCGGCAATGTACCAGGCCAAGTCGCAGGGCAAAGCCCGCTACCAGGTGTTCGACAAGGGGATGTACGAACAGGCGATGACCCGGCTGCAGTTGGAAAGTGACCTGCGCCAGGCGATCGGCAATGGCGAGCTTGTGGTCTATTACCAGCCCATTATCAGTCTGGCGAGCGGTAAAATCACCTCCTTCGAGGCACTGGCTCGCTGGCAGCACAGAACACTGGGCTTTGTAGCGCCGATGGATTTTATCGGCATCGCCGAAGAAACCGGTTATATCAACGAACTGGGTGCCTACATTCTCGAGCAGGCCATGACGCAAACCAATCGCTGGCGCAGCCGTATAGCCGCCGCCAGAGATCTTCAGATCAACGTCAATATATCGGGTTATCAAATAAAACACCAAGGTTTACTGGAGACTATCCGGGCCTGCGCCAGGCGCTCACGACTGCCGATCAATCACCTGAAGCTGGAAATTACAGAAACTGTATTGCTGAACAATATGGATGCTGCGAAAAGCCTGTTGTCCGAAGTCAGCAATATGCAGGTTCAGCTGGTACTGGACGATTTCGGCACCGGCTACTCTTCATTGGGATATCTGCACCAGTTTCCCCTGTCGGCTTTGAAGATAGACTTGTCGTTTATTAAATCGATAGATAAAAACCAGCGAAATCGCGCAATTGTGCGAACCATACAGGCCCTGGCATCAAGCCTGGCGCTGGAAGTCGTGGCCGAGGGGGTGGAGACAGAGGCCCAGTACAATATCGTCAAAGACCTGAATATAGGTTACGCGCAAGGCTACTACCTGGGAATGCCGATGCCGCCCGAAGATGCTGAAAGACTACTGGCTGATCAAGTGCAGTAAAAAATTGTCATCTCATACCCGCATGAGCACCACGTTTCCGGCACAGTGCTATTGACCTGAACAGGCCAACTTCAATAAAGTGAGTAATCGCGACGACTCAAATTTCCAACATAGCCTTTCACTCAAATCCGCATTCACTCAAAAGGGTTTTACGATGACATATATGCCCTGCCTGACAATCGGTCATAAAACTGTAATCAGACTTGCAAAGAATTTCATGCTGAGCCGCTGTATTGTCACTGCTGCACTGTTGTTTCCCTTAACCGCATTGGCTTTTCTAAGCGATGTCCCGGAGGAGCAGCGCGACATTACCGTCAAAAGAATAAAAGCGTCGCAATTTCTACACCATGCGACATTTGGCCCGACCTTTGCCGATATTACCAGTCTCGCCGGGCGCATGGCTGAAATCGGTGACAATGCGGCCATGTACGAGTGGATCAACCAACAGTACGCCATGCCATTTTCAGCGCGCCAGTCCTATGAACGACTCGCCAGAAATATGATTGCCGACGACGGCTTCGCCATCGATTCACGCGCCGCCGATACCGAGGGGCTTGACTACGGGATACAGAATTACAAGCACCATGCCTGGTGGCACAGAGTACTGCGCGGCGACGATCAGCTGCGACAGCGCACGGCCTGGGCGCTGATTCAGATTTTGGTGATTTCGGAAAACGGCATGGGTTTGAACAATCGCGCGCAAGGTCACTGGCTGGGCATATTGAACTATCACGATATGCTGATGCGCCACGCTTTCGGAAACTATCGCGATATTTTGCAGGATGTTACGCTGCATCCGGCCATGGGGCGCTATCTGAGCCATGTAAAAAACCGCAAAGGCGATCCCGCCCGGGGTATTTTCCCCGATGAGAACTATGCGCGTGAAGTTTTACAGCTGCTGTCAATTGGCGTTTACGCATTGCAGCAAAACGGAAATTTCCGCCGCAGTGCCGGCGGGCAGTTAATCGAGACCTATGACAATGACACCATCAGAAACTTTGCCCGCGTCTTTACCGGCTTGAGTTATGCACCCAGCAATGGCCGTGATAATTTTTCCAGAAATCCCCGCTACATGTTCGCGCCCATGAAAATGTATGACGATTTTCACGATAAAGGGGAAAAAACTCTGCTCAACAATATCGTGTTACCGGCAGGACAGAGTGGCATGGACGATATCACCGCCGCGCTCGACAATATCTTCCAGCATGAAAACGTACCGCCTTTCATCGCCCGGCTGTTGATTCAACGATTTACCACATCGAACCCCTCTCCGGCCTATGTCAAAGCCGTTGCGGATAAATTTGCCGACGACGGGCGAGGCAATCGCGGCAATATGCGCGCAGTCATACGTAGAATATTGATGCATCCCGAAGCGAGAAATTCCCTGCAAATCACCCAGACCCGCAAAAGCAACGGCCGCTACCGGTTTACGGTCACGGGGAAAGTGCAGAGCCGTGGCAAACTGCGCGAACCGGCACTGGCCCTGTCTGCGATGTATCGCGCTTTTAGAGCCGAGGCCGCTCACCCCGACGGCCGCTTCCGGCCTTTTTCCGGTGGCAATGTCACCAACCAGGGGGCTTTTCAGGCCCCCAGTGTGTTTAACTTTTACCTGCCCGGCTACCAGCCGGCGGAGCTGCTGGAAAACGGCACGCTGGTAGCGCCGGAGTTCCAAATATATACACCGGTCATGGTCAATACCCTGAGTAATTTCATCCGTACGCGAGTACGGCAGCGCTCTTTTGGCCTGGGTGAGGCGGGAACGATCAATTTAAGCGGCGAAGAAAACATTGCCGCCAACGCCACTCGCTTGCTGGACAGGTTGAATCTGCTGTTGAGCTACGGCACGCTGAATAACACCGTCATGCGTCAACTGAGGGACACCATAGTATCGACGCCAAAACCGGAATTGCGAGCTGAACTGGCCGTTATGGGCCTGCTGACCTCACCCGATTTCGCCATTATGGAATGAGCAAAATTTCCGCTCAACTGTCACTTGTGACAAATTTTAAAAGACGGCCATATCCTATGAAAAAGCTAACACCGCAAAGCAGCCAGCTGTCGCGCCGGCGTTTTCTCGGCGGCTGTGCCGCTATCGGCGCCACGCCGCTTCTCTCCAGTATCTTGCAGTTAAAACTGATCAACTCCGCCTATGCCGCCGGTATGGCACCGGCCCGCGTCGAAAACCCGGATCAATACCGGGCACTGGTATGTGTATTTTTGTTCGGCGGAAATGATTCCTTTAATATGCTGGCCCCGTTTCGGGTTGCGGAGTATAACCGCTACGCCGCAGTGAGAACCGATTTGGCTTTGCCGCGCAACACCTTGCGGCGAATCACTGACAATAGCGGCAGGCCCTTTGGTATCCATCCCAGTATGGACGGGGTGCAAGAGCTGTACAATGCCGGCAATCTCGCCTTTATCGCCAATGTCGGTACGTTGGTCAGGCCCACCACGCTGGCGGAGTATCAAAATGGCGTGGCGCTGCCCCGCGGCCTGTTTTCGCACAATGACCAACAGCAGGCCTGGCAGACATCGGTACCGGAGTCTCAACGGGCGGTGGGATGGGGCGGGCGCCTGGCAGATATTGTCAACGACGTCAATCAGTCCAGCCTGGTATCGATGAATATTTCACTGAATACTGTCAATATTTTTCAAAGCGGCGGGGCCAGCGCCCCCTATATCGTCTCTCCTGCAGGCGCTACCCGCATGAACGGTTACGACAGCGCCGGAGTATTCAACCAGTTGTTTACACAGACCACTGACGATGTCTTGGGGCACAGTTATCAGAATCTGCTGAAACAAACTTACGCCCGGCAGCGCCGCGATGCCATCGACACCGCCGTCGCTTTCGACACTGCCACCGCCGGCATATCTCTCGAAACCCCTTTTCCGGAAACCCGTATCGGCGCCCAGCTCAAGATGGTGGCAAAGACTATCAGCGCACGTGGGATACTGGGCAATAAGCGGCAAACGTTCTTTGTATCGATGGGTGGGTACGACAACCACGATGAGTTGTTAAACAATCAAAACGGATTGTTATCACAACTCAGTGCGGCTTTGAAAGCATTTTATACCGCGACCGCAGATATGGGAGTCAGCGACAGTGTAACGACCTTTACCGCCTCGGATTTCGGCCGCACATTGACGACCAATGGCAGAGGCTCGGACCACGCCTGGGGCGGCAACCAGATAGTTATGGGCGGCGCTGTAAATGGCGGTCATGTCTTTGGTGACTATCCGACTGACTTGAAAAACCCCAGGGACATTAACAACAATTCTCTCGACGTCGGCCGCGGGCGCCTGCTGCCGACCACCAGCACCGATGAATTCAACGCCGAACTGGCGCGCTGGTTTGGCGTGCCGAATAATAGCGCGCTGGTGGATATACTGCCCAATATACGCAATTTCTATGCGGGTGGAAGCGCGCAGTTGCCCATTGGCTTTTTAAACGCCTAGGTATCCCGGCGCGAGTCGGCAGTCATTCCCGGACTTTGAAAAACTTCCTCGGCCGCCCGCGCCTGTCGAATCTCACTTTTACCGTAAACTGACTGTCGCGATCGGTCAGTCTGGGGCTGACCGCCGCGCCCAGTTCGGCGCGATCACTGACGCCGAAAAAGCTGAGCAGCGCCGCCTCTGCGCCGGCGCGATCCGACAGGAAGGCCACGTCCTGCCCGACCTCCTCTCGAAACGCCTCATTCAAGGCGGCTGCTACCGACCGGTTTTTCGGGTTGTCGGCCAGTACCACACCGGCGATATCTTCCCCCAGATACTGGACTACGGGCAGAAACTCGTTTTCAAAGGCATCGAGCATATCGTCAAGCCGCTGTTGCGCAAAACCGGGCACCCGGTTAAAGGCATCGAAGGTGGGGCTGTAGGTGGTATGGCGAATTTCGCCTCTGGAGGGGTTGAACTCAATCAGGCGCATATAGGGGTCACTGCCGGTCAGCGGATTGACGTAGTCCTGGTAGTTACTCAGCACTTCAAAGACGGGCAGACCGGCGTCGTTAAATTTGACCTGGTGGTGCTCCCCGTCTTCCCGGTATTTGCCTTCATGTTCATGGCCGTTGATGGTCATAAACACCTGTCTGTTGCCGCGTACCAGCTTTTCCCATATGGCCTCACCCGTGCTCATACGCTCGCCGCCAAAACTATTGTCGGCGCCATCGCCGCGATAACCCGTTTCATCAAACCCCTCCGGCCCGAAATCGGTCAGGTATTTGTGGGTGCTGATCAGGGTCGGCATACCCCGATGGCGGTCGATCACCGACTGTGCCCATTCAAAGGCATCAGCTTCTGTGCGCACCAGCTGTACCGGGGCAATGGCGTTTTGCGGGTCGATTTCCAGGTTGATATGCAGATATCTGTAGGGGCCGGCAGAAAAAACCTGGTAGTGGTTGAGCCCGGTGGAATCAGAGCCCCCATACCAGGGGTAGTTTTTATAGCGGCCGGGGCCGAAAAACTCTATGTAGGCGCTGTTTTCAAAAATATCGTCACCATTGGCTTTATCGTTGGTCGGCGTGACATCGTGGTTGCCAATGCTGACCGAGTAAGGCAGCGCGGTGCCGTCGAGCCGATTGGCCAGGTCCAAGGGGTCCATGGCGCGGGACATGCGCCGCCATTGCTCCTCCCAGCTCATACCGGGAAACACCCCGGACAGCACACTGCCCTCCTGCACGATATCGCCCAGATGGGTGACAAAAGCGATATTTCTTGCCCGCGCATTGGCGCGCAGCCAGCGGGTGTTGTCAGCGACAGCGGCACTCCAGACATCGGTGTTAGACATAAACTGCGTATCCGGTATCACCGCTACCACAAAAGACTTTTGCTTCCACGGCGGGCGCAAGCCGTGGTGGCCACCGCCGGCAGCGCCCGCCCAGGCCTGAGCGGCCAGCAGCATAACGGCAGCCAATACGGCACTGTTGAGGGTGTTGCGGCGGTAATTGTTCATGACTTTGGCATCCGCTAGTCTCTGTTGTCATTTTAGCGCTTGAAGTCACTGTCGCCTGAGACAAGGTGTATATCCGCAGACCACAGCGGCAGCCTTGCCCTACAGTCGGCACCAGGCTGGCAACCAGTTATATAGCCAGTTTATTACTATTTCATGTTACTCCTTAAACGGCCATCCCCCCGCTCTCGCCGCTGCAGCGTCTATATCTGCCAGGAGGCAGACATCCTCCGGGCGGTAGTATTGCGCCGCCAAAACCGACAGTACCACCATTATTTACCGCGGCGGTTTTTCCGTACCCTGCTGCCAGCAGGTGGGAGATACCGATACCGCCCGGCCCGTATCAGCCCAGGAGATCCGATGGCCAGCAAGCCCCCTACCCCAGCAGACCTGCAGATACCGGTGCGCAACCTGCAATTCCACCGCGACGGCGTGCGACCGCAGCGCTGGTGGCTGGCGGACAACCCCGTTGCAACCGCCTTTTTCAATGCGCTGTCATGCACCTTCCCCGCCGGCGAGAAGTTCTTTATAGAAAGCGTGCGCCACTTCCGCGGCGACGTCAGCGGGCCGCTGCGGGATCAGATCGCCGCCTTTATGGCGCAGGAATCGGTACACAGTCGCGAACATGCGGCTTTCAACAAGCGCGCCAGCGACGCCGGCTATCAGGTCGACGCGCTGGAGAATCGCACCCGCAAGGTGCTCGACTTCGCCCGCAAACGCTCGCCCTATCGCCAGTTGGCGGCCACCTGTGCGCTGGAACATTTTACCGCCATTCTGGCTCACCAGTTGCTGAAACACGACAGCCGCGATCTCGACGGCGCACCGCAGGACACGGTGCGACTGTGGAGCTGGCACGCGATGGAGGAAATCGAGCACAAGGCGGTGGCCTTCGACACTTTCACCACGGTTACCGGGCATATGACGCGCCTGCGCCGCTATCTGCTGCGCAGCCTGGTGATGGTACTGGCGACGACCATCCTGGTCTCTACCATGACGGCGAATATGCGCGACCTCTACCGCGAGGACGGCCTCAAGGGCTGGCGTATCTGGGGGCGCACTCTCGCCTACCTGTTTGGCAAACCGGGTATCGTGCGGCGTATTCTTCCCGACTATCTGCGCTATTTCAAACCCGGTTTTCACCCCTGGGAGCACGACGACCGGGCGCTGCTGGAAAAAACCCTGGCAAAACTGCAGTTGCCGATGGAGGCTTGAGGCGCACTATGTTTGGAAACAGGGGTTTTAGAAGCAGAGGGTTTAGAAATACCGGGCTGAAAACAAGCGTCACCGCCGTGTTGTTGTTGTCACTTGCCGGCGCTGCGACACCCCCGGCAACAGCCTCCTCTGCAGCGGCGCCGCCGACTTTGCTGGGACTGTGGCGGACACAGGAAGAGCAGGGAGTGGTGGAAATCTTCCGCTGCGATGACGCCCTCTGCGGTCGCGTTGTCGACGCCGCATCGCTGCGCGCCGATCCCGACCAGCGCGACATCCACAACAGTGACAAAGCCCTGCGGCAGCGGCGGGTAAAAGGGCTGGTGATTCTCGAGAATTTTACCGGCGGACCGCACAAGTGGTCCGGCGGGCCGCTTTACGATCCGAAGACCGGGGACGGCGCCAGGCGCGGATATCTGACACTCGAAAACGCCGACAGGCTCAAGGTAAAAGGCTGCCTGGCGGTGTTTTTGTGCCGCACCCAGATCTGGACACGCATTGACGGCACACAGCCGCCTGCGCTGTGATCGCGCCGCCCGGATCGGGCGGCGCCGGCAAAACGCCGCTGCAGTGCTTAGGGGATGGTGTAAGACACCGCAGGTGAAGTCGCTACCACACCGTTGATAACGCAGGGAGAGCCGCCCACCGGATCTGAAGGAATAGTTGCATTGGTAAATGTGATACGACCGTTAGTCTGGTCGAAATCACCTGTCAGGTTGCCGCGGCAGTTGCCGGTAACCGCAGTCACGACCACATCCTCGAGCGTTACCGAATCCAGCGAGGTGCCGCCCTCGGGCTCCAGGTTGTAAGGCAGGTTGCTGAATGCAACGAAGATGCAGAGGAAATCCCCCGCGGTGAGCGACAGGCTGTTAACCAGAGCGGATGAACCGGCGAGCGATCCGCCGCCGGACAGGCCGCAATCCAGGGTAATGCCCTTGCTCACCTGAAGCGTGCTAGGCGCGCCAGACATCGGGTCAATGCTCGACAGGCTGACTGGACCGGTCGGCGACCAGGTTTCCGCAACGGCCGTGCTGGCGAGACCGAATGCGGCGATGGCTGTAGACAAAACGGACGATGCTACGAATCTCTTCATCATGATTTCCCTCTTTTCGTTAAGTTCGGCAGCACGATGCTGCCATTTAGAAGGTGCATGCCTTCTACCTTCTAGCTAGGGTAGACGTGGCAATAACGATGAAGGGGGGAATAACGGCGAACATAGGCTCTCTATATTCTGCGGCGAGCCCGAGCTGCATGGCATGCAACCCGACTCCCTGCCGTGTAAGACTCACTGCGACAACAATTCAATCCGCGTTTCACTGCGGGAGACAACCCGGGCCAGCCCGTCGAGTTCGAGCGCGCGCACGAAGCTGCTGACATCGCCGCTGCGAAATACGCCGACTATCTTGCGCTTGGGAATGCGTTTGTCCAGGAAAACGATTTTCTGCTCCGAATAACGGTTCATCTCGGCGACGGCGTCGGCCAGGGGGTCGCCGGCGAAGATCAGGTGGCCGTCGAGCCAGCTGGTCTTGGCCTGCACATCGACGCGCTCAACCATCCAGCTATCGTCCTTGGGCGCCGACAACTGGCCGCCGGCCTGCTGCATGTCGACACGGTGATAGCTGGGCAGCAACAGGCCGGTTTCCTCTTCGACCCGCACTGAGCCCTCAACCAGGGTAACCGTTACGTCCTCGCCGTCCATACTGACCTGGAAGGCAGTGCCGAGAGCCTGTACCGTCTTGTCGCCGGCGTGTACCACAAAGGGTCGTGTCGGATCTTTGGAGACATTGAAAAACGCGCGGCCGCGCTGCAGCACCAGCCGGCGCTGCTCCTGCATGTCACCGACCAGCAGTTCGGAATCGGTATCGAGGGTGACTGAAGAGCCGTCGGACAGGGAAAACGTCAGCCGCTGGCCGAGGTCGGAGCGATAGATGACTGCCTCGGCCTGCCCGGCAAAACCCATGTCGCCGGCCAGCCCCGAGTCGATCGCGGTCCAGGCTGTCGTCACCGCCAGCAGCACTGCCGCTGCCGCCAGCGCAGCCCGCCGCAGGCGGCCCGGGTTGTCGAACGTGCGGCGGTCCTGCTCGCGTGCCGCGAGGATCTGCGGGTCCTCGGCAACGCTGCCGAACAGCGCCCAGTCCTGTTCCATCTCACTGTAGGCCGCGCGGTTTTCCGGTGTCTGGCACAACCATTGGGCGAACAGCCGCTTGTCCTCCTCGGTCATATCGCCAGCGCGATGCTCGTTGAACCAGTGAGCGGCGGCGGCCCGCCGCACCTCGCGATCCGAGTGGGAACCGGCACTCACGGCTCTTCCTCCCTGTGCTGCCTGATTTGCACCAGGGCGCGATGAATAAGCTCCTTGACTGACTCCTTGGAAATACCCATCCGCTGCGCGATCGCCTGGTAGGTCATGTTTTCGAAACGGTGGAACTGAAATGCCGCACGTGCGCGCGGCGGCAGGTTCACGATTGCCTGCACCACCCGCCGGTATTCCTGCATGCCGATGGCGGTTCGCTCCGGTGAAATGAAATCGGGAATCTCATCCTCCGCCACAACCGAATCGTGCAGGGCGTGTGAGCGCGTCTTCTGGCGCCGGTAGTGGCTGATCAACACATTGCGCGCTACGGCGAAGGTGTAGCTCTGCGGGTTGGCAATAGCGGTATCCTGTCGCTTGGCCTGCAGGTGCACGAACACCTCCTGAACCAGGTCGTCCACATCGGCATCGTTTACCCGCCGCGCAAAGTAGCGCCGCAGGCCGAGGCTGTATTGCCTTATCCAGGCGGTGAGATCGTTATTCCGTTCCTTGCTCACATATCTTTGCTCACATACGGTTGATCATGTACAGCTGATCAGATAGTAACCGGATCGTTGTCTCTGATGGCTTTTACATAATCCTATAGACTCCGCAAACGGCAAGTCGGGGGGATGGCCGCAGAGGATTTTTCACCGCGCCCGCCATGCCGTCCAACCTTGCCGGATCAAACAGACTGCAACGAGTTGCAGAGTCATATATTCGCTTCTCTGATCCCCCCGTCACAATCTATTCTGCGTCTAAACAATAATACGCCTAAAAATAAAGTCCAAACAAAAAATATAAGGAGTGAGAGAGATTATGAGTTTTCACGTTCGCAATTCGCAGAGAACTGTAGAGAACACCACCCCATCGAGGCTTTTTCGCCGCACTGCGCTCGCCTGTCTGGTAATGGCGGCGCAGGCCCAGGCCGATACCAAGGCCGATTTCAATATTCCCGCCCAGTCGCTGGCCCAGGCGCTGCGGGATTTCGCGGTACAAAGCGGCTTCAATATCATGGCCGATGCCGCACTGGCCGACGGCAAGCGTACCCGGGCATACACGGCCACCTCTTACCCGGAAACGGCGCTGCGCACATTGCTGGCAGACAGCGGCCTCGGCTATTCCCGCGACGGCGACATTATCGTCATTACCTCCGCGGCAACAGTCAACCAGGGCCTGGCCCAGGCCGCATCCCAGGCCCAGCCGGTAGGGCCGGCGGAAACGCCCCGGGGTGACGATGACGACGAGCGCCGCGGTGCGGTCGAGGAAATTGTCGTTACCGCGCAGAAAATGGAAGAAAGCATTCAGGACGTCCCCATTGCCGTCTCGGCGTTTTCCAGCGAGGGGCTGGACGATTTGAAAATCGAACGCGGGGAAGAACTGCTGCGCGCGATTCCCAATGTCACCTTCTCGAAATCGAATTTCAGCAGCTTTAACTTCTCCATTCGCGGCATCGGCACCAAGGCCATATCGGCCAGCACGGACCCGGCGGTCGCCGTCAGTTTCAATAACACGCCGCTAATTCGCAACCGGTTGTTCGAACAGGAGTTCTTCGATGTACAGCGCGTCGAAGTCTTGCGCGGCCCTCAGGGCACACTCTACGGCCGCAATGCCACGGGCGGTGTGGTCAATGTGCTGCCGGTGCTGCCGGAGGCGGACTTCGGTGCGGAGGTAGAGGCCGAAGTGGGCAACTTCGACACCCGCCGCCTCAGCGGTAATCTGAATATCCCGCTGAGCGATACGCTTTCCTTTCGCTTTGCCGGCGCGATGACCAAGCGCGACGGCTTCGATACCAATACCTTTACCGGCAACGACGTCAACGACCGCGATCTCTATTCGACCCGCGCCATCGTCAAGTGGGAGCCGAGCGACAGGTTCAGCGCCAACTTCATGTGGCAGCATTTCAAGGAGGACGATCGCCGCTCGCGCACCGGCAAACAGCTCTGTACACCGGACCCCGGCCCGACCACAGTCGGCAATACCGAGGTGCCCGAGGGCGTGCGCGCGCGCTTCGGCCAGGGCTGCCTGCCCGGGTCGCTCTACAGCGACGCGGCGTTCGGCGCACCGAACGGCACCAGCCTCGCCTACCTGCTGCTGCCCTCGACCCTGATGAGCGTGGGCAGGGCGGAAGACGGCTCCACCGTGCGCCCCATCGACTTCGGCGTCAATCCCTATGCCGGCGTCAGGCAGTCGCGGGACCTGCGTGAGATCGAGACCAGTTTCGACCCGGTGTTTCGCGCCGAAAACGATCTCTTCCAGCTCAACCTGCAAATAGCGCTGGGCGATCACCTGCAGCTTTTCTCTCAGTCCACCTATAGCAGCGACGATTATTTTTCCTCGCAGGATTACAATCGCTTCGTCTCTGACGAAATATTCAATGACTCCACTGGTCTGCGCAACCCCTTCGGTGAAGTCAATCCCGATCCGGGGCCGACACCGGGGGGCGTTTACCACGATCCCCAACTCGGCCCCTCCAGCCGCGTGCTGTCGGTCGATATCAGTCAATCGGACAGCGAGCAGTGGAGCCAGGAATTCCGGCTGCAGTCCTCGTTCGACGGCGACTTCAATTTCAGCCTGGGCGCCAACTATCTCGATTTTGAATCCCAGGATGATTACTACGTCTTCAACAATACATTCTCCCTTATCGCCGAATACTTCTACAACAGAGACAACCTGGCGCCGTTCGTGGAAACCAGGAACTGCGACGGGGAAAATGAGGTGCGGGAGTGTGTCTATGTCGATCCCAATCCGCTCGGCCAGATCGACGACCAGGGCCACAACTACTTTCTCAGCAGAAACCCGGTGGAGACCCAGTCCTGGGCCGTTTTCGGCGAGGCCTACTGGCAGGTAGCGCCGGATGTCAAAATCACCACCGGGCTGCGCTATACTCAGGACGAGAAGACCGCAACCCCGATACCGAGCCAGCTGCTGCTGGGCGCGCAGAACTTCGGCGAAGATTCGGGCGCAGGTACCGGCGGCCGTGTCAGCCGCGGCTACCCGGCGCTGCCCGATGTCGAGCAGAATTGGAGCCGGTTTACCGGCCGGGTAGTCGTCGACTGGCAGACCCAGACCCCGTTCACCGACGAGACCCTGGTCTATGTCTCCTTCGCCCACGGCTACAAGGGCGGTGGCGCCAACCCGCCGCGCGTTGATCTGGACCCGAAGGTGGTACAATTCCAGAAGCTGCCCGAGACATTCAAGCCCGAATTCGTCAACGCCATTGAGATCGGCACCAAGAACAGTCTGTTCGACGGCTCACTGATCCTCAATGCCACTGCGTTCTACTATGACTACCGCGACTACCAGGTGTCGCAGATCGTCGATCGCATCTCGCTCAACGAAAATTTCGATGCCGAGAGCTGGGGCCTGGAGATCGAGACAGCGTGGCAGATGAGCGCAAATACTCGCGTCGATATGAACCTTGGCTATCTCGACACGCGCATCGGCAAAGGTGAAGAATCGATTGACGTTATGAATCGCACCCAGGGCAATGAAGAGTGGATGCTGGTGCGCCCGCAGATGCAGGTGCCTTCCAACTGCATCGCACCGGTCGAATTGGTCGAGGTAATTCTCAACTCGCCGTTTTTTCCCACCGACGAGTCATTGATCAACCCGCTGCAGTCTCTGTGCAGTGGCTCGGCGCGCTTTGGCAGCTTTTCCGATGCAATCGAAGACCCGTTTTTTCGCTGGGATCTCTTCCCCTTCAACCTCAACACCGAGAATTACCCCAGCTACAACCCACTGGAAGATGCACCAAATGGCGGCCGCGGCTTCGCCGCCGACCTCAGCGGCAACGAACTGCCCAACTCGCCTAACCTCACCTTCAATCTCGGTGTGCAGCATATCTTCGATATCAGCGACTGGGAGCTGAAGCTGCGCGCCGATTATTACTACCAGTCCGAGAGCTATGCGCGGGTATACAATACGACCTACGACAAGCTGAAAAGCTGGGACAACCTCAACGCCGCGGTAACACTGACACACCCGGCCTCGGAACTGGAGATGCAGCTGTATGTGAAAAACATCTTCGACGATGCGCCGATCACCGACGTTTTCACCAACAGCGACGACACCGGCCTCAGCGCCAACGTCTTCACGCTGGAGCCGCGCATCGTCGGCTTCAGTGTCAACAAGCAGTTCTAGACTCGAGCCAGACCCGGGGCTGAGGCGTATTGCCCGGCCCCGCCCCGCTGCCGCCTCCCGGCGGCAATTGCCCTCCTTACGAGCGAGCAGTCGCCCATACTGCCGGGCCGGTGCCGGCTATCTCAGGCTGGCGAATGCAGCACCAGTGTTATAGCATTCGACCTCAGTGCAGCCCTGTGCCAAAACCTTACAGAATGGGCAGTCTACGAGCAGAACGACGAATAAGATGAACGAGTAGCCAACCGCAGAGACCTTTGCACATGACAGAGTTTTATATCAGATACGAGTACTGGTTTGCAGTATTTCAGCTGGTAATGGCCATGTTTGGCATGGGCGCAACCCTGACCGCCAGAGATTTCGGCGAAGTGCTTATGGAACCCAAAGCCGTGGCTGTCGGCGCGGTCATCCAGCTGATACTGGTGCCGGCACTGGCCTATGCATTCATTCTGAGCTTCGGGCTGGCGGGTGGTATCGTGGTTGGCATCGCGGTATTGGCGGCCATACCCGGCGGCACCGCCTCCAATATGTTCACCTTCTTTGCCCGCGGCAACACCGCACTGTCGATATCGATTACCGCCATTACCACCCTGGCGTGCCTGCTGACCACGCCGTTGATTCTGGAATTAATGATCTCGCGCTATATGCCCGCCGATTTCGTCATGCCCAGAGGTCAGATTATCGGCGAAATCTTCTGGACATTACTGCTGCCTCTACTTGCCGGTATGGGGGCCCTGCGCGTACTGCCCCGCTATGCCGGGCACATTGCCAAATGGTCGATAAGGGCCTCGCTGCTGGGGATTATGGCCATCGTCGTCTTCTCCTTGATGGCGGGGCGTCTGGACGCCGCCGCATTCGGCCTCACCAATATTCTGTTGATTTGCGCGCTGTTGCTGTTATTGACTACTGCAGGGTGGTTGATACCGCTGTTATTCGGCCTGTCCAGGCCCGATGCCACCGCCATTGAGATGGAGGTTACCGTTCGCAATGTGAATCTGGGTTTTCTGATCAAAGCCCTGTTGTTCCCGGCGGCGCTGGGGCAATCCGATCCCGTCGGCGATATGTTGTTATTCAGTCTGTTGCTGTTTGGTGGCCTGCAGTTACTGGTGGGCGCTGCGCTAATCGCTTTGCGCCGCCGCCGGGCGGCCGCCGAGCTTGCCTAGCCGGGCATGAGGCCGGCATGCCGCCAAAAGAACAGCGGCCTGATTAAATCTTTCTGTTTATATCATTATTGTTCAGCTTTTCGCATGCTCCCTGCCGACCTCTTCCACACCAGCCAGAACGCCAATCCGCCTGCTGCACCATACAAACCAAACCCGGAGACGTGTTCGACAAAATAAAGCCAGCCGTCCAGCGTCGGCACACCGTCTGTCATCGTCTCAACCAGTCTGTCGCCGTCCCACTGGCTTGTATTTGTCTCAAGCTCAGGCTGATGCTTTGGCCAGGAGAGAATGGCTACTGGCGTACAGGCCAGGACAAAGCCCGACAGGATCGAAGACCACCAGTTAACCCATTTGTTAAGATTCAGTAATAAGAAAACAGGCAAACCCAGAATAAAGACGTGCCCCATTGCTACAAGAAACGTTATGAGAGCGAGGTTAGTGGTTTTCGCCCACCAGTGCCCGTCATTCATCCACAGACTGCTTACTCCGTACGGTACAACAAACATCAGAGTTGGCACTATACCAGCCGCCACTAGTGCTGCTAAACAGCGCTTTTTTTTCATAAGCCTTGTGTGAACGAGAAAACGCGCCGTATGATATGACCTATGCGCAGTAGACCTGTTTTTCCATAATCGCCAGCCGCGCCTCCACATCTTCATGGCTCTGACCGCTGACGACGATATGCCCCAGCTTGCGGCGCGGCTGCTGTGTCTTCCCGTAAAGCGTCAAAAAACAGTGCTCATCCACCACCTGTGCGGCAGTTGCGGTAACACCGAGCAAATTCAGCATACCGCTGATACCGCGGGCTTCACACGAGCCCAGAGGTAAACCCGCAATCGCGCGCAGATGGTTCTCAAACTGACTGGTCAATGCGCCCTTGGCGGTCCAGTGGCCGCTGTTGTGCACGCGCGGAGCGATTTCATTGACAAGGATGTCATCCCCGACAACAAAACATTCCATGCATATTAAACCCACGTAATCCGTTTTGACTAAAATATCGCTCAAATACCTGTGCCCGGTGGCGATCTGCGAAGCCGACAGGGAAGGCGCCGGTGCAATCGAGCGCAGCAGCGTGCCGTTCCTGTGATAGTTTTCCACCGCGGGGTAAAACGCAATATCACCATTGCCGCCGCGCGCCGCGAGAAAGGACACTTCGCGTTCAAACGGCACGAATTCCTCTGCTACCCAGGCACCCGCAAAGCTGACTGCATCCAACACCTGCTCGGCATTGTCCCGGGTGATGCGGTGCTGGTTGTAGCCATCATAGCCCTGCTCCTCGGATTTCAGGAATATGGGCTTGTCCAGGCTTCGAAGCGCCTGTTGCAGGTCTTCCCGGCTGGTGACACTTTGAAACGGCGCCAGGGGAATGCTCAAAGACTGCAAGCTCAACTTTTCCTGCAGACGGTTTTTAAAAATTTTCAGTGCATCGGGATTGGGGTGCACCGGGCAGTGCGCCTGCAAGCCCTTGAGCAAGTCGATATCCACATGCTCTTTCTCCACTGTCACCACATCGGGCTCACCTAGCTGCCGGTATATATCGCCGGCCTCTCCGCAGCGAACAACCACGTTTCCCAAGGCATTGACGCAGCGGGTATCCTCGCCCTCATCCACCAGAAAACTGAACCGCATACCCATGGGAATACCGTCCAGGGCCATCATGCGGGCCAGCTGGCCACTGCCGATAATGGCAATATGCGCACTCATTGCACATCCTCGGCAACGCTGTCGGTCTGCGCCCGGCGCCAGTCGATCAGGCGTTGCTGCAACGCCGGGTCGGACAGCGCCAGCATCTGGCAGGCAAGCAGCCCGGCATTGTAGGCGCCGGCCTCGCCGATGGCCTGGGTGGCCACCGCCACACCCTTGGGCATCTGCACCATCGACAACAGGCTGTCGACGCCTTTTAGATACTTACTCGGCATCGGCACGGCAATAACCGGCAGCCAGGTCATTGCCGCCGCCATACCCGCCAGATGCGCAGAGCCGCCCGCGCCGGCGATGATCACCCGGGTGCCGTCGCTTTCCGATTGCCGGCAAAACGTATACAGACGCTGCGGCGTGCGGTGCGCCGATACGATCGAGGTCGCGTAATCGACCTTGAGCGCTTGCAGTGGCTCGATGGCCGACTGCATCGCGGGCCAATCGGAGCGGGAGCCCATAATAATCTGAACAGGTGCTTTAGACATTATATAAACCTTAAAAAACCAACAGTGCCGGAACGAGTTAACCAACGGCTCTTTGCAGGGCCTCTGTGCGTGTCGTGCACAACTGGGTACCCGGTATCAACTCGAACAGGCCCAGCCGCTCCAGTGTTGCATGCGCCTGCTTGCTGGGCTTGACGATAAATACCTTGCGCTGCGACGCGACGGCCCCCTTGATGGCATTTTCGATCGCCAGGCAAATCGTCGTATCGATCAATGGTACATCGCTTAAATCCAATACGATACAGGCGTACTGGTCGATTGTGCCGTGCTCGCGGGCAATCGCCTTGGCCACACCGAAAATCATCGGCCCGCTCAGGTACACCAGCAGCACACGGCCGTCGGCCTTGTCGAGCAGCTTTCTCTCTTCCGGGGTAAGGGGTACGTCGTCGCCGGCATCGCTGATGGCTTTGACATTTTCCCTTTGCAATTCACTGAGTCGCTGAATCGTCAATATATTGGCAATGAATACGCCCACGCCAACCGCGACGATGAGATCCACGAAAATCGTCAACAGCATGACCCCATACATGATCAGGGCAGCGTGCCAGGAGACCTTGTGGGCGCGCTTGACGAAGCTCCAGTCGAGAATATTGATACCGACCCGCAAGGCGATACCGGCGAGTACCGCCAGGGGAATGCTCTCCGTCAGTTGCGCCGCGCCAAGCACGACGACCAGCAACACCACGGCACGGGTGATACCCGACAGGGCGGTTCGCGCCCCCGACTGAATATTGACCACCGTGCCCATGGTGGCGCCGGCGCCGGGCAGACCGCCAAACAGGCCGGATACCAGGTTGCCGATGCCCTGGCCAACCAGTTCGCGATCGGACTTGTGCTCCGCGCGCGTCAGGCTGTCAGCGATTACCGACGTCAGCAGTGAATCGATGCAGCCGAGCGTGCCGAGAATGATACCGTCGAGGATCATCGCCGTGATCTGCTCACTGCTGAATGTCGGCACGGTAATGGAGGGCAGCCCGAGCGATATTTCACCGATGCGGCGGACATCGGCATCGGCAAAAATGACCAGAGATACGATCGTCCCCACGACCAGCGCAACCAGCGGCGGCGGCACGAAGCGGCCGAGCTTCTTTGGCATGAAAAACAGGATTGCCAGGGTGATGAGACCGAGTACGGCCTCGATCGGCCGCATGTTTTCCCAGAGCTGCGGCAACTGCTCCAGGGTGCCCACGACACCGCCGGGCGGGCTGGGCTGACCGAGGAAAGGGGCGAACTGCAGGATGATAAGAATGACGCCGATACCGGACATAAAGCCGGAAATGACGCTGTAGGGCATCAGGGTGATATATTTGCCGAGCTTCAGTGTGCCTAACAGTATCTGGAAAACACCGGCTATCATCACCACGGTGAAGGCCATGGCCACGCCGTTGTCGGGGTTTTGCGCAATCATGGTGCTGAGCACGGCAGTCATCACCACCGTCATCGGCCCGGTGGGCTCGGAGATCAGCGTTGGCGTGCCGCCGAACATGGCCGCAAACAATCCCACCAGCACGGCGCCATACAGACCGGCGGCGGGACCGGCCCCGGACGCCACACCAAAGGCAAGCGCCAGCGGCAGGGAGACGATGGCGGCGGTGACGCCGCCAAAAATATCGCCGCGCAGGTTGTTGAGGGAAATATTGTTAAATATCTGCATGGGGATGCTCATATCCAGCTGGCGACAAAATAACCTCCTGTTCAGGCTTGGGCACGGCCGCTCAAACCTCGATTTGACAGCGGTGTTGGTGTACGTTCAATGACACAGTGCAAGTGAGTCCCCATCCGAGGGAGCCTATTAAACGGGCTTGATCTCGATGTTGTCAAGGCGGTCATGACCGGCCGTTCAGCTACAGGCACAAGCTGCCATCTCACTCCCTCTGCTGCGGCAATTATCTGCTCGAGGGTCGCTGCCGGACTGACCGCAACTATCGGCGATCCAGTACCCTTCCCTGGCAGGGTCTGCGGTAAAAGTGGTTGAAAAACCGCCTCAGGGCCTGTTGACACTAAGTCGCTGTGTCATCTGCACGGCCGTCATCTACACGACTGTCATCCGCACCGCCGGGGGAGAACTCCAGCGCTTTTCCACCCGCAGTGAGAATCGACGTGCTTATCTGTTTGCCGCCGGCACCGAGCTTCAGCACCCCGAGACCGCTGCTGTTGAGCAGTGTCCGCCCCTTGTCACCGGGCGGCTTGCGCGGGTGAATGGTCATATAGCGCCGCTGTGTGAACCAGTTGAGTGGCGAGCGCCGGTGGTAGAGCCAGCGGTTGAGCTTGTCCAGCCACAGCAGCAGGGTGTGCGGAAATTCATTTTTGATACCGCTGGCCGTTATCTGACAGATACGCGGACTGGTGCGGGTAAACCTCAGCTTTACATCGTACACAAAAGAGTAGTGTACGTCGCCCGAGAGGATGATAAACAGCGGCGGTGTACGCCGGTGGCGAAAAATATTGAGCATAACACTGGCGGTGCCTTTGTGCGCCATCCAGTTTTCCGCATCCACCGTCAACGCCTTGCCGAAAAAAGTGAAGATTTTCTGGATCACCTCGATCAGTTTCACACCGTAAATCGGCGTGGGCGACACCATGATCACCGATTTCTGGCCGAGCAGCTGCTGTTGCAGATCGCACAGCGATTCCCAGTCCATCAGGCCGCTGGGTTTGACCAGGCTGCTCTCCGAGCGCCAGCGCTGGGTGCGCGTATCCAGCACCAGGGTGGGCGGCTCGGTGGGCAGCCTGTAATGCCATTGCCGCCATGCCAGCAGGCGCTCTATCAATTGGTCCTGATTTGACAGACCGTCAATAGTGAAACACCCATGCAGTTCGGCGTGCAGCGCGCTGAAAGCGCCGGGATCATTGCCCCATCCCTGGCACAGCAGGTAGCCGCACAGGGCGTTGCCGATGATCCGTTTTGAAAACGGGTGATTGTAGGAGGCCTCCTCCCAGCCGCGGGTTAAATTCCAGTCGTCGGTAACATCGTGGTCGTCAAAGATCATATAGGTCGGCAGATGCGCCAGCACCCGGCGCACGCGCCAGAGCCCCGCGGCAAACTGTTCGATCACACGCTTTTCTTTTTCGTAGGTAGCCTGCAGTTCGGGCGCCAATCCCCGCTTGTCGAGGTCCAGGCGCTGCCACAGGGCCGGAGACCAGACCAGCAGGTACATGGCCATCACTTCGGCAAAGGTGATCAGGTGATTGCCGCCGTTTACCGTGGTAAAGATCGGCTTGCGCTTACCCCGCCAGAAGCGCCTGCCGACAGCCTCGCTGGCATCGTCGCCGGGCAGCAGGGCATGGCGGCGGTAAAAGCCATCGACATGGGCAAACAATTCGGCAGAGTTTTGCACCAGTGCCCCCGACAGTGTCTCATCGAACAGGCCCAACTCGCCGATCACCTGGTGAATTGCCCACAGTGTGGGGCCGGCGACATCGTCGGTATATACCTGGTCGCCGGTCATAATCAGAAAATTCGGCCTGGCCTCACCACTGCCCAGCCGCGACGCCAGCTGGCGGTCGAGCTGCACCAGGCCATCGGCACTGCGGTGGTGGGGTTTGCGGCAGGAGCCGTGCACGACTTCGCGGACAGCCAGATCGATGACAAAGCTGGGATGCCGCGCGCCTTCGTAGCAGATATCGGGCAGCGTGTCGCTAAGCCACTGTTGCGCAGCGCCTGTCACCAGGTGGAAGTCGTACTCGACCACTTTCTGTTGAGCCAGCGGACCGGCAGGTGCCCATACAATCCAATGCACAAAGCAGTGCCGGCCGACCGGCCACTGCTGTCGCTGCAGTCGCTCGGCGGCAACAGCAGCAAGCGCGCCGTTTGCAACCGCGATATGCAGCTGACATTCACAGGGGCGGCTGGTCACCAGCCAGAATGCCACCTGGTCGGGACTGCAGCGACGCAGCACCGGGCCGGCCAAAACCAGGGGCAGCGGGGTATCGGGAGACTGCTGCGCCGCCACGGCCAACTACAGCGCCAGCATGTCTTTGAGCAGTGCCCAGTCCCGCTGCGTTTGTTCGGCACAGCCTGCTGCCGCATCCAGCAGCGCGCGCCGCTGCGGCGGCAGGTTTTTGCACAGCGCCTGCTCGTAGCGGGTTGAACGCCGGTCGCCGCGGCTGTGGGCCAGCGCCAGAGCGCGGCCACAGGCGCGCCCGTATTGCAGCAGCCCGGCTTCGCCGGCAGCTGGCTGTGTCAACAGCGCTTCCGGCGCAATGCCCACCTTGGCGTGATGGCGGGAGCGTATCAGCCAGTGGACACCCTGCCAGACGGTTTCATCCAGCACCAGATCCGCCTGGCGCTGCATGCGGCGCTGGCAAACCACAGTCAGGTGGGCGGGATTGAGTTGGTTGGTCGGGCTCAGGCCGGCAAAAAAAGCCAGCGGTGCCGCGCGCCGCTGCTGTTTCACTTCGACGATGTGACAGAGTTCGAGATCGCCGGGGTAGTGCCCCTGCTGCGGCCCCACCAGAAAGTAGTAGCGCCCCATATTGACCGAGCCGGTGCCGGCATCGAGCCGTTCGGCCACATCGAGAACGCAGTCGTCCATATAGGGCGCGAAGTGCGCTTCCAGCTCGCCGCGTCTGGCGGCGGTGAGTTCGGCGAAATCGCGGCTTTGGCGGTCGAAGCGGATGTCGGCCTGTTGCCATACAGCCGCCTTGGCCAGGGCGCTCTTGCGGCTGAACTGCGCGCCGCCGGCAGCCCGTTTCCTGGCCTTGCACCACAGCGGCTGTAACACATGCCCGGCAGGGAAGTCGTCAATTACCTGTTTGTGCCCGCCGCCGGCGCTCGACAGGGCATCGCACTGCGCTATGTAGCTGTCGAGAAATATCTCATTGGCGCGGCGGGCCATGGCGTCGTCCGCAACCGGCCGGCCGCTGAAGTCCGCCTTTTTTACCTGCTGATACTGGCCGCGCTGCACACCTTGCAGATAATCCGCGGCCAGATGCAGGCTGGTGGCAAACCGCAACAGATCCCATACCCCATGACCGATACAGGCATCATCAAAATCGTTGAGGGAAAAAATAACGCTGTCACCGTGGGAACCCTCTTCGGTGATAAAGCCGAAATTCGACAGATGACAATCGCCCTGAATCGCGGTCAGGGGAATGGCGTCGCGCAGGGCAGGTGGAAACCGGCCCCAGTCCCGCTCAGCCAGATCGCGATAGAACAGCGCGGCGCTGCCGCGCATGAAGCTGAAAGGGCTGGCTGCCATCTTGATATGCTTGGCCAGCGGGGCACTGCTTTGTGGCGCGACACCGTCAACACCCAGCAGCACCTGGGCGATAATTTCCCGGCGAGCGGCCACACAGCCTCCGATATTGCTCTGCCACCAGCGGGCGCGCCGGCCCGCAGCTGAAGAAATGAACACAGGTTGATTGCGGCAGAGCTTAAGCGATCCGCAAAGAGACTGCAAATGGCCTTAAGGGATGATCAGGACTCGCCCCGGGCGACCTGTCTAATCGCCCGTTTTACCCGGGCGTAGGTGCCGCAGCGGCACAGATTGCCGGCCATGGCGGCGCTGATCTCCCTATCCCGCGGGCGGGGGGTTTGCGCTAACAACGCCGCGGCGCTCATCAGCTGGCCCGACTGGCAATAACCGCATTGCGGCACCCGCTCGCGCTTCCAGGCCGCCTGCAGATCGGCTCCACGGGGCCGGGTGTGAAGGTGCTCTATGGTGGTGACGGCAGCGCCGCCGACCGCTGCAACGGTCACCAGGCAGGCGCGCGCCGCGCGCCCGTCCAGATGCACCGTGCAGGCGCCGCAATGGCCCCGACCACAACCGTATTTGGTACCGGTAAGCCCCAGTTCGTCGCGCAACAGCCACAACAGCGGTGTATCGCCAGGGGATTTCACAGTGTGGGATTGACCATTAATTCGCAGGGTTCTTTTCATATCACAGCGGCTCCTCGTATCAGACCAGTTCCAGTTGATCGCCGGCGGGCAGGCGCCGTACCCGCGGCCCGCCGGCGCGGGCTACCGCATTCAGAAAGGCAGGTATCACCGGGGGCAGGGGCGGCTCCCCGATACCGCCGGGCAGCTCCTCGCTGGCGACAATATGCACGTCTATCTGCGGCATCTCGTGCAGGCGCAGCAGGCGGCAGTGATCGAAATTGCGTGACATCACCTGCCCCGCCTGCACATCGACGTCGTCCCAGAGCGCGGAATTCAGGCCGAATACCACACTGCCCTCCACCTGGGCAGTGACGGAATCCGGGGAAATTGCAATACCGCAGTCAACGGCGGCTACCACCTTGTGGATACGCACCCCGCCGGCCCTGACAGTCACATCGACAGCATGCGCGATATAAGTGTGAACATCGCTGTAGCAGTGACAGGCGATGCCGACTGCGCGACCGGTGCCGCGCTTGCTGCGGTAGGCTATTTTCTCCGCCGCCAGTGCCAGCACGCGCCGCAGGCGGCCGGCGCTGATTTGTGCCGGATCATCCGGGAAAGTCTCAATGCTGAGATCCGCAGACAGCAGCGACAGGCGCAGCTCGAGCGGATCGAGCCCGGCGGCAGCGGCCAGTTCGTCCATCGCGCATTCGCTGGCGAAGGCGTGATTGTTGCGGTAGGTGCCGCGCCACCAGTTCAGGCGCACAGCCGGCGTTTCAATATCTGTCTGCCGCACCCGCAGGGACTGAAACGCATAGGGTATATCGACGGCTCCCAGCGCCGCCGCCCAATCGTAGCCTTTGCGGGACAATTGGCTGCGGTCCTGGTGCGCCCAGGCGGAAGCCGCCGCATAATCGTAGTCGAGCGCAAATCGCCGGGCGTGGCGGTCAAAGGAAAAGCTGAGCCGATGCTGGCTCGGCGGGCGCATGCCGCCGTGCATCATATCGTCCTCGCGAGTGTAGAGCAGCTGCACCGGACCTCGCACCCTGGCGGCAATCTGCGCGGCTTCGATGACAAAGTCGCGTTCCAGCTTGCGACCGAAGGACCCCCCCACCAGAGTGGTATGCACGCTGACGTTTTCCTTTGCTATCTGCAGGGCCCGGGCCACTTCGCCCTGGGTCTGCGTAGCCAGATGAATCGGCCCCCAAATGGTGCAGCGGCCCTTTTCCACCAGCGCGGTGGCATTGACCGGTTCCAGGGCGGCGTGCTGGGCCAGGGGCATTTCGTAATCGCACTGCAGCCGCTGCAGCCGACTGCCGGCAATGGCTTTGCCCTGCTGCCGGATCACATGATCACCGCTGCCAAGCGCGGCGCGCAGCTGGCGGCGAATACTGTCGCTACTGACATCGCCGTAGCGGTCATAGCGCCAGCGCGGGCGCAGCCTTTCACGCCCCTGCTGCGCCGCCCAGGAGCTGGCGGCGACGACGGCTACCCAGTCGCCGACCGCAAACACCTCCTGCACTCCCGGCACCGCCAGCGTCGCGCGTCGCTCGAAGCCCTCGAGCACGCCTTCGCGCACCGGCGACCTGGCAATCGCGGCAAAGCGCATATTCGGCATGCGCACATCGATGCCATAGCGCGCACTTCCGTTGACGATCCTTTCTACATCTCTGTGCCCGGCCACCTTGCCGATATAGAGAAACTCGCTACTGCTGCGCAGGCGCGGCTGCTCGGGCACTGCGAGTCTGGCAGCGGCAGCGGCAAACTCACCCAGGGGTGCGCGCCGCCCGCTGGCGGCATGGCGAATTACCCCGCCGGCGACTTTCACCTCATCCTTGCCGACATCCCAGGCAGCGGCGGCGGCCGTCTCCAGCATGTCACGGGCCGCGGCAAACAGCGGCCGGGCGCGACGCCAGAAGCCCGCCACGGCATAGCTGCCGCCGGTGCCGACAAAGCCGAACCTGGCGTCGGTGTCGGCCTGTTTCACGTTCAATGTGGCCATGTCGGCACCCAGCTCATCGGCAGCGATTGCCGCCAGTGCGCTGTGAATGTGCTGCCCCATCTCACATTTCTTCAACCACAGCGTAACCCGGTCGGGTGGTGAAATTTCCAGAAAGGCATTGGGCTGCAAAACCGCGCCTGCGGCGACCGGCGGAGCGTTTCGCGCCAGGGGATAGAAGGCCAGCACGAAAGCCGCGCCGCCCACGGCCTTGATGACACTTCGCCTGGAGAGATCTGTCTGCAATGTCCCACCCCAATAGTATCGCTGCCTATCGACGGCATGGTGCGCCGGCGCACGCTGCGGCTCCAGTGGCAAGGGACGAGTGTTGAGAACGCGGGACGAACAACTCGAGGCGGAGCAGGTTCAGATATTCTCGCCCTCGAGCGCCAGCGCGGCGACAGCGGCCTCTCTGTAAGTGCGGCCAATCGGTACCTTGCCGCCGCCGGCCATGACGATAAACAGACCCCCACCGCCGCTCTCGCGGCCCAGGCCTTTGACAAAGGCGGAATTGACGAGATAGGAGCGGTGTACCCTGACAAAGCGACCAGCCGGCAACTTCATATGCAGGTCTTTTAAACTGGTGCGCATGATATAGGCGTCATTGCCGAGAAAAAGCTCGACATAGTTGCGGGCAGAACGCACCCACTCCACCTCTTCAGCAGCAATTCTGGTATGCAGGCGGCCGGTCGAAACGGCGAGCGTGGCACCATCGCCGGCGCGGCTGGCCGGTTCAGCGGGGGTGTGGGTCGAGGCGGAAGGATATGACAGCCACAGGGCCAGCCCCATAAACAACAGATAGGTGCCCCCGGCAATTGGGGTCATATGGTAAAGCGTCGCGGTCCAGGTCGAGTGGCCGCCCAGAGACCTGTCGAACAGGTAGGCAAAGGCGACGGCGGCAGCTATGGCGATAAGCGCCCCCAGCAAAGCGCCGAGCAGCAGGGTACCGCGCCGTTCCAGGTAGCAAATCACCCACAGGCAGGCGGGCAGTATCAGCGGCCACGCACCCCACTGGGTAATCGCCCAGCGCAAACTGGCTTTCGCCCCTACCGTATAATTGCCAGCCACCACGCCGTGCAGCACACAATACAGTATCGCCGCCACAACAAAGCCCACCCAGGCCAGTATCATCTTGCCGAGGAACACACCCGGCGGCTGATGCTGGAGAGACAACTCCATATTTTCCCCCACCTCAATATTTCCCGGGCCCCACTCAGCCCGGCGGCGGTCCCGACCGCAGCCATTATAAAATTGGCGCCCGGCAGTGCCCACCCCGTCGAGGAATTTTGTGTCACAGGGGGAAAACCGGAACTACCTGGGCCGGGGAAAACTGTTGCCGGCAGTGGGAGTACGCATTCAGAGTCTGTCGATTTTTATACCGGGCGTGGCTTTTTATATCGGATTTACCTTTTTATATCGGGCGTACCTTTCCATATAAGACGTACCTTTCCATATAAGGCGTATCAGGCCATATAAAGCGTATCAGGCCATATAAGGCGTACCCGGGGCGCTCGGTTTTCGGCACTGCGGGCAATTTGCCCGACACTGGAATGCCGGCCTGGCGATTTGCCGGAGTACCGGCCGGATCAATATGTGACCTGATCCGGCCGCTTGGCTTTTAGCCTGCAGGCGGTGTGTAGCGATCGCACCTACTGCCGCGTCCAGAGTACCTTATCCAGCGTATGCTGGGTAAATCGACTGGTCCACTGAGTCGACTGCAGCTCACCGCGCCAGAGTGTCATCTGCCGGGCGGCCGGCAGGTCGACACCGCCCGCCATCGTCATCGCCGACCCGTCGTCTCTACTGTAGAGCGACAGGGTAACACCCTGCTGCGCCAGTTCGCTGCCCGGCGTTTCCGCCGCTGCGACGGTATCGAACAGGCCGGCAATGTCATATACCTTTCCCCCGCTGGTGAGGCTGCCGCGGATACTGCCGGTAATCCGATCCGCATTCAGTGTCAACTGCTCGCCCAGCTGGTTGTGCCAGGTACCGGAGACATAGTCGGGTGCCCGCGGGGTGTAGGGCACCGGCGGCGGCGGCGGTGCCAGCCGACAGTAGTCCGGCGGCTGGCGTTTGAAACGCAGCGTTTGCGGCCACATCACCGGCGCTGTCTCGGCCAGGCCTTTCTGTGTCGACGTTGCGACAAGACCGTTCAAAATCTCCAGTGTCTCCTCGATTTGATAGGTGTCCTGACTGCCTGCGCTGACATTTTGCGCCGGGTGATATTGACCGGAAAATGTCGATACCCAGTGCCAGGTGCCGTCCGGCAAATCGGTGGTATTGATCAGGCGCCACTGTATGCCAAGGCTGAAAGGGATACCTTTGGGATTGGTCGGCAGACCCGGCTCGGGCTTGTAGTTTACCAGGCCTTTGACCAGGGACGACCCGGTACTGCCGGTATGAGAAGTGTAAATGCCGTTGATTTCACCGATGGCGAAATTGCCGTCGAGCGGGTCGACTTGCAGTTCGACCTGGGAGCAGTAAGAGTTGTACCAGGTGCCGTTTAGGGGGTGTTCGGCTGCGACACTGACAGCGGCAACTGCCGCGCTGATAACGCCGCCGATCGCTGCGATATAACGCTTAATCAGGGTTTGCTCGTACATGGTGGACTCTCTCGAATGATTTCCAGTCAACAATATTCAGTCAACAATAATCCAGTCAAAAATAGCGGGCGGCTCGCCGCCCGCCGGCGTTTGGGCCCGCAGTTGCTACTGCGGAATACAGGTGTAAGCTGCCGGCTGCTCGCCGCGGCTGGTGCGAAACAGATACATCCAGCCCTGGCTCAACTGCTGGTCCTGAGTGACCTCGTACTCAAAGCGCGTATACACCAGGTCCATCAGTGTGGAACCTACCAGCAGTCCGCCGACACCGTTCAGCAGATGTACGGCCACCACCCACTCCCCTGCTCTCTCCCCGATATCCACCCGATAGGAATACTGCTCGGGCGAAAGCGATAGGGACAAGCGGGCAGTTCCGGACCCCTGGCAGGATTCCCCGAGGGTCAGACTCAAATCGGGAAGGTCCGGGTAGTCATAAGGTGTGCCGCCATTTGCATATTTCAAACCCGTCCAGGTCAATTCGCCTTTCACCTCTTCATAGTATTTCTCGAAAATATCTCTACCGCCGGCGTCCTTATAGGTAAGCAGCTGCTGCATAATCGGATAGACATACTCGGCATCGCCCTTGAAACGCGAGGAGCCGGTGTCCAGATAAAACAACTGGCTTTTGAGAGCGGGCAGAGATTTTTCGCCGACTTTCATCGCGTAAAGTGTTGTCCCCCAAAGGTACTGAAGACCAGGATCTGCACTTTTCTTCGGCGCCAGTACGACCTCGGTAGCTTCGTCGTACCAGGAGGGATCGTCATCCCCCAGCAGGGCCTGGCCGGTACCGGACAGACCGTCAGTCATATAGGAAAACGCCGGCCGCCGGACTTGGCCCTGCAGATAGAGTTGATGAAAATAAAAGTCATCCTCGTCGACACTGGCCGATTCCGAGGGAAAGCCGATGCCGCCGTCCCAGGCGAGCGTGGAAAACTGTAGCCCCCGGTAATCCGTGGCGGCGTAAAAGGCCAGGCCTAAAACATTGGCCGCAGCGCCGACCTCCATAACGAAGGGCGCATACCCCAAACCCGTATCCATCTTTCCCCACGGCCCGAAGTCCTTTGAAATCGGTGGCGGCGGCTCTTTGATCCAGCTGAAATCCGCCTGCCCGGTATCTACCTGCAAATGCGCCTGGCAGGCATCTGTCTGGCAGCGATCCGAAGTGGCCCACAGCAGTGGACTGCCGGTATCGAGTGTGAATCTTATCGGGCTGGTCCCGACAAAGGTATTGGTGGTATGCCAGGGTGTTGCGCCATAGTCCGCCAGCAAACCCTTTTTCAGTGGGATGACCGTTGTTGACTGTGCATAAGTTGATTGTGCATAAGTTGACTGTGCATAAGTCGATTGCGCATAAACAGCAGCACTGGCGCCAAAAGCGAGCACGATGCCGCCGGCAATCGGGCCGAGATAAGGCCCGTCAATCAATCGGAAGATCTTCATAGTTCTGTGCCTGAGTGGATGCAGTGAGTCGGATGTCGATCGATATTCCGCAACACCAGCCAGGTCGCCGAGTGCTTATTATCGACCGAACTGTTACTTTTGCTTTGTAATTTCAGCCTGCCTGCCGGACGCTATTTCAGTCCACTACCTGTCAGCCACGCGCAGCTTCACTTTCCGTTACAAGCTGCAAAAGCACAACTACCCCTTCGTGTAGGCGGTTTTTACGATGGCACTGATAGCGGCATTGTGGCACAAAAAACAACATAATATTGAACCTCACAGTTGCTTTGAAAATGGCAATGATTGCTTCTTCGCTGATTTGCTGCCAACAACATTCTGCAGGCGCCGGCGCTGCCGGACGAACGACAATTGCAGCATGCAGTTGCCTTCCGGCATACTATGACCCGCAAGTCCAGAACAAGAAAAATTAGCTATTAAATACAATCTATTAGGGTGTCAGCAAAAAAAAATGCCAGCGGCCAAATATGATGAAGAAGAAGATTCTGGCGAATGGTATTCGCTCTCAAAAGCAAAACCACCGGTCATCGGCGGGAGCACCATCGACAGACCGGCACTTATTGAAACCCTCGATGCGGCCCTGTCGCGGCAGCTGACGGTTCTTTCGGCGCCCGCCGGTTTCGGTAAATCAACCCTGCTTGCGCAGTGGTGCAGACATCGCGCTGAAACCGGCAAGCTGTCCGGCTGGCTGAGCCTGGATGAGTCCGACAGCGACCCGCAGCAGTTTATTTCCTACTTCATTCTGGCGCTGGAGCTGGCCGAGGTGGATATCGGTCAGCTCGCCATGGCAGCACAAAACGGTCTGGTGGGCACATCCATTAAACTGATCAGCAAAAAACTGGTCGACTCGGTGTGCAGGTCACCGCAACAGGTGCTGATGGTCCTGGACGATTATCATCGCGCGCAATCGGCTGTCAGCGATCAGCTGATGACGGAACTTGCCTCCCGGTGCCGGGGCCGGCTGCATATCTGCCTGAGCAGCCGCAATACCCCCACACCCGAGCTGGCGGCCTACCTGGCCACGGGCAATGCCTTTCAGATTCAGGCCAATGATCTGCGCTTTTCCGACGATGAGGTGCGCCGGGCGGTTGGCATCGAGCTGGACGACGACTGCTTCGGCCTGCTGAAGCGCAAGGCCGAAGGCTGGCCGGTCGCCATTCAGCTTGCCAAACTGCTTATCGGCGGGCGCGATGATCTCAAAACCGCACTGTCCAGACTCCACGGCCATACCGGCCACCTGGCTGCTTATCTGACCAGCCAGGTCATCGCCAAACTCGACCCCGAGCTGCGCGACTTCATGCTCAGGACCAGTATTCTCGACAAGTTCAATGCCAGCCTTGCCGACAGCGTCTGCCATCACACCGGCAGCCGTACCCTGATCAAAAATATGGAGCCGCTGCACGCCCTGTTGATCCCGATCGACGATACCCAGGAGTGGTTCCGCTATCATCACCTGTTCGCCGAATGCCTGCAGGACCTGCTGCAACAGCGCCACGGCGGCGAGTGCCCGGAGCTGCATCTGCGCGCCGCCGAATGGCACAGCCAGAGAGGCTTGTTCACCGCCGCAGTGCGCCACGCGCGCGCCGCCGGCCGCTACGATATCTGTGCCGATATCATCTGCCGCGCCGGCGGCTGGGAGCTTATTCTGTTTGGCGGTATCGGCTATCTGAACAATCTGCTGCGCGATATTCCCGAAAGTGTGCTGCAGCACTACCCCAGGGTGCAGTTTGCAAAATCCTACCTGGCTTTGAAAAACGGCAATATCAAAGAGGCGCGCGCCTATTTTGATGCAGGTGTGTGCTCGCGGGAATTCAATCGCGACGACGAAAAATCCTATCGGGATTTCGTCAACCTCAGCGCCCTGATCGATGCCTACGAGGACAGCGGCCTGATTCAGCCCAAGGAGGCACTGCTCAACGAAGCGCTCGACCGGATTCCGTCGGACGACCCCATTACCCGCGGCGTCGTGCAGTGCCAGCTGGCCCTGCGTCACACCGCCTTCGGGCATTTCAAGCAGAGCGAGTTGGAGACACAAAAAGCCATGCGCTCGATGCGCCAGGGTAATTCGGTGCTCGGCCTGAACTACTGTTATCTGCACGCCGGCATGAATGCGTTCTATACCGGGCGATATCAGCTGGCGCTGGCCAACTACAAAAAAGCCGGTGAAATGGCGGAGGATAATTTCGGTGCCGACAGCGGACTCAAGTACAACGCCATCGCCTGCCTGAATTCCATTCTGTTCTGGAAAGGCGAACTGGGCGATGCCGGACTGGTGGAACTGAAACGCGCCATGGCCTATGTCAGCGACCACGACGGCTGGTTTGAAGTCTACGCCATGGGCTACGACGCACTCTTTCACCACGCCGTGCAGAGCGATGCCGATCAGGATGCGCTCGATACCATAGAGCAAATGCAGAATACGGCCCGCACCAGGGGAATAGAGCGCCTCGAGCAACTGGCCCAGGCCTTTCATCTCTGCCTGCTGCTGCGCCAGCGCTCGACCCGCGATGCGGCGCTGAAATTCGAGCATATCCGGCAGTGGAGTGAAACCCCGGATACAGACCCTGCGGAAAAGACCTGGCTGGTGGAGTATTTCGTCGATTGCGCCTGTGCCGAGTACTGCTCCCAGAGCGGAAAAATCTCCGCCGCTCTGAACCATGCCAACCGCGCCCGGCGGCGGGTCGAGGCGATTAAGGCCCAATTTCACATGCTGCGTGCACTGCTGCTGCAGGCCGCCATCTACGATATGGGCAAGCGCCGCCAAGAAGCCATCGACTGCCTGCTGCCGGCACTCGATATGGGTTCGCGGGCGCCACTGCCGCAGCCGTTCCGAATACGTGACATAGCGAAGCTGTTGCGCGCAACCCACGACGCAGTCCGTGGCGGCGACCAGAATATTCTGCTGGCTAACTTCCTCACATCTATACTGGATTACACTAAAAAGCAAAACCCGCTGCTAAGCGACCGGGAAATCGAGGTGCTCGAAGAGCTGGCAATTGGCAAGCTGAATAAAGAGATCGCTCACGCGCTCGATCTGGCGGAAAATACGGTAAAATTTCATCTGAAGAATATCTTCAAAAAGCTGGGCGTCACCCGGCGCATGCAGGCGGTGGCGGTCGCCCAGTCGCTTGACATCATCGATTGAGGCAGCGCCGTCGCGCGCGGCCATCAGATGCCGTATCCCGGCGAGGTAAACATCCATATAGCGCCAGAGGAATTGGGTGCATGGCCTGTTATCGACTAAGCTGCCGATATACGCTAAGCTCACCACCCTCGATTGCTCCTGCCTGAAAATCCGCGCCCACCCGATGCAAAACCCGCTTTGCAGAGCCCCCCAGGTCGCGGCAACCGGGTCTCGGGCGAACCTGCCATAACACTGCGAGAGCTTTCATGGACAGCGTTACACAATTTGCACTGGGATCGGCCGTCGGCGAGGCGGTGTTAGGGAAAAAAGTCGGCCGCCGTGCACTGCTCTGGGGCGGCATCTGCGGCACCATCCCCGATCTCGATGTCTTCATTCCGCTCGGCGATCCGGTCAGCGATTTCACATACCACCGCTCATTCAGCCACTCGCTGTTTGTACTGGCACTGCTGACACCGGTGGTGGTGGCGCTTATTACCCGCCTGCACAGGCACACGCGCGAGTACCGGCGGCACTGGTTTCTGCTGGTATACCTGGTCTTTACCACCCATGTACTGCTGGACAGCTTTACCGCCTACGGCACGCAGATCTTCTGGCCTTTTTTCACCACGCCAATGACCTGGTCGACAATTTTCATTATCGACCCGCTCTATACCCTGCCGCTGCTGGCAGGTATTACTGCAGTCCTGGTACTAAAACGCCGGGTCGAACTCGGCCGCCGTATCAATCGCATCGGCCTGGGTCTGAGTTGCGTTTATCTGCTGTGGACCGTGGGCGCGAAGCTCCATGTCAGCCATGCCGTGACACAGACACTGGCCGGCGATAACATCGCGCACGCGGGTGTTTTTACCACACCCGCGCCGTTTACCTCGCTGCTATGGCGCATCGTGGTGATGGACGACCGCGGCTACTACGAGGGTTTTTACTCTGTATTCGATGCCGGCGAGCCGATTCGTTTTACCCATTTCACAAGTCGCCGGGAATTGCTCGAGGGTGTGGAAAACAGCCGCGCAGTGCAACGCCTGCAGTGGTTCAGCAAAGGCTTCTACGCCGTAACACAACGAGACGGAGAGCTGTTTATCAGTGACTTGCGCATGGGCTCGGAGCCCACCTATATCTTCAAGTTCAAGGTGGGTGAACTGTCCAAGCCCCACACTGTGGCGACACCGCCGCTGCAGATCGAAGCGAACCCGGATCTGTCGCTGCTGGCGGTGCTGTGGCAGCGCATCTGGGACCCGTCGATCGATTTCAGTGCGATAGCGACAGGCACAAGCCAGCCGCGCTAGCTTGCCGCGGGCGGCGCTGTAACAGCCGGCGGCGGCCGATCATGCCGAGACCGGCGAGCATTAACAGCCAGCTGCCCGGCTCCGCCACCGCAAACACAGTGACCTGCTCGGCGGAGAAACCGGTGAAGGCAAAGAAGTCACCGGTAACGGCGGCGCAGTCAAAGCCGACACCGCAGATATCAAACACCGCCGGCCCCGCCAGATAGCTGGCACCGTTCGCACCGGCCACCGCGATACCCTCGTCGAAGGTCGACAGTCCGTCACCCAGGCCGTCGCCGAGCACGCCGAACGGGCCTTTGAGATCGAACACCAGGCCACTCAGATCCGCCAGGCCGAGGGAAAACTGCAGCGCGCCGCCGGCGTCGGTATAAGCGATACTGAAAGCGCTGATTTCACCGGCAAAATAATCCAGCTGGCCGTTGGCGTCGAGGTCTTCACCGCTGAACTGTCCTGAAATCCGCCCGCCGATATCGAAACCGGCCTGGGAGAAACCAAGGGTGATAGGCACGGCGCCGGCGCCGGCCGACAGCGCCAGTATCGCGCTGACAAGCAGTACTTTTAGGGCTAGTACTTTTAGGGATAGTACTTTTAGAGATAGTACTTTCATAACCAAATGCCTCCTCAGCATTGCAATAAGCTGTTGGCGATGTCGCCTAATCGACGATCACCTGCCGGACCGTATTCACCTTGTAACCGTTGGCCAGTATCGCCACTTCGAAAGTGCCGCTGGCGGCAAAGGCGGAGGCCTGCAGCACGATGCGATCGCTCTCGAGTCGATATTGATCGGCCGCCAGCATCCTGCCGCCGACATTTACCTCAAACACCTGCTCAACCCAGGCGGGGTTGGCGTCGAACTCGATTTCGATTGCCTGACCAAGGCTATTGTCATCGGTATCGGCATTGAGAAGCGGCGCCAGGCCCAGTTCGACAAAGTCCGAGGTATACGGGTATACCGACGCCGGTGAGGCCACGCGCACGCTGATTCTGTCGCCGGCTTTCAGCGTACGGCTGACAAACACCCGCCCGCGCAGCGATTCCCAGGCATTGCCCGCCGCCACCGCAATACCGTTGCGATACCAGCTGAAGTCGGCATTGGCGGGCCGGCCCAGGCCCATGGGCACGGCGAGGAAGTTCGCGGGTTCGCCGGTACCCGGCAGCACACGGCGCAACAGGCGCATATCGACGCGGCCGGTCAGAGCGATATCGGCGCTCGACAGCGGTGCGAGCAGATACTCTTCACCGCGCTGCTGCACCACACCGGTGACATTGAAGCAACCTTCGGGCGCCGGATTGCCAAACACCCCCGAGGCGCGGCCGATAAACAAGGTCAGCGCCGCCCCCGCCGCCGCGCCGCAGGCACCGGCGTCGATGCCGGCATCGAACCCCGGGAAGCCGCTGTTGCTCCAGCTGTCGGGGTCGACCAGCCCCACAGCCGCCACCGTTACCACACGGGATTCCAGCGACTCATCGTCGATGGCGGTAACCAGCGGCCGCGGGCGCAGCGGCCGCTGTGTGTCGAGTACGGTAAGCGTGTCGGGGACGATACTCAGTTGCCCCAGGGATTGTTGCACAAGGCCGGTGATTTCGAGCAGATCTCCCACCACCGGGGTGTAGCCGAAACCGTTGAGTCCGGCAAATATGCGGATCTCGTCGGCCACGTCCTCGGCAAAAAACGCCAGGCCGTTATCGGCATAGTTGCCTGTGGTCACCACCGCCTGCACCCGCACCCGCTCGCCGGCGCGCAGCGCGGCGCCGTCGCTGTCGATGGCGCTGGCCTGTGCCAGGGAGATCAGCGGCGGCTGCGTGGCGGCACCGTCGGCAATGGCGTACTTATAGATCGCCTGGGCACCGGTAACATAGAAAGTCCTGCCGTCGCGGCTGACGGTGAACCCGCGCAGATCCGACTCCTCGATTTCATCGAGGAACAGGTTCCAGGTGAACTGCCTGTTAAAATCGGCAAAGACCAGGTTGGGCGGAAATGCGCTCTTCTCATTGATCACCCACATGGTCTGCCCGGGGCCGGCGTAAATCGCATCGGACCCGGTCGGCGCCGGCATTTCATAGTTTTCCCGGCGCTGCCAGTCGCTGCCGTTTTCGGTCGAGTAGATCGACACGAACGGCGACGACGAGGTGGGCGGCAGATAGATGCGGTCGCCTTCGGGCGAGTAGGCGGAAGAACGGGATACCGACCCGGAAACGCTGAGCGCCGGCGGATTGGCGCTATCGAATTCGCGCACGATCTCGAAGGTACTCGGATCAATGGCGCTCGGCCTGAGAATAAAAGCGCGGTTGCCCGGGAATACATCGTGGCCGAAGATAGTGCCGTCATCAGCCAGCGAGGGATTGGTCTCGAAACCGAACAGGCTGTCGGAATCCCAGAAGGCCACCGGCTCGCCGGTGGTGGCGTCGAGTTTGAACAGGTCGCGGTCAAGTGCCAGCAGCACATAGCCCTGCGGATCGTACTCCACACCGTAGCAGGTACCGTCGCGGAAGGCGGCAGCGTTGAAATCGATGGCGTTGACAAAGCGATTGCCGAACTCGTCGACGCCATAGCCGATGGCGGAGTCGGTCAACTCGTAGTGGCTGCCGTCGGCGTTATAGACATAGGGTCCGTGCGCCAGTGTGCAGGCCCAGATACGGCCGCTGGCTTCATCGATGGCGACATCGTAACCGCGGAAGCCGGCACCCATGGTGGCAAATACGCCCTGGAACTCAAAATCCGGTGTGGGAATGGTTACCGGCCCCTGCAGCGGTCCGCTGGCCTCGGTCAGTACAAAGGACTGGGGCGCGCCCACGACAACGCTCTGACCGTCGCTGGCGATAATCCGCTGGTACAGCGTCAGCTGCGAGGCGCCGCCTAAAAAGGCCAGCCACTGGGACTGTGACAGACCGCGGAACAGCGTCTCGCGCCCCACCGATTCGCTCAGCAACACACTGCTGTCGGCGAAGTCGGCGCTGGAGGACAGTTGGTAAACATAGGTGATCGGGCTTTTTTCGCGGTCCTGCGCCGGCGACCAGGCGATCTCCAGCAGCGCCGGCACATCGCGCACCTCGACGGTATCGCCGGGGGCGATATCGACAAAGCCGGGCGCCTGCGGTGCGGAGCTGGTGGCGGTATTGAACAACTGACCGCGCAGCGCCGCGCCGGGATGGGCCTCGGATTTGACCGCAATATAGTAGGCTCCGACAGCCAGCGTGTCGCGCGTGTCCGCTGTCTGCGCCAGCGAGCCCGAGAAGGTGCCGCTATAGCCGTCGGTAGCGTCAATCGTCAGCGCCGCAACCAGTTCACCCGGCTCGCCATGGCGGCCGCGATACAGGCCGACGGCATCGAAATCCGGCAACAGCGGCGACTGCAGGCCGGCAAAGCTGCCGCGAATCTGCACCGAGCTGCCATCGAGTTCGATGCTGGCACTGCCGCTGGCGGCGGAGACAAACGGCGCTGTCAAATTCAGCGATGACAGCGTGGTGCTGCCGCTGTCGCCGACCGGCACATCGTCGCGCATGACAAAATCACCATCGAAACCGAACAGCGCTGTCGGCAGTGTGTCTTCGCGTACTACCGAGAAGCCGCTGCGGGTATCGTAGGTGGTAAAGACGATGGCATTTTTGCCATAGAAAGGATCGTCGATAAAAATATCGGCGCGCGTTACCGCCGTCGGCGGCACCTGGGACTCGCCGATATAGGCCTTGCCGGTGCCGGCCATCTCAGCCAGGCTCAGTAGCTGGATATCGAAGCGCTTGCCCGGGAAATAGGCGGCGCTGTCGCCGCTGACGTACAGATTGACATTGCCGCGGCGCAGAATGCCGGTGATGGCGTCGCGCGGGCCGGTAAGAAAACCGGCGGTATTGCGCGGCGCGCTGATGGCGTAAAGCGGCTGCCCGGCGGCCACCACCCGCAGGCGCGCCGACTGCGCTGCCGCGCTCGACAGGGTTGCCTCGAGGAAGGCGAGTTCGGCCGCATTCAGATCGTCGCCGGGATTGAACACGGAGACAAAGAATACGTCGCCGCGGCCATCGAGGTCGAAATCCAGCAGGGCCGAGTAATTTCTCGGGTAGTCGCTATTGTCAACCAACTCCACACCCATACCCTGCGGCACATTCGCCGGGTTGTTCCAGAAGGAAAGCGCACCCTCGATATCCCAGGGATTGGCGGCGTCGTGGTTCTGCAGTGTAAACAGGAAGGGAATACCAGCGTTTTTCAGCTGGCCGTACAGCTCGGCATCGAAGCCGGCCCACATGGCATCTTCGTCACAGGCCGTGGCACTGGCACACTGCCCGGCCACCATATCGCCGCCGCTGAATACCGCATCCACACCCTGATCGACAAAGAAACTGAAGGCCTGGCGGATTGACTCGTCGTAGCTGGTGGAGCCGAAACTGCCATTCATATCGGAAACAAAGCCGATGACAAAATCGCCGCGGGCGGGCACGATCCCGGCGCTGTATTCGGTTTCCACAGTGCTGCCGTCTGCGGCGGTGGCGACAAAGATGAAGGTCAGCTCGGTGCCGGCTGCCTCTGCCACCAGATAACTGAACGGCACGCTAAGCGACGAGCCGCTGAGTGCGATGGTCTCGACACTCTCCGCCAGCCCGCCGTTGCGGGAAACGAATACCTCCAGCTGCGACAAGGTCAGTGCCGGCGTGCCGGTATTGAGTACCATATCGAACTCGATGGCGCGCCCCGCGGCCTGCTCGGCCTCCAGCACCGGCGGGTCGAACTGGAAGTCGAAGCTCAGTACATTGATGCTGAAATTCTCCGACACCACATGGCCGAGGTTGTCCTCCACCTGCAGACGCAGTACCACGCTGGAATTGGCCGCTTCACTGACCTCGTAGACCAGGTCGTAGGTTTCGCTGCTGCGGTCACCGCCGTAGGCGATTTCATCGAACAGCGTCTCGCCGCCGCCGTCGACGGATTTATAAACTTTCAGGCCGGTGGGGCTGACACCGGAATTGGGCGAGGCGATGGTAATGGTCGAGGTGACACTATCGCCGCTGATGGCATTGGCACTGTCGCCGCCGCCGAAGATAATATCCGGCACACTCTCGCCGACGCGGCGCAGGCGGATCGCGTCTGCCGCCACGAAGCTCGGGCTGGTGTCGCCGTCGGCGTTGTTACCGAGCCGCACGGCATCATCCGGGCCGAGATGAAAAGTGCCGAGCAGGTTGAACTGCGGCGTGGCGCCGGTCTGGTCGCGGCGCACCACCAGGGGGTCGAAGCCGGCCCGCTCGATAGTAAACGGCGCGTTGCTGGCGCGATTGAATCCGCCCACCCACCAGGCGCTGACTTCGTACTGCGCCGGCGCAATGCCGTCGAGATCGAAGCGCGCCTCATCGGTCGGCGCATTGCCGCTGCCGACGGTGGCGGCCAGTCGCGTGGGGCTGGCGCTGTCGGGGAAAGAGCCGGGGCTGGCCGTCGCAAACCAGCTGCCACCGCTCTCACTGTAATTGGGCAGTGCCGGCAGGTTGTCGAAAAACTGCGGCCGGCGCTTGACCAGCAGCGACATCGCCACCGGGCGCATAAAACCGTCGCTGGGGGTATTCAAAACATCGGCGCTATTGCCGCCATTGCCGGATGCCGGCGCTGCCAGCACACCGTCAAAGTCGTTGGCTATCAGAGTCGAAGAACCGCCGCCGTCGAGGTTGAGCCCGTCGACGGCGCCGATGGCCAACAGAATCTCGCCGGTCTCCTTGATGGTGGCACCGACAGATTCAGCGGATCGCCCGTCGATCACCAGCAGCATCACCTGCTTGCGGTCGGCGCTGATGCCAATGGCAGTGCGCGGGTTGGGGCCGGTCAGGCCGGGGTCGTTGACCAGTTCATTGCAGAGCGTGATATTGGGGTCGGCGGCGCAGTCCGAGGTCGCGCTTTCATCCAGATCCAGCAGCACCCCGTCCTTGATCAAAACCGGCGTGCCGCCCATGGCTTCGACGACATCCCAGATACGACCGGCGGGAATCGGCCGGCCATCGGGCGCGGTGGCAAACGGCGGCAGCAGAGCCGGCACCGGCAGCGGCACTTCGAGCAGGCTGTTGGGATAGGGCGCATCGAAAGCGAAAATGCTGCCGTCGGCCGCAGCTCCCCACGCCCATACCACTTCGCTGTCGCGGTTCTGATCGAAACCCCAGGCACCCCAGGTGGGAAAATAGCTGCTGCCGTTGCGGGCGACACCCTGCTGGCCGAAGGCGAGCACCCGGCCATCGTCGACAATCGGCACCAGCGATGTGGTGGCGCCGAAGAAGCCGCCGTTAGCGGCGATATACACCGGCTCGTCGGCGTTTTGCATTTCCTCGACCGGGGTGATGCGGGCACCGTTATCGCCGACATAGGCCACGTCCAGTTCGATATTGGGGTCGTTGAGATCTATCAACGCGTAGAATGCCCTTATCGGCCTGTTGCCGGGCAGCGCTGCCGTGCTTTGAAAAACCTGCACAGAGGGCGGCAGCGCTGCCGTGGGCAGCGGCTGCCAATCCAGATCAATCCGCGCCGCTGCCGGCCCGGTGGCGCTGAGCATACACAGCGCAGCGGCAAACAAAACAAACGAAATACTACTCGACTTGGCACCCATCGAAGTGTCGGCTCCTGTTTTATGGATACGGCGATAGTGAAACAGTGGTATAAAAAATGTTGAGCGTGTTGAGAGATCGCCGGCGATCAGGCCGGCAGGCAAGAGCCGGCGCAGCGCCGCTGCGGGCGATCCGCCGCGCTATGAAAATATAGGATAATCAGCTCTCGTGACAGCGCGGTGAAGGAAAAGCTGCTAAACGATGACGCCCAGATGACAGTGCGGGCGCAGTCAGGCCCGCTGGGCCAAAGCCTGACTGTCGGCGCGCCGGTGCCGGGCGTTGAACAAAAGGAAACCGACAAACAGGATGATCGCCCCGCACCCCGTGTATACCAGGCGCCCCCAAAGGGGATTGGGCAAGGCGGTCAGGGCAATGACGAACACGCCCAACACAGCAATCATTCTGCCCAGCAACATGCGCTGGCGATTGTCCAGGTTGTGCTGTGATTCCGACTCATTGATCAGCGGGGTATCTATGTTCTGGAAAAAGCGCCTGACGGCAGTTTCCCGCTGCGGCGACAATCCCCGGTAAAACAGTGAAGTCAAACAGAAGTAGCCCCCGGTGATAACGAGATGAAACGTCAGGCCAATCGCCACCAATAGCTCCGACCACTCCCTGCTGGTCAGCTCATTTTCCAGCCCGAACAGTGCTTCGACATGATAGGGCTGCACCACAAAGCCGGCGATATAGGAAACGCCTGCGCCAACCAGCAGGGTCGACCAGCCGGCCCAGTCGGGGGTTTTGCGGATGAAAAAACCCAGGAAGCCGGGTATGGTCATGGGAAAGGCCAGCAGCGCCCCCACATACATCATGGCATCAAACAGACTGACGCCTTTTAGCGAGTTGATAAAAGTTGCCACAAATATGATACCGATACCAAAGCAGGTCGAAGCTATGCGGGAGACCAGCATCAACTCTTTTTCGTCGGCTCCCGGCCGCAGCACCGGGGCATAGAAATTCCTGACAAAAATACCGGCGTTCCGATTCAAGCCGGAATCCATCGAACTCATGGTGGCCGCAAACATCGCCGCCACCAGCAATCCCACCATGCCGGCGGGCATATAGAGTTGCACAAAGGTGAGATAGGCGGCATCGGCAGCCTTGTCACCCCACTCGGGATGCAGGGCGGCGATATCGACCCCGGCCCCCGCCAGAAACCAGGGCGGGATAAACCAAATCAGCGGGCCGATAACCATCAGTATGCAGGCCAGCAGCGCCGCCTTGCGGGCATTGTTCGAGTCCTTGGCGGCCAGATAGCGATAAGAGTAAAGCATATTATTGTTGATACTGATCTGCTTGATAAAGATGAATACCGCCCAGACCGCCAATATGCTCAGGTAGTTCAAATCCGACCCGGCCACAAAGTCATTGGGGAAACGCTCTATGATCGGCGCCAGCCCCCCGCCCCGGGTCAAACCGACAATGGCACAGACGACGGTGACGGCCATTATCACCACCATCTGCATAAAATCCGATGCAATCACCGCCCAGGCGCCACCGGTAACGGACATGACCAGTACCACAAGGCCGGTGACGACAATGGTCGTGGTCATATCGAAATCAAATATCGTCGATGTCACAATTGCCAGGCCGTTCAACCATATACCCGCCGATATCAGCGTGGTCGGCATATTGAACCAGGCAAAAACCTGCTCGTTGTGCTTGCCAAAACGCAGCCGCACCGCTTCGATAACGGTAACCACCCGCATCTGCCTGAACTTTGGGGCGAAATACAGGTAGTTCAGCAGAAAGCCCACGGCGTTGGCAAAAAAGATCGCCGCTACCGAAAGGCCGTCGATATAGGCTTTGCCGGCCGCACCGGTAAAAGTCCAGGCGGAAAACTGGGTCATAAAAGCCGACGCGCCGACCATCCACCACAGCATGCTGCCGCCGCCGCGAAAGTAGTCACTGGTGTTGTTGGTCAAATGGCGAAATACCCAGCCTATGCCGATAAGGAAGGAAAAATAAGTCAGGATAATGAGGGTGTTTAAATCCATAACGCTACAGGAACTCGGCGCGCTTGGGGGAAAACACATCGATCAGCACACTGTTGTCTTCCAGTGCTACCGCGCCGTGGGGGACATTTTTCGGCGCGGTATAGGCATCTCCCCTGGTCAGTATTTTCGTCACCCCAGCCACCGTGACCTCAAAGCTGCCCGCCGCCACAAAGGCCACCTGATCGTGCGCGTCGTGGGTGTGCAACTCGCCGACCGCACCCTTGGCAAAGCAGACGTGTACCGCCATCAGTTCATCCGTGTAGCCGACAATCTGGCGCTTGATGCCCTCGCCAACCTGTTCCCAGGGCTGCTCTTCAGTCTTGAAAAATAGCGACATGCCGTTTTCTCTCAGTGGGGAAGTGGATGCAAGCAGCCACTGTCCAGCCAATAAGCCGCAGCAGCTATTTCATATTATGTATTCTTGTAATACAATATACATCAATTTATAAAAGACACCTACGAAAAAATTGCCCTGCTGAGAAAAAATCTTATGTATTTGATAAATATATACTTTATTGTCAATGCAAAGACCTGGGATCGCTTCTCACAAAGTAATGACACACTCAATTAGCATTATAGTATTACAAATTAAATAAATCGGTAGCCCTGACAGACCATGTTGAGTGATAGCCAGTTTCCATTGTGCAGCGCCAGACAACTAGCCGGTATTGGCAAGCGCGGGCAAAGTGACGGCCTGTTTGCCCACAGCATTCAGCTGCTGCGCAAGCGGGTCGACCCGCAGCTGGCGCAAGCTGATGCCATACCCGGCCAGGGTGAGGCGGGAAGCCGCCAACACAATCAGCATAAACAGAACTCGCGCTCGATAGAAGGTGCCGGCCTGCTATACCAGCTTAGCGGCAACCGGGCTTACGCCGATTTTGGCGCGCGGCTGCTGTTGTGTTATGCCGAGCAGTATTTACAGATGGATTTTCATCCACAGAAGAATACCAATCCCCCGGGGCGCCTGTTCCACCAGATTCTCAATGAGCATATGTGGCTGCTGTTCGCCGCGCTGGGTTATAGCTATATAAAAGAAACGCTGACTGATGCACAGCAAGACACCATAGAAAACGGGCTTTTTCAGCCGATGCTGCAGCTGTTTACCCGCACCTGTCGCCACGACTTCGACCGCATCCACAACCATGGCCTGTGGGCGGTTGCCGCCGTCGGCATCACCGGGCTGGCACTGGCGCAGCCGCGCTATGTCGATCTCGCCGTCGACGGCCAGGCGGGAGACCGCCGCAGCGGCGGCTTTCTCGCCCAGATAAGCCAGCTGTTCTCCGCCAGCGGTTACTATATCGAAGGCCCCTACTACCACCGCTTTGCCATCCAGCCGTTATGCCTGTTTGCCGAAGCGCTGCATTTACACCGCCCGGAACTGGACATCTACCGCTACAACGATCGGGTGATCGAGAAAAGCATTACCGCACTGTTGGCTACGGCCTACCCCGACGGCCGCTTCCCGGCCTTCAACGATGCCTCCAGGACGATGAATATCCGGGATGAGGCAGTGCTGACCGCGGTAGCCATCAGTTATTGCCACTATGGCCACTGCGATAGACTGCTGGCCACTGCCCAGCGCCAGGGGCAGGTCTGGTTACACCCCTGTGCCCTGACACTGGCTGAGCGCGCCGGCAATCTGCAGCGCCGAACACCGGTAATGTGGCCGAGTGTCGAACTCACGGAGGGCCCGCACGGCGACCGCGGCGCGCAGGGCTATCTGCGCCTGCAGGACGGCAGCGGCGACGTCACCCAGGTCAGTATGAACTACGGCCAGCACGGCCTGGACCACGGGCATTTCGACACGCTCGGCATTACACTGTTCAGTCGCGGCCAGGAGGTATTGCGCGACTATGGTTTTGTGCGCTGGCTCAATGTCGAAAGCAAATTCGGCGGGCGTTATCTGCCGGAAAACCGCTCCTGGGCCAGGCAGACGGTGGCGCACAATTGTGTCGTGGTGGATCAGCGCTGCCAAAACGACGCCGATGCCGCACGCGCCGATCAGGTACACGGCCAGCCGCACTTTTTCGTTGCCGGGGGCAAAGTCCAGGCCATGAGCGCATTCGCCAACCGGCATTTCAACGGCGTCACCATGCAGCGCACGGTTTTGCTGCTGTCACTGCCGGCGCTGGATTTTCCCCTGCTTGTCGACCTCTACCGCTTGTCGGGCCGGCATCTGCACCAGTACGACTACCTGCTGCACTACAGCGGCCAGATTACCCATACCAACGCAGCCTGCGACTACTGCGGCGACAGGCGCGACCTGCTGGGGCCCGACAACGGCTATCAACATCTGTTTCAGGTGGCTAAGGGCAGGGCGCCGGACTGCCTGCGGCTGACCTGGCTGCAGCGGCGGAGCTTTCATACCTGGGTGTCAGCCGCCGCGGAAGCGGAACTCATCTTCGCCCAGACCGGCGCCAATGATCCGCAGTTCAACCTGCGGCGGGAAGACTGCCTGCTGCTGCGCAAACGCGGGCGAGAGGTGCTGTTCGCATCCGCCTTCGAAACACACGGAGACTTCGATGAGGCCTCGGAGTACTGCCAGGATTGCAGCGGCAGGCTGCAGACTATTGAGGTATTGAACCATACAGCGCAGGGTTCGGTGGTGCGGCTCAGCGGTAAAGACATCGATATCGGTATCATGGTCAGCAACCTGGCAGAGGTGACACCGGCAACGCCCTGCAGCGTAGAGGCGGGAGGCGAGACTTACCGCTGGCAGGGTTTCTTTGCCGTTACCGGGGTATGACTGCGCCAATGAGCGACCTCAACCAACCAACAGCGGATTCTCAGTGAGCCAGTAATGAATAAAGACGCCGATCACTATCAACCTCTGCTGATCAGCCATGATGAAGCCGCGGCCATCGGCGAATACCTGTCAGAGGCAGCCGCCAAGGCTGCGCCAGCGCCGCTGTTGCAGCGCGCAATTGCGCAGAAAACGGCGGCGCTGGAGGCCTATATGCAGGCGCCCATAGAAGTGCCGGGGCACGGTGAAGCCGGCGGTTATGAACACAACAGGCACAAGCAGAACTATATCCACCTGCATCTGGCCGGGCAGCTGTTTCTTATCAGTGGCAGTGACAGTTATCGAAACTACGCCCTCGATATACTGACGCGCTATGCCGGGATCTATACCCAACTCGGCCCCGCTACCAGCCGCGATACCAACCCGCCCGGTCGCCTGTTCCACCAGACCTTAAACGAAAGCATGTGGCTGCTGTATGCCGCCGATGCCTATAGCTGCCTCTATCGCAGCCTCGCAGGTGATCAAAGGGCACTTATTGAAAACCGGCTGCTGCGGCCCATGGCAGAACTTTTTACCCGGACTTACCGCCACGATTTCGACATCGTCCACAATCACGGCATCTGGTTTGTGGCCGCGGTCGGGCTGTGCGGCTACGCCATAAACGATTCGTCCATGGTCGATAAAGCCATCTACGGCCTCAAAGGTGACGGCACCAGCGGCGGCTTTCTGGCGCAACTCTCCCGGCTTTTTTCACCCGACGGCTATTATATGGAGGGGCCTTACTACCACCGCTTTGCCATCAGGCCGCTGTTGCTTTTCGCCGAGGCCATTGCCAGGCGCCAGCCGGAACTGGGCATCTACGACTACCGCGACCAGATCGTGCGCCGCTCCTGCTTCGCCTTAATGGCAACGGCCTTCCCCGACGGCACGCTGCCGGCATTGAACGACGCCTCGCGCTCCATGAGTATCGGCGATGAAGGCGTACTGATTGCCAACGCCATCTGCTACGGGCGCTACCGGCAAGACAGTACTCTGGTGGATATGGCGCGGCGACAAAACAGCGTGTGGATCAGCGCCGCCGGTATGGCACTGTCCAAAGCGGCGTCCACAGACCGCGGCGACGGTAGCAACTGGAGCAGTTTACTGCTGAGAGACGGGCCCGAGGGCGATCGCGGCGGGCTGGGCATACTGCGCCAGATCGACAGGCAGCAGGATATGCATATGGCGCTGCTCTGGTTCGGCCAGCACGGCAGCGATCACACGCTCCACAGCGCCCTCGACCACGGCCATTTCGATGGCCTGCACCTGAGCTGGTTCAACCGCGGGCAGGAGGTGCTGCACGACTACGGCTTTGGGCGCTGGGTAAATATCGAGGCCAAATTCGGCGGTCGCTACGTAGCGGAAAACACCAGCTACTGCAAGCAGACCATCGCTCACAATACCGTTGTCGTCGACGGCAAAAGCCAGCACCAGGGCGAGACCGCCCGCGCCGAGCAAAACTGGGGAGCGCGGCACTTCTTTATTACCGAGCACCCCGACGGCCAGGGTGTCAGCGCTTTGGCGCGGGGTTATTACAGCGGGGTGGATATGCAGCGCACGGTACTGCTGTTATCCCTGCATGAGAGTGCCAGCCCGGTATTAGTGGATTTATTTCGCCTAAGCAGTCGCGACCGGCACCAGTACGATTACCCGGTCCACTACCGCGGCCAGTTCATCGCTGCGGACTTCGCCTATCACAGCTGCGAACAGTTATCCCCGCTGGGCAGGTCCAACGGCTATCAGCATCTCTGGGAGCTGGCCCGGGGCAGGATCGATGCCACCCGGGGATCGGCATCCGTGTCATGGCTGATGGGACACAGTTACTATTCCCTAACCACGGCGCTGCCTGGCGGCGGAGAGATCATTATGGCCCGCACCGGAGCCAATGATCCGGATTTCAATCTGCGCAGTGAACCGCTGCTGCTCGTCCGCACTGAGAGCAAAGATCAGCTGTTTGCCAGCAGTTACGAGACCCACGGTCACTTTGACGAGGCCACTGAGGCATCCACTGATGCCCGCGGCCAAATCAGCCGTATCGAGATTGTCGGCCACGATCAGTCGGCCTCGGTGGTGCGAATACACACCAGATCGGGAAAAAGCTACACCATTATGGTCAGCAATCAGCCTGAATCCGCAAACGGTGCCGATAACAGCGCGTTGTTTTGCGGCAACACTTACACTTGGCAGGGTATGTTTTCGGTGGAAAAATCATGATCTCAACAACAGTGGCAAAACAGCTTGCCCGCACTTGTCTAACCGGCTTGGCCGGATTGTTTTGCTGTGCGGCGGTGTCGGCCGGCGCCGACTACCGCGGGGCGAATCACGACAGTTATTCCGGATTTCGCGTTGCCGAGCAGGCCGTACTTCCGGATACGGAGACGCATCCATCGCTGTGGTTCAAGTTGTCCGAAGTCGACACCCTGAAAGCGCGATTCCGCAAAGACGACACGGCGCGCAGCTACTGGAAAGCGGTGAGGGAACACCGCTATCTGACCCTGCCGCTGCCGTCGCCGGTAAAAAAATCCGCGGGCAAACAACGGGTTCACCAATACTACGGCGATATGACGCAGATAGCGCTGTACAATGCCTTCATGTTTCTTTTCGAAGAAAATGCGCAAGCAAAACAGCGCTACTTCGACCGCGCCAGACAGTCCCTTCTGCGGGCTTACGACGGTCCGGTTTATCAGCTGGACCCGAGAAAAAGCGGCGTGGACAAAGGCGTGGACGAGATATATCGCGGCGTCTGGAACCAGAGCCTGGCCGCGGCCTACGATTTTATCCAGCCATTTCTCGACCCCGCAGACGACAGGGAAATCAGGCGACGGCTGATCAGAGAGGCGGAATATACCTATCAAAACCTCGACAGCTGGGCCGCCCGGCCGCACAACCACTTGTCAAAACCGGCCTGGGGGCTGGCCACTCTGGCCCTGACGCTATCCGATCACCCCAACGCAAAAAACTGGCTGGTGCACGCGCATAAAGCTGCCAACCGCAATACAGCCTATCATTTCAGCGCCGATGGTATTTATCGCGAGGGCGCACAGTACTATGTGTTTTCATGGCTCAACTACGTTCCCTATCTCTACCACTACCGGAATGTTTCCGGGGTCAATCTGTTCGAGACATTTTTACCCTCCATGGAGTGGGGCCTGATTGCCCGCAACGGCAGGGGCTGGATGATGAATATCGAGGACTCTTATATCCGCCCCGTACCCACCCAGATGGTGGCGGCTCCCTATATGTCTTACCGCTCCCGCTTAAACCCCGATGTGCCCTTTGGTGAGATATTACAGTGGGGGTATGAAAACACTGACTTCGAACCTTTTACCCGCATGGAAAAGAAAAGCGGTTTTAACTATACCGGCGCCTCCTGGGATTACCCCAAGGAACTCTACGAACTGCTCACCTACGATCCGGATATCGACAGCAGCCCGCCGTCTGTCGATCCGACCATTTTCATGCAGGGCGGCCAGAGTGTTTTCCGCAACCAGTGGCTCGACAGCGATGGCAAGCAGATGTACCTGCTGTTTCACGGTGTCCCCCATGCCGATAACCACGATCACCACGACCACCTGAGCTTCATCCTCTATGCCAAAGGGCAGATGATGGCCAGCGACAGCGGTTACAGCAGAAGGAGCTATGGAGAGGACATCCGCTACCAGTGGTATCGGCAGCCGCAGGCGCACAACACTCTGACGCTGAACGATACCCCGCTTGCCGACCGCGTCGAAAATCAGCCGCCGGTGTCGAAGTATCGCCTGAATACGTCTTTCTTTGACTATGAACAAAAACAGGCGCCGTTCCGGCAGTACCTGCAGGACATCATCGGCAGTGCAAAACGCGCCATCGCCTTTGTACAAGACGAATACTTTCTGGTTATCGATGAGGTCAGCACGGAGAACAAACGCGATGGCACATTCAAGCTGTATTTTCACGGCGGCCGCGCCGAACTCGAGGCCGGCAGCGACGGGGGCTATCGATGGCACTATGCCGCCGATGAATACGGAGCCAAGGCAAAACTCCTGAGCTATCCGCTGCATCAGGGCGCCGGTATCGATATCCTAAAGGGCGAAAGCACTTATATAAAAAGTGACTATCGCCCCACACCGCTGCTGAAACTGGAGAAGCGGGCCGAACAGGCGCTGTTCGCTTTTCTCCTCTACCCGATGGGCGACGGCGATACCCCACCCGAGATAGTCGACTTGACAACAGACAACTACCTCGCCGCTGCAGTCAAAGGCGCTGGCGGGAGCGATATATTTTTCAGGCAGACAGGCAACGCTACGCTCGCGGTCAAAGAACTCGAAAGCGACGCCGAGTTTGCCTGGGCGCGCCTGACTCCCGAGGGCAGGCGCCAGTTCGCCGCCCAGCAGGGTACCTTTATCCGCTATGCCGGCGAAACTTATCTGCAGACCTCAAAGCCGGTATCCATGGCGGTGGAATACAGTCAGTCCGGTTACAGCGGCGCCATTGAGCTGGAGGCTGAGACTACCGTTAAAATCCGCTGGCCGCAGCGCCCGGTTAAATCCATTAGCCTGAACGGCAACAACATTGAATTTTCCAGGGCGGGCGCTTATCTGGTCTGCTCATTGGCGCAGAGCGGCAATTTCATCATCCGCTGACAGCCATTCGGCTCGGCCAATCTGAGAGCCGGGGCAGCCTGTGACCACAGTCGACAGCGTGGTATTAGCCGCCTATTTCCTGTTTATCCTGGCGGCGACACTGGGGTTTCGCCGCTTTGCGACCGACAGCAGTCAGTTTATCAATGCCGGCGGCTCTCTGGTGTGGTGGATGGCGGGCGCCACCGCGTTTATGACCCAGTTTTCCGCCTGGACATTTACCGGCGCCGCGGCCAAAGCCTATGAGGACGGCATCGCCGTACTGGCGCTGTTCTGGGGCAATGCTCTCGGCTTTTTTATCGCCGCGCGCTATTTCGCTGCGCGCTATCGCAAGCTGCGGGTCGAAACGCCGATGCAGGTCATACGGCAGCGCTTCGGCCGCCCGACAGAGCAGCTTTTTACCTGGTTGCAGTTTCCGCTATCGACGGTGTCGGCGGCTTTCTGGCTCAACGGTCTGGCGATTTTCGCCGCGGCGCTGTTCGGCATATCGCTGGGCGCCACCATTGTCACTACCGGGGTTGTGGTTACCTTTATCGCCATCAGCGGCGGCTCATGGACGGTTTCGGCAACCAATGTGGTGCAGTTGGTTATGCTGCTGGCGGTCACGGTGGTAACGGGCGGCTTTGCGCTCTACCAGGCCGGCGGCCCGGGCGCACTCACCGTTCAGTTTCCCACGGATTTTATTACCGGCAGCAACCTCAACCATAGCAGCATTTTTCTGTTTTGGGTCACCGCAATGCTGGCCAAGCAGACCCTGTCGACCAACAATGCCATTACCTGCTACCGCTTTCTGGTAACCCGCAACGAGGCAGAGGCACAGAAGGCGGCGCGGCTGGCCGGCGTGCTGTTTCTGCTGGGGCCGGTGCTCTGGTTTATCCCGCCCTGGGTAGCAGCCATCGATAACGCACAGCTACAGACACTCTACCCAAACCTGGGGGGCAGCGCCGGCAACGCCGCCTACCTGTACTTCGTCGACCACTATATGCCGCCCGGTACCGTGGGACTGATTATGGCCGCCATGACGGCGGCGACTATTTCGCCGATGACCACGGCACTCAATCGCAATGCCGGTATCTTTGTTCGCAATGTCTACCAGGGCTGCAGGCGGCGGGATTTTTCCGAGCCGCAGTTACTGCGCGCCGGCAAACTGGCAACGCTGGCAAGCGGCCTGGCGGCAACGGCAACGGCGCTGTTGTTAAGCGCCATAGAGAGTATTGGTTTTTTCGACCTGATGATGTTATTCGGCGCGCTGTTGCAGTTGCCGCTGGCCATTCCCGCCCTGCTCGCTGTGGTGATCCGGCGCACCCCGGACTGGGCGGGGTGGAGCACCGTGCTGGTGGGGCTGGGTGTTTCACTGTTTATGCAGTTCGCCTTTCCGCTGTCGTGGGTGACTTCGCTGATCAGTGAACAACCGTTGACAGCCCGCGAAACCATCGACCTGCGAGTGGCGGCCACCGTTGCCGCGCAGGTATTGATAACGGGCGGCTACTTCTGCCTCAGCCAACTGTGGTTTGCGCCGCTAAAAAGCCGGCGGGGCCGCGAGCTGGCCCGCTTCACTATGAACCTGCGCCGCCCTCTGGCAGCGTCTGAGCAGGCTGGCGCCGATACACGCCAGGGTCTCTACCTGGGCAGACTGCTGATACTGACGGGCACCGCAACCGGCCTGTTATGCCTGCCGGCAGGCGCAGGGCCGGAAACGGCACTGTTTCTGTTAATGGGCGGCACGATGATAACTGCCGGAATAAGTATGCTACGATAGCGAGACCTGTTTATGCCAAGGCCTTTCACTTATGACAGCTGAGCGCAGCGCCATCCCGCGTATTGGATTTATCGGCGAATGTATGGTGGAACTGCGGCAGGGCAGCAGCGACACACTGCACCGCAGTTTCGCCGGCGATACCCTCAACACCGCATTGTATATGGCACGCCTGCAGTCTTTGCACGCTCATCAGGTCCACTATATCACCGCCCTGGGGCAGGATCAGTTTTCACAGGCCATGCTGGATCAGTGGCGGAGCGAAAACATCTGTTGCGACTACGTTCGCCGCATTGACGACAGACTTCCCGGCTTGTACTTCGTTGAGGTGGATAACAGCGGCGAACGGTATTTCCACTACTGGCGCAGTCAGTCGGCGGCCAGGGAACTGTTTGCCGACAGCGCATTCAACACCCGCCTCGCCGCCTTGAAGAAATTCGACTATCTCTACTTGTCGGGAATTTCACTGGCCATACTGCCAACTGCAGGCAGGGAAGCATTACTCGAGCTGCTGGGCGCGGCAAAAGCACAGGGTGCCGGCATAGTCTTCGACAATAACTACCGCCCCAAGCTGTGGCCGGATACAGCCTCCGCCCAAGAGTATTATCGCCGGGCGCTGCAACTCACTACCATCGCCTGCCTGACTTTCGACGACGAGGTGGCGCTGTGGGGCGACGACGCCAGTGAACAGACTTTTGCACGCTGCAAATCCCTGGGGGTCGAGGAGATTGTCATCAAGCAGGGCGCCGATCCCTGCCTGATCGACGCCGGCGGCCGGCGCGCCAGTGTGGCACCGCCGGCGGTCGCCGGCGATTTGATCATAGACACCAGTGCCGCCGGCGACTCCTTCAGCGCCGGTTATCTGGCGGGCCGTTTAGGCGGTCACCAGGTGCAGGCAAGCGCAGCACTCGGCCACCGCATCGCCGGTACCGTCATCCGGCACAGGGGCGCCATCATGCCGCCGGAGGCCATGCCAAAGCTGAGTATATAACCCGGAATTCACAGCTAGCTGCTGATTGAGCCGGCATATCCCGGCCCCATCAGCAGCTTGATTTCCGCGCAATTTCTTCATTGATCTCTATGTGCATATATATTATTGTATGACATATTGATTCAATATGATCTGCGCTACGGGAACCCACCATGTTCGATGATCTCAAAGGCAAACGCGTACTAATTACCGGATCGACAGCCGGGATAGGCCTGGCGGCAGCCCTGGCCTTTGCCGCTCAAGGAGCCAGAATTGGCATCAACGGCCGCACCAATGGACCGCAAACCGACAGTATTATTACCCAATTGGCAGCAAAAGGCGGTGAGGCGGCTTTTTTTCGCGCCGACCTGACACAAAGCAGTGAGTGCAAAAAGCTGGTCGATGACTTCGTTGCCCGCTTCGGCGGCCTCGATGTCCTTATCAATAACAGCGGCGGCCTCGGCGGCCGCTGCAAACTCGAGGATATCGACGACAAATTTTACGATCGGGTCATGGACCTGAATGCCCGATCGGTATTGATGACTACCAAATATGCCATTCCCCACCTCAGGGATTCCGCCGCCCGCAGCGGTGAAACCGTATCGGTGATCAGCACCGGCTCGATCGCCGCGCGCGAGGGCGGTGGTGTGGGGGCCGGCATTTACGCCGCCTCCAAAGCCTGGCTTCACGACATTCACCGCAACTGGGTCAAAGAGTTCACCGCCGACAATATCCGCTTCAATATCGTCGCTCCCGGCACCATCGACACCGCCTTTCACGACGATAAAAGCGACGCGTTGAAGGCCAGTATCGCCGACAGCATCGCCATGAAACGCTTTGGCCGCATAGAGGAAGTCGCCCCTGCCTTTCTGTTTTTCGGCTCTCACGCACTGAGCGGATATATCACCGGCCAGATATTGGATGTAAACGGCGGCCAGCTAGCGCCTTGAACCGCACTTTTTACGATCAGGCGCAATCAGCGCTCCCTTTATGCGTCAGCCGCCGGTATAATTGCCTATATTGTATGACCTTTGGCTAAGAAGCTCATGTCCACGACATTCAATACTATCGGCGGCGCAACCCGCAGTCTCAATGTACAGGTTGCCAGGGAGATCGCCGTTAAAATTCTTTCCGGCGAGCTGCAGGAAGAGTCGATTATTCCGGGAGAGTTGGTGCTTTGCGAGCAGTTTGGTGTCAGCAGGACGGCGCTGCGGGAAGCCATCAAGTTGCTCAGCTCCAAGGGCATGGTGGAGTCCAAACCCAAAGTGGGAACCCGTATTTGCAATAAGGCCAGCTGGAACTTCCTCGACCCGCAACTGCTCGGGTGGATGGAGGGCATGGAGACTACCGAAGACATTTATCTGCAGTTTCTGGAACTGCGCAGGGCGATAGAACCTCACGCTTCAGCCCTGGCCGCCACCAATGCCAGCAAAGAGCAGCGCATTCAGCTGACGGCGATATTTCAGAAAATGTGTGCCATCGCCGAGGACTTCGAGCAGAGTGCCTGGGTCGATATCGACACACAGTTCCACCGCACGATTTTTATCTCTACCGGCAACAGTTTCTATACGCCTTTCGGCAATGTACTGGCGACGGTGTTCAAGTGGTTTTTTCAATTTTCCTCTAAAGAGGGCGGTGTCTGTCTGAAAGAGCACCGCGCCATCTACGAGGCCATTATGGCCGCAGATCCGGAGCGATCCTACCAGGCCAGCCTGTCGCTGATGAAAAGTCATAAGCACAGGCTCGGTAAAGTCCACGTCGCCTGACAGCGTATTGTTTCATGGCCGGTCTTGCCGGTCAGGGCGAGTGACTCACGCTGAGGCTGTAGAAGTGCACTTCAAACAGGCCGCCGGAGTCCTTGTCAGCCTGAGCGTAATTGCCCGCCTTGAAGTAGTACTGGTAATCGTCCCAGCTGGCGCTCATACCACCCTGGCCAAAGGTAACCGAGTGGGTGGTATTTCCCACAGTCAGGGTAATCCTGTTGTCTTCGAGCATTATTCTGTAACTAAAGCGGGCCGTTCCCACCTCCTCGAACTTAAGGCTGAATGGGTTACCGCTGACAGGGTCTCTGTTGATGATTGCCCTGACTTTTTTTGCCGGCCCATCCCACTGCAGTTTGACCAGCGCCTTGTTGGAATTCTTGGCGTGAATCTGTCCGACAACGGTTTGCGGATCAGCCGCGTAATACTTATCGACCCGGCAGGTGCCCTCGAGGATATGGCGACCTTCGTTATGCCAGTTTGCCGTTGAGGTGGATTGGCCCGACTGCCAGTTGTAGAGTTCGCGCAGCTCCGAACGGACATAACTGGTATTGGTAGTGGTGGCACCACCCGACAGCGGCGTGCGGAAAATCATGGCGCCATCGCTGCCGGTATGGAAATAGGCCGGGTCCGCATAGCCGTCATTGATCGGTATGGCAGAGGCGCCGTCACCATCAGGCAGTATTTCCGCTGCGGAAGAACCCCCCGAGCCGAAGTAGAAATTTTTGGAAACCGGCAGGGTCAGTTTCCAGTGGTTCAGATCAAAGTTGCCGGACGGCGGCAGATTCGGGTCGAGACCACCACCCGCCGGCGGCGGAGATCCACCGGCCAGGTTTAACACCACTTCCGTCAGGCTGTTCCAATCGTTGATGCTGTTGCCCCGGCCGACGATGCGAACATAACGCACACTCTGATCCGCCAGCTCAAACCGCTGTAGCGCCGTAGTCGTACCACTGCTGGCGCCGCCGGGCAACAAGGTTGACCAGCTGCCGCGGCTCAGCGCGACCTGGATATCGAAGTAAGCTACCCGCTGATCCCCTTTGTGAAAGGCGATTTGAACATCGTCCAGCACTTCGGCTGCGCCGAGGTCATATTCGATCCACTCGCCGTCGCCCCGGGCCGACCATCTCGACTCGGCAGACAAGTCGCCATCAATGGTATTTTCGGGCCCGTGCCCGTCGTCCGAGCTGGCTGTCACCGTAAGCGCCGCGGCGCAGACACTGAACAGCAGTGAACAGAACACGCCAAGCGATAAAAATACCGGTTTCATATATATGACTAACACTCCTATCTGCCTGCTCATCGTCCTTATCCTTGCTGTGGGTGTCGTTTAAAAGGCTGTTGAAATATTGTTAAAAGCTCCCATTGACTGACAACTCAAACTTCGGACCGGTACTCGACCACAGGGTGGTCGAGCCACTGCGCGCACCGCGCTGCCCGGATTGAGGCTCGTCGAGCAGATTCTGCACTGTGGCCCTCAACTTCCAGGTGTCGTTGACCCGGTAACTGGCGGCGAGGTCCAGCAGAGTAAAGTCATCTATCCAGCGATTGGCACGGGGCGTACCGGCGTTGGGCTGAAAGTATTCCGAACGATACTTGGTAATCGCACTGACATGGAAGCGACCGATATCCCAATACAGTTTCAGCGATCCGGTATGCTCCGACAGGCCAAAAATACTGGCCGGCTCGAGTTCCGCCAATCCCGGTAACACACTGCCGTCACTTTGCAGGGCATCGCCGAGGATGGGGTCTTGTGTTTCAAAATTGGTATCGGCGTAGTTGTAAGTCAGTTTCACCCCCAGCCCATCGAAGGGCTGCGGCAGCGAAGTAAAAGCATGCTGGGCGGTCAACTCGAAACCCAGGAGATCGGATTTATCGTCGACGTTGACAATCTTGGTGGTGGCAACGGCTACATCGACACCGTTCACCACTATCGTTTCGTCTACAATCGAGGGAAAAGTGGCCGCCTCGAAAGACTTGTAGTACACCGCGGCGGAAACAGCGGTATCCTCGTTCAGATACCATTCAAGCGACAGATCCGCATTCCAGGACATTAGCGGCTCGAGGTCGGGATTGCCGCCGGAGGCGGTATCGAGTTCACCCTGCAGGGCCTCCTCGGGCGAGGCGTAGTCCTGGTCCTCGTCGATATTGCCAAAACTGCGTCCCGCGCCCAGCAACTCGATATTGTCCCGGCTCATCGCCCGGTATGCGGCTGTGCGCAGCAGGATATCTTCCCGCAATTGAAAGATGGCATTGACGCTCGGCAGGTACTCAGTGGTGGAGTTGGTAAATTTTACCCGGGTGAAATCGTCGCCGGCTTCGACACGGTAAGTTGGATTGGCCGGATCGGTATTGTCCTCCACGACATCGAAGGTGCCTCTCAAACCCAGGGAGGTCACATCCGTTTGCACCACTCTGAGGCCAAAATTGCCGCTCAGCGGCATGGCGCCAAGCTCGGTGCTGAAATTGGCCATCACATAGGCAGCCGTAATCTCTTCGGTGACATCGATATCGTTGGTACCGCGCCGATCCTCGTCGGGGAGGCTGCGGTTATCGCCCCGGGTCAGGGTACGAATGACACAGAGCGTATCGAAAGTGGCGAAGGAGCCGCCGACATTGGGGCCGCCGTCATCGCTGCCAAAAAAATCGTCGTTGGGAAAGCGGCTATTCGCGCAGGTGTTCTGCGCCAGCGCCATCAGTTCATCTCGCGACGAGGTACCACCCCAGTAAACCTCGTTGATCTCATCGTAGCGCATGGTGCGGGTGTCTTCATTGTTGGTGATGCGCTGGCGCTCGGAGTAGCGCACTCCAGCTTTGACGCTGTCGACAAAACCGATGTCCAGCCGGTATTCGCCGTCAAGCCGCAGCGCCCAGATATCGTCCTCGCGATTGGTCAACCTGCTGCGCAGATCGGCATCGCCGCTGCGATCAAAGCTGGCCAGATCGCTGACATCGAAGCTGGTATCCAGCGTGGTGCCGGCGGGCGACTCGTCCATGGTGGTGTCAAAGGTAATTGAGGGTACCAGGCTGTTGGCGGTATAGTTGTAGGCAAAATAATCGGATCTGAAGCGCGCAACGCGCCTTACGCGATCGCGCTGGGTGTTGGCAAAAGACAGATCGGTCGTCAGTGACAAGGTATCGGACGGCCGCCAGGTGAGATTGAGACCGCCCCCGCGATAATCTTCATCTCTGCGATACAATTCGCCGGTGACCCGACCTCTCGATACACCGCTATAATTCAGCAGGCCATAGTTGTCGCGTGCCGAAACGTTGCTGTGTTCGCGCCTGGCATCGTCGATGGTAAAGTCGTGACGATCCTCCTCGTAGTATTTGCTCGACCACTGCACATCGGCATTGATCTCCCACTGGTCATTGGGTACCCACTGAATGGTGGAGATAATCGCATCGCGCTTTTCCTCTTCGTCCTGGGTTCGGTAGCTGATGGAATTCGGCACGAAGTAAAGTTCCGCGGAGTCATCACCGGCGGCCAGATCATCCGCCTGGTCCTGCTGATCGTAGGCCTGGCAGCGACTGCTGCCGCGGTCGACCCTGGCATCACAGAGCTGAAATGAGGAACTGGTCAAATAGCTTTCCTCGGGGTTACCGGAATCGAAACGGGCATAGCCGAAAGATACGCCCAGGCGGCCCGCATCGGTATCAAACTGGTCGACAAAGGTAAAGGAGCCGCGCGCGCCGATGCCATCGTTGCCGTCCACCCGCGCGGCATGGGAATTGTATTTTCCCCGAAACTCGACCGACATCGCCTCTTTGCCGTAGTCCAGCGGGCGAATCGACTGCAACTCGACAATACCCGAGGTGCCGCCTTCCACCAGGTCTGCCTGTTGGGTTTTATAAATAGTGATGGTGTTGATCAGTTCGGCCGGAAACTGCTGGAAATTCACCGCCCGATCGGCCGAGCCGGTAGTCACTTCCCGCCCGTTGAATGTCGAAAAACCCAGAAACGGGCCCAGCCCGCGGATAGACACCTGGGAGCCGCTGCCTTTCAGGCGATGGGCCGATGCGCCGGTAATGCCCTCGAGCGCTTCAGCCACCGAAAGGCTGGGTATATCGCCGATATCGCCGGCGCTGAGAACGTCGACAATGGCGGTGGTATTGCGTTTGATATCCAGTGCGTTTTGCAGCGCACGCCGTGTGGCACTGACGACAATCTCTTCCATTATCGTGTCGTTGATACTTTCACTGCCGCTGTTTCCCGTCTCCTGAGCTGCCGGGGCGGCGGCAAACGGCAGTGCAATACTGGCTAAAATCAAAGGTGAACAATGGCTGCGCAAGTAGTAGTTGAAGGCTTTACTTTTCCGTACTGGCCGCCTTCTCCATGCCAAACTCTTTGCCGGGCCGACAGCCCGATCCCTATGGGCGTGCGGCGCAGCCACTCCCGCATCTAAGCTGATGCTCATCATCGTCGCTCCTCTCGCTTATTTTCTCTTTTATACTTTGTAGCGTTATCGATCAGCCGCAGCTCTGTGCGAGGACCGGGCTGACTTATGATTTTGGCAATTCTTGCATAAGTCTTCTTGTATTACAATATTAATTTATTATTATATGGCCTAGTTGGAATGCTACCAGAACTGCTTGAAACGACACAACAGGCAATGCGGCGCTGCATGTAATTTATCGCGATAAGGGCATTCGGGTTTTAGTACCATGAAGAGCGACTTGATGGACGCCACTGCAACAGCGGCACTTACACCTATATGGCTATGGCGGTATTTAGCGCCTGGAAGAGAAGAGCGGAGATCTAACAGTGCAAAAAATGACCGCCATATGAACTGACAGCCCAGTGCGATCCTTCGAGTGGTATGCCCATGCTGCGGCACCAAAATAAGGCCCGCGGAATCAATGAATTTGCAGGGTGCGCCAAACTCAAACTACCAGCGTTGCGTGCAAATTCCCGGCAGTAACTGCTCAGCCCGACTGCAAAAAGATATCACTGAAAAAGTTCTTCACCAAGACTTCCGATTCTTTCACATCCATATTGTTTTGCTTTGCCATTTTTTTGGCAATCTTGGCAATGGAAGTTCTTCCATCAACCTCGCCGGCCAATTGCGCATAGACCCGGTGGGTAATACTGAAATTTCGAAAGTACTGAGTTTTCGGAACAGCCTGCTGGATATCGAGTATCCAGTTGGGCATCGCCTGCGGGTTGTGCAGGGGCTTTACTGCTGCGACCTTTTGTGCCCGCCAAGTCCATACGTGCTCCATTCGATAGCCGGCATTATAGGGGGATTTTAAATAGGGAATCTCATGGGTTTTCAGTTCCAGAATATTGAAACCGTGCGCCTCGGCAAGCTGTTTTACCTCCTCAATGCTGTAGCAGTGCAGATCACGCTTTTGATTAAATACCAAGCTGCCAAAATTAATCCACTGCCCCCCCTCCGGCAAGTACTGATTCAGTTGCCGTAAAAACCGCCCGAATGCCAGCGGCTGAATATCGATGAGCCATGGTGTGAGTACGGTATTAAAGGCTTCTGGCTGAAACGCGGGATTGGTGGCATCGCTGAACAGCAAGTGAAACTTCTGCGGCCATTGCAGACCCTTGATCAGATGCTCCACCGCAACAAATTCACTGGCCCGTGGATTTAGCGGGAACTCGTCGATACGCAGTTCTTTACCGTCTAAAAGATGTTTGAAACACATCATTAACAGTGGGTTGATATCAGTGGCAACGGTAGTGTCTGGCTCTAATTCACAGTGTAAATCCAATGCCAAGCGGCCTGCGCCGGCCCCCAGCACAAGCAGGTTTCCGGGGCTCTGTGGCTGCAAATGGGCCAATACGAGGTCTTTCGTCAAGGCGTTTTCCCGCTCTCCCCAAACCCAGTCGCGATACAGATTGGCTTCGTAGCTGAGCAGATTTTGGGTGCTCGGCGCCCGGTCTCTAAGCGCATCATAAACAGGCTTCTGGGCGACGCGAGCACTTACCACTGGCAGCAATAGTTCACCGACGCAACGTAAAAACCGTTTTTTCGCCGCCAGCAGACGCTCGAGCCTGTCCAGGGTAGGGCCCTGGGCTTTTTGACACTCCGCTTCCAGGGCGCTAATTTCGCTCAGCAACACTTGATTAAAATGATTGAGCTTGGCCCCCCAATCCAGTAGCGAATGATCGGGGTTGGGCAAAACCCAGGGAATATCATTGATCACGGGATAGCGCTGCGCAGCACCGTCTACCTGCAGCTGCCCGCCCACCAATTGCAGGGGCTTGCCAGTCAGCGGACAAGCCAAAAGTTCACATAGTGATGCAGTCAAATTCATATATCGTTCCACGCCACGCAAAATAACCGCTTCATCTTAACAGATTTGAGCCAGGCGTTATAAGGCCGCCAGTCAGTTTCGCAAATCAGTTCTTATAATTGCCAGCTGCATTCCCCGCAATCCGTAAAAAGTGCCTGAAAACTGGCAGTAAACGGCGCTGTTTAGCGCCACCGCAGTAGGTCGAGAGTGATGAAACAGCTTCCGGGCTTTACTCCAAGTAGCCACCCGCTTTTGTCATAGCTGACCCACTTAATAGTTGCCCCACTCAATGCTAAAATGAATATTGCGGTTTTTAGTATTTTAATTTTTCCCAACACGTTTGTATGCGGCCGCGTTGTGGTAAAGCCACGCTTTTAGTGGTCCGGCGCCGGAGGTGCGAAGTTGACAAACCTGCTATATGACTCTTTCATAACGCACACTTCATCAACACACAGCCTCCTTCATGTGGAATTAGCTCATGGGGCTCTAATTCAATATGTTTAACGCGCTTAAATCCCTGCTTTTCATAAAGTCTGATGGCCCTCGTATTATCAGCGAATGCTATAAGGCTCAATTCATTGTAACCTTCACGGTTTGCCTTTATTTTTGTTTGCTCTAATAGTGTTTTACCGATACCTATCCCTCTGTATTTTTCATCAACACATATGGCATCGAGAAAATAACTTCCCTCAACCCTGGCGGAATAGAATTCGCGAAATCTCTGTAAACGGTCCGGAGGTAAAAAGTTCACTAACTCATCCGTTATACAATGAAATTGCGCGGGGTATGACAGAGCCATTCCCATGATCCCTTGATTAGACTCTGCGACAATACAGCTACGGAATGTATGTGGATAAATATCTTTTTCCAAGCTGTCAGAAACCAGCTCTAATGCGGACTTGTTAGCTAGCAAGTCGTGAAAAAGATACTCCACAGCACCGCCTGAAGCCATATAGTCTAACTCTGCAATACGGCGACAATCATCCCGTTTTCCTTGCCTATAATTCACACTCATCTGTCTCACCCTGAACCGTAAAAGCCACGCTTTAAGCTGTCCGCCCGTGAGGGGGCGTATAGCACAGGCTTGTTATGTAACTTAGAATTTAGCACTGGCTACGCTACCATTATATGCTAAGCACTCGTTAATTCGGCGCCGTTGGACGGCAGACATTGCTTCAACAGGGGCATATTTATACTCGGTGTGCTCGCTACTTAGCTGGATTCCGGAGCCGTGTGGAATTTCACAGCGGAAAATAAATGCTTGTGAGTTATAGGCGCTGTGATAGTAGACCCCACTCAAATATTTCACACTCACCCCACAACCTATTTCTTCTATGCACTCCCGCTCTAAGGCCTCGTGTATAGTTTCTCCCGGCTCAAGCGCGCCGCCGGGCAACCCCCAGCTTTTGTCACCATAGCTGGCTTTAAGCAGCAGAACCTCTCCTCGAGCATTGGTAATGACCGCGTGGCTACTTAACCTAAACTTATCTTCAAATGCCATGATGATCCCAAGTTACACAGCGCCGCGATCATATGCTCGTCGCGTGAATTTTTTTGTTAGAACTCTACCCAGCACAGATACGTTCACTTAACGAGCCAGTTAAGACAGCGGCAAGCATACCATATATGTCACTATCGCTTACTGTCTGAGTAGCACGTTCCTTGACGCCGGATGCCGGCCAGTGACAGTGACTTTCCGTTTGTGATGTTACCGGTTAAAAGCCTGACCGAGTGCCGTAACGCCAAGCTAAACGACCTGTGTTAGCGCGTCCTTGTTCTACTATAACTCTCGACCTGCTGCGGCGGCGCTAAATAACGCTGTTTATCACTCGCCTCGCTACGGCTGAGAGTTATGAAACAGCTTCTAGAGCCTTGTTATGTCCCTTCCTTCACTTTCTAGTTCGGCTCCGCTATCTGAAAGACGCCTGACACCAAAAGTCACTGAAGGTGGTATACCCATACCCAGCTCTATATCTGCAATTATATAATTTGAACCCTTTGATTTAAGAACAGCATTGACCCTTTCCTGCTTCTCAACAGCTTTAATGATGGTATTCGCAATTGCTTCATCTGTATCAAATTGAGTTACTGCTCCAGAAACAGATTCAGCTAAACCTTTTGCTTTATCTAATATACCCATTTTATTACCTCTTCACCCTGTAGATACATAATGCAAGGCATCATATAAGGTAACTTCTTACTTTTCAAAGCGTTAGCATTGCTCTGGTCGATCAAACGCGCGGTGCCGCTAATGTACATATTCGCTATGGCGCCTATCGCTTAGTTAACGTGTGCGTTTTTCTGTGTCGCCTTTCAGCGACTTGTCGACGCCTTAGCTCCAAGCCACGACTTGCCGGCGTACAGGTCAATCACCAGATATAATCGGCCTGCTTGAGTTCACAAACAGGTAAACCGGTGACATACCCCTGGTTTGGTGCAGCCACGGCAAATTGCCGGCTTTACAACTTTTCTCCACGGTATCCTCGAGCACTTTATCCCTATATACTTTGTGGTTTAGGCTCGACCCTGTGTTCCCGACAGACCTCTTTGTCCCGCCTGCTATCTTCCACTTTCTTCAAAATCTTTTGAAGATCCAGGTTTGAATACTGTGGTCTCTTATCAGCTTCCTGGCAGGCACATAGGTCTATTCTCAATGTGGATATTCCTAATATACGGATGGTTTACAGGTACAATCCAAATACTCTAGAATACGCCTATTTTGACTTACGTAAGCTAACCTGAGGAAATTTTAATGAAAAAATTAGCGGTAATTTCATTGGCGATTGCTTCGTCGGCCGCCTTTAACGTAAATGCTGGCGCTATTTCTACAGCAGAGGTTGAAGCAGCACAAAAAGGCTGGGGCGAAGGCATTGTAAAGATTGGCAAAGCAAGAGATGCTAGAAAAGCCGCAATTGAACATCTGGACAAGTTCTACGCATTTGATCACGGTCAAGTCTTATTTAAGCCAACCTTGGCGGCGACTGATCAATTCCGTGGTACCAAGAAAGAAGCGCTGTCATACTTTATTGGTCAAGATTTAGCCGAAGACAAAGGCTTTGCATTGGCTCCCTACACAAAAGTGCGCTGGGAAAACGAAGGTATTGTTACAGATGGCGATTCCGCAATGGCGATGGGTAATTATTTCTTCACCACAACTAATGGTGAGGAGGTGAAGGTAGAATACTCTTTTGGGTATATCAAAGATGAAGAGGGTAACCTGAAAATCAATTTACACCATTCTTCTCTGCCTTTCAGCCCTAATTAATCTGTCTATTTAACGCTTTAGCCAGACAGGCTAATTGTGTGGGGCGCGCCGAGCGCGCCTCACACTAAGGCACCATGAGTAACCAAGAAATTGCATGGTGTTGCACCACAACTATCTCGTCTACGTTTACCGCTCTTGCTTTCGATACTGTGCCTCACCTCACAGCGATAGCAGCTTTTACCAGTGACTTCACCAAAGAGATTCAGAATTCATTTGAACAGGCAGGGCACAACTACCTATGTGCCGGATAACCCGTTTTACGGGAAGCGCCCACCGGGCGGTCTTATTATTGAGGCGCTAGGCGTATGACCATTAAAATCAAACGCCCGCAAGAGCTGGTTCGCTTGCGCCGCCTGGCTCTGGCTGCACAGGGTTTACTGCAGACTCAGCCCTATGGGCGTGGTTTGGCAGGGGCGCGTAAGGCGATTAACCACATAGGTTATGTCCAAATCGACACCATATCGGTTGTAGAACGGGCACACTACCATGTTTTTCACTCCAGGGTGCCTGGCTTCAAGCCGGCCATGACAGATCAAATGCTAGTCGATGGAGATATTTTTGAGTATTGGTCACACGCGGCAGCCTTTCTACCCATCGCCGATTTTCGCTTCTCCCTGCCCTACAAACACGCCATTAAAAGCGGCCAAACCCACTGGTATAAAACCCGTGACAAGAAACTCATGAGTGAGCTGTTGGCCCGCATACGTTCGGATGGTCCGATACGATCTCGAGATGTAGAAGCTAATACTGAAAAACGTTCGGGCTGGTGGGATTGGAAACCAGCCAAAAAGGCGCTCGAACAAATGTATATGGAAGGGGACCTAATGGTCAGTAACCGCGAAGGTTTCCAGAAAACCTATGATCTAACCGAGCGGGTACTGCCATCTCATGTAAATTCACAAATGCCCAGTATGGAAGAGTTTGCGGCGCACATTGTAGATCAACAACTGCGCTGCCATGGACTTGTTTCACTCAAGGGGCTGACCTACCAGCGCCGAAATGCCGAACTGCGCAAAGCCGTGAAGGCCTTGATAAACGAAAGGTTGGCGCAGCGCACTTTAGAGCAGGCACAAGTGAGCTGTGGCGAAGTATTTATATTCGAAGCAGGCGCACTCGAACGCCCCCTCCCCAGATCGAACAGCCGCATGTTGATTCTTTCGCCATTCGACAACAGTATCATCCAGCGCGAACGGCTCAAAGCACTGTTTCAATACCAATATCAGTTGGAGTGTTATGTGCCTGCAGCCAAACGCCAGTATGGCTACTTTTGCCTGCCGCTACTTTACCGCGATGAGTTTATTGGGCAGATGGATTGTAAAGCCCACCGGAAAGCCAAGCATTTGGAAATCAAGTCACTACATCTGGAACAACACAAGTTTGATGAAGAATCAGTCATTACCGCATTTGTAGACGCCATCACAAAATTCTGTCATTTTCAAAAATGTGACTCAGTATCTCTGACTAAAGTCCATCCAAGACATCTGGCCCGAGGTCTTCACAGTGCGCTAAAACCTCTACAAGCTGCTGCAGAGTAAGGCCTTATCAAAACCCATGGTTTATCAAGTCGTATGAAGTGTAGACATATGCAACAAAACTGTGAAAACTACCGGGCCCGGTGCAACGCTTTATCCAGCCGTGGTATGTGATACGAAAACGATCTCCTGCTCTGCGCATTCAATACTGTCCGGCTCTTCCCACATATTGCTGGCAATTTCGAAGACTTCATCGGAGACTTCCATTGAAAACGTGCTCCCTTTCTCAAAGTTTCTGTGTCGCACCCTCTCCCTTCTCTCCTCCCTGGGAGCGTCCAGCACATAGACCAGGAATTTATGGCCGGATTCTTCAATACGTTCATACATAGCTCGCCTGCTCTCGCGCTGAATCAGGCCCAACTCGAGTATGACATCACACTTTGAATTGAGAACTCGCAGGGCAATATCCCAGATTTGTTCAATGCAGCGCTCTTTTCTCTCAATATACCATTCCATAGTTCCGGTGGCAGGACGGTCAGGCCTGAATAGTTTAGTCATCCAGGCATCCAAGTTAAAATGGGGGGCACCAATTTTCTGACTTAAGCCCTCAGAAAATGTCGACTTCCCTGCTGCAACCGGCCCTTCTATTAGATAGGCTCTAGACAAAACACCCTCCCAAAACCCAAGAAACGCTTGCTCCAATTTACAGCTACTGCAAAGCGCAACAGCATGGCGAAAGGAGCATCTTTGACTACATACTTACCCGACTCTGAACTCCTTATTATTGCAGGCAAGGGTCAATTTGTTTCTATTCATTTGACCATGTTATTTGAAATTCTATTTCTTCTTCGGAATCTCCACGTTCGTGCTCGATATTGTAAGTAGCGCGAACAGGGACATAGATTCTTTCACCGGCTATCTGAATCTCAAACTTTTCGCCGCTCTCCAGCGAGTCGGCTAAGCGCCGCAATTTAGCCACAAACTCTGACGTTGAGTATGATTTTTCAATATCTCTGTCCTTTTTCTTACCCATTATAAGCCCTCGATAACCGATAGTTTTCACAGGTATTGAACGCTACGCGCAGCGGCAAGCCACACAGCGAACTAGGATATCCACCCGATGGAAACGGTGTGCTTAAACTGCCACTTTTCATGGCTGGCAAGGCAGATATATCCAACCCCGCATTCAACCTGGTTCAATTGTAAAACCCATCAATATAGGAAGACAAGAAGCTGTTTCCGATACCTTCGGATTCCAGCATCACTGCTCGGCATCCAGGTTCAGTTGATTCCGGGTTGTATGGATATCTTCTCTTTGGGATGGAATATGGTGGCAGATACCGGGCGATTGGCGGCAATGCTTTCTAATATGCAGCGCGAACTGATCGATAAGGATATTTCGGTCGAGATAAAAAAAGAGCGCCGGCACAGACCAAAGCGCTCTTTTATCATAACTCGGTAACATCAGGTTTTCGGCAGGATTACCGTGTCGATTACGTGAATGACGCCATTGGAGGCTTTGATATCCGTGGCCACGATGCGGGCGTTATCGACCATGACATTGTTGTTGCGAGCAGAAATTTTGATATCGCCGCCTTGTACGGTCGCCGCCTTACTGAGTTTTGCGGCATCTTTCGCATATACAGCGCCGGAAACCACATGATAAGTGAGAATGTCGACCAGCTGTTGCCTGTTCTCAGGCTTCAGCAGCGACTCGAGTGTTCCGGCCGGGAGTTTTGCGAAGGCCTCATCGGTGGGCGCAAATACGGTGAACGGCCCTTTGCTTTGCAGTGTTTCAACCAGACCCGCCGCTTTTACGGCCGCAACCAGGGTTGTAAACGAATCGTTGCTGGCGGCGACGGCAACGATATCCTTGGTGGCTTTCTTCCCGTATTTGTCACTGCCAGCCATTACTGCAGCCGACAGCAGCGAAAAACACAAAGCAACCGCAAAGAAAATACTGTTTCGAAAAGTCATAGAACTGCTCCTGGGATAATGGGATTGATAAATGTCTATTTGCAAATATACCTGGTGATACGTGCTGACTTTTTCCCCGGATCACCTGCGCAGGTTTTTACCCGGAACGGTGCATATCTGCCTGCCTTTGTTTATCGATACTAAGTGACGCGAAAATAGTTATCGCAGCGCGCGCAAGTCGGTAGAGGATAAATATGCCAGACGTTGCATTGTCCCAGCCGCAAGCAAATTACTACCAATTTCAATGACTTGAAAACAACACTACTATGTTTTTCACATATCGCTGGCTGGTGCCGCAGCTTTATGATTATTTGGATGTTTCACTATTGATAAAAACTCACAGCCGATCAGTAGCGTGCGATCCAGGTTGACAGAGCTGCCATTCAAGGTCTGCCGAATCCGTGTTTGGAGAGGAAATAAATCCTTTTTCCACGATCAGGCTCTCGCTATTTGTGCTGGCGGCTGCAACCACCGTGCTCGCCCGGCAAAACCGGGAGCTGCGGCCGGTACACGACTTTTTTGCAGCAGCGAGAGACCGGGCCCTGTATCGGCATGTGGGTAGCGGAAATGGCCACCGCAACGATCGAGAGCGCAAAGATATTGATCGGCATTAGCTCTGCGGGTGAAAGTCAGACACCGGCGTATATACAGCAGCAGCCGTTGGATTTTCCCATTACCGCTTCGACTGACCGCCGTTTATTTCATTATTTCGCTCGCCGGACGCCTGCGCAGCCGGCATCCGGCGATTCGGTCTGACGGCAACCTGAGAGTGCTCTGTCGCCCAAGTCGAATGCCTGCCGTGCAGTAATCGCCGTTAACCCATCCTTTTGGTATCGATCCGGAAACGACAATGTCCCGCCCCCCCGGCAAGGAGGGCGCGGACAGGTTTGTGGAAAGAACTGGGTAGATACCGTTAATCACTTGGGGTCATAAAATTGCCATCCAGTTTTATTACCTTGTGCACTCCGCCGCCAAGCGAGCGGCTTGATCTGACAATATGCCCAAGCTGGCACTGAGGTATCGAAAACCTATGCTGAAACCTACATATTTGTCCACATCGGTACAAAACCGGTTGTTATTGCTGATCGCAGCAGGTCTGAGCCCGCTGGCAACGGCTGATCAACTGACTGGCCAGGCGATCGAGGAAGTGACTGTGACGGCGCAAAAGCGCGCCCAGTCCATACAGGACGTGCCGGTTACCATCAGCGCCTACAACGGCGATTTTCTCCAGCAGTTGGGCGTGTCCGAACTGGATGTCCTGTCGGAAATCACCCCCGGGCTGGTGATACAGGAGCAGAGCCCCAACAACCCCGGTTTCGTCATTCGCGGTATCACCTCCGACAGCGGTTCGGCGCAGGCCGCGCCGCGGGTATCGGTGTACTACAACGGCGCCGATGTATCGCGTTCCCGCGGCTCTTACTTCGAGCTGTTCGATATCGAGCGGGTAGAAGTGGTCAAGGGGCCACAGGCCACTCTGTTCGGTACGGCGGCCTCGGTAGGCGCCCTGAGTGTCATCACCAACAGGCCGCAACAGGCGTTTTCATCCCAACTCAAGCTCGGCCTGGGCAATTACTCGGCCAGGACGGCCAGCGGCCATATTAACGGCGGCACCGATATGGTGCAGGGCCGGTTCGCCTTCAGCTTCAGGGACAGGGACGGCTTTATCGACAATATTGCCGGCAGCGCCCGCTCACAGAACCCCGACGGTCGCCGCCAGGACGATATGCAGGCCATAGAGCGCACCGCCCTGCGCACCTCGCTGCGCTTTACGCCGCATGAAGATCTCACCATAGATCTGATCTACAGCTACGAGGAGAACGACGATTCGGGGACCTCATTCAAAAACGGCCGGTTTGCCCCCACCGGCGGCAGCACCAGCCCTTTCAGCTTTGTCGAGATGGCCGGCAGCCCGTTTTCACGCCAGGCCCTGGGGCGCTCCGACCTCGGTATCGAGCGCGAGGTAGACGATATCAACCTGACGCTGAACTGGCAGCTGTCGGAGCGGCTGACCCTCACCTCTGTTACCGCAGCCCGCAGTTTCGAGTCACTGGAAGTCTTTGACGCCGACGGTACCCAGGCGTTTTTTCTCGAGTTTGGCGAAGATGCCGAGGGCGACCAGTTCAGCCAGGAATTCCGCGCCGTGCACAGCGGCGACAGACTGACCAGCATAGTCGGCGCCAGCTATTTCAGCGAAGATGGCAGCCAGCGTGTGCCGTTCAGCACGGAAGAGTCCATCTATCTGAACTGCCTGGGTTTACTCGGCAGCGGCCTGCCCTGTATCAACGCCGATGGCTCTGTCAATCTGCTGACTCCGGCCCTGACCATGGGCGCCGCCGAACTGCTGCCCTACCAGGCCGAGTTTACCAACTTCGGTGACAACGAGACCTTTTCGGTTTTTGCCGATTTTACCTATGCCGTCGATGACCGGCTCGAACTCACCGCCGGGCTGCGCTATGTCAGTGAGGACAAAACCAGTGGCTACAGCGCCATAGCGCCAAACGCCGTGCTCTCCGGCGGCCCGCTGTTGCCGATCGTCAGCACAGGTGGCGCCAAGCTGGAGGCGGATGCCGACTTCGACGATGTGCTGCCGCGATTCAATCTTCTCTACCGCATCAATGACGATACCAGCCTGTATGCGACCATCGCCAAAGGGCGCCGCTCGGAGGTGCTGGAAGTCTCCTCAGCCCTGGATGACTCCCTCAACGTCATCGCCGATGTCACCGAGGTGCCGGCCGAAGAGGTATGGAATTACGAAACCGGCATCAAGGGCGATGCTCTGCAACGCCGGCTCAGCTACGCCGCATCGGTTTTTTACCAGGATTATTCCGACTTCCAGGTGACCCTGCAGGACGAAGCGGGTGAATTCTTTACCGCCAACGCCGGCTCCGCCACCAATGTGGGTGCCGAGGGCGAACTGCGCGCTCTGCTCGGCCCGTATCTGGAACTGTTTACCAATCTGGCCTATATCGATGCCGAGATCGACGACGACAGCGCCAACGGTGACCTGGCCGGCAACCGTTTCCGCCTGCAGCCGGAGTGGACCGCCAGCAGCGGCGTGTTCTATTCGTTTCCCATTACCCGCGGGCTGAATATTCAGGGCTCGGTGGTTTACACTTACCGCTCCGAGGTTTTCTTTGAGCCCGAGAACGCCCCCATAGCCGGCCTGGATATCAGCGAGGGCTCGGTCAGCCTGGTAAATGCCAGGCTGGGAATCGAAGACAGCCTGGGCAGCTGGTCGCTGACGCTGTTTGCGGACAACCTGTTCGACAAGGAATACCTGGTGGACGCGGGTAATACCGGCGGCAGCTTCGGCAATCCCACTTTCGTGGCCGGCCCGCCGCGTTTTTACGGCGCGGAGTTCAGCTACCGTTTTGGTACGTTGTAGAGGCCATGTAGGAACCGTGTAGGGACCGCAGCCTGGGGTAAGGGCCTGCCGCCGGCATCCCGGGCCGGGGCTGCAAGCGCGGCCTCAAGCCGCTTCCGGCTGCAGCGTTTTTTCCCACAGCCTGGCGCCGCTGCGATCGTAGTGGCCGACCGTCATGGCGGCCGAGGCGGCGTCGATATCGATCATGCCGAAAAACTGATAGCCCGCTGCCGGCGATCGATTGGCCGGCATGTCATCGGGAATGCCTTTGAACACCACGCTGGGGCCAAAAGTATTGTCCAGCTGATTGGGGCCGAAGGTGCCCGCGTGCAGCGGACCGCTGACAAATTCCCAGAACGGCTTGAAGTCCTTGAACTGCGCCCGGCGCGGGTGGTAGTAATGGGATGCACAGTAGTGCACGTCTGCGGTGAGGAAATGCGTGTTGGCAATGTTCTCGCGCGCGATGAACTGCAGCAGTTCGGCGATCTCCAGCTCCCGCCCCAGCGGCGGGCCGTCGCCGTTGGCGCCGTTCTCGGCGTTGCCGCCATCCCTGACGATCAGGCCGAGGGGCATATCCGAGCAGATCAGCTTCCAGGTCGCGCGGGAGGCTTTTAAAGCCCGCTGCAGCCACTGCAGCTGGCCGTCGCCCATGAAAGCAGTTGCGGGGCTGCGCTCGACCTGCCGGTTGGCTGAATTCGGCCCGCGGTAGCTGCGCAGATCCAGCACAAATAAATCCAGCAGTGGCCCGCGGGAAATCTTGCGGTAAATTTTTTGCGCCGTGTGCGGGGTTCCGACCTGCGTGCCGATGGGTGTGCACTCATACATTGCCCGGCGCGCGCGGGCGGCGAGCACGGAGGCTTCCTTGACCCGATAGCGGTCGTCGTCCAGCAGCATTTCACCGGGATACCAGTTGTTGGTCACCTCGTGATCGTCCCACTGCGTATAGACCGGCACCTGCGCGTGAAATGCGCGC
>JANQMH010000039.1 GCA_028280195.1 Exilibacterium sp.
GGCCGCGGGCGGCAGTATCGACAGCAGCGGTCTGTATACGGCGGGGGCCACGGCGGGCACTTATGAGATCACCGCTACCGCGGGTGCGGTCAGCGGCCGGGCCACGATCACCGTCAGTGACAGTGTCTCCGCACCCACACAACAGTATCTGCAGTTTGACGGCATCGACGATTTTGTCGAAATCCAGCCTGCGCCGGCCCTGAGCCTCAGCGCTGGCGCCTTTACGCTTTCCGCCTGGATCAGGCCGAGCGGGTGGGGTGACAACGGCCAGGGGCGTATCCTCGATCACGGCGGCGGTGGCGGCGCCGAAGGCTGGTCGCTGCACGTCGAGAACAAGCGCCGCGGCCTGCGCAGAGGCCTGCGCTTACAGATCAACAATGACTCGCAGGTGAATATGCGCTCCGATGCCGAGGTGCTGGCGCTGGACACCTGGCAACACATTGCCGTCACGGTCGATGCCGGAACCTTGACCTTCTATGTCGACGGCCAGCTCGCCGGCATCCGCACCGGTATACCGGCGCCTGTCGCATCGACCGATCCGCTGCGTATCGGCGCCAGGGCAACCGATCTCAGGCGCGGCTTCGAGGGCGCTATCGACGAAGTGCGCATATGGGAGCGGGCCCTGTCACAGGCTGAAATTCAGGCCGGTATGTCCACCGAACTCAGCGGCGGCGAAGCGGATCTGGTGGCTTACTACCGGTTGAACGAAGGTGCGGGCCAGAGCGCAGGCGACCATTCCGGCAACGGCCACGGGGGTGTACTCGGCACCTCTGCCGGCATCGACAGCAGCGACCCTCTCTGGTGAGTCACCGTGCTGCAGCATTGCGCTGCAGCTTTACCCTTCCGGCGCAGCGGCCGCTGTTGCCGGCGGCAGCGCGGCTGTCATACGACAGTGTTGCGGCGATTGGCCAAAAAAGGACCTAAACGCCCGGTAAAAATTATTCGCCTGGGAATAGCCCAACTGAAAAGCGATCTCCTGCACAGGCAGGCGGGTATTCAATAAATAATCTCTGGCCAGCTCCATGCGCACTTCCAAACACACGCGGCGAAAACTGCTGCCGGCAGCGGCCAGGTAGCGCCGCAGTGTGCGCGCTGAGAGCGACAGCAACGGCGCCGTGTAGTCGAGGCTGTAGCGGCAGTCGTTGGGCCGTTCGAGCAGCAGGCGCTTTACCCGACTGACGATATCGCCGCTGTGACCGCGCTGCTGCAACAGCCGTTGCACCTGCGACTGGTACATCGAGCGGGCCTGCCTATTGCCCCCGCGAATGGCGATATGCAGCCACTGCTGGGGAATGGCCAGGCAGGCCAGCGGCCGGTCAAAGGCCACCCGGCAGCCCAGCACCTGTTCGTATTGCCAGTGATAGGAGGGGGCGCCGTAACTGAGTTCGGCGTAGCTGGCACAGGCGGCCACGCCCTCCGGCAGCAGCACCTGGATATAGCGCCACATGCCAATCAGCCACTCCTCCAGCAGCAGCTGGAAATAGGCCGAGCCCGAGGGCAGCACCCGGCACTGAATCAGCGCGTGGTCGGCGCCCGGGCCGGCGGATGTTTGCAGAGAGACGCGCAGAAAGTGCGCAGTCTGTTCGCACAGCTGGCAGGCCAGGCGCAGGCTCTGCTCGAGGTTGGGGCTGGCCAGCATGGCGTAACCCATGACCCCGGCGCCGTCCAGGCGCGTGCGGGCAGCCAGGCGCAGGGCGATATTGGGGACTTCATTGGCATGCAGCTGCTGCAGCAGGCGCAGGTAGTGCTGCGGCTGCAATTGCGCATCCGGCGCCCACCAGGTCCGGTTCAGGCCGCACCAGTGCCCCAGCGCTTCGCGATCCACGTAGGGGCACTCCTCGCGCAGCACGGTATTCAACAGTGCCAGACGGCGGCGGGTAAGCTGTGTCAGCTCACTGTCCGATATCAGCGACATGGAGCGGATTGCACCGAAACATGGGGATCGAGGCCTGAAATGATGGCTACTGAGGACGAAAATGATAGGTCATTATGGACGAAAATGATAGCGCTCTGGCCGCTAATGCTAGTACTGGGACGCCGGCAGGCCGCTATGCTTGGCCCAGGCAGTTAGACCCAGGCGACCAAACCCGAGGAGTGCTCCATGTCTGAAACCTGTATCGTTGTCGGCGCCAGCCATGCGGCCGCACAGCTGGCCCCCAGCCTGCGCCAGGAGGGATGGCAGGGCCGCATCCTGGTCATCGGTGAGGAACCCCATATCCCCTATCACCGCCCGCCGCTGTCCAAGGCGCTGCTGGCCGGTGAGAAAGCTCTCGACGATATCCTGATTCGACCGCCGGCACTGTATGAAAAACAGGCCGTGGAGTTCAAACTCGGCGCCCGCGTCGACACCCTCAACCGCGCTCACAAGACCCTGGGCCTCAGCAATGGCGAGATCTTCAGCTACGACAAACTGGCCATCTGTACCGGCTCCCGGGTGCGCACTGTCTCCCTGCCCGGCACACAGCTGGCCGGCGTCCACTATCTGCGCAATATCGCCGATGTGGAAAAAATCCGCCGGGATATCGCCGCCGGCAGAAATGCGGTGATTGTCGGCGGTGGCTATATCGGCCTGGAAACCGCCGCCGTACTCAACAAGCTGGGCATGAGCGTCACCGTGCTGGAAATGGCGCCGCGGGTGCTGGCGCGGGTCACGGCCCCGGCAGTGTCAGAGTTCTACACCCGCGTGCACAGCGACGAGGGCGTGCAGATCAGAACCGGTGTGGCCGTATCCGGCTTCGAAGGTGACAGCCGCGTGCGCCGGGTGGTGTGCGCCGACGGCAGCGGCTTTGATGCCGACCTGGTGGTTATCGGGGTCGGCATTGTGCCCAACGTGGAACTGGCTCAGGCCGCCGGGCTCGAGGTGGACAACGGCATTGTCGTAGACGCGTTCTGCCGCACTGCCGATGCGGATATTGTCGCCGCCGGCGATTGCAGCAATCACCCCAGTGCACTTTATCAACGGCGCCTGCGGCTGGAGTCCGTGCCCAATGCCACCGAGCAGGGCAAAGTCGCCGCCGCGTCACTGCGCGGCCGTGAAAAGCCCTATGCCGCCCTGCCCTGGTTCTGGTCCGATCAGTATGACCTGAAACTGCAGATTGCCGGCTTGAACGAGGGCTACGATCAGGTGGTAATCCGCGGCGACAGGAACGCCGGGCGCAGCTTCGTGGCTTTTTACCTGCAGCAGGGGCGCCTGATTGCCGCCGACTGTGTCAATCGGCCGCAGGAGTTCATGCTCAGCAAGCGCCTGATCGCCGAAGGCACCGCGCTGGACCCCGAACGCCTGGCGGACGACAGCCTGGCGCCTAAACTCCTGCTAAGCCCCGGATAGCCATCGACAGGCCCGTATTGCCCATATAAAAGGCATTAAAATCAGTAGCTTACAAAGAGCGCACCGGCCCTGATGCGCGGCCCTGTACGGCGCCGCCCGGAACCTGCCGCCAACGCCGGCAGGGGGCCCCGCAAATATTCCCACACAAATTTTCCTTACATATCCTAAGTCATTAAAAAGTAAAACTTTTTTGCCGGACCAGAGTCTTACAAATAACTGCAAAGTGTCTTGATTTTAGCGCTTGGGTTTGTATGATTAGCGCATTGATCGCTCAGTTCCGGATCTAACTCAACGGAGATTGACTTATGCAAGAACTCTACACACAGGCGCAAACCTCGACCCGGGGTTTGGAAATTAACAAGGTGTTGCGCAACACCTATATCTTACTTTCCGCGACCCTGGCATTCAGCGCTGTCACTTGCGGCATCTCCATGGCCATCGGCATCGGCCGCGGCACCGCGCTGATCATGAGCCTGGCCGCGATCGCCCTGGTATGGTTCGTACTGCCGCGTACTGCCAACTCTGAAAAAGGCCTGCTGGTGGTATTTGCCTTCACCGGCCTGCTGGGCGCCTCCCTCGGCCCGACCCTGAGTCACTATCTGGGCATGGCCAACGGCTCGCAGGTGGTGTTGCAGGCACTGGGCGGAACAGCACTGGTATTCTTTACCCTGTCCGGCTACGTGTTGACCACGCGCAAGGATTTCAGCTTCATGCGCGGCTTCCTGGTCACCGGCCTGATCGTGGTGCTGCTGGCCATGCTGGGTACCTTCATCGCCGGTTTCTTCGGGGTGAATATCAGCGGTATCCATCTGGCAATCAGTGCCGCCATCGTGTTCCTGATGTCCGGTTTCATTCTCTACGACACCAGCCGCATCATCAACGGCGGTGAGACCAATTACATCATGGCATGTGTGGCCCTTTATCTGGATATTTACAACCTGTTTGTCAGCCTGTTGCACCTGCTCGGCGCACTGGGCGGCGACGACTGAGGCTTAAGCCCCAAGCCGGCTTTCAGGCCCTGAAGCTCGCTTCGGGGCTTTTGTTTTTTTGTCGACCATGATCTTTTCCCTGGCCATCTACGGCGCACCCTACTCTTCCCAGGCCAGCGACAGCGCCTACCGCTTTGCCACTGCAGCGCTGGCTGGCGGGCACAGTATTTACCGCCTGTTTTTCTATGCCGACGGCGTCCACAATGCCACCCGCCTGGCGGCGCCACCGCAGGATGAAAACAATTTGCCCCGGGCCTGGCGGCAACTCATCGAGGCGCACGCCATAGACAGTGTCGTTTGCATCGCCTCAGCCCTGCGGCGGGGCATCATCAATGGTGAAGAGGCCGAGCGCTACGGGTGTGACGCCGACAACCTGGCCGGCGGTTTCGAAGTTTCCGGCCTGGGACAGCTGCTGGACGCGGCCGTGCGCTGCGACCGCCTGATTACCTTCGGTGACTGATGAGCGCTAAGGCCAAAAAAATTCTGGTGGTCAGCAGCCACGCGCCTTACGGCAAGTCGACTGCCAGGGAATCACTGGATGCGGTGCTGGCCGCCTCCGCCTACGAACAGGATCTGCAACTGCTGTTTGTCGGAGACGGGGTGTTCCAATTGCTGAAACAGCAGGACACCTCGGCCACGGGCGCGAAAAACCTGGCGGCTACGCTGCCGGTTCTGCCTCTGTACGACATTAACGATATTTATGTGCACCAGCAGTCACTCGATCAGCGCCAACTCACTGCGGCCGATCTGGTGCTCGAGGTGAAATGCCTCGACAGCCGCCAAGTCGCCGCCTTGATGGACCGCCAAGAGATTATCCTGAGCTTCTGATATGGTCCTGCACACAGTCAATAAATCGCCTTTTAGTCACTGCCTGCTGGAGCAGTGCCTGCAGGTTATCGGCGACAAACACGCCCTGCTGCTGCTCGAGGACGGCGTTTACGCGGCGCTGACATCCAGCCCCGCCGCCGCCCGGCTGCTGCAGTGCCACAGCGAGCGCGCCCTGGCTGTGTATGCGCTGGCGCCCGACCTGCGCGCCCGCGGCCTGCTCGAGCGGGGCCTGCTCGCCTGCGTCGAAGCGGTCAGCTATGCCGACTTCGTGCGCCTGGCCGGCGAATACGACAGTGTGCAGAGCTGGTTTTAGCCGATGTATATCCGCCTGAACCAGCGCCGTATCGCCGTCGACAGGGACGGCTACCTGAAAAACCTCGACGATTGGGACCGCGACGTGGCCGCCGGCCTGGCACAGCGGGAAAACCTCTCACTGTCGGCGGAGCACTGGGAAATTATCGAGCTGTTGCGGGATTTTTACCGGCAGTTTGAAATATCGCCGGCCATGCGCGTGCTGGTAAAACAGGTCGGCATCAAACTGGGGGCGGAAAAAGGCCGCAGTATTTATTTGATGAAGCTGTTTCCGCCGAGCCCCGCCAGGATCGCCAGCAAGATCGCCGGCCTGCCGCGGCCGGCGAATTGTCTTTGAAAAATTGTCTTTGAAAAGTTGGCAGCTTACAGCTGACAGCCGCTCGCAGTAACTTGCAAAACTGTGAGCCGTAAACTGTGAGCTGTGTGCTTACCTACTCCGCAAAACGGTAGTCCGCCATCTGCTGGCGTATGTCTTTTTTGCTCAGCTTGCCGGTGGCGGTATGGGGCAGGCTGTCGACAAACACCACATCGTTGGGGACCCACCAGGACGCTACCTTGCCGTCAAACCAGGCCAGCAGTTCTTCGCGGCTGACTTCGGCATCGGCTTTTTTAACCACCAGCAGTAGCGGCCGCTCGGTCCACTTCGGGTGGTAAACGCCGATCACCGCCGCCTCCGCCACCGCCGGATGGGCCACGGCAGTGTTCTCCAGATCGATGGAGCTGATCCACTCGCCGCCCGACTTGATAACGTCCTTGCTGCGGTCGGTAATCTGCATATTGCCGTCGGCATCGATGGTGGCGACATCGCCGGTATCGAACCAGCCGTCCTGGTCGTGGGCTGCACTACTTTCCAGTTTGAAGTACTCGCTGCAGATCCAGGGGCCGCGCACTTTCAGCGCGCCGAAAGCCACGCCGTCCCAGGGCAGCGGCCGATTGTCGTCGTCGACGATTTTTATTTCCACCCCGTAGATCGGCCGCCCCGCCTTGACCCGCAGCTTGGCGTATTCCGCCTCGCCCAGCGCCTGGCGATCGAGGCGGCTGTTGAAGGTACCCACCGGGCTCATTTCCGTCATCCCCCAGGCGGCATGGGTATAAACCCCGAACTTCTCTTCAAAGTCCTCCATGATCGACAGCGGGCAGGCGGCGCCGCCGACCACGATGCGCTTGAGGCTGTCCACCCGCTTGCCGCTTTCGACCAGGTAGTTCAACAGTGCCAGCCACACAGTGGGGACACCGGCGGAGAGATTTACCCGCTCCTCGTTGATAAGCGCCGCCAGGGTCTCGCCATCGCCCATTTTGGGGCCGGGAAACACCAGCTTGGCGCCGGCCATCACAGCCCCGTAGGGCACACCCCAGGCGTTGACGTGAAACATCGGCACGATCGGCAGGATCACATCGCTGCGGCTGATGCCGAGGGCATCCGGCAGGCACGAGGCATAGGTGTGCAACACGGTGGAGCGGTGATTGTAAAGCACGCCCTTGGGGTGGCCGGTGGTCCCGGAGGTATAGCACAGGGCGCAGGCCGCGGTCTCCTCCAGCGCCGGCCAGTCGTAGCTGTCACTGTGGGGTTCGATCAGCGCTTCGTAACTGATGGCGCCGGGAAGTTCAGTGGCGGGCATATGCTGTTCGTCGGTGAGCACGACATAGTGTTTGACGCCGGGCAGCTTGCTTTGCAGGGGCTCCAGCAGCGGTATGAACATCGGGTCGAGAAACAGCACCCGGTCCTCCGCATGGTTGACGATATACTCGATCTGCTCGGCGAACAGCCGCGGGTTAATGGTATGGCACACCATGCCGGCACAGCTGACCGCATAATAGAGTTCGAAGTGGCGGTAATCGTTCCAGGCCAGCGTGCCGACCCGCTCACCGCGCGCTACCCCCAGAGCCTGCAAGGCATTGGCCAGCTTGCGGGTGCGGCGAAAGGCATCGGCGAAGGTATAGCGGTGCCTGGGGTTGTCCGCAGTCACGGAGACAATCTCCGTATTCGGGTGCACGTTTTCCGCAAACTGCATCAGGGAAGTAATGGTTGCAGGTACGTCCATCATCAAACCATTCATAGATATCTCTCCGGTTTATTTTTATCGCTGAAAATATCGGCTCGCTCACTGCCCCTGCAGGGTCGCCAGCAAGTGCCGGCGACCGCCGCTGTTGCGGTGCTCGCCAAGGTAAATGCCCTGCCAGGTACCGAGTCTGAAGCGCCCCTCGCTGACCGGAACGCTGAGACTGCAACCCAGGGCCGAAGACTTCAGGTGCGCCGGCATATCGTCGGCGCCCTCGCAGGTATGCTGGTAATAGGGGGCATGCTCGGGCATCAGCTGGTTGAAATGCGCCTCCATGTCGGCGCGCACGCTCGGGTCGGCATTTTCGTTGATGCTGAGACTGGCAGAGGTGTGCAGCAGAAACAGATGCGCCAGCCCCACCTGTAGCGACGCCAGCTGCGGCAACTGGCGCTCGATCTCCCCGGTCACCAGATGAAAGCCTCTGGACTTGGGGGATAAGGTAATTTCTTGCTGCAGCCACATCGGGAAAAATGCCTCCGCCCCACACCGGCAGGCGCGCCGGATTACACCACCATGTACAAACCGCTATAATAGCCGCCTTTTTGCTCCGAGCCTATCCCGTTTAACATGACCGTTCACACAGTTTTTCCCGAGGACTACCGCAACCAGCTGGCCGCCAAGGCCGGGCGCCTGCGCGGTCAGTTTGCGCGCTTTGCCGCGCCGCCGCTGGAAGTCTTCTGCTCAGAGCCACAGTACTACCGCCAGCGGGCCGAGTTTAAAATCTGGCAACAGCAGGGCCGCGCCCACTACGCCATGTACCGCCCCGGCGAATATAAAAAGCCGTTTATTATCGACGATTTCAAAGTCGGCGCCCGCCGTATAAACGCCTTGATGCCGCCGCTGCTGGCGGCAGTCAACGGCTCGGACACACTGCGCCGCCGCCTGTTTCAGGTGGAGTTTCTCACCACCCTCAGCGGCGAGGCGCTGATTTCCCTGATCTATCACAAGCCGCTGGATCAGCCCTGGATACAGCGGGCAAGGGAACTGAGCCGGCACCTGGGGGTTGAACTGATCGGCCGCAGCCGGCGGCAGAAGATCGTGCTGCAACGGGACTTCGTCATCGAAAAACTGCGCGTCAACGAGCGCGACTATCACTACCAGCAGGTCGAGGGCTGTTTTACCCAACCCAACGCCGGCGTGTGCGAGAAAATGCTCGCCTGGGCCTGCGACGCCAGCCGCACACTGGGCGGCGATCTGCTGGAGCTTTACTGCGGCAACGGCAATTTCACCCTGCCGCTGGCGGCCCAGTTCCGGCGCGTGCTGGCAACCGAGATATCCAAGACCTCGGTCAAGTCCGCCCGCTACAATCTCGACCGCAACCGTATCGGCAATGTAGCCATTGCACGCATGTCGAGCGAGGAGCTGGCCCAGGCGCTGGATAACGTGCGATCATTTCGGCGCCTGGAGGCCATCGATCTGGACGATTATCGCTTTAGTACCGTGCTGGTGGACCCGCCCCGCGCCGGTCTGGATGCGCACACCACCGAGATGGTCAGGCGCTTTGACAATATTCTCTATATATCCTGCAACCCGCAAACCCTGGAGCGCGATCTCGAATCCATCAGCGCCAGCCATCGCATTGCCCGCTTCGCCCTGTTCGATCAGTTTCCCTACACTGAGCACATCGAGTGCGGCCTGTACCTGCAGCGCATCGACTGAGACGGATTAAAAGGTTTTACCGCGTATGCGCTTGGCCGCATCCATGATGAAATCGCGGTACTGGCCTTCCAGCTGCTCGCGCTCACTGTCGAAGGCCAGGCGTTTTTTCAGCGTCAGTTTTTTCCACTCCGCCAGAATCGGTATATGGTCAGTGGCCTTGGCAAGCTGATAGAAGGCCACATATTCGCGCCGCACCGCTTCGTCGACGCCGAGACTGTCGAGCAGTACCTTAATGCGAATCGCCCCCTCGGTCAGCGTCAGCTGATCGGCGCTGACACCCTGGGCAATGATCTGGATGCTTTTATTGATGCGCTGGCGCTGATCGCGCTCGGCCTGTTCCAGCGCCAGCTGCTGCTGGCGCCGCTGCTGTTTCAGTGCCCTGACCTTCAACTGCAGGCGCAGCGCGATCACCGCCAGCACACAGATAATCACCACACCACAACCTGCCAGAACCCAATACCACATAGTGAGATACTCTTAGATGAGTTGCCACTGCTTCAACAGCAGCAGACCGATACTGACACTGGCCAGTGAAGCCAGGGTGGTCAATACCACAATATTGGCCGCCAGCGTGGCATTGCCATGCAGCGCCCTGACCATGACGAAGCTCGCCGCCGCCGTGGGCGCCGACGTCATCATAAAAATCATGCCCAGATCCATCTGCCGGAAGCCGGCCGCCCAGGCCATGCCGGTGATCAGCAGCGGCGAGATCAGCAGCTTGGCCACCACCGCCCAGGCCTGCACACCGAAGCCGCCGCCGCGGGGTTTGAGGTTGAGTGTGCCGCCGATGCACAACAAGGCCAGCGGCAGGGTCATCTGGGCAAAGTATTCGCCGGTGCGCAACAGTACCGGGTGAAACTCCACCTTTAACTGTACGATGACGAAGGCGGCGACAATGGCAATGATCAGCGGGTTGCGCGCAATCCCCCGCAGCACCCCGGCCAATCCCGAGGAAGCGGTCTGGTCGAGCAGGCTGCGATTGAGAGTGTAAACCGACAGTATGTTATAGACAACCGTCAGCACGGCCATTAACAGCGCCGCCGCCGCCAGCCCCTGATTACCGTAGGCGTTGACACAAAATGCCAGCCCCACCACTCCCAGATTGCCGCGAAACCCGCCCTGTATAAAGACACCGCGATCGCGCGGCTGTGCCACCACCAGTGGCGCAACCAGGGTCAACAGCAGAAACACCAGCACCGTGCCGGCACAGACCAGGGCAATCAACGCCGGGTTAAACACACTGTTGAGATCCGCCCTGGCGATACTGAAAAACAGCAGCGCCGGCAACGCCACATGGAATACCAGGCGCGAAGCCTTTTCCACAAAAGGGTCGTCAATAATGCCGAACCGCTTCAGCAGCGCGCCGAGCAACACCACCAGAAAGATCGGGCCGGTAACATTCAATGCGAAACTCAAGGTGTCGAACCAGGCTGCGGCTGCCAAAGCGCACTACTCTTTCAGATCAGGCAGCGGCGCTTCTTTCAGATCGGGCAGCGGCGCTTCTTTCAGCTCGGGCAGCGGCGTTTCCATGTCAGGCAGCGGCGCTTCTTTCAGCCCGGGCAGCGGCGCTGCCGCCTCACTGTCGTCTTCGCTGCCGGCGTCAGGGTCGTGCCCGGCTTCCAGCAACAATTCGGCGTCCAGTGATTTCTTGGTCTTGGCGCCGAGCAGCTTGATATCCTCGACCCGTTTGACCAGGTTGCCGCGCCCCTCTACCAGGCGCTTCTGCACCGTGTGGTAGGCCTGCTGGGTTTTATCGATGTTTCTGCCCACCTCCTCGAGTGCGGTCAGCAGCAACACGAACTGGTCGTAGAGACCACCGGCCTGGCGGGCGATCTTTTCGGCATTTTTGTTTTGCTTCTCGTAGCGCCAGATACCCTCGACGGTGCGCAGCGTCGCCAGCAGGGTAGTAGGGCTGACCAGGATGATATGTTTGTCATAGGCCTCGCGGAACAGGTTGGGTTCGTGTTGCAGAGCCAGCATGAACGCCGCCTCGATGGGCACGAAGATAAAGACGAAATCCAGCGTTCTGACCTGTTCGAGCTTTTCGTAATCTTTGACACTGAGGTTATTGACATGAGCCCGCAGTGAAGCGATGTGCTGTTTCAGCGCCAGCTGCCGATCTTCGTCAGTCTCGCCGGCGCAGTAGCGATCGTAGTCCAGCAGCGACACTTTGGCATCGATAATAATATCCTTGCTGTCCGGCAGGCGCACAATGACATCGGGATTGCGGCGCCGGCCCTCGCTGCTTTTCAAGGTTACCTGGGTTTCATACTCCCTGCCCTTTTGCAGGCCGGACTCCTCCAGCAACCGTTCCAGCACCACCTCGCCCCAGTTGCCCTGCGCTTTGTTGTCGCCCTTGAGCGCGTTGGCGAGATTGACCGCATCTTCGCCTATCTGCCGGGTCTGTTTCTGCAGCTCGGTAATCTGCCCGACCAGCTTGTTGCGCTCGGCGTTCTCTTTTTCGTAAACCTCCTCCACCTTGTGGCGAAATTCTTTCAGCTGCCGTTTTACCGGATCGAGGCTGACCTCAAGGGTCTGCTTACTCTGGCGGGCGAACTGTGTCTGCTTCTGCTCGAAGATTTTATGGGCGAGATTCTCAAATTCTTTGCTCAGTTGCGCCCTGGCCTCGCCCAGCAGCTTGAGCTGCTCGTCGAAGTGGCGCTTTTCCTGATCGTAGCGGGTCTGCAGTTCGGTATGGTCGGTGCGCAATTCGCCCAGCAGGCGCTGCCGCTCGTCCAGCTGGCGGCGCAATTCGGCCTGATTATGCAGTTTTTCCTCACCCACGGCATGTTGGGTCTTGAGTTCGTGGTAGCGCTCGCGCAGACTTTCGAAGTCATCGCGCAAACTCTGTTCTGCAACCTTCAGCGCGGCGGTTTGCGCACTTTGCTCGCGCAGGCTGGCGAGTAACACCCGGTGGCGCCACAGCAGCACGATCGATGCCCCCAGCAGAATACCGATCAGCGACGCTATCAGCGGCAGTGCCCAGTCAAGATTGCCTAAAATTTGATCCAATATCACTGCTCACTTCTCTTAATTGACCGGTGTTGACTGTCGCGCTGCATCGAAGATTGCCCACTGCCGGCAGCTGCGCTTTAGCATCCCTGCCGTGCAGGGATTTTTGCTTACTGTTGCAGCTCTGCTAACATACTCAGGTAACATACATGACCAAGTAACACGGAACCCGCAGCCATTAACCAACCGTTCGGCGCTTCGCCGCCAGGGTCGCATGTCAAAACTAGCGTCTGATACCACCGAGCATATCAAAGGCCTGTGTGCAGAAGGGTACCGGCACTACGACAGGCAGGACTACAAAGGCGCGCTGCGCATATTCTATCAAGCCTGGCTCGAACTCCCCAAGCCGCAAACCGATTGGGTTGAGGCCGGCTGGGTGCTGACCGCCATCGGCGATACTTATTTTCGTCTCGAGCAGTTTACCCAGGCCTGTGAAGCACTGAACTCGGCGCTGCACTGCCCGCAGACCCGCGGCAACCCGTTTGTGCATTTACGCCTCGGGCAAAGCCTGCTGGAGCAGCGCGATATCGCCGCGGCACGGCGCGAACTGCACCGCGCCTACAGCGCCGGCGGCAGGGCCCTGTTTGCGCGCGAAGCACAAAAGTATCTGGCAGCAATCAGCGATGTCGCCGGCAACTAGGCAACCCGGACCCGGTATTGCAGCGCGTATTCTGGTATTCGATTCCGGCGTCGGCGGCCTCAGTATCACCACCCAGATCGGCGCCCGCCTGCCGGGCTGTTCGCTGATCTATGCCTCCGATAACGCCGCTTTCCCCTACGGCACCAAGTCCGAATCGGCGCTGGTGGCGCGGGTAGATAAAGTCCTGCGGCGCCTGCTCGACCGCTATCCGGCAGATATGGTGGTGGTGGCCTGTAACAGCGCCAGCACCCTGGCACTGCCGCATATTCGCAGCCATTTTGACCTGCCCATCGTCGGCGTAGTGCCGGCCATCAAACCGGCCGCCGCACTCACTCGCCGGCAGAGCATCGGCCTGCTGGCCACACCGGGCACTGTCAGCCGGCAATACACCCGCGATATGATCGCAGAATTCGCGCCGCACTGCCGGATAGTCAGCGTCGGTAGCAGTGAGCTGGTGGAACTGGCTGAGAACCACCTGCGCGGCCGCGCGGTGGACAGCGCGCAAATAAAATCGATTATCGCGCCTTTTTTCGACCGCACGGCGGGTATTGCGCCGGATGTCATCGTCCTGGCGTGTACGCATTTTCCCCTGCTGCGCGCCCAGCTCACTGCCGCCGCACCCTGTGCGGTGCACTGGATAGACTCGGGAGAGGCCATCGCCCGCCGGGTCGAGCAACTGCTGGCGGGCAGCCCTTGCCACAGGCAGCCGGCCACGGCCCAGCACCTGAGTCTGTTTACCGCCGATACCACCGATGCCAGGGCGCTGCAGCCACTGCTGTGCCGCTACCACAGCGGCCGGGTGCATTTTGTCGACATTCCCTGATCCGCCGGCAAGCGGCAGGCGCCCCTGACTTAGCGCCAGATGTTTGTTTTTTGCTCAATACGCACGGCAAGCCCGGCTACTGCCGCCCCCGATACCCGATTCAATGCAAAAGGGTTATAGATCCTTGGCGCCCTATAGGATTTTTGTGGATTACAACGCCAAAACCGTATGATAGATTAAAAGAATCCCAGAAACCGACGATAACAACGATACCGGTGATAATAAGAGGATTGATTTTCAATGACCAAGCCACCGACGCTGCTTGCTACTGCCCTATTGCTCGTTCTTGCAAATATCACTCTGGCCTGCGACAAGCCGGCAAAGCCGGAGCTTCCAGACCCTGAGACCGCGGTTACCCCGCAGATGGTGAAGGCCAAAAACGATGTCAAAGCGTTTCTGGCCAATGCCGAGGCCTATCTAAAATGTAATATCAGCACCGCCCAGCACAATAAGATGGTTGACGATATGCACGAGGTAGCGGACTCCTTCAACGCTATCGTGCGGGCCTATAAAACGCGAATGTCCGGCTGATATGCCCGAGCCGGGCTGCCGGGGAATACTTGCAGGCGGACAACGGGGCCATTGCCACACCGACGGGCAGTGATGAACGGCCCCTTGCGGTAGCGGTCAGCGAATCGACCCTTTGGTTATTTTTTTACCAGCCGCAAAATCCTGCCGTCGCTCTCATCCGTGAGTAAATACAGCCTGCCGTCCGGCCCCTGCTTTACCTGGCGCAGCCTGACCGGTTCATCGTCAAACAGCTTTTCCGCAGAAACGACACGCCGGCCCTGCAACTGCAGTCGCCACAGGCTCCCGCGCGACAGACCGGCGACAAACAGAGAGCCGCGCCAGGCCGCAAATTCGGAGCCGGTGTAAAAAGCCAGGCCGGCCGGCGCCACCGTCTCATCCCAGGACCACAGCGGCGGTGTAAACGCCACCCCCGGCAGCTGCGGCGGCTGGTAGTCCCTATTGCGATAGGAGCCGCTGGTTACGATTGGCCAGCCGTAGTTGGCACCCGCGCTCAGCACATTGATCTCATCGCCCTGTCTGGAGCCGTGTTCACTGAACCAGATTTCACCGCTGTCCGGGTGCAGCGCCAGGCCCTGGGCGGCGCGGATACCCTGCGCATACAAACTCGGTGGGGCGCCTTCCCCCCAGTCCGGATTATCTGCCGGCGGCGAGCCATCCGCATTGATGCGGTGAATGGCGCCGCGCGGATCGGCGCTGTCCTGGGCAACCGGCAGCGCGGGCTGGTCCGCTTCATTGAAGAAGCGTTCGCCCAGGGTTATGTAGAGCTTGCTGTCACGGCCAAAGACCAGGCCGCCACCGTAGTGAAATCGGTCGCCCGAGTACGGTTCCCCCACCAGCAGCGTCTCCCTGTCTATCAGGGTATCGCCGCTGAGGCGGGCGCGAATGACCTTGGTGGCAGTGGCGACAACGTCGCTTGAAGGGTCCAGCGCCGAATAGGCAATATAGATCCAGCCGTTATCGGCGTATTGCGGGTGCAGCACAATACCGAACACACCCGAATTATCTCGCGGGTCGTCGCGCCTGAGATTGTCGAGATCGGCGGGCAGTCCGCGAATCGTGCGCTGGCTGCCGTCGAGCAGGTCGACACGCTTGATGCCGCCCTGCTTCTCAGTGACCAGTGCCTCGCGCACGGACAGAAAAGCCATATCCCAGGGATGGGCCAGGCCGCTGGCCACCACCACCCGGGTGGCCTCTACCCGCTCCGCGGTGATCTGCGCGACGTGAGTGCAGCCGTAAAGCAGTGCCGACAACACGACAGCCAACAGCGGCCGGCACAGGCGTCTCAAAGATATCGGTAGAGTTGTAGAAATCTCCATAACCCGGGCCTCCTAATTCAGCTTAATTTAGCTCAATTAAGGCTTGTCCTTGAGCGCTGCCCGACAGACGGTTAAAGCGGTCGGGCCCGACACGGCTGTTTACTTGATCTCGATATCCGCCTGCTGCTTGAGAAATTCCTGATAGGCAGTAAAGTCAAGGTTGCTGTACTGATCACCGAGCTGACTGCGCATGCTGGCCCGCTGCTCCTTCGCCAGAGAATCGAAGTCGCCGGCCTTCACCGCAGTTAAACTGACAATGGCATAGTCGCCATTAAACAGGTTGAAGCCACTGACCGTCGGCCGATACTGTTCGGGCCGGCTCAATTCAAAGGCATACTGCAGTATCTGGCGGTCGACCCCCGGTTCACTGCGCCGCGTATCCAGGCTGACTTGCCACTCATAGCCCTCAGCCTTGGCAATGTCTTCGATCGACTCTCCGTCGAGATGGCGCTTTTTCAACACTTCGGCTTTTTGCGCCAGCTCGGCTTCGGCTTTGGCGCGCCTCAATGCGGTGGTCACCCTGTCTCTGACTTCGTCCAGCGTTTGAATGCGCGCCTGCTGGTGCTCCGTCACCCGCAGTACCACTACCCGGTTATCGCCCAGTTCCAGCAACTCGCTGGTATTGCCGCCGACGAGTACGTCGTCACTGAAAGCGGCATCGATGACCTGCCGGTTGGCAAACAGACCGATACCACCGGCGCGGCTGAACAGCTCACTGCTAGCGGCATCGATACCCAGCTCATCGGCAACATCCGCCAGGCTTTCGGCGTTGTATGACAGGTCGCGCAGGCGCTCCAACAGTTCGACGAATAACTCCTCGGCCTGAGCCTGGCGCAGCATCTGTTCGATTCTGCCCCGGTCCTGTTCGTAACTCGGCGCTTCGGATTCCTGGATATCCACCAGCTTGATCAGGTGCAGCCCGGCATCAGTCTCCACCGGCGCAGAGATTTCGCCCACCGCCAGCGCCGCCAGCGCGTCCTCAAACGCCTGCGGGAAGGTATCACCGCCGCTGTAGCCGAGATCGCCGCCCTGAGCCTTGGAGCCCAGATCTTCGGAGTACTCCTCTACCAGCGCTGCAAAATCCTCACCCTGGTCCAGGCGCGCCTCAATAGCGGTGATCAATGCCTGTTCGCTGCCGTCGTCGCGCGGTTCCAGCAACAGGTGGGCGGCGCGCCGGCGCGTTTGCGCGGCGAAGCTGTCCAGCTCCTGGTCGTACTGCTGCCTGATATCCTCTTCAATGACATCGACAGCATCGAACAGCGTCGCCGGGCTAAGATCCACATACTCCACCGCTACCTGCTCCGGGCGCCGATACTCGGCCGTATTTTCGTCGTAATAGCTTTGAATCTCTTCCTCGCTGAGTTCAACGGCGGCCTCGAGACCCGCAATCGGCAGCGTCATATAGTAAAAACTGCGGCTTTGCAGGGACAGCTGGGCCAGTTGCCGCAGCTCCTCTTCAGTGGCAAAGCCACTGGCGTTAATACCGCTGATATGCTGGTTCAGCAGCACATCCTGAGACAGCAGGCGCTTATAACCGGCCGGCGTATAACCCTGGATACGCAGCAGCTGACTAAACAGTTCGGCACTGAACCGACCGCCCTCCTGGAACTGTTCGAGGTTGATGATGATTTCGTCCAGGCTGCGATCTGAGACCGCCATGCCTTCATCGAGCGCCTCCTGCACCAGGACCAGGCGCTGGATCAAATCGTTCAACACCGGCTCGCGCAGGCGCTCATCGCTGAGAAAATCCGCCGGCGCCTGATCGCCGAACTGTGCTTCGATGCGCCGCTTTTGAAACTGTACCGCGCGCGCCAGCTCTGTTTCGGTAACCGGCTCGCCGTTGACCGAGGCCGCATCGGCACCGGAGACACTGGGTGCAAACAGTGTTTCGAGGCCGACCAGGCCAAAGGAAAGGGCAATAAAAACCACAATAATGGTCGCCGCCGTACCCTTTAAGTTATCGCGCAGACTTTGCAGCATTACACACCCCGTACTCGGTCATCAGTCTCGTCATTGCCCGGCTGTGAGAAATGAAAAAGGCGCATCCCCTGTGATGCGCCCTCTGGTTCTTTATCCGCTTCCATTAACTGTTCAGGTCCTGTCCCTATGTCCTTTTGGCCAGTGTCTTTTTAACTGGCGTCTTTTTGTATGGTGTCTTTTTATATAGTGTCTTTATTGGCTGTTGCCCTGTTATCGACTCGATATTTCCCTGACTACCTTAATATGCTTAGATATGCTTATTATGCCCTTGACTACTTTTGTTTGATTGTTCAACTGTTTGATCGTTCAACTGTTTGATTGTTCAGCTGTTTGATCGTTCAACCGTATCACTGTCAGACAAACTACCTCAAAAATTAATTTACCGCATCTTTGAGCGCTTTACCCGCTTTAAAGCTCGGAATTTTCGCAGCGGAGATCTCTATCGGCTCGCCGGTCTGCGGATTGCGGCCAGTCCGCGCAGCGCGCTCTTTTACAGAGAAAGTCCCGAAGCCAACCAAGACTACCTGATCACCCTCTTTCAGGGCATTGGAAACTGTATCGACCATGGCATCCAAGGCTCTGCCGGCAGCTGCTTTGGGAATATCAGCAGACGCCGCGATGGCTTCAATAAGCTCTGATTTATTCACACTAAACCCCTTTTATTATTCGGTTCAAGTATTAACAAAAAGATAGAATTAACGAGCAGATCAAATCTATCAGCGGACAATTCGTCCCTCTATGTGCCTCTACCTCAGGCAAGGAGCCCATGCCAGGCGAGTGAACTGCGATTTATACCAACTGGGTATGAGTGGGTCAAGGACGGAATCGTCGAAAACCCGAGTAAAACAGTCAGTTGTTGGATATTTAACCGATACGCTCAGTTCGCAGCCTCAAATCGCGCCGAATCACCTGTCGCAACAGACAATTCAGCGCCGCATAAAATACCTCAGTGCGTACTGATACGACTCGAAGCTTTCTTGTCCTGTTGCGCTTCTGCCTCCAGGGCCTGGTATTCTTCATCGGTAAACGGCTCGGGCATATACTGCAGCGCATACTCCAATACCTGATCTATCCATTTGACCGGCTTGATACTCAGGTCAGCTTTGATGTTGTCCGGTATTTCCTTCAAGTCGCGCTCATTGTCCGCCGGTATTATGACGGTTTTAATTCCGCCGCGGTGTGCGGCCAGCAGTTTTTCTTTGAGCCCGCCGATTTTCAACACTTCACCCCGCAGGGTTATCTCCCCGGTCATGGCAACATCGGCGCGCACGGGTATATTAGTCAGCACCGAAACCAGCGCTGTGCACATGGCAATACCGGCACTGGGACCATCTTTCGGCGTGGCGCCCTCGGGCACATGAATATGCAGGTCAAACTTCTCGTTGAAGTCGGGCGCTATACCCAACACCTGGGAACGGGAACGCACTACGGTCATCGCCGCCTGGATGGATTCCTGCATGACATCACCGAGAGAACCCGTTTTGGTCATGCGACCTTTGCCGGTTACGGCGGAAGACTCTATGGTCAAAAGCTCACCGCCCACCTGCGTCCATGCCAGGCCGGTGACCTGGCCCACCTGATTCTCATCTTCGGCAGTGCCGAAATCAAACTTGCGCACGCCGAGATAGTGTTCGAGTTTTTCCAGGTCGATGTCACCGCCGCTTTTTTTGTCTTTCACGTGTTCGGTGACAACTTTACGACATATTTTTGCTATTTCCCGATCCAGGCCGCGCACACCTGCCTCGCGGGTGTAATAGCGGATAATGCCCTGAATCGCAGACTCGTCAATACTCAGCTCGCCCTGCTTGAGGCCGTTGGATTTCATCTGCTTGGGAATCAGGTAGCGTATGGCGATATTGACCTTCTCGTCTTCTGTATAACCCGGCAGGCGGATAACTTCCATGCGATCGAGCAGCGGCCCTGGAATATTCATGGAGTTCGATGTGCACACAAACATGACATCAGACAGGTCGTAGTCCACTTCCAGATAGTGATCGTTAAAGCTGTTGTTTTGCTCCGGATCGAGTACCTCCAGCAGGGCCGAGGCCGGATCACCGCGATGGTCCATACCCATTTTGTCGACTTCATCGAGCAAAAACAGCGGGTTCTTGACGCCGGCTTTGGACATTTTTTGAATCAGTTTACCCGGCAGAGAGCCAATATAGGTGCGCCGGTGACCACGAATTTCCGCCTCATCGCGCACACCGCCCAGCGCCATGCGCACAAACTTGCGATTGGTGGCCCGGGCGATGGATTCGCCCAGCGACGTTTTACCGACCCCCGGTGGCCCGACCAGGCACAACACCGGCCCCTTGATTTTCTTGACGCGTTTCTGCACCGCCAGATATTCGAGAATGCGTTCCTTGACTTCCTCCAGGCCGTAGTGATCTTTTTCGAGAATCTCCTCGGCACGGGCCAGGTCGTGGCGAACTTTACTGCGCTTTTTCCACGGTACGTTGATCATCCAATCGATATAGGCGCGCACCACAGAGGCCTCTGCCGACATGGGAGACATCATTTTCAATTTATTCAGTTCCGCGCGGGTTTTCTCTTCGGCGTCCTTCGGCATACCGGCCTCGGCAACCTTGCGCTCCAGATCCTCGGCTTCGTTGGGCTGATCGCCCATTTCGCCCAGCTCTTTCTGAATCGCTTTCATCTGCTCGTTGAGGTAGTACTCGCGCTGGCTTTTTTCCATCTGCTTTTTCACGCGACCGCGGATTTTTTTCTCCACCTGGAACAGATCGATTTCCGCATCCATCAGCCCGAGCAGGTGTTCGAGCCGTTCGCCGACGCTGGACATTTCCAGAATTTCCTGTTTTTGCGACAACTCCAGCGACATATGGGTGGAAACGGTGTCGGCCAGACGACCGGGGTCATCGATACCCGACAGCGACGTCATCACCTCGGACGGCACTTTCTTGCTCAAGTTCACATATTGCTCGAAGTGATTCATCACCGAACGCACCAGCACCTCGGCTTCGCGCTCGGCAATGTCCTCACTGGGCAGCACCGTAACATCGGCGCGAAAGTAACTGCCGGTATCCTCAACCAGATCGATCTGCGCGCGCTCGCCCCCTTCGACCAGTACCTTGACGGTACCATCGGGCAGCTTCAACAACTGCAGAATGGTGGAGATAGTGCCGATACCGTATATGTCCTCTTCGGTGGGATCGTCCTCCGAGGCATTTTTTTGCGCGACTAACAGCACCTGCTTATCCGATGCCATCGCCTGCTCCAGCGCTTCGATGGACTTCTCCCGCCCGACAAACAGCGGCAACACGGTATGGGGGTAAACGACCACGTCCCGCAACGGCAGCAGCGGCAACTCGTGGCAATGGGATTCGGGTACTTGGTTGTCAGTCATCTGAGGCCTCTTCAGACAGGTCGTATAGGCTATTCACCCCACTTGGCGTCGGCCCGGCCGGGGTGAATGCGACGTTAGCTTAAGAGTGGGGGCTGCGACGGGGAATTACAAGTTTTTGGCGGCCAAAAACGCCACAGGGGCTGCCGCGGCGCCCCTGTACGGATAAAAAATAGACTGATAGACCAAAGCACAGACGGGCCGCCATAGAGCCGGCAACAGCGCTAATCCTTCGGCACCGCCTTGGCCGTTTCCGTGGTTTCATAGACCAGCAGCGGCTCGGATTCCCCCTTGATCACCGCCTCGTCAACCACCACTTTGGAGACGCCGTCCTCGGAGGGTATCTTGTACATGGTCTCCAGCAATACCGATTCCATAATCGAGCGCAGACCGCGGGCACCGGTTTTTCTCTCCATGGCCCGGGTCGCCACCGCCTCGAGGGCATCGGGGCGGAAATCCACCTCTACGTCCTCCATGGCGAACAACTTGCCGTACTGCTTGGTGAGCGAGTTCTTCGGTTCGGTCAGAATCTGTACCAGCGCCACCTTGTCCAGTT
>JANQMH010000073.1 GCA_028280195.1 Exilibacterium sp.
CCGGTGCCAGGGTAACACCGACCATAAAGCCGCCGATAACCAGCGACATGGCGGCGCCGATCCCGCCGATTGCGGCGCCGGCGGGGGGCGGCGTCGCCCACCACGCGCCGCCCGCCTGCCGTGAGGCGGTCAGCCAGACACCCGCTACCATGACGGCGACCAGCAGCGGCACAGTAATGCGACTCAAACGCTCGATGGCGCGAAAGCCGAAAATCGTCGTGGCAATCATCAGACCGGCGCCGATTGCCGCCAGCACCCGTTCGCCGGCGAACCAGCCGAGTGCCGCCGCCAGCGTTTTAGCCACCGCCTGCCCGAACAGCATCGCGGTAATGCCGAACCAGCCAAACAGCGAGCAGGTCAGCAGAATATTAACCGCGACGGCGCCTTTCGCACCGAAAGTGTGGGCGATAATACTGTAAGTCGACTGCCGGGTTTCCGCGCCGACACGAATGGTCAAATAACCGAATACCAGCAGCACCAGCCCGCTGCCCGCCAGCGCCAGCGCCGCGCGCGCAGCGCCCAGACTACTGACGACTTCGGCGCCGACCAGAAAGGCCGGCAGGGTGATCCAGACTCCCACCAAAACAGTGGCGATAGACAGCGCCCCCACCGCTTCGGCGGCCGGCACCGGCGCACGGGCATGGTTGTCGATCAAGGCCACGGCTAGCGTGAACCCGAACCCGGCGCCAGTTGCTGCAGCGGCTGATACACTTCGTCAAAACCGAATGCCTGCGGGCCCACTACCTGCAGTGCGGCCGCATTGCGAAACTGTGCATGGCAGGCAATACCGAGTACCGCGAGACGCTGGCCGTAGCGCACATCGGGTGTCGGTATGGGCTGCAGTGTTTCACGGTCCAGCAGACAGATCAGATCCGGTGTCATCGCCCGGCTTACGCCGTCGATGCTAAACAGCAGATACTCGTTTTGAAACTGCGCCCGTGCCGTGGCACCGCTGCCTTTGAGATCCTCGAGCTGACACCAGCCTTTGGCAAAACCCTTTTCGGTCGAGCGCCAGAGATCGGTGACCTTGCCGTCGAACAGGTGAATTGCGGCCTGCGACTGCATGGCGTTATTTAACAGATGAACCAGCCGGCGCACCGGATCACCATCGCTGCGCGCCGCGGCAATCGCGCGGCCGACAACGCGCGACAGCGTCAGGGTATGCGCCAGCACCGCCCGCTTCGCCTGGGCGCCCGTCATCAGATAACAGACAATGTAAGCCTGCATGCCCATTTCGATGGTAGCACTGCGCGCAAAGGCCTCGGCCATTTTCTCCGGCGCGCCGGCGCCCAGTTCGCAGGTAACGACATTGAGATGATCATCGGCCAGCACAAACGGCGTGGCGGAGACGCCGTTGAGGTGATAGCTGGTCATCTGCAATTCGGGAAATGCACGCCCCATGCCGTCGCCGTCGATAACCGGCAAGCCGGTCTCGGCGGCCGCCAGCAGCGGCACAATGGCATTGCCGCCGCCCATCTCAGCGGCGATCAGCGCGTCAATACGGCGGCCAAAGCGGCTTTCGTAAGCCCTTAAGGCGTAGACCATCGCCGCGCTGCTCTGCATCTTCTCGGCTTCCACCGTCGGCGCACCGAAGCCGGCCAGGCAGGCAATGCAGGCGTCGTCGGCGAGATCTTCGGGCGCGATAACCTCAACACTCTGCCCGCTCTGCAGGCAGTGGCGAACCGCCAGCTGGCTGAGATAGGGATCGCCGCCGCCACCGGCGCCCAGCAGTGTCGCGCCCAGCGCAATCTCCGCGACATCCTGCGCCGACAGGGACCAGGCATTTGCGGCAACGCCGTCACCGGTTTTCGTTATCGTTGACAATATCATTCCCCCGTCGTGGATTGCGGATGTTGCGGTTAAAAGCGGTAACTCACCTCGACACCGGCGGCGCGCGGATCGCTGTAGTCGCGCAGGAAAAAAGCGCCGAAAGAAGCCGGGTCGATGGGAAACTGCTGGTCGGCGACATTGTTGACAAAACCCTGCACCGACCAGCGCTCGGCCTGCAGGCCAATGCGCACATTGATCAGATCGACAGCATCGATTTCATAGCGGATGCCGGGTTCGGTCTTAATGTGTTCGCCCTGGTGACGCCAGTCGAGGCGCGCCGTCCATTCCATGTCCGCAGCGATGGGCCGGCGATATTGAAGCCCCAGGTTCGCGGTCCACTGCGGCACGGCATCCAGCTCGCCGCCGCCGTCAATTTCGGTATCCAGATAACCGATGCCGCCGTTCAAGGTCCAGCGGCTGCTTGCCTCCCAGTTAAACTCCGCCTCGACACCCTGTATGTCGGAACTGGGAACATTGGTAGTGATCCGAAACGGCGGCTCGTCGATGGCGTTGGTCAACTGTTGATTGGAGTAGTCGATAAAAAACAAGGCCGCACTGAGCGACAACCGCCTATCTGCCAGCTGGCTCTTAAAACCGAGTTCGACATTTTCGGTTTCCTCGGCGGCGGTCAAGGCGCCGGTATTGTAGAAGCCGAAGCGGAAACCCTCGGCGTAGGTGATATAGGTCATCAGGCTGCCGCTCCAGTCGTAGGACAGCGAGACCTTGGGTTGAAACTTGGAGTCCTGCGCCTGCAGCACCGGCAGCGTCGCCAGCCCCGTGTCGGGGTCGATCTGATTGATGGTGGCGCCGGTGGCCTCGTCAAACTGCCGGGAAGAGTATTCATCCTCGTCGTAGCGCGCCGCCAGTGTCAATTCCAGGCGATCGCTGATATCCCAGTTGAGCTGGCCGTAAACGCCCCAGATCTCGTCTTCCTTATCGTCGAAACGCCCGAACACTTCGGTAAACGTGCTGTCAGCCGCCGGGCCGAATTCGATACCGACGGCAAAACCCTGCTCCACCTCGCGCTCAATATACTCGTAACCGAACATCCAGCGCAGCGGGCCGCTGCCGGTGGAGACCAGGCGGATATCCTGGGTAAACACCTGGAAGTCGTCCACCAGCCGCTGAAAGTTATCGACCGGTTCGCCGGGGCCGGCGTTTTCACCGAGAATGACCTCGCTGATACCGCCGGCCAAGGGCGCCTCCCCCAGCGCCGGCGGCCGCTCCCAGGACGCGGTGCCGAACAGATCCTGTTGCAGATCCAGATAGCCGGTCACCGAGGTCAGCGTTGCGAAGGGCAATTCCCAGTCAATCTTCACCGAGTAGTCGCTGAACTCGCGGTCCTCTTCGCCGAGTATGCCGCGGCGCGGATCCAGTGAGCTGTCAAAGCGGTTGAGCTGATCGATGCTGTCGAAGCGGGAAGCGCCCGGCGCACCGCCGTCAATATGGGTAAAGGCCGCACGCAGATCGACACTGAGTGTATCCACCGGCGCCCACAGCAGTCGCCCTTTGATATGGCGGTGTTGTTCGAAGTTCAGATCGTCACCGCCGCGGGTATCGACCAGGCCGTCGGCATCCCGGTAATAGCCGGACAGCCGAAACAGCAGTGTCTCATCGACAATCGGACCGGACACCACGCCTTTGACGGTAGCATCATTGCCCTGGGCATAGGCAGCGCGCACCTCGCCTGCAAATTCGTCGCTGGGCTTTTTGCTGACGACATTGACCGCCCCGGCGATGGCACCGGCACCGTATAAAGCCCCCTGCGGGCCTTTCAGTACCTCGATGCGTTCTATATCGAACAGCGCGCCCTGGTTAATCGAGTCCAGGGTCGCCGCCTTTACCCCGTCGACAATATAAGTGATCGGTGGAAATCCCTGCTGCCCGGTGGTGATGCCGCGAATGGTAATGAAGGTGACACCCGAGCGGAACGACTCGCGAATAAAAAAATTCGGCGTCTGATCGGCAACGGCCCTGACGTCGTCAATGCCGAGCGCTTCGATTCGATCGGCATCAAAAGCGGTGACGGCATCGGGCACATCCTGCAGGCTCTCGTCGCGGCCCCGGGCGGTGACAAAGATTTCCTCAATCAACGCGTCTTCGGCGCCACTGCCCTGGGCCAGGGCCGGCTGCGCGCCCGGCCATACCGCCAGCAGACCCAGTGCGCAGGCCCAGTAACCTCTGCGCTGATATCGCCTTACAGTAGTCATACCTCCCCCTTTTTTTCACTGATAATTATCGTTGTATGTTGCTGTTAACGACCGGCTCCGCGTTATCGAGCGCCAGGTCGCCGGCCGCTTTAACCCGCACGCGCACCGCACCGCCCGGCACATAGGCGAGCGGCAGTTCTTCGATATCGACGATTTCCACCGAGTCCGGCTCGGCACCGGCGGCAACTGCCCTGTCGCGCGCCGTCTGCCTGGCCGCGGCGAGCACGGCGTCGCGACCCTCAGTATCATAGGCATAGACGCGATCAATCTCTCCGCCAACCTGGGCGATGGCCGCGCCGATGGCATTGGCTACCGCGGCGTGTTCGGGGGTGATCACCTGCGCCACACCGGGGATGGGATCGCGCACCAGAACAGATCCTCCGCCTACCAGAATCAGCGGCAGCGGTGTCGCGCTGGTGCGAATTTTGTCGACCCCCTCGGCAATTTGCGCGTGAATTTCCGCCACCGCATCGCTAACAAACTTCGCCGGCAGGTCGGCGACGCGCCGGCAGTCGCCCAGCTCGACGTAGCCGGCGGCGCAGGCAATATCGCTGGCGGTCAGTGTCTCGCCGCCAAACACCTGCGCGTCCTGCGTCAGGCGATAACCCACGGAGTCGGGCCCGACCGTTACCAGGCGGCCATTGCGCACGCGGCTGCCGCCGCCGAGCCCCAGAGCCAGCACATCGGGCATGCGAAAATTGGTGCGCACACCGCCGATATCGGCGGTCATCGCCGATTCGCGCGGAAAGCCGTTGACCAGCATACCGATATCGGTAGTGGTGCCGCCGATATCGGCGACGATGGCCTGATCGATACCGGACAGATAGGCCGCGCCGCGCATGCTGTTGGTGGGGCCGGAAGCAAAGGTCAGCACCGGGTAGCGCTCGACATCGTCTGCGCCCAGCAAAGTGCCGTCGTTCTGGCTGATATAAAACGGGCTGTCAATATCCAGGCGCCGCAGCGCGTCGCGGAAGGAACGCACGATACGCTGGGACAAAGCGGCCAGGCTGGCATTCATCACCGCGGCATTTTCGCGCGCAAGCAGCCCGATTGAACCGATCTGGGACGACAGCGATATGGCGGCGCCGGGTATTTCGCTGCGCATGATCGCCTGCGCCCGCTGCTCCATCTCAGCGTTCAGGGGCGAGAATACACAGCTGATTGCCACCGAGCTGACACCGGCGCGGCACAGCGCGCGCGCCGCAGTGCGCAGTGCGCCTTCATCCAAGTGCGAGTCGACGCGACCGTCATAGCGGTAGCCGCCGCCCACCAGATAACAGTGGTCGCCAATCGTCTCACGGGCATCCGCGGGCCAGTCCAGCAGTGGCGGAACCGCGGTGGTAGAGGGCAGCGCAATACGAATCACCCCCACTGGCTGCATACCCCTGCGCTCGACAAACGCGTTGGTAAACTGCGTGGTGCCGATCATGGTGCAGCGAATGCACTGCGGCGCTACACCCGACTGCGCCAGCACCGCGCCGATGGCCGCTACGATACCGTCGCTGATATTTTCACTGGTGGGTTGCTTGCACAGGGCGACCACGCGCCGGCCATTCATCAATACGGCGTCGGTATTGGTGCCGCCGACGTCGACTCCGATACGCATAGAGACTTTCCCCGCTTGCTCGAATAGATAAAAAATTATTTACCGGCGCCACCCGCACTGCAACGACTGCGGCTGATAGGTCGGCTGTCAATTTTGCTAGGTAGGTCAGTCGGGGAAGACTCGCTGGGGACCTATCAATTCTGCTAGGTCGTATTAGAGAATAGCCATAAAAAACAAAGAGTTAGCCTAATATTCCGAGACGCTGCGCGCGCGCCACCGCTTCCAGGCGGCTATTGGCATCGGTCTTGGCGTAAATATTGCGCAGGTGAAACCGCACCGTATGCTCGGTGACGCCGAGGCGGCGGGCAATCACCTTGTCCTGCAGGCCCTTGCGCAGCTCGCGCAGCACATCCATCTCCCGCGGGCTGAGCGCCGGTTCGCGGGCGGCGCTGACCTCGATTCCCTGCAGGCGCGCCAGCGCCGACTGCGCCGCAGCGCGCTGCGGGTGATATTCGTCGTCAAGCAGATGCTCGAGTATGGGTACAGCGGTAACCTGATCGCGCCACAGTGCGCGCGTGTAGGTGGACGCCTGCACCTGTTCGAGGGCTGCGCTCAATAGTTCCACCGCGCGCGCTTTGCAATCTGATCGCCATGCATCGCCGGCACCGAGCACGCGCATATTCAGCAAGGGGCGAAACAGATCCCGGTGCTGAAACAGCAGCGTGTATTTGTCCACCAGGGCCTGTGCCTGTCGATGCCGGCCCAGAGCCGAAAACAATCGCAGCGCCGCCAGCACATACGCCTCCGCCTCGCGCCAGCGCCAGTTCTGAGTGCTGCCGGGATCGCGGACCGAGCCGTCGGCCAACAGGCGCCCGGCCTCGTCGATCTGCCCAGCCAGACAAAGGACGCTGATTCTGGTGGCGCCGACCAGGTTCGACAAATGGTCCAGCCGCTGCTCTTCAATATAGGCGCGCGCGTCGTCGAGAAAACACAGCGCATCGCTCGGGCCCTTTTGAAAAAACAAATACTCCGCCTGAGTGCGGTAGGCGGCGGCGTAGATATCGAACCAGGCCTCGGCGCGATAGAGCCGGGATGAGATAGACGGCAGGCGCCGGCGCACGCCTTCAAAGCTGTTGCGCTCCAGCGCCAGTTCGGCGGCAAAGGTGTCGATACCCAGGCGTAGACCGGCATCGCGGGGAAAACCGGCGCGGGCAGTCTGGCGGGTGCTCAGGTAGTGCTTGTCCGCCGCCTCGCCATTGCCGCGCACAAACTCGATCGAACCCATATGCAGATGCAAAAAGGCGCTGTTTTCATGCGGGTTCAACTGCCGGTGGTGCAGCATCGATTCCCGTGCTGAGCGCATGGCATCATCGAACTTGGCAATCTGGTGATTGGCAACGCAGAGCAGGGTTTTGCGATAGCCCTGCATAGCGCGGTCGGACTCCGCATCCGCCAGGCGAATCTGCGACAACTGCGCGATCAGCTCCGGGCCGAGCGGTGCGCAGCCGTATACCGACAGGGTCGCCGCCACAATGATGGAATCCGTTTGCAGCGCTTCACTGTCGCCGCCGGCGCGATCGCGGCAAAAGTTTTCCGTCACCCGGCTGATATGCTCAAAACACGCCGCGGCTTCGCGGTAGCGGGCCGCTTTGCCGTGCACGATACAGCGAATCAGCGCCAGTCGCGGAAAGGCCTGCACGACACTGTCACTGCAAAAGCGATCGACCGCCAGCAGTTGCGCGGTGCCGTGTATCATCCAGATCCGCACCGCGCCGGCGCGCTCGATCAGCTCGCCCACCAGCGCGATATTGCCGGCCACCGCGGCGTGACGCAAGGCCGCCACCAGCCGCCCCTGCACGGCCAGCCAATAAGCGGCGCGCCGGTGCAGAGTCTGATGGCGCTCGGGGTCGGCCGCGGCCAGTTCCGCACCCAGGCATTCGCGCAGGATCGGATGCATGCGTCGCGTATCGTCGCCGCGCGTGGTCACCATGGCGCCGACTGACTGCAGCGCATTGTTCAGGCAGGCCGGGGGTGCGTTATCGAACAGCGCCGCCACTGCATCCACCTGAATCCAGTCCAGCACCGCAAGGTCGCGCAGTGTCGCGCGATAATTATCCGGCAGGGCCCGCAGCAGATGTTCGCGAATATAGTCCGAGGCAAGCTGGGTACTTTCGGCAATACACTTGCCCATATCATTGCCGACCTTACCCTGACCCAGACATTGCCTCAGGACCTGCACCGCCACCGGCCAGCCTTCAGTATGCGTGCGAATGGCTTGCAACAGCGGCGCGCCTGCAGCGGCATCGAAGTAGTCTTTTAGCTCGGCGTCGGTAAACTGCAGGTCAGCGGCAGCGAAATCGGACACCAGGCCGCGCAGCCTGAGGTCGGACAGCGGCATGGGGGGAGTACTGCGGCTGGCGATAAGCAGATGCAGATTGGGCGGCCGCTGGCGGATAAGTTGATCGATTAACGCTGTCGTTTCGCGGTCATCGAGGGTTTCAAAATCATCGAGTACCACGACTGTGGAGTGCCCATGGGCTTCAATGACATTAACCAGCACAGCGATGGCCTGGGCGGCGCGACGGCCGTCGTCCAGGTAGTCACGCTGCCAGAACGCCGGCGGCAGCATCACACCCGCTGCCTCCAGTGCATAGCCCAGATAGGCTACAAACGCGTCCTGGATATCGTCGCGCCCCAGTGTCAACCAGGCCACGGTCGCCGCCGCATCGGCCGCCAGGCGTTCGCACCACGCCGCCAGCAGTGTGGACTTGCCGTAACCGGCCGGCGCCACCAACAGTGTCAATGCACGGCGGCTGGCCTTGTCCAGTCGCTCCAGCAGCGCGGCGCGCGGCGCTACTGACACCTGGTGGCGCGGCGCCTGTACCTTGGCCCGAACCAGCCAGGCCGGCCGGGTGCCTGCGGGGGTTGTGTCAGACATGCAAGCCTATACCACTAGCTATATACCACTCACTTATACCACCAGGGGGAATAACCCTACTCCCGGGCATAATAGGCCGGTTGCACGCCATAACTCAAGCCCGGCGGATTTTCCAGCGCCCCGTTCTAGCGCCGCCGCGCCGGCGGTTGTACGCAACGGGTCAGCTCAGCGCCTCCATATCGACGGCCAGACCGCGCTGCTGCGCCAGGCGCAGAGCCACCCGCGCCGCGGCGAGATCCTGAAGCCCCATACCCGTACTGTCGAATACGGTAATCTGCCGGGCGTCGGTGCGGCCCGGGTGTGCACCGGACAAAACCCGGCCCAGGGTAACGATATCACCGGCATCGATAAGACCGGCGGCAAAGGCATGCTGGCATTCGCCGAGCGCCACCGCCTGTGCGGGCTCGTCACCAAACAGCGCCGCCTTCGCCAGCAGATCGGCCTCGACTTCCTGCTTGCCCCTGGTGTCCGCCCCCATACAGGCCAGGTGAGTACCCGGCCGCACCCAGGCGGATTCGACAATTGGCGTAAAAGACGGTGTTACCGTAATAATGACATCCGACTCGGCGGCCACCTTGTCGGCCGCCGCGATGCCAATATCCAGACCGGTATCGGCCAGGGCGTTTTTCAACTGCTCAGCGCTGGCTGCCAGCTGATCGTAAATATAAATCGCCTCAAACCGGCGCTCGCCCAGCGCCGCCCGCAATTGAAACTCCGCCTGGCCGCCGGCGCCGACAATACCCAGCACTCTGGCATCCTCCCTGGCGAGGTGGCGAATGGATAAGGCGCTGGCCGCCGCTGTACGCAGCGCCGTCAGATAGGTGCCGCGCACCAGCGCGTGGGGAGCGCCCGTTTGCGGATCAAAAAGCACAATCGTGGACTGATGATTGGCGAGCCCCCTGGCCCGGTTACCCGGCCACAGTCCCCCGGCCTTGACGCCCAGTGTCGGGCCGCTGCGGTCGAAGCCCGATTTAAAGCCAAAAATCGCCTCGGCGTAATTCAGAGTCTCGCGCACCACGGGGAAATTCAAGGCCTCGCCGCCGGCCAGCGCCACAAATACCTCGCCGATCGCCGCGGTCACATCAGCCTGCCCGACGGCCTGCTGCACGGCCGCTTCAGAAACATACAACATAAAAATCCACTCCGTTGTTGTGGTGCCTGTCAGTTGCCGGTGACGATGCTGCTGAACAGCGCCGCATCGACATTGCCGCCACTGATAACGATAGCCACGGTTTTACCGGCCATATCCAGCTTGCCCGCCAGCACTGCCGCCAGCGCTACCGCGCCGCCCGGCTCCACCACCAGCTTCAGAGTGGAGAAGGCATAGCGCATCGCCGCTTTCACCTCTTCGTCAGTGACCGCCAGGCCGCCGCTCAGCGTATGGCGGTTGATGGAAAAAGTCAGCGCGCCGGGCTGCGGCGCCAGCAGCGCATCGCAAATGGAACGGGCATCGGCCGCAATGCACTCGCGCCTGCCCGATTGCAGCGAACGCCGATGGTCATCAAAGGCGGCCGGCTCGACGCTGTAGACCCGGGTCGCGGCACTGTATGCGGCCATGGCGACAGAGCTGCCGGCAATCAGCCCGCCGCCGCCGCAACAGACCAGCAGCAGATCCAGTGTTGCCCCCAGCGCCTCGGCCTGTTGTGCGATTTCAAGCCCGCAGGTGCCCTGCCCGGCAATGATATCCCCGTCATCGTAAGACGGGACCAGCACCGCACCGCGCTGTTTGGCCAGGGCCGCGCCGATCTCCTCACGGTTTTCCGTATAGCGATCGTAGCCGATCACTTCAGCGCCGTAGCCGCGGGTCTTGTCCGCCTTTATCGCCGGCGCATCGTCGGGCATGACAATGGCCGCCGGCATGCCCAGCAGTTGCGCCGCCGCCGCCACCCCCTGGGCGTGGTTGCCCGACGACCAGGCCACCACCCCCGCCCCGCGCTCGGTTTCACTCAACTGTGCCAGGCGGTTGTAAGCACCGCGGAATTTGAACGAACCGGTACGTTGCAGGCACTCCGGCTTAATCAGAATGCGCGCGCCGGCACGGTCATTTAATGCGGGGTTCTCCAGCAGTGGCGTGCGCACCGCATAACCCTCAATGCGCACCGCGGCCCGCTCTATATCGGCGGCGGATACAGCCAGTTTTTGCTCGACCACAATATTTCCTCACCGGGGTGGACAACCAACAATGGAACCGATGCCGGGCCGGGCGCGCCACAACAGCAGCGGCCGGCCAGCGAGTTCTGTTTATATCAAAAACCTTGGCATAAAGATACTTTTACACCATAATCGGGATTTTGACTCCGCTCCGCACAGCGGGCGGGTACTCAGGAGGGCGCAGTGGCGCAGGATCTGGTCGACCGTTTAATTGAGGAATGGCGCAGAGAAAAGCCGGCGCTGGACACCAGTGGCATTGCTTTGGTGGGCCGTATCATGCAACTGGGCCGCCTGCTCGAAAACCGCCTCAATGCCAAGCTCAAACCCTTCGGCCTGACCTATACCGATTTCGATCTGCTCGCCACCCTGCGCCGCTCCGGCGGCGACTACTGCCTGACCCCGACACAGCTGCGGCGCTCAGTGCTGCTGACCTCCGGGGCGATGACCGCGGCGCTCGACCGGCTGGAAAATATGGGGCTGATCGAACGGCTGCGCAGCGAGGCGGACCGCCGCAGTATGAGCGCCAGGCTGACGCCCGCCGGCAAATCGCTGCTGGAGGACTTGCTGGAGCTGCGTTTTGACGATGCAAAACAGCTGACCGCCGCCCTCAGCAAATCACAAACCGACACCGCCGCCGCGGCATTGCGGCGCATGCTGATGGCTTTCGAGGAGGAGCGGGCGCGGGGCTGAGGCGGCTTATCTCAACAGCATTCAGGGCTGCTTCGCCGGTATTGCGGCTCGCCGCCGGGCCCCGGTCATAACACCGCAGGCCGGCTCATTTAAGAACATGCGGAAAAAATGACTGGATACGGTGCTGTCAGAGATCGGGAATATAGGATTAGCCGTATAACTATCGTGATATTCGCTCAAATTGTATACAGAGGCAACGATATGTTCGGACTATTCAAATCTGACCCAACTGAAAAGCTCAGCAAAAAGTATCACGAAAAACTGCGCCAGGCGATGGAAGCTCAGCGGGCCGGCGATATACGCAAATACTCCGAGCTGACTGAACAAGCCGAGGCCCTGCATACGGAACTGGAAAGCGCGCAGCAAGCCGCATCGGCCAAGTAGCCTGGTGCCCCCACCGACAGGCTTAAAAACACCCGCCACCGTCGCGGCCCGTGCCGGGTCGCACTCCCCCACCAAACAATCCTCACCGCAACGCACCAAACTTTCTACAAACTGCCAGAACTCACCGAAAAATCACAGCCAATACGCCTGATCAGATATGAACTATTCGACTTAATCACTGTTAACACCAAACGATATCTGTCGTAGCCACTGGCTATCAGAGGAAACTGACAGCACGTTTCAACACCTTCCTCGCCATACCATAATAGTCCCCCCAACAGTAGAAACTCCGGCAGATGCCCTATATGTGTGCTTGTTATCCGGGTTTATGCGGAAGGCTAACGCTCAACCGGCAAATTCGTTACTATGACGCAAAAAAGTGACAGTCCATATGCGATAGGGGAAGCAGACTTGTTGATGGAAGACACTGATAAACAAGCCAAGAGCGGCCAGAACACCGGGTGGTTCAGCCGCTTTCTGGCCACAGTCGAGTGGCTGGGCAATTTACTCCCCCATCCGATTACCCTATTTGCAGGCTTAGCCGCCTTTATCGTCCTGCTCAGCGGGATTCTGGGTTACTTTGATATCGCCGTGGCCGATCCGCGGCCGCCGGGTGCCAGGGGCCGCGACCCCGACGGCATGATCGAAGTGATTTCACTGCTCAACGCCGAAGGCCTGCAGCGCATTGTCGCCGGCCTGGTCACCAATTTTACCGGCTTTGCGCCATTGGGTACGGTGCTGGTGGCACTGCTGGGCGTAGCTGTGGCCGAGCACTCGGGGCTGATATCCACAGCCATGCGCGCCATGGTCCTGAACGCCTCAAAACGTATGGTAACAGTCACCATCGTATTTGCCGGCATCATTTCCAACACCGCCGCCGAACTGGGCTATGTGGTGCTGATTCCCCTGGCGGCAATGATTTTTTACTCGCTCGGCAGGCATCCACTGGCGGGCCTGGCAGCGGCCTTTGCCGGCGTATCAGGCGGCTACAGCGCCAATTTATTGCTCGGCACCGTCGACCCGCTATTATCGGGCATTACCGAAGCCGCCGCCCATATGATTGATCCCGATTATGTGGTGGGTCCGGAGGTCAACTGGTATTTCATGGTCATCAGCACCTTTGCCGTAGCGGCCATGGGCGCCTTTGTCACAGAGAAAATCGTAGAGCCAAGGCTCGGCAGCTATGACCCCAGCGAAGCATCGATCGAGCTGGATAAGCAGGAAATGACGCCACCCACGGCGCGGGAAATCAAAGCACTGAAAATGGCAGGTATTACCTTTGCACTGGTTTGCCTGATGCTGGCCTCCACTGTCGTGCCGGAAAACGGCATTTTGCGCCACCCCGAAACCGGCTCCGTGGCCGGTTCGCCTTTCTTGAAAGGCATTGTTGCCTTTATTTTCATCACCTTCGGCCTCACCGGTTTTGTCTACGGCCGCGTGGCCGGCACCATGAGAAATGACAGAGACGTCATCGATGCCATGTCAAAAAGCATGGGGTCCATGGGCTTATACATTACCCTGGTATTCTTTGCCGCTCAGTTCGTCGCCTTTTTCAAATGGACCAATCTGGGTACCGTGCTGGCGGTAAAGGGAGCAAGCCTGCTGCAAACCCTGGGGTTGGATGGCCCCGAGATCTTCATTCTCTTTATCATCATGTGCGGTATCGTCAATTTATCGCTCGGCAGCGCCTCGGCCCAGTGGGCGGTAACGGCCCCCGTTTTCGTGCCCATGTTGATGCTCGTCGGCTTTGCCCCCGAAGTCATTCAGGCGGCCTACCGTATCGGCGATTCCGTCACCAATGTCATTACCCCCATGATGAGTTATTTCGGTTTGATTCTGGCCATTGCCTCCCGCTATAAGAAAGACCTCGGCATCGGCACCTTGATAGCCACCATGCTGCCCTATAGCATCGTGTTTTTTTTAGGCTGGACGACGTTATTTTACCTGTGGGTGTTCCTTCTCGGCATGCCTGTCGGCCCGGGGAGTGCTACCTATTACGGGCAGTAAAGCCAAGAGCATCACCGCCGTTGCAGCACAAATTCGTTAGCGATAAAAGTATGCCACACTTCTTGCTCATTTATTGAGCTTTTGCCCGCTGAGCTTTCAGTTTTTTACGGTTTACCTCGTCATGAACGAGATCGTTCCAACCGTTGGCCTGGATAACATCAACGACTCTTAGCTCACCACCTTCTTCGCCGATGACAACGGTGTCACCTTCATGGACCATAATGCCGAAGGCCATCTGGATATTGGACAGGTGGCCAACCATCACATGGTTTATATTTGGCTCTATAAGTCCTTTTGCAAAATCAAGAATATCTCGGCCATGCTTTTCCTTTTCCATTGGATTGCCCAGAAATACACTATCGACTTCATATCGGCGGAACATGTAGCGCGCGGTTTCGAGCGTCCGGCACATCGGGCTGGAGATCACTTTCCCTATTGGAATTTCGAGATATTTCAGATTATCGCCGTTCTCTTTTGCCATACCGATACCGGCCGGAGACAGGTTGCGTTGGGTATTGCAATCGCTTAAGTCGCGGTTGGGCTTATCCAGAAGAAACATATTGGTGCGCTCATGACGAATAAGCAGCACATGACCGCCCCGGCGCAGATCCGCCATCAGACCACGCAGTTCCTCTGAGGCGTGGTTATGATAGCCTTTTTTCTTATCGCCGTGATGGTAGTGATGTCTCTGTTCATTTGCCATTGCCACACTGTAACAGCAAAGGCAAAACCCCATGAAGGATAGTGCAAATAGTGCTTTCACAGTATTTCTCCTTTAAAAACTCAATGTGGTGGAAAACAAAATACTTCGCGGTGCGCCAACCAGCGCCAGCCCGTTATATGCCGAACGGTTTAACGCTATACGCCCTGCATCATATCCAAGACGGGTTTGCGTGGTAACCCTGCCACCGTGATAGGCTCGTGTTTGTTTCAGCAGCTCGGACCCTCGGCTAACAGCTTCCTCTGCCTGCGCCTGAATTTCAAGCGTTGGCAAAACACCGGTCTGCGCATCAGCCTCGCACACCGCCACAAAGCTAACTGTTGCAGAAAGTGCATAGCTTAGAATTCTGTGATTTTTCATGTCTGCTAACTATAAAGCAAAACAGAAAAATGATTATTGTTATTTCAGCAATAATACGCTAGCCTTTCCGCTATGGATATTCAGGAAATCAGGTGTTTTACCGTTGTCGCTGAGGAGTTAAACTTCGCGCGTGCTGCCGAGAGGCTGAATATGTCCCAGGCTCCGCTGACACGGATCATCGCCAGATTGGAACACTCGCTTCAAGCACGGCTCTTTGAGCGTACAACCCGAAGGGTCTCTTTAACCCATGCGGGACACGCCCTATTATTGGAAGCTGAGCCGCTGCTAGAGAAAGTAGATCAAACCTCACGCGCTGTACGCCATCGCATTTCAGATCGTAGCAGGCGCTTTTTTGTCGGCTGTACAAAACTGGCTTTTTTCAAAATCTTCCCCGAGGCCATGGAACGGTTTAAAAAAGAATATCCAGATATTGAAGTGGATGTGGAAGAACTACCTACCAAAACCCAACTTGCCTATTTGCAAGAGGGCTTGATTGATGTCGGGTTTCTTCTCATGCCAGCCAAGGCCAAGGGCATAACAATCCGATCTGTTTATATAGAAAAAATGAAGCTGGCGATCAGTGTCAACCATCCACTGGCCAGTGAGCCGCAAGTCAACCTCAAAGATTTTGCCAGTGATACTTTCATTATTCATCCGCGCAGCGAAAGCCCAGGCCTCTACGATGAAATCATGCATTGTTGTAATCAATCGGGTATCAAGCCAAAATTTCGTGAGCGCCCCCGTGACACAAGCTGCATCGGCCTTGTCTGTGCAAGGGTTGGTGTTCATTTCGTGTCAGCCAGCACGGAATGTATAAAGCCGGAAGGTTTAATCTATAAAGAGATCGATAATGCGCCAACCCTTGAGATGGCAGTGGCGTGGCGCAAGGATGATCCAGCAGATTATCTACACATTTTTGAAAGTATTCCGCTCCTCTAAACACATTATTGCTGAAATAACAATAATAAAAAATTTCCTCATAGGTATAATGCCACGATATGCTGGAGCAATATGTATGTGGCTACAGAGAAACTCACTTTAAACACACCACAAACGCCAGATTATGACGCCAAACCCTTACGGGCTTTATGGTTACCCATAGTTATATCTCGTGGTTTTCATCTGGCGCTAGTAGGAATGTTAATGAGGAAATGGGAAGAAACAAAAGAAACCATCACAGTGCCACTACCGCGGCCCACTATGGTCAATTTGACCTTCGCGCCCGGAATTCAGGTAAATAAACCAATACAGACTATTCCAAGTTCGCCCTTGCAAGAAGCAATCGCAGAACCCGAGAGACCAAAGTCAAGAAAACAGAGCCACCAAAACCTAAAGGTGCAAGAAAAAAACGGAAGTAATCAATATGGCGGAAACAGCCGTCCCAAAAGCGGTGACAGAAACGATTTTGTCAATTCAGGGAAATAAAGCGGCAAGCACTTCGGGTAATATCCAGGATTGGGAAGCCACGATATTTTCCAAAATTCAAGCGGAGAAATAACACGCACTGCTGATACTTCAAGACCTCTATGACGAAAATAAGGGCTGGAATCATGAACTATGATAATGAAGACGTATTTGTAATAGATGAATATCGTGACATGCAGCGAGCTGTACCGGGACTTGATGGGCTTTACCGTGTTATGCAAGCTATTGTCCAGAGCCATTTACAGGATAGTGATAAGGTCTTGATTGTCGGCGCTGGTGGTGGCCGTGAGATTGAGGCATTGCAAAAGCTCGATCATCATTATGTCATTACCGGTGTTGATCCGTCTGAAAAAATGTTGAGCCTGGCGGAACGTTATATCACTAAACAAGAGCAAATCACCCTTATCCACGGAACACTGGGTGATGTACCACAAGAGCCTAACTTCGCCTGTGTTACAGCTATGCTGGTTATGGCAATGCTGCCTTACACTGCAAAGGCTGAGTTTATAAAAGGTATCTATAGCCGCCTCAAACCGGGAGGTGTGTTTATCTATGCCGATATCAGCTATGCGGATGCAGACGAGTTTCGGCGTTATAAGGCTGTGTTTTTACATCATGCAGTGTTAAATGGGCTTGATAGTAGTGCTGCAGAAACCGGTCCAAAAGTGATTCACGATCTGGATGTCTTAAGCGAGCCCGATACAATGGCATTGATGAAAAGCACAGGATTTACAGATCTAACGCCTTTCTTCCGCGGCCTTTGGTACACCGGGTGGTGGATGACAAAGCCAGGCTAAATGTGTGGTTCATAGGGGTCATTGCAATCTCATTGGCTCCACCCTATCAAGAAAAGGCGATCAACAAGATGATGTCTGCCACGAGCACTACGTTACGACGATTCAGCGCCGCCATATTGAGGCCTCCGTCACCTCTATCATTGATTTATCTCGATAATATGCCGGTCGGCTACCGGTATAGTTATAGTTATCTACAAAGAAAGTGCAGCAGATCGTAACCGACACTCTCGGCCAGATCGCTGACATAGTCTCTTTTGGAGTTCATTGCCATAGCCGTTGTATGTGCATGCCGTATTTCCTCAACTCTCTAGTATATAGACTGCCTATCTCCTTAATTTGGCTACCTTTAATGCCTTATTTCAGCAATACCTGATAGTTGCAACAGTTATTTCTCTTTGTGATACCCTCCAACTCAACCGGATTGTTGATAATACGCCGTACAATCCTCGCCAGACCCTGTTTGAATGTCAGAAAAGAGTCCGTTAGAGGGTCCATAACACTCCCACATAAAGCGTTAGTCTCTGTTTATAGATAGCGTAGCACCTCAATAAATCTGCATGTCTACTATACAGACAGGCGACACCGGGTTTTCCCTGAAGACCCCCCCAGCGTCGATATCGGTGCTTTCAGCCAATCTCATGCAATCGCTATGGAGTAATTTTTATCCAGATAATTCAATGAGTTAAGAAGGCCTCTCGGATTTGAACTGGTTTTTACGCCTGCCGTCTTATTATGGTAATCATCTCGGCACGCTGTGGTACCCTGGCTCGATGAATCGAGCCCGCTGCTACTGTGTAGGATTCGCCTTTTTTGAGTGCTATAACAGCGTTTTCCAGATCGATAAACATGACGCCATCAAGCACAATAAACATTTCATCACTTTGCTCATGGCAGTGGAAAGTGGCCTCAACCTGTTCCATGACACGCACAGAAACACAACAGTCATTGACTGTGCCAATTTCAGTTGAGAACCACCCATCGGTTTTTCTAGCTATCAATTCAAATAGATTTTTCATTGTTTTTGCAATACCGATCGTTACAGACCAATCATACCTCCCCGATAAGGCTTAACCCATCTGGTAGACCGCCGTGCAAATACTATACTCGGTGAGTCCATCCACGCCCGCTTCAAAGCCATTACCGGATTGCTTGTGCCCTTCAATACTCAACGTGGCTGGCGTTCCGGTAGCTGCAACATAGGGGTTATTGAAGAGTAACCCGGCATTTACGGTCAACTCATTGGCTCTTTTATGCCAATCAACAGTTTCGATAGACATTGTTTGCTTCCACTTTTGATATATTGGCTGATAGCCGCTACTGGTGTATAGACTTAGAAAAGTAGACTATCAATTAGCTTTGGTAACGTTTTTGCAGATACGCCAATAGCGCCCGAACCCCATAGGCATCTCCTCCCACGGGCCGCCCCGGACGCTTTCGATCGTTCCAGGCGATAAAGTCAATATGCAACCAGTTAATGTCTTCGTCGACAAATTTATTCAAATACAGCGCCGCAGTGATAGCTCCACCTAACTTGTGGGTGGATCTATTCAGTGTATCAGCCACCTCACTGTTGAGCTGATATTCATAGGGTTTATAAATCGGCATGGGCCATCCTGGGTCATCGATACCTGCGCCCAAATCCGCGATCTCACGTGACAGCGCGATATCATTGGCGTAAAGCCCTACCATATCACCGCCTAACGCCGCAGAGTTAACGCCTGTTAGTGTAGCGAAGTCGATCAGCATATCCGGCTTTTCATTACAGGCTTCAGCCAGTGCATCGCACAGTACCAGGCGCCCCTCGGCATCGGTGTTATCAATTTCAACTGTGATACCTTTTCGCGTTGTGATGATATCTCCCGGGCGAAGCGCATTACTGCCAATGGCATTTTCTACAGCCGGTATCAGTACCCGAAGCCTTATTGGCAAACGGTTTGACATGATTAGATGAGCCAGGCCCAGCACATTGGCCGCGCCGGCCATGTCTTTTTTCATGCGGCGTATCCCTTCTGCCGGCTTGAGATTCAGCCCTCCGCTATCAAAGCACACGCCTTTTCCGACCAGCGTCACTTTTGGATGGCTGTCATCTCCCCAGCGAAGGTCTATCAATCTCGGCGCATGTACGCTGGCACGGCCTACGCTATGGATAGTGGGATAGTTTTTAGCCAACAACTCATCCCCGACAATCTGTGTAACTGCAGCGCCAAATGGTTTCGCCATACCAATAACGGCCTCAGCCAAATGTTCGGGCATCATGTCTTCTGCTGGTGTATTAATCAAGTCGCGTACCAGCGATATCGCTGCAAACAAGCGCTGCGCATTTTCTACCGCCGTTAGTGATTGAACTACCAGTACAGCGAATTCCTGCTGTTGATCACGGTCTTTTTTATAACGGGTAAATTGATAAGACCCTAAGCACCAACTGAAAGCTGCTCTGGCCTGTAACCCCTCATCGGCTTGCAGATAGTAATCTCCCGAGGGGAGCTGTTTGGGTAAGTCACCACATATATAATAGTCTGCGACTGACTTCACACCAAACACTACACCGGCGATCTTACCGGAGATATCCGGTATCAACCCGATTCCATCCCCTTGGTACCCACTGTTGTTAAGCCAGTTTTTGTCATCGACAGGCCGTTTTTCCAACCACGCGGCATAGTTGTCTGTTTCAATAATCGTCAGTGGTATGCCCGTGTCACCGCGCACTATCGCAGTACTCATATTCTCTCCGATACCCCTTTTTCAATACATCGATGATATCATCAATTGCGAAAGAACCCACTAAACTATGTATAAGTCCATAACGGAAACTATCGCTTGTTATTCAGCTTTTCGCACTAATTTATCATCTGACTATTCATACCAGGTACTGCTTTTCAATCGCACGCATATGGGCATCACCTTGCAAAGCTATGATATCCTTAACAGAGGCAATAACTGAATCCGTACCGGCTGCGCCAGCGTCACGGCGAATTTGTGCAAACGTTTCCCGCATGCTGCGGACTAAGGCGCGTATGCCGTGATTCCCGTAGATAACCAGTTTGATCTTACCGGTTTGCTCTGCCTGCCGTTCATCGAATTGCGGATATGCGGTAGGCACGATAACAACCGGTGTCGATTCTTGCCAACGCTGGGTGAATGCAAGCAGCTCCCCGGGTGTATTGGCCTTTGAATGAACCAAAATCATATCGGCACCGGCATCGCTATAGGCTTTTGCTCGAAACAACGCCTCTTCCAGACCCGCTCCTGCGATGAGCGCTTCTGTCCTGGCGATAAGGACTACCTGACTGTCGCCACAGGCATCTAACGCCGCTCTTATTTTGCCATTGAACTCTTCGATGGACACCAGTTTTTGTCGCCCACCTTCGCGCAGACTGGTGTCTTTCGGGAAATACTTATCCTCCATGACAACCGCCGCTGCGCCGGCATTCACATAATACCTAACGGCGTAGTGCACGTTTACTGCGTTGCCGAAACCGGTATCAATATCGGCTATTACCGGAATCGACACACGCTCACACATGCGTCGCGTCATAGTCAGATGTTCATCCATGGATAAAATACTTGCATCGGGCACCCCCATGGATGCGGACAGCTCAAAGCCACTGGCCCAAACGGCATCAAAGCCGGCCTCCTCTACCAGACAGGCGGTCAGAGGATTGTGGGCTGCCATGGCAGTCATTAACGGCTTATTCCGCAAGCATTGTCGCATCAGCATGGCGGTGTTTATAGGTTGAAGTTTTGTCATAGCTGTTTATTACCCTGTTAATCTCACATCAAAGAGTGTATGGCTTGTACAATACGCTCGCAGGCTTTTGTCAATGTTTGCTCATCACAGGCATAGGACATACGTAGATGCCCAGGCATACCAAAGGCTGAACCGGGAACCAGCGCCAGATTGTAAAACTCCAGCATGTATTGGGCCATATCCAGATCATTGTTTATCGATGTACCTTGGGGTGTTTTACAAGCAATCACATCATCACAGGGAAAAAATAGATAAAATGCGCCGTCCGGTATCAACATATCAATTCCGGCATCCTGTTTGAGTTGCTGTATAACAAGATCTCTACGAGATTTAAATGCAGTAGTAAATTGACGCACCACATCTTTGGGTCCTCGATAGGCCGCTTCAGCTGCGGCCTGTGCAATCGAGCAGGTGTGTGATGACGATTGCGACTGAATAACATTGATCGCCTTTACTATTTTTCTTTCGGCAACACCAAACCCGACTCGCCAGCCAGTCATCGCATAGGCCTTGGATACACCATTAACCACCACCAGCTGCTCACCCAAGCTATTTCGCTGCGCAATCATGGATGGAGCCTGCTGCAACTCGTTATAGCAAATATTACGGTATATTTCGTCACTAATCACAGCGATATGAGGATAATCACTCAATACATCGGCAATAGCAGCCAGTTCATTGGCTGAGTAAACGGCCCCGGATGGGTTATTTGGACTGTTGAGCATCAAACAGCGGGTTTTAGGTGTAATAGCACGTAAAAGGTTCACCGCGGTCAGCTTGTAGCCGTTGCGTTGCGGACAGTCGATAATCACCGGAATGCCATCGCACAGGCGCACCATGTCCGGGTAGGACACCCAATACGGTGCAGGTATTAGCACTTCGTCTCCCGCTGATATAATAGCCATTAAGGCGTTAAACACGACCTGTTTCGCACCACAGCCTACCGTAATTTGATCCGCGCCCACCTTCCACCCATCGGTCGCCTGTATATCTTCGGCGATAGCTTCACGAAGGCTTAAAAGACCGGCCACTTCGGTGTAACGCGTCATGCCACTATCAATTGCACACTTGGCGGCATTAGCAATATGTTCAGGCGTATCAAAATCTGGTTCGCCCTGGCTGAGCGTAATCACATCGTGCCCCATGAGCTTAAGTTGCCGGGCTTTTTGTGTCATTGCTTTGGTCGATGACGATCTTACGGCGCTCAACCGCTGCGCTAAGTTAACCATAGATATCTCCCAATCTCATTCGTTAATTACTTCTTTTTTGACAGAGCCAATCAATAGCTATAGAGCCCGGCAACAACTATTGCTACAGTGAACCCATCACAACGGAGCCGGCAGTAATCACAAAAATGGTAAATAAACACATGATACCCATTACCGGCAATACAATCCGATGGCCTTTGCTTACCACCAACTTGGCTCCCATACGACTACCAATCCACTGCCCCGCCGCCATGCAGAATCCGGCGTTCCAAACAACATCGCCGCCGGCAATAAAAATAGCCAATGCCGGCGCATTAGTGACTAGCAATAAAAGTTTCGTTGACGCAGTGGCTTTAGATGGATCAAAACCTAAAAACAGCATCAAAAAAAAAGTGAAAAAAGTACCTGAAGCTGCACCAAAAAAACCGTCATAAAAACCCACCACGGTTGCAATTAATAAGGAAAATGCACCTATCGATAAAATTCTAGATGGTGGATATTTCCTCATTCTCGGCACCCAAGTGAGCAAAACAATCGTTAGTAAACCTAGCAGATAAGGGATTTTTCTTTGTAAAATATCCGCATCGATGTAACGCAACGTTATCGCACCACAAATTGCTCCAAAAAAGCTCGCAGTCATCGGCCATCGCAAAGTAGCTACTGGAATCTTTCCTTTGCGAAAAAAGTAGGTTGAAGCGGAGAGCTTACCAAAAAAACTTTGCAATTTTGTGGTAGCAATCGCCTGCACTGGTGAAAAGCCGGCTAACATCAACGCAGGTATCGCGATCAAACCACCCCCACCACTGATAGCATCAACAACACCTGCAAAAATAGCAACAGCAAATAGAAGGCCAAAAAGTTCAATTGATAATTCCAACAGCACATACCTATCATTAACGAAATACCTCGAATGAGGTAGTTCCTGGATTTTGCAATGGAAAAAACTATTCTATGTGATTGGACAAATCTCATGTTTGATCATTTTTCACACAAAATTTGCAAGAATCTCAATGACATATGGCTGTAAACTTTCCGCGTTCAGTTCTCTATAAGGGTTAAACTGGAGCGATCAACAGTGTATTTATCGATAAGTAATTCAGCCGTCTTGTTAGCAATATTTCGGCACTCGTCGAATGTCAACGGCTGTTTCTTAGCCATCCACCGTTCTGCATCTTTATACATGGGATAAGAAGGCGATTCACCCCATTGCCAATCATTATCAGTGGAACTTGGGCTTCTACCAATTAGGTGCATATGAACCTTTTTATGAATGTGGCCAACTTTCGGGCCTATCGGTGGTGAAGCGTCATTGAGCGCCCAGTTTCCCGCCTCCCAGTAGTTAACAACCCCACCTTTTAACTGAGGTAAAACTTCTAACATAGCCCTACCGCTAGCGGCAACCAACAGCGACCATTGAATCAGCTCATCTCGAGTCAACTCGCTGCGATCCCATACTTCCCGCGGCGGCAATACCCAGAGATTGCCGCCGTCTTCACGGTCTATCATTACAAAAGGGGGAACATTGAGTGTTCCACCGTCACAGGTCAGCAGTGTTTGCATGGCAATCATTCCTTATTATGAGTTTTCATGGCAGTAGTAATAAAGGTCCACTATATATACTTTTGTAGCGAAAAAGTTAACTAGGGCATTTTACAATAAGCTCCATTTTTCCATTTTCGCGCTACATTGTAGGCGAAAAGCCTCAGCCAAATGGTTGATTATTTGTAAAATGCGAGTTGACTTTTGGTAAACCTTAATCTACCGTCTGCCAAGTTTTGGGTTGACTGTTACAAGCGCGCAGTTTTAGCTACCAAAACTCTGATGATAATCCCGCCTTCCTTTAGATAGCAGATGCAATATCAACGCCGCTTACCTGCCAATAGGTGTTTATCGACCCTATTTTTGGTAAGCTACCGGCTATGAATAAGAACTCCCACAGGCTGCCGCCACTGACAGCGTTAAAAACCTTTGAAGTTGTCGCAAGACACCAGCAGCTTAAAACTGCTGCGAATGAGCTTTTTGTGACAACAAGTGCTGTAAGCCGACAGATTAAGCAGTTAGAGGAATTTTTAGGCGTCGACCTGTTTGACCGCAGTAAGCGGTCTATTGAGCTTAATGATGCAGGCACGTACTACGCTGGAGAGCTAAAGAAAATTTTTGACCATGTCTACCAAGCCACACAGCAAGTAATGTCAAAAAATGAGCGCAATACTTTACATATTCGAACCTCGATGATGTCGTTTACGCAACGCTGGCTTATGCCACGATTGTTTCAGTTTCAACAGGACAATCCGTCACTGGACATTCAACTAACATCAAGCTCGGTGATCAACGAGTCCGACTTCGATCGCAACCCGGTGGATATTGGACTGACTAGAGAGCCTTTTGATGAAGCACATTTTGTCTGTGAACCTATAATGCAAGAACAGCTGATCGTGGTGTGCAGCCCAGCGCTGCAAAGTAAACACCCTATTGGAAAGGTCACTGACTTAGCAGATCATCGCTTGATTACCACAACCTCACGGCCAAAGCTGTGGTCGACCTATTTTCATGAAGAGGGATCGGGTGATATAAAAATCAACACCCATACCCAACTTGCACATTTCTTTTTAGCAATTGAAGCAGCCGTGGCTAGCCTTGAAGTTGCATTAGTGCCGCTACCTTTGGTAACAAATGATATCGATAGCGGCAGGTTGGTTGCGCCATTGGCCCGTGCGCTACCGAGTGGCGAGCACTACTACGCAGTTTATAAGTACAAATCCAATACTGAACACAATGTTCAAAAATTTGTTACCTGGCTCAAAGTTCAAACAGATCAGGTAAACTAATAAACCGAAGTAAAAGCAGTATAGGCCGCTAATTCCTCTAGCACCCGGGAAAAGCCAAACCCTGACCCCACAGACATTTAGTTTGCCAGTATCTGCTATTATTAAACATTGGCAACCTGCCCTCGTTTAGCAGTGTTGATGGGACGGGTTCAAGCCTGCTTAGTTTACAGCCACTCTGCAAAAAACTCATAAAAGCCCAGCCTTACCACAACAGGTTCACAGATAGATCAAAAACAGCCACTAGGCTTTACCCGCGTTAATCTGCGCAAGGGCAAATTCAGCACTGCAACTGAGTTGAAAGCCTGCCGGCGGCGTATTGCCCTGCAGATGGGTCACCAGATAATCCCAGATGCGGCGCACACCATAGTGATTGGAATCGGGCGTATGCCCTGCGGTGGGCAGTAGCATAAAATCAAAATCTCTATTGGCCCGCACCAGGGCATCAATCAATTGCATAGCGCCACTGGCATATGACCTGAGTTGCCCAGCCAGCATCCAGTCCATCGCCGTACGGTATTTGTCCTGATAGAGCTTGCACAGCAGTGGCTCGATGAACTAGATACCGGGTTCAACAGTAACCACTTAATCAGGTTCAATCGCTCGCAACATTTGAAACGATAAAATCCCCACTCTAGACTGCAACGAATTTTATCGACCGTAGCAATAGCCCTGGATAATAGCTACTCTTAAAGAAGCACAGTGTATGGACATTTACCCCAAACGTGAGCAGATAACGCCAACTGTAACCGGAAATATAGTAAAGAATTAGGAAAAGCCATTAAATTAGAATTATTATGTCTAAACAATTATGCTGACATACTTTACTCAACGGCGCCGACTGATTTAGTCTTTGCAGTCCCAACTATTGATCGCACAGATTATATTATGGATAGCTATAAAAAGAACATTGATTATAAATTGACTATAGATTAACCATAAATCCTAGTGCCACTGTGTAGACAGATACCGATTGTCAACCGTATTTTTACCTATTATCGAATCGCTGCAATCCCTTAAAGGTCAATAATTCCATATAACGCTACTAAGCAAGTACCAAGGATACATAGCATACCCTATTTATCAATGAGGACCAGTAATATGGACATTGACATGACAGGCGGCCTGATTTTTGGCCTGCTTGGCTCTCTAATGGGCTTAATTGGCGCAGCCATTGGCTGCTACTATTCGATAAAAAACACTAGAGGGCCCAAAGAGCGTAAGTATATGATCAAGTTAGTATTTGCGGCAACCTTATTGGTATCAATATTGTTGATTGGTGTTTTTACTATGGGTTTTCCGGCAGCCCATTGGTTAATGTTGCCATTTTTTGCCTTGGTGTTACCGGCAATGATCTATTTTGGCAATAAGCGACAACGTGCAATTCGGGCGGAAGAATCGAATCGCTAATATGGCATAAACTCCATTATCGAACGACTTTAACGTCATTTGATGACTTAATGATCTATCACGAGCGTTGTTTACCTTAATCTACAAAAAGTGCTACTAAGGAGGAACCATGGACTCGATCAGCAAGGCGCTGGTTATAGCCATTCACTACCTGGGTACGGAGAGGAACGATGAGGAATATACCGAAGACGATGACTTAAAGATTGTCGAGCAGGCGGCATCTATCATTCAAGGCGCATCAACACAAGAAAAACAGTCGCTGATAGAAGCGACTAAAGAACTAGGTCTTAGAAATTGGATAAATGATATGGGCATTGAGTAACCCATTGCAATAAATTGGTCTGTCTAACCGCTACTTAGGGAAGACTGCTTATGAGGACAAGAAAGTGACCACTACTATTCAAGTTGCCTTCGGCGTGATCGCGCTGATATTGCTGTTTTTACCCGCCAGTCTGCTGATCTACGCTTCTCTCCGTATGATAAAAACAGTAGAAAGTTACTCAATGATTTTGGTAGCAATGGGTGCATTACTTTTAACGATAGTCTCCCTTGACTTTCTATATAGTTTTTTATTGGCCTTAGCCTTCGGCCCTGAAGAGCTAGCTACCTACGCCCTGTATTCGACCTACCTGTTTAAAGGGCTAAATTATTTGGCGCTATTGTTAATCAGTTTTGGATTACTTCGGCTATCGAAAAGAATAAAAACTTTGAGCGGGCGTGAAATATAAAGACTCCTAAAATATGAATACTCTCGAAATATGGTCATTATCATAATCTGTATACTCTCAAATATAGCAGCCTCGAAAGTAAACAACCCAATCTTACACTGAGGAATAGTGACATATATATGACAAAATATCTGGCTGATTCTCCATCCATTGAACGCTTGTACACTGAATGCTGTTTTTCTATATCATGAAATTTTATTCCATAGCATTACAGGGGCAAGGCGGTCAAAACTTAAAACGACTTCCGGCTACCTACAGCGTTTATGGATCAAAGTATACCGCCTGGGTGTTGATCATATTCTCGACTATTTTCTGGCTGGAAGCGGCTTATAACGTAGTGAGCCTGGTGGCAGCGCAAAATCCTGATGCAATTTATCCCATAGATCTAGTGTGGTTTGTATTTTTTGTTATTTTTATCTCTATAGGTGTAAGCCTTTTTTTCATAGAGGGTGAAATCAATATGGGAGATGTTGCGGTCAAGTGTGCCTACAAAACCATTTTTGGCAACAAAAGCTGGCAAGTACCGTATTCATCCTATAAGGGTTTACAGATAGAACGAGGCCTTGAGGGAGGCGGCACATCTAAGGCAATCGTGTGGCGTATAAGACTTATACACCCGGACAATGATAAGTCATTCACTATTCATAAAGCAGGCGCTGCTGATTATCTGAAGGAAGATATGGAGTTTTATCAGCAACTATTTGGCTTAAAGAATATTACCCAGAAGCAATATTTTTGATCACCATCTGTAGAAACAAATTTACCATTATATGAATTTTGGTCATTATCAATAGCGATTCAAATCTGAAAGGATTCACTTCTCCATTATGCACTCAAGCTATCGAGATAAATCTAAAAGAGTTTGCAACTCATTATCCCAAAAGAATTCTACTTTATCATATTGATATTAAGGAAAAAGCTGTTTTCATATTTTCATACAAGATATATTAACTGATAAAAAGCACTTTATTGCCCTTCACGTTATGCTGCTAGGGCAGTTAGCGTTGACATAGTTGATTTTGTTATTCGGGGATGTAAATAATCTCACCGCTGTCAAGCTGAAAGGCTGTACCTACTCGACGCCCTTTGCCGGATTGCGAAGCGCTATCAGCTTCAGTCGCTTTGTAGCGCACTAACTCACCATCTTCCTTGGTGATAATTTCCATATCCTCAGTACCGGGATTTTTCACCATGGTGAATTTATCGGCAAAAAGCATTTCCGCCACATCCAAATAGCTGACCAGGGCCACCATCAGCGCTACAGAAAATACCATGGCCACATCGAAGAGATTGCCAATCACACTCATCGGGTCCAGATCGTCGCCGGCCAACAGGCGACGCTTGCGTTTAAACTTATTCATCGGCAACAGCCTCAAAGCGCAGTGCCGCCAACAATTCCAGCACAGATAACTCTCTACTGACCGTACGGCGACGCTGTTGGTACAAGACAAAGCCGACGGCCCCGATCAACAGTCCCACTACAGTGGTGGTAAAAGCTACCTGCATCTGGTTTGCCAGTTGCGCAATGTCGCCATTGGCCAAACCCTGCAAGGCCGGCCCCATGGGGATAAGGGTACCCATCAAGCCCAATACGGGCCCTAACTTGGCGAAGTGACTGAGGCGGGAAAGTTCTTTGTCGACCAGCACTTCGAACTCGCTAAGCGTAAAACCCGCAGCCGCTTCACTGCGCGCACTCAGAATATCGGCAATGGCCGACTGCAGGCGGGAAGGCAGCTTTTCTGTGTCAATGACGCTATTCGCTTTGACATCCCAGTGTCGCAGTTGCTCAACCAATTTATTGATAGCAGGCTGTTCACGTCGCGCGGAGCCCCAGTAACGCCCCACCGTAAGAAAACTGTGCGCCAATAGCACCAATAGTGCCGCAATACAGGGAATCAGCAAACCCGAGGTAACGAAATAAAGCCCATCAGCTAAGAGTTTCACGAGTGTATTCCTTAGAAAAGAATCTTTTATGGAGTTGCTCGATCACCATACCTATTAAAACCAGGCTGAGTAGAACCCCGATCGAAATAGCTGTCTCAGCGATATCAACCGTTGCCGTACCGCTCTGTTGTGGCCAGCGGCAAGCCCACCACCATACCAGTAACCATTGTATCACCGCCACCACCGTTTTTAAGCGCCGCAGTGCACCACCCTGGCGAACCACACACTGCCCCAGCCCCATTGCCAGCATCATCAGCAGGGCGATACCCAGAAGTTGCGGTAAAAAAGGCCAGGATAAGACACCGGATTGCAGGCACTGCAGCTGCCAGTACAACAAAGCAAACCAGGGACCGGGCAGCAGCGCATGCCAAAAGCGGGGGCGGCCGTGCGCCAGGTATGCCGCTTCAACACTGAACCACAGCGCTAGTAAGGGGGCAAAAGGCTGTAGAGACTGCAGCCACACGGACAGACTCTGGCGCACCAGCCAGTCCTGCAACAGCACACTCGACAATACCGGCGTGAACAGCAGTGCGGCCGTAAACAGGCGCGAATGCGCCGGCATGGCCAGCGACCATAAGCTGACGCTGCAAATACCGGCAAGCATTAACCAGGCGCTAAATTCGAGCACGCCGCCATCCCCACACCGCCGCAAGCACTAACAGCAAGAAAAAGAGTGGCCACAACAAGGTAGACACCAAGGGCGTTCCATCAGGTGTTTGGGGTTCTGCCTTTTCTGGCGCCTCGACAGTTTCTGTTTGTTGAGTATCCTGCTGCACTTGTTGGGCATCCTGTTTTTCCAGTACCACACCCCTTTGCGAAGCGCTGGCGCCGCGCAGTTTTTCTATCTCCTGTTGGAAGTTCTGTTTCAGGTTTTCAGGCAAGCGCTCCGCTACAAATGCAGTCAGTTCTATATTGCCGCCGCTGAAGTCGCCACCACCCAATTCGAACTCACTGACCAACTCAGCGTGCAGGCTCGCCAGCTCTGTCAGTTGCAGCTCACTGGCCTGCCAGTAGCCGCGGCGCGCAGTCTCCAGCATCACACCGGTCATTTCCTGCAGCGCATAGGGATTTTCACGCTCAAAGAATGCCTGGATTTTCAGGTCGTTTTTATCTTCAATATAAACCTCGTAGAGGGAGTTCCAGAAACGATCGTCCATTCCTTCCGGTTTCATCACATTCCAACCGAAGCTGTTCCGGAATGTCTCGGCAAAGGTTTCGGCGCTGCTGCTACTGCCTTTCTGCAAGGCACTGATATACCTGGGGTTGAGCAAAGTGGTGCGCATTTCCGCCCACAGGGTCTCGTGAAAGCTGGTGACCTTGGCACGGCCCGGGTCGCGGAAATCATTAAAATAGGCTGCCGGATCGTTGCCCGTAACGTGACGCACGGCATTATTGAGCCCGCCCATAAACTCGTACACATGGTCGAGACTCAAGGCACCCCAGGTATTGCTGCTACGCGGCTGGATCACCACTTCGGTATTGAGCAAAGCGGCGGCAAAAAGATCGGGCTCATATTCACCCCAACCTTCACCGCCGCCGTAATTGGCGCCCATATTTTTCAGGTACTGGCGGGCAATATCGTCACCATCCCGCCAGCGGGTATCACCTTCGACCATGCTCATAATGGCAGTGCCGTAGGCGCCATTGAGACCACCGAAGCTACGCTTGGCCGCCAGGGTACGAGCACGTAACGGTGCAACGCCGCGCTCCAATAAGTATTGTTCGGCATCACGTACGCCCTTGGCAACAAAGTTTTCGCCCTGCTCGCTCTTTGCCGCTTCTGCCGCCATGATCACCGCTTTTTCAATCAAAGCCAGACGCGATGCCGCCAGGTCCCTGAATTGACCGGCGCTTTGCATAACCACATCAACCCGCGGGCGATCCAGTTTAGCGGCTGGAATCAAACGTAAGGTCTGTACTCGACCAAAAGCATCGCGCACCGGCTCCACGCCCAACAGATAGAGAATTTGCGCCACAGTTGCGCCCTGGCTCTGAATGAAGCTGTTGGGCCAAAGCGTGAAACTGACTTTCTCCGGGTACTTCTCAAACTGTTGCCGATGACTTTCCAACAGCGCCTGCGCCATTTGCTGGCCCACTTTCCAGGCCGCCTCCGTTGGCGTTTTTTCTGCATCGATGGCATACATGTTGCGTCCGGTCGGCAAGGCCTGGGGGTTGACAATGGGGTCACCACCACTGACGGGTTCGACATAACCGCCGGCCAGCGCATTAACCATAGCGGCTTGCTCATACTCACTGCCTTTTAACAAGTGTCGTTCAAAATCCTGTACCTGCGCAAGTGTGTTTGCAAAGTGGGTGTAGGCATCCGCCAGTGTCTGTTCCCGCTGCATGGCCTTCGCCAGCAGGCCCTCCACCGCGTCAATTCGTAAACTCAGTTTTTCCGCAAACACACGGGTATTCATCTGATACTGGCTTTCCAGCTGCGGACTCAATAAAGCGATGACCTCCTTGTTATCAACAAAGCGCTCGCGGTACTGCAAGAGTTGCCGGTAATTTTTTTCCAGAGCTTGCCAATCATCCATGTCCTGTGTCTGAGACGACAGATGCGCTGCAATAAAGGGCAGACTTGCCTGGGCCTGCGCATGTAATTGCTGCAAGCGCCGCTGCTTGGCTGCAGCCACCTGCTCGGCCAGACCACCATTATCTATCCAGGCAAATACTTGTGAGCGGACTTGTGGATTCTGCATGGCTTCGACGAGCTGGCGCACATTGTCTTTTTCCAGCATCGCCAGCGCTTCGCCGATCGAGGGAATCACTTTCGCTAACATTTTTGCCGTTTTGGCACTCTGCGGATCAAGAGCGCGGCTGATATGCTCAAAGCGCTGCTGCCCTTTCATACTGGCAATAAATGCCTTATTGTCGGGATCGGAAATTACCTGTGCGGCCAGTGCCATCAAACTTTCTTCATTAAGGTTATTTATGGCCGCTGCTGCATCTTTCGTGTGCTTCTTCTGCTTACCGGCAGCGGCCATATCCATAAAGCCGCGAATGATATCCATATCATTCAACACAGGGTTACCTTGCTGCCAGCGCGCGACGCGCTCTGCTATTTCGCCGGGCAGCAAGGTACTCAACAACTGCTGCGCAGACTCACCGGCCAGGCGGCGGCTAATCCACAGCTCGGCCTGCTCGCGCAATGCGGGGGTGACCGTTTCCGGCGCCTGCGGCGCCTGAATAATCTGCTGCACGGAGAGCATGGCCTGAGCCAGGGCATCGACAGACATCAGGCGGGTCGTGCGTCGTGCCTGCTCGCCCTGGTAGGGTACGCCCAAGGTGTACAGGCCCTCAAGAATTTTTTCCTGTCCCAGGGTTTCCAGCCAGCGAGTGAGGGGGTCTAATACCCGCTCATCCCATTGCGCGGTATCGTTTAGCTGCCCGGGCTGCAGGCTTAAGTCCTCATATAAGCCCTCCTTTTGCAACACAGAGGCAATTTGCTTTTGCAACTGACTGTGCACAGCGCCCTCTGCCGCCAACTGATATTCCGCAACTTTGTCAGCCAGTATTTTCCACTCAGAATACAGTCCTGCCTCCTGAAAAGGCGGCGTCAAGTGATTGAGGATGGTGGCATAGCTGCGGCGCTTGGCGATAATCGCCTCTCCCACATTCGCCATGGTATACACATAGAAATGCGGAATATCTCCCAGCATCGCATCAGCCCAGTCGTTGGCCGATAAGGCCACCTGCTTGGCAGGCGTAAATTCCAGACTGCCATGGGTACCGTAGTGCATCACCGCATCGGCCGCAAAACTATGGCGCAGCCACAGATAAGCGGCGGCATAGTTGTGGGGCGGCGCCTTGTCTGTGCCATGGACCAACTGGAAGGTGTCCTCCCCCAGTCCTGGCAAAGGCTGGGGCAACAACACAACATTGCCGTACTGCAGCCGGGCCACGGCCAATTCATTGTCTTCTGTGACCATGTATTGACCCGGTGCGGGACCATAGGCATCCACCATCGCTGAACACAAGGCATCAGCCAGACCCTCGCACCACTGTTGGTAGATCGCTCCCGGCACCAGAGCGGGATCGCCCTGTTTCATGAATTCTTCGATACTGCCTTCGGCAAAGGGCGCCAAAATCACGCCCTGACGATTCAACTGCTGATTGAAGGATTCAAAATCATCGGGAAGATTACCAAGCTGGTAGCCCTGTTTTTTTAAAGTGTGCAGGGTGTTGAACAGGCTCGGAGCCACTTCCATACCACCGGCCACCAGCGCATTTTTTCCCGGCCCGCGAAAATAGACAATGCCAATTTTTTTGTCGGCGTTTGTTTTTGTCTTTAACGCCAGGAATTTCTCCAGTAAATCCAGGAAGACTTGCAGCCGTTGAGGAATGGCTTCAAAAATCAAATAGCCGTTTTCGTCGGGAAATTGCGCATTAATCACATAGGGGGCGACGGCGCCGTCCAGTTCCGGCAATACGACGTTCATGGTTAACATTGCGCCGCTGTAGCCCTGCGGATCTTGCAGCCAGCGTTCGTGATCATCAAATACCGACAGTGGCGCCAGTAGCGGTACCTGTTGCTCTTTCAACCATTCCACAGCTTTGTCACCACGCCCCAAGTGCAAACGACCGTGGGGCATCATGATCACCGCATCCGGCGCAATGGTTTTCAGCAGTTCCAATCTGCGACTTCGACTGGCAACGGGATAAACCTGTAAGCCGCGAGCCTCGAGACTGGTGATAAGGGCATCCAAATGTTCGCGGTTGGCGTTAAACGGCCCCGGAACGCTGGTCAAGAGCGCAATTTTTTTGCCTTGAACCGGGAAGTTGGGCAGGGTCTGGTAATACTTTGCATAGTCTTCAACTTCGGTAAACAGCTGTGACTCATCAATATGGAAGAGCACATCGCTGTCAACAGTCATCAGCTCACCGGGCGGTTCGGAGCCCCAGGTTTTACCATCGAGCTGGTGGCGAACCAGGCGTAAAAAATTGCGGTAATTGGCGGTACCGCCATTATCCAGATAGGCCTTAATGTTATCGAGATGCGGTTGCGGTACATTGGTAAGATCGAGCCTGGGGTTGGTCGCCGCTTCCACAAATACCAGGGCACCATCGGCGATACCGTCCTGTAACAGCTGCAGCTGCCTGCCATCCAGGGCAAAGCCACGACCGAAGATTAGCGTCAAGTCGTAGTTATCCACCTGATCCAATTGATCAGGGCCTAATTCGCTGATTAGAATAGATTCACTGTCGTTGGCTTTATCGAAACGGGCTACCTGGAAATCGCGAAAATTGACCAGCGCCACTCGCGTGGGGCTCAGCCATTGTTCGTACGCGAGAAAACCGCCAAGGAAAGTAAACACCAACAAATAGACCGGCCAGTTAAATAGTCGTTTAACCATTATGGCTTCTCAAAATAGGAAAATCGGCGGGTGCATAGGCGACACCCACCGAGAAAAAGGGGATAACCCAGATTTACGTTTACAATTGATAACTTACCGATAGCGCCATACTGCGCCCCGGCGCCAGGCTTGCTTCCAGATCACCCTCCGCATTGGCGCCCTTTTCATGGCTGGACCAGTAGCGCTTATCAAAAGCATTAAATACCGATAGATCAATGCGCAGTTCAGGCAGCGGCTTCCAGTAGAAGTCCAGATCGTGAACGGCATAGCCGGGTGGCTCAAAGCTCGGCAACTCAGCCCCACGAAAAACCAAGGGTTCGGCATCGTCTGCTTTCTGTGCCGCACGCAAATGCCAACCGAAACCCAGTGTGCCCTCGGCGCTGCTGAAGTGCAAACCCAGTACACCGGTATTGGGACCAACACTGTTCAGGCCGGAGCCGGTTTCTTTGTTTTCGCCATCGATGACATTGAAGCCCGCCTTGGCATCGCCCTGCCAACCGCCGGGCAACCAGTCATTCAGCGCCAACTGCATGCCCAGTTCCCAGCCGGAAATCTCAACTTCGTTAAGGTTTTGATACTGGATTTGGCGAATCGCGGTTGGCCCGGTAAAAACGGGTGGCTGATCACGAAAGCCAATCGTGCGCGAATCAATGAAGTCTTCATAGCTATTGTCGTAATAGGCAGCCTGTAGAGAAAAGCGCTCGGTTTGCCAGCGCCAACCCAGCTCGAAACCTTCACTGGTTTCCGGTTTCAAGTCGTTGTTGGGTATGACTTCGTGGGGCACACCGGGCACGGGAATTAAAATCCCACGACTGATGAACTGATCATCGACCGGCGGTGCCCGGAAGCCCGTGTTGTAGTTACCGTAAAACTGTATATCGTCATTGATAAAATAGGTCAACCCCACATGGGGTGACCACTCATTGTCTGAGCGCTCACTGACCGGCGAATCAGAGATATTGAAGTTGGCGTAAGCCGCATCCACAGTTGGCGAACTGCTGTAGTAGTCGAAGCGCACACCCATCATAATGCGCAACTGCTCCACAGGCGAATAGACATCCTGCAGATAGACACCGTACTGTTCGATATCCGTATCCGGGTAGGACTTACCCGGATAGGTCAAACCCGCATTGGTATTGCTGACTTCGTTGGTCAGCAGGTCAATGTCTTGCCTGTCGACAGGGCGGGTTAAATCGCGCTGCACCAGGTCTGTACCCAAGGTAATGGCGTGCCGGCCCCACTGGTGATCCAGCTGGATATTGGCACTCAGTTGTTCCTGCTCGAATTCTTCTCGTTCAAGGATTAAATTTGATGTGAATAAGCTCGACTGACGTTCCCGTTCATCCTGCTGGTAGTTGGACATTTGGTAGTCCAACTGCCACTTGAGGCTATCCAAACCAGCCAGCTCTTGAATGTTGTGGCGTACACCGATGTGCCAGCGCTCGGATTCATCCGTCGCTGCGGCTTCAGTAATCGCCGAGCCCGGAGGGCCACTGATGGGGCCGAGGTTGGTGTTCAGTTGGTTATCTACATCCTGTTGCCAGTAGTTACCCAGCAATTCCCACTTCTGCAGTCTGGAAGGGCGGATTGACCACTTGGCCAGTACACTGTGCAGCTCACCGTCTTTCGGGTTGGGGGTAAAACTGCCATTGGACTCAACTTCAGAAAAATCCTGGCGCTCAACCTGCAACATACCATAACCGCCACCGATTTCGCTGGCGCTTACCAAAGCCAAGCGGCGGCGCTCATCAACGCTGTTATAGCCGGTGTTAAAACGCAGCAAGGGTTCCCCATCGTTGCGCTGCACTTCTTTCTCGGCATCGAGGCTATTCAAAATCACCACACCACCGAGAGCATCACTGCCGTACAAGGCCGAGGCAGCGCCTTTCAACACCTCAACAGAATCCAGGTTGTAGGCGCTAAAGTTACCACGGCCCTGATCAGTACCCGCCGAGCCAAAGCCATCCGGCATGCGCACGCCGTCTCTCACCATCAGTACGCGGTTGCCGCCGATACCGCGAATATTGATATTGGCATCGCCGTGGCGCCCCCCCGAATTCTCTATGGTAATACCCGGCTCGTAGCGGAACAGCTGACTGAGGGTATTGGGCTGCAAACGCAGGATATCACTGTGTTTAATCACCGAGACTGACGCCGGCGTTTCTTTGATAGTCGTTTCAGAACGGTAAGCAGTAACGGTAACTTCCTCAACATCTATAGCCGTTTGACTTATTTCCGTTTGATCTATTTCCGTTTGAACCATTTCCTTTTGAACCATCTCCTTTTGAACTTCCGCAGCCTCCATACCACCGGCATTTGCCAGCAGCAAGGCGCCGGCACAGGACGATATATAGCCCGCTTTTCTTTTCATTTTGACCCCAATTCGTTTATTAAATAAGTAGTAAGTAGTAGTAGCCCATCCACGCCAACTAGAACGTTGATGTTATATCATAACATTTCACAAAAGAAAAATGAGTGAGTGTTCAAACGCGTTTTGAAAGTGCTGTGACAAGTACCCGCCGGGATAAATGGCTCAAGGGACACATGCGTTGACACAGCGCCAAAACGGGCCTTGCGGCGAGGTCAATTTAATAGAGAAAGTGCCTGGAAAAACAGAAACTTAAGGGCCCAAGCGGGCGGATTTGATGGGGCTGGTATCGCCGGCCGTGTTCGATGAATGTTCATCCCCCGTTAATGGGGTAGAGACCACTCTGATGGCTTTCTCGGGTTGATGGCTTTCCCGGGCTGATGGCTCTCTCGGGCTGATGGCTCTCTCGGGTTCTAACTGGGGAAAATGGCGGGGCGTGCTGGATTAACCAAAATAGCTTGAGGGCAATTATGGAAGTAATCTGAACAAATTAACAAGTGATAGACAGAAAGTCTTACCCTTTCGCTAAATTTATTATTCACCATAACAGCTCCGCCACTATAGGCCCGATAACTGATAACATAGCGGATCACATGGCGATGCGGGTCAAGTTTTGCGGGCCGTCTTCAGTTATCAATACATTGTCTTCAATACGAATACCACCGCAGGACCTCAGTTGCGCTACCAGCGCCCAGTCGATCGCATTGCGGTGTTTGCCCTGCTGTAGTTGTTTAAGCAGTGGCTCGATAAAATAAATACCGGGTTCAACGGTAACCACCTGATTAGGCTCAATGGTTCGCAGCATACGGAATCGCGGATAGTTCGGATCAATATCGATTAATGCACCGGAGGCGTCCCGCTGATTGGCTCCCACATCGTGAACCTGCAAACCTAAAAAATGGCCTAACGGATGCGGTAAAAAATGACCGGCAACACCGCATTCTACTGCCGTTGTCGCAGACATCTTTAACACACCGGCGTCCTCAAGAATGACGGGAATTTTGTGTAGTGCCAATACATTCAGATCAAAATAACGCACACCCACCTGGTGCTTGCTGACAAGTTCCCGCTGCACTCGATCCAGGGCGGTAATCAGATCCGCAAACAGGCCATGATAGAAAGAATAGGTGCGCGTAATATCAGCCGCATAACCATAACAGGAGGCAGCCGCATCGATTAGCAGGCTGTGAGTTCTGCCGGGCACTGAGCTATCCCTACCCCAATAATGTAAAATAGCAGCATGTTGGTTAACGGCGACAATACTGGGGTAAGCCAGCATTTCTTCGCTCTGTTGGCAGGCTTGCTGAAAAGCCAGCGCTATGTCCAACTCACTGGCGCGATGATAGAAAGCCTGCCGGGCTGCAATATGACCTTTGCTGCTGGTCTTATTGGCTTCCCGAATACAGGCTTGCTCGTAGAGCGTTTTATAACTGCGGTGCCAGTTGAGTTCGGCAATCAGGGGCTCGGGGTTATACTGCCCTGCTATCCACTCCTTAATATGCCGGTTAGGCTCACCTAGAAACGCGCTGTGTTGAGTATCGCCAAAAAATTCACTGGCCTGTTCTTTCTCAACGATCGACACAATTGTGAAATACGGAGTCCAATAGCTTTCGAGTAGCTGCGGTACCACATGCCAGTAGTCCTCCGGTTGATAAAGCAATAGTATGGGCTTGTTACCGGCTTGCCAAATCACCCAGCTTTCGGGCGCATTGATTAGCGGAACGATAGCTTTAAACTGCGCAGCGGGGAAAAACGGATAAGGCAAATCATCCTGAAAACGTGTTTTAACGGCGCCACTGTATACCAATAGCTTGTCAATACGATGATTCTCCAAAGCGCGATCATAGCGCTTTTGTAAATGTGAAAAATGGTCGGCATAGTACCTTTCGGCAAAGCACTGTTTGCGCATAGTCATTCTCCCCCAGTGCCGGTTAGCGGCGGTAACATAGCGCTTTAATTCAAAGTGTAATCGTCGGTAAAATCAGCCGCGAAGCACGATTGTCATCGTGAAATACTGTCTGCTTTGCACCGCGGCTCTGGGTGTCGGTGGCAACAGGGTTGCCGGTATTGGTGTTGGCACAGAATAGTGGAAAGCAGGCACTGCTAATGGCCAGGCGAAGCCGGTTGCCGGCAGCGAGCTGGTGGCCTGACGGACCAAGCTTAATGGTTAGCTTCACGGGCTGGTTTGGCGTCAGTAGCACTTCTTTATCAAATCCCTGACGAAATCTGGATCTCAGTGCCGGGATAGTGCCGTCAAAAGGAATCGAACGGCCATCGGGATACACTTCGGTAAGCGTGACAAACCAATCGGTATCGGCAGCATCGCTGGATACATACAAAATAACCTGGCTCTCACCAAGGATAGCCAGAGGCTGAGGTAATGGCTTGCTGGTATACGCTAATACGTCAGAGCGTATTTCGATGGCCCGCCGATCAGAAAAGTAATCGCTCATGGTAATGGGCCCCGGTGTCGCTACCGCGGGGTCATAAGTATAGGTATCCGGTGCTTCGCAACCCGGTGGCTCATCATCCAGCCAGCCATCGCCCGGCAATACCCTGGCATTGCCTCGGCTATGCAGGTATAAGCAGCGTTGCACAGTGCCTGGCGCGGGAAAGGTCGGGTAATCTTTCCAGATACCGGCGCCGGTAATAAACACCCGTACGCGCTCAGCTTGTATCACATTGTCAGTTATACCTTTTAAATAGCGGTCATAGAACAGAAGGCGCTGCGCCAACAAGTCCACGTTACCGGCTTCCGGCATTTGGCGGTCGCCGTTATCCGCGGCGTGCGACTCGGAAACATAGGTTTGTGCATGATTCCATGGGCCCACCAATAAATAGCGATCATCCCTGGCCGGCAGGATTTGTTCTAGCCTGCAAAAGTAGTCTATGGGTCCTATCGTCAGATCATACCAGCCATCGGTGAAAAATATCGGTAAATCCAACTTATGTAAATCAGCTTCTGAAAACTGAATAGGTTTCCAAAAATCATTATCAGCGATATTGCGAAGCATTGCGGTCCAGGATTCCAGTTTATCCCCGGACAAAATAATCTGACCGGCGTCAATAAGCGGCCGGCTAAACAATGCCTTGTGCCAGTCGGGGTGCCCGCTTATGCTGGTATCGCCATAGGCGGCGTCCAAGCAGTCTATACCTTCGGCGTCGACCATCTGAAACCACTGCAATAGAATACAGTGAAACGGAATGCCGCCGATAAAGGGAAACGTTGTGAAAGGGCTGCCGACAAATGCCGTCGGCATTATACATTTCAGTGCCGGGGGTTGTTCTCTGGCAGCCAACAATTGTACGGCGCCAAGGTAGGACGGTCCCTCCATACCAACTTGTCCATTGCACCATGTTTGTTTTTCCAGCCAGTCGATACAGTCATAGCCGTCTATCGCATCGTCTTGTAAATAGTGAAATACCCCCTCTGACTTATATTGCCCCCGGGTTAACTGAAATACCACAGCATACCCGGCGGCCAAATAGCGGCCAACCGGCAATTTATCGTTTCGCGACGGCCGAGAATACGGATAAGGTGAGCGTATCAAAACCACCGGAAACCGAGTGTCCTGTTCCGGCAGGAAGACCTCGGTATACAAGCGTCTGCCGTCCCGCATTGGTACCATTACCGTAAACGCTGGCCTGGAGGGAGTCAGATCAGGTGACGGTGGCGGAGCATATTTGGCTTTTCTCCAGACTTTCACTCGGGCATCGTAGTCTTGTTCACTCACTGCAATATCCAGACACTGATTTTCCGGCCTCCCTGCTTTGCAAAATAGCTATGCGCCGTTGGATAATTCGTTGGCGCTGTTCAGTGATTGGAGAGTGTAAAATGATTGGGATAGCGGCAAAGGACAAAATGGCCGGTGCGATAGAAAAAGCCAGCTTAATACCGAATACAGCCTCAGCAGAGAATGTATCTGCCGACGGAACAAAGCCGAAATAACCCGTGATGGCCAATGCCAAGGCGATACCCAAGCCGCCGCTACCCTTGGTAATAAGGGTATTAAATGCATAGTAGCCGCCGGCACGGGCCCGGCCAAACTTCAGCGTTCCATAGTCGACAATATCACCCAACATCGATTGCACAGCAATGATAAGACAAGTAAAGCTGGCGTATACCCCCATCACTACAACGATCGCAATCGCAACGGGCGTTCCAGGTACAAACAAACTGTGAGCCAGCGCCATTACTGCAAACAGACCGGTACTGATGGCCCATGCGGTTGATTTACTGGTTTTGCGAATCAACCCGTTCCAGAATGGGATCGAGAAAACACCGGCAATGGAACCCGATAAAAAGACAAGGGCAACATGATCTCCAAACTGCAAATACGCATCAAAAAAAATAAAATGTAAAGCAAACCACATACCGAGACCGAAACCCGATAGCGCATAGGCTGTAACGAGCATTATTAGCGGTTTATTGTTAACGACAGATTCCAAGAAAGCGCTAAAGCTCTCCGTTGACTGTGTGGCACGGTGCGTACCACTCGGTGCGATAAGCACCAGCGGAGCCAGCGTGGCAAGCATTAATACCGCGCCAATAACTGCAGCAACTTGTAGGGTTTCCGGTGTATAGGTTGACGATGAAAAAAGGGGCAGAAACGGTAATCCGTAAAAACTGATATTGCTGATTTTCAGAAAAAATGTACGCCAGCTAAAGACCATGGCCCGCTCGCTGTAATCGGCGGATATTTCTGCGCCCCAGGCGGCGTGGGAAATATCAAAGATTGTCCACGTTAAATAGAAGCTTACATACCAAAATAGTAGATACGGCACCGTGACATCATCAGGCGGTGAAAACAAAAACCAGGCACAAAAAACCATTAGCACACCACCGCCGACCACCCAGGGCTTACGGGTTCCATACCTTAATAAAGCGCGATCTGACAGCGCGCCGATAAGCGGATCGGATACTGCATCGAATAGACGGACCAGTAACACAACACTGGCAATCGTCGTTAATTCAATATAAAAATATTTGGCATAGATTCCGGGAACAATGCCTGCGGCAGGCGCAAATAGAAAAACAGCAGGCGCATAAACGGCCGAATAGCTTATATAATGTTTGACTTTAATGCTGTTCATCGCTTGTCAGGCGTCGTAATGACTAGCGACATTAAGGATTTCTCGCACAACAATCGCAGCGTATTCAGGATTGCTAACTAAAGAGCTATGATCTGCATTTTTAATTACTATGTGCCTCCCCTGCAACGAAAGGGCCGCCAATTTTTTTTGCAGGCACTGTTTTGGCAAACCGCCATCTTGATCCAAATCGGGCAACTGCCCAGATGTAGTTACTATGTCAGCCGATATTGAAGTCACTGGTAAATGCTTTAAAGCGTGACAGTTTTCAGCCTGGCTAGCAGACAGTTCAAAGTCCATTAATGTCTGAATACTCGTATCATATCGGCTCAACTGCATTGCCGAGTGTTGCAATTGTTGTTGAATCAATGGTATATCCGAGAATTCATTAATCAATTGTTGATCCACACTGTGTATACAATTAGAAATAGCAAATTTTTTTTGTTCGTTGTAGGTCTTGCATGCTAATTCCACCCATTTTGACCATAGTGGTGTGCGGCAGCGTTCGGGGTGTATTGCATCTAAAAAAACAGCACCGGCAATATCTTGCGGATAGGCCTTGGCAAAAGCCATTAATAGAATTCCGCCTATTGAATGCCCAACCATTATCAGCGGGCACCTGACATCGGCCAGTCGTAACAGCTGGCGTAATTCAGCGGTGATGGTCAGTGCATCTTTGGGACCCGAATGAGCCTCACTCCAGCCCAAACCTGCGCGATCATAGCTTACTACCTGCACCTTGGAACACAGTTTCTGCTGCAAGCGATAGTAGTATATAGACGGCATACTGTTACCTGCCTCTATAACGATCGTAGGTAGGTCGGTGCTGGCACCACTCACATATATATGCATATTATGATTGCCAACTTTATAATATTTGCCCAGGGGTTTCATGTGACGCTTCTTGAAAGTCTCATACTGATCCAATACCGGTTGATTGCTATTCAATCAACCGGCAATGTAATCCGCGGGGAAGAGTCTAGTCGAAAGTGGTACTGAATTTGACACCAACAGTGCGCGGCCGAGGACGCGACCCGGCATTTAATACACCAAATGGATCCTGTAAACCATCTTCATCAGCGATATTGCGGCCATATAGTTCCAGCGTCCAATCGCTAAACTCCGCACCGATACGTATATCCAGAAAACGCAGCTCATCAGAGTGCTGAATCATTATACTGGTTCGACGGCTGGTAAACTGCATGGAGTCTTGAAAGTTATAGTAGACGCTGGCAAATCCTCCAACGTTTTCAGTCCAGTTAAAACGGTAGTCGCCGGTAATGGAATAACTCAATTCGGGAATAAAATCGATGGGATCGCCAGGTAGCTGTGCCGTATTTTCCGCCCTCAGGCTGGTTATCTCAGTATCGGTGTAAGCGCCGTTAAAACCCAGCGTCAGGGATTCTGTTGCGCGCCAGTTAAACGCCCAGTCAATACCCTTGATCTCACCTTCACCAATATTAGAAAAATATGCCTGTGCTGAACCCGGTTGTATGCCGGTGGCAACAATATCTTCGTAATCACTGCTAAATAGAGACAACTCACTTTGCAAGGCACCATCCAGCAGCACTGCCTTAACCCCTAGCTCGTAGGATGTCACTGTTTCCGGATCGAACGGCGGGCGGCCCGGCAATGTGTTAAAGCCGCCGCTGCGATACCCCTCGGCTACGCTCAGGTAGGTCTTAATAGTGTCGGTAATATCATAGGACGCATAAATGCGCGGGCTTACGGCATCAAATGTATCCGACTGATTGCGTATATCCAATTCGCGATCGTCTTCAAAGTACCGTACTCCGGCCCCTATTTCCAGACTGTCGGTAATAGCATAGGCCGTGTCGGCAAAGACAGCCCACGCTTTACTCGATTCTACAGAAGCGAATGCGTCATTCAACAGCGCACCGTTGAAAATAAGACGGGATACCTGGTCGGTCGTGATTTCCTGGTCACGGTAGAAAGCACCAACGGTCCATTGTAATGCATTGTCACCGGTGGATACCAGGCGCAGTTCCTGACTAAACTGCTCTACATCATCAACGCTATCAGCGAGAAACTCGAGGCGGCTAATCTCATTAAACTGGGTGACAACCACTTCGCGATCTCGGTTCAGATACGAACTCGAGCTAACCAACTCAAGCGGACCAAAATCATAGGCCACTGTCAGGTTGTATAATTCATAGTCATCAGTGAAGGGAACCGGTGCCGCTCGATCCACGCCGACCAGCAAGTTTCCGTCATCGCCCGCCGCATTATAGCCCGAGTCACCTTCATTGCGGTGAATAAGCACCATGCCCGTCAACTCCAGTTGATCGCTCGGCATCCACAGCGCTTTGGTTCTGATTTGAAACAACTCTTGATTATTAATATCTTCATCAAGCGCCGCCGGTTGATCAATCCAGCCACCGATATCACCGTATGTTCCGGCAAATCGCAGGGCAAATGTGTCGCTCACCGGCAAGTTGAAAACTCCAGTAAACTCCTGGCTTGGATCACCTCCTTTAGTAAAATAGGCATCCCATAACGCATCAGCATACAGGCCGTCTAATTGCGGGTCTCTCGTGATAAAGCGGACGGTGCCCCCGGCGGAGCCATCCCCATAGAGCGTTCCCTGCGGGCCACGGAGCACTTCAACACGCTCCAGGTCAATTGCCCGTAGATCTATTTGCTCCCTTATTCCACCGGATACAGAAGCTTCATCCAGATAAAGCCCGATAAGCGAGGCGGTTCCGGCATTGTTACCAATACCCCGAATAGTGATTTGCTGCCGCCCAGGCCCTTGTTCCCATACTGACAAATTGGGTACCGCAAAGGACAAGTCGAGAGCATTTGTAATATTTCGTTGCTCCAACTCCGCTGCACCGAGAGCACTGATACTCATCGGCACATCAATCAGATTTTGCTCGCGCTTTTGCGCGGTAACCACTATTTCCTCAATGATAAATTTTCCGCTATCCTGTGCATCGGCTATTTTTTCCTGTGCCGACAGCTGCTGCGTATTGCTAACTCCCATCAAGAGTCCCATCAGCGCCGCCAATAGGTTTTTTTTAGGCGATGGTGTTATCTGCTTCTGTACGATCAGGGTATTTTTTGCAGTAAAGCGGTAGTTTAAACTGGAGCCTGAAAGAAGTTTTTCAATAGCTGTTGCTCTACTAAAATTTCCGGAAACACCCTGGCTTTGTAGACCTTCGATATCTTCTGTTTTAAATAAAATCTGCACACCGGATTGATCAGAGTAGCGCAATAACGCTTGCTCCATAGTCTGTGGTTCAATAGTAAAACTATAGGTATCAATGCCTGTTGCGGCCTGTAACGCTATGGGATAACAGAGCGAAATAATTAGTGGTAGGGTTTTGTTAGGGATATCCAGCGACTTAGCCGGCGCATTCAATGCAGACATTATTCGTCCTCTTACGCGGAGTATTATGTTTAGAATCGTGCAGAAGTTTTTGATATTTTTCATAAACTATCTTGTTGCCAATCTAAGACGAATACCGCATAATTTTTGGGAACGAATGAAAACTTTATTTTTCCTTACTATTCATAATCACGATGTTTTTTTCCATAAAAACCACTTCGAAACCAAAAACTGACTGCAAACCATTGAGCCAGTCTTCAATTTCACCCTTACGTACAGTACCGGAAAACATCAATTGTTTTATTTCATTATCAGCGATACGAATAGGTCTGTTATTATAGCGGTTGACATCAGCAATGACCGTACTGAGTGGGTCGCCGGAGTAAACCAGACGGCCATCCTGCCATGACAGCACATCGTCACTGACCACTTTCTGTATATCGCTGACCATATGCCGGTCGTTCAACCTAAGTTGCTGCCCATCGGACAACTGGGTTGTACCAGTGCGCAAGGGATTATTTGCCAGGGAGCCCGATAATGTAGTCACTACCTGTATACGCTTTTCAGGTATATAACTGGCAATCGGCTCGGTTGATACATTAACAACACCCTCAATGACAGAAATGACAACATCATCCACCAGCCGATGAACATTAAACTGTGTGCCCACAGCAACAACGCTGGCACTTCCGGAGGATACGATAAACGGACGGGTTTCATCCTTTGCCACAGTAAACAATGCCTCACCCAGGTCCAATGACAGTTGCCGAACGTCGGTAGAGTAAACGACTCTTAGTACAGATTTTGCACCCAGCAATACCTCTGAGCCATCTTGTAGAGTGATCAATCTGTGTTCGCCGATATCGGTTCGATAAACAGGCGATACCGGTGATATCGGCCATAGATAAAAAACCGCCAGCAGTACCGCAACGGCGGCACCCGACAGTGAAACAAGCTGAAACCAGTTGGCAATAGTACTATTGTTGTAGATTTGCCGGCTGCCTCTGTCGATTGACGTTTCAGTCAAAGGTTCCTTTGAGGCTTTATTACCTGCAGCCTGTAGCGCTTGTTCACCATCGTATTGATCCAGGTGACATTCCCGTTCAGTTGGCCACGGCAGCTCATGTAGTTGCTCCATATCACCCCACAACTGATCCAAGCGGGTCATAATACGCGCATGCTGTTCAGAATCGGTTGAGCTTTGTTGCAATGCTTGCCAATCTCCCGGTTCGATATTACCATCACGCAGGTTCAGAAACTGTTCGGCCACTTGCTGATAAACATTCTCAGACTCTGCCTTGATACTGCCACGGTTTCTGCACCATAGAAACAGTGATTTAAGTCCATTGATTTTCGTTGAGTTGTTCATAATTCGGCATCCAGTGATTCTGCGAAAAAGCGTATCGCTCGCAGCACATATTTGCGCACCATACTCTCGGAGAGGTTCATTTTGTTACCGATTTCCAGGTAACTTAAGTTTTCAAATTTATATAGCAAAAACGCCATACGGCACTTGGGCGGCAGCTGTTGTAATAGTGCTTGTATACGCAGCAGTTGTTGGCGGGCATCAGTGGCATTTTCAAGGCTTGATGGCGGTGTTAAATCATCGTTATCCGCGGCTGCAGCCTGATGCAGTGCCTGTAGTTTCCTTTTCTGACGCAGCCGGTCAATCGCCAGATTGTTGGCAATGCGGAACAGATAGGCCTGCATATGATTAACCACTTTTTCATCACCTAGGCCCAGCAGCTTGGCAAAGGCTTCTTGCGCAATATCCTGCGCCTCCTGCTCCGATCCCAGCTTTTTCATCAAAAAACGAACCAGGGATGCATAATACCGCTCAAATAAACCCTTAACGTGACTTTTATCCAGGCGGCTTGTGCCGGAAACCGTTGCCTGCCGCAACACGGCATCCGCTGCCGATAGCCCGTCTGCCGATGGCTCTGTCGCCTTAGCATGGATTTCTCTATCGTGATCGCTTTTACTAGTTCGCATTCAGGATTCCGCAGATTTAGCAGGTTATACCCTCTAAGTATAGACGTTTGGCGCGGCAATTCTGGGAATACAATACTGTATATTGTTGAAATGCAAGAAGTTTTAGTGGTCTTAGCAGGCTATGCGTGCTGGCATGCGGGGGCTTGGAGCAACTGAATAGGTCAGCAACAGTGAAAGAGTCCAGATCGCTCACATGACAACGGGAAACGGCTGTGATCCGGACATAAACCATTGCTTAGTCTGAGTTGCTTCGACTACCGGCCAGGGTTTGCTCGGTAAAATCCACCACCGCGCCGACGGACTCCAATTGCTCGATCTGCTCGCCACTTATTTCAAACTGATAGCGGTCTTCCAAGTCCATCATTACTTACAGTTTTTCCAGAGAATCGATACCCAAAGGTACCAGCGCCCTGTCACGCGTCAACGATCCATCCTTGACAACCTCCATCTGGCCAATCATATTGCACACCGTGGTAAAAACGTCGGAGTGAGCTACAGTCGTCACAAGTAATTGCTCTGTTACGTTAAAAGCGATGCTAAACTCATTGAATGATGATAGCGACAGCAGGTTTAAAATAACTTACAAATCATTATCCTAAACGGCTCTTATTTTATAATATAGACATCGGAGAAGAAGGAGTTTTTGTATTTTTTTCAGGATATATTAACTAGTGAAAGAATTTTATTTCCAGCATTGACTTGGAATAGAAAACAAAAGCCAGCAAAAAACGGCAAAGATCTATGTATTTTATAAATCATTCGATGATTATCTCAAAGGCTTGCAAAGAAATTTAAATATACCTGTCACTCACTATGATTGGAGCCGAAATTGAACACTGAAAAAGTTCTACTCTACGCACTTGTGTCTTTCTTTTACATAGTGAGCCCGGGACCGGCAGTTTTCCTAGCAATCAAAAATGGGGTTACAACCAATATGAAGTTTGTAGTTTTGTCATCACTAGCAAATATCCTTGGTTTGTTTTTGTTGTCATCTATATCAATTCTAGGATTGGGAGCACTGCTTTTGGGTTCCGCTATGCTGTTTACAGCAATGAAAATTATTGGCGCCTTATACTTGATATACTTGGGCATTAAACAATTTCTACATTCTAGAAGCAGTTTCTTTTTTGAAAATAAACGATCTAGTATGGAGAATCGCAGTTACAGGGCTTGCTTTATAGAAAGCTTTGTTCTTGCAGCGACCAACCCCAAACCAATACTATTTTTTGTGGCACTATTTCCGCAATTTATTGCCACAGACCAACCAATAGCTTCTCAATTCTTTATATTAACCGCTACTTTTATGGTAATTTCTTTCTCGGTACTGTGTTGCTATGGTTATATATTTAGATCGGCAATAGGGGTTCTATCAGAGCCGTCCATGCTGCAATGGTTTCACCGAATAACAGGTGGGCTATTTGTCTTTATGGGAATGTCACTGCTAAAGCTAAAAAACAGCCAAAGTTAACAAAGCTACGCCAAGCGGTAACAAGCCTATTGTAAGCTTTATGTGGTACTATTATCTTTCTGTACCTTGAGTTGGATCAATCTCCGGAAAAGCATGTGTCTATAATTGCCACCAGGTCTTGAAGAATTAGACGTTAGTCTTTCTTTCATTCCCCAACAATTCGTCAGCTACGGCATCCCACTCATCGTCAGTTAATTCAACAAGAGAACTATTGTCAAAAAGCTCAAAAAACCAGTCTTTTCGCTCCGGCCACTCACGACCCAAATCATACTTGGAAAAATAACGTTTCTTTGCTTCAAGGTCTAAACGGGACCAATATTCAATAAACTGCGACCGATAATCTCCGCCCTCTCCGCCCCGCCAATACCAGTAATCCCTGCCGACGAATGGCGACGTATCATCCAGATTCTCAATATGTGGTATGTTCAACGGATAAATTCGCACTATCCATGGCGGCAGCATTTCATCACTGTCTTTGTTGAAACTTAGCTTGCCGATTAGACTATCTATATGCTGCTGAAAATCCTTAATAAATTTCACCACCGCTGTCATTTCTTCAGAGTATTGGGGCACCATCCTCTCCGGCTTGTCTTTATTTTTGAAAAGATCAATCATGATAACCCGTCAAACCATAATTGAAGAGCATATGCCCATTGCTTTTTTCATTTAACGACCCTATATCAGCGTTACCCACCAAGCACTGGAGATAACTATTATCGAATAGTATAAGCAGGCTATGCAAATTCAATAAAGTATCAGTGGCCCTTGGACACATTTTATGGCCAGTGTGGGCGTTTGCCAAGGTGTTGGCGGACAACCAGATTGGTAATACAATACAGGCGGTTTTACAAAACTTAACCAAAAAACCCTCCGGTAACTATAAACTGGAGGGCTTTCTACCGATTAGCTTGAAGTTAGCGTCTCTCGTTAAACCAAAGACATCTCAACGAAAGAAGCAGTAGGAAAAACAACTGATACACACCTAGAGCGGAGAAGATAATGAATCTTGTCAACGGTCAACAATTTGAAAACCTGGCCTTGAGCGAGCCAAAGCCAGGTATCCTGTTGTTAAGGTTAAATCGTCCAAATGTTCGCAATGCACTCAATACATCGATGATTCGAGAGCTAGGTGATTTATGGCGAGCGCTATATGCAGATTCCGGTGAGCTTAAGAGCATTATTCTCACAGGAGCGGGAGATAAGGCCTTCTGTGCGGGTGCCGACTTGAAAGAACGCCATACTATGTCGAGCCCCCAATGGCTTGCACAGCATGCACTTTTAGAGCAAACGATGAAAGCCATGTTCGATTGCCCTTTGCCTATTATTGCAGCCGCCAATGGTATTGCCTATGGTGGAGGGCTTGAATTGCTTTTGAGCTGTGATTTTGCATACGCCGCTCCCAGCGCCCAATTTGCCTTTCCTGAGTCTAAACTTGGAATCATTCCCGGTGCTATGGGTACTCAATGGCTGCCGAGAATAGCCGGGATAAATAGAGCTAAAGAAATTTGTCTCACAGGAGAGCCCTTTGGAATCTCAGAAGCCCTTGACTGGGGAGTAGTTAATAAGTGTATCGAACATGGAGAACTTCTGTCTGCAGCCATTGATACTGCACAGAAGATAGCGTTAAATGGCCCTATAGCTGTTAGACAGTTAAAAAAATCGTTAAATGCCACTCTTTCCACTGCATTTATGGCTGGCTATGATTTTGAAATTGAAGCCTATAACCAATGCATCGATACAGAAGATCGAGTCGAAGGTATAAAGGCTTTTAATGAGAAGAGGAAAGCAAATTTTCAAGGCAAATAAGCTATATGTACAATTAGGCAATTCATATAGCAAGCCAGTGGTCTCTGTGCCAAGCGATTTTCACCCAATATCCAGTCGAGTTAAACATGAACATTGGAAAGACAATAAATAGTATTTTGTTGACAGCTAATTTTATCATAGTGCCTTTCGCACTTTCCGATAGGAAAAAACCGAGCTGTCGGGACTACGATGTATCAACACATTCATACCCAACCACTGATAGCGACAGTAGGGCTAAAAGAACTTACAAATCACTACCCTAAACGGCTCTTACTTTACAATATAGATATCAGAGAAGAAGGGAGGGTTCGTACTTTTTTGCAGGGTATATTAACTGATGAAAAGTACTTTATTTCCAGCATCGACTTGGATTGGAAAACAAAAGCCAGCAAAGAACTTACCATCTGCGACCTGTGCGGCTGCAGTTGGGCTGCCGACGTTCAAAGCAGGATAGTCCCACCATATCGCCGTCCGATGCCGGAGAGTAAATCCCCAAGTATGCCGTAAAAAATCAGGTTCGCCAGCCATGCAGAGCGATATCAGGCTTGTCATCAGTTGGCAGCCCGCAGGCAAATCACACCTGCCTCGATCAGCAGCTTCGGTTCTCTGTCGTCGGCGATCCATACCGGTCCATCGAGATCGACAAAGTCGGCATTATGGGCCAGCACCAGTGCCGGAGCGATGGCCAGGGAAGTGCCCATCATGCAGCCAACCATAATATCGAACCCCAGATCCCGGGCTTGCTGTTTTAGCCACAGGGCCTCGGTCAGGCCGCCGCTTTTGTCGAGTTTGATATTGATGATGTGATATTTGTTCTGCAACGCTGCCAGATCTGCGGCGGTATGGCAAGATTCATCGGCACACAGTGGCACACGGCCATTAAAGCCGATTAATCCGTCATCTTGATCCGCGGGCAGCGGCTGCTCCAGCATGGCAATACCCTGATCGGCTAAAAACGGGTCCAGTTCACGCAGCATGGTAATATCCCAGCTCTCGTTGGGATCAATGATCAGACCGGTGTCCGGCGCATTGGCACGGATTTGCAGTATCTTGTCGCGCACATTCTCTTTGTCCAGTTTTATTTTTAGCACGGCGCAGTGTTTCAATATCCGCGCCTGTTCAGCCATCGCCGCGGCGCTGCCAACGCCGATTGTGATCGCGGTATTAATTGTCACTGGTTTGGGTATCGCCAAGCGATCCCATAACTCAAGGCCACTTTCCCGGCATTGCAAATCCCACAGCGCGCAGTCCATGGCATTGCGCGCTGCGCCTGCCGGTAGCGCGTTTTGCAGATTTTCCCGGGTGAGCACACTGCCCAATTTATCTGCAGCAGCCGTTATCTGGGCCAACACAGAGTCGATAGTTTCCCCGTAGTGGGTATAGGGCAAGGCTTCCGCATACCCACTAAGGCCGGTTTTCTCTCTTGTTGCAGTGACAGTTATCACATCCGCAGTAGTGCGCGCCCCCCGGGATATGCGAAAGGGTTGCTTGAGACTAAACTGATCGTGTTTCGCCGATATCCGGATGCTATTCATTACTTGCTCGCTAAAATTAGTTAATATGTCGGCAGGATGCGGTTAAAAGCGTGCTGTAGCGGTGAGCCGGCGGTCATCCAGAAGTGCTGAGATGAGAGATCCATCGCAACAGAGCAGACTGTACCGACACGGTTCGGGCTGGCGGTTTGGGTCGCGCGATACTCTCTATAGCTGCCGCAAATAGAGTGAGCACCATTAGCTTTATCCAACAGCAAAGACTGCACCGAATCCATATCGCCGTTAAACTCATCGCCGACTATGTCATTGGCCCGATTAAAGCGGGCGAATGAACTCTGATAGTCTTTGATGGCTTCATCGGTGTATGTTTGCGATAGGTAGTGATTAGTATGAACAGGAATAGCACTGCCACATCTAACAATGCTAATGGTATCGCCACTCAGCTCAATCATTAAAAATCGCCCTTGCGCGTCGGCCACCAAAAGATTGCTATAGGTATCCAGCGTCAGCGCTTTCAACATCGGGATCACGTCATCAATCGATGAAAGAGCCAATATCATATTAACTAAAACATGTATGGGTACGGCGCATTGAGTGGGTTTACCGCGCAATATATTTAAGCAAACACCTAAGCCCTTTGCATTACAGCCTATTTTAGCAAGCATGCCCGGCTCGGTTAACGTCATATAGGAAACACCCTCTTCAGGGTTGGCCTCAAGCAGAACGAACAAAGACTCACACTGTTCCAGCCAATCCCAATTCTGCGCCAGGATTGTTGTCGCCGGCACATAAAGCGACGTACATTCAACCGGAATGCGGTCTGTTAACATTAAAAATATTTCCGTACGGGCATTCAAAAAAGCAATCTGCCAGGGGGCTAATCCGGAGCCTTCGGCGATACCGGCTATTTGCTGCGCCGCATTTGGCGCACAGGCGGCAATCACGTCGAGAAAGGCCGCGCCGTATTTCCTGGCAAGGGGCCCTTCGATGGACATCAAGGATTGTGTATAGAAGGCGTAACAGTCAATAATTCTGCTAGCGGCCAATCGCCCGTAAGCGATACCCATCGTGTGATATGAGCCGCTAACAGCGTAATGTGATACCGTGGCGCTTTTCATATTACTACTCTCAGCTACAGGTTAATGATGGGCAATACCAGATGGGAAGGTCTATCGGCATCGTGAAATATACTTTGCCTGGCCACCCGCATATCGGTATCGGTGGCAGCGGTATTACCGGTATTGGTGTTGGGATCGTACTTGGGGAAAGCCGAGCTGAACAGACTGAGTCGCAGTCTGTTACCCGCGGCCAGTTGATGGCCGGCCGGCCCTAATGGAATGTCAAATCTATAGGATTGATCGGGTACCAGTAATACTTCTTTGCCAAAACCTTGCCGGTAACGAGCGCGCAATGCGGCAATTGAAAAATGAAAAGCAATGGATCTGCCATCGGGAAACACCTCGGTTACCGTAGCGAACCAATCAGTATCACGGGCGTCACTGGCAGCATGCAGGACCAGGCTGATTTCTCCTAACAACGTTAATGGCTCGGATAGCGCCTGCGTTGTGTATGTTAATACATCGGTCCTTGCTTCGATACCGCTGCGATCAGACAACGGCACTGTTTCCGAGGGCGTGGGCCGGTTCGGATCATAACAGTAGTGATCACACGGCTCTGGCTGAGGGCTATCTACCGGCCGCATATAAGACAGAGAGCCATCTCCGGGAACGCGGTGGGCATTGCCCTGGCTGTGCAAATAGAGATTTTTCCTTACAGTGCCGGGTGCCGGAAATGTCGGAAAATCCCGCCATACATTGGCATTGGATTGCAGAGCGCCGGTAATATAAACTCTGACCCTATCAGGCTGAATATCTTGTACAGGTGTTTGACAAGACCGCTTGGTTGCACCGTCGCTTCTTTTCAAATAGCAGTCATAAAAGGCTAATCGTTGCGCCACTAAGTCAACCGCGCTATTGTCCTGCACTTCACGCTCACCACTGCCCATACTGTGCAGATGAGAAGCATAGGTTTGCTGGTGATTCCAGGGTCCGACCAGTAAATAGCGATCTTTTCTTTCAGGCAGGAGCTTTTCCAGCCGAGTGAAAAAGTCGACAGGGCCGATTGTCATATCGTACCAACCGGCAGTAAAGAACATAGGAATATCTAATAACTCCAGGTCCCTATCGGTAAAATGAATGGATTGCCAAAAGTCGTCATCAAGCGGATGGTTTACCGTCTCTTTCCAGCAGGCGAGTTTATCGCCACTTAAAATCCATTCGGCGGCATCAACCAACGGGCGTTTATCCAAAGCGCTGCTCCACAAAGGGTGGGCACGTAATGTATCTTCTCGTTGAGGAACGGCCAGCGCTTCGGCGGTTTCCGCATCGGCGAACCAATTCCACTGTATAAAATTCAGCCGCGGAGCAACGCCGCCGACAAAGGGAAAATGCTTGATAAAGTGGCCGACAAAAGCCGTTGGCATAATACACTTTAATGCCGGCGGCCTGGAGCGGGCGGCCAATAGCTGGGTATTGCCCAGATAAGATGGCCCTTCCATACCAACATTACCATCACACCAGCGCTGTGCCGCTATCCACGCAATACAATCGAAACCGTCATTGGCATCATTAAAATAGCGCCGAAATCTCCCGCCGGACAGGCCCTGCCCTCTAACCAGTTGGAAAACCACCGCGTAACCGGCTTCGGTATAGCGGCTAATCGGCCGCTTATCATTACGGGACGGAAGGCTGTAAGGATAAGGAGAGCGTAAAAGAATAACCGGAAACGCCCCTGTGCTATCAGGCAGATATATCTCTGTATAAAGTGATACGCGGTCACGCATGGGTATATATTCTATCTTTGTCGGCTGCGAAGGATTCAGCTGAGTATCAGGGTTTCGTGCAATATTCTCTGGACGCGCTTGTCTCGCTGTTGCACTGCCGGCTTTCTGATTCACTGTGTATTTACCTCGCCGGAAGAGCTGACCGATAGGGAGCGAATAAATAGTAGAATTTCTTCACTGACCTTATTGGCATAGACGGGGCTGGTTACAATCGAGTTATGGCAAGCTCCCGCTATCACTCGTTGTTGCCCTGCACTCGATAGATCAGCCAGTTCGCGTTGTAATATCAGCCATGTCGTTTTATATTCACGCTTATCAATAGATTCCGGCAATGTATCCAGGTTAACTGCACTTAATACCAGCAGTGGAATATCGTTTAAACCGCCGGCACTTAATGCCTGCTGTGCCGATTGATTAAACTGTAATTTTTCCCGATAAGGTGTTAGATAAGTATCCGGGTTACAGGCAATTTGCAACAACTGCTGTTTTGCCGATTCCGGTAATAGGCTTATCGGTCCGCGGGCAAGCGATTGCTTTCGCTGCTGAATTTTTTTTGCCCTGATTCTTTTTGAAAGACCGAGTTTTATTGCCAGCCGGTCAACCAGGCTAATCGAATTTTTAGCAGAACTGCTTTTGAAGTAATCAAGTATCTCATCTGCAAAATAGCCTCTATCATACTGGTGTGGATGCGAGGCATCGAGAAGGATAATACCGCTGATATGTTTTGGATATCGGGAAGCATAGACGCAAAGGTATAAACTGGCTATAGAGTGGCCAACAAAGAAAAAGGGAGGAGAAAAACCATAGTGCTTTGTAACGACTCGCAACAAAGCATTGAGTTCCGTCGAGATATTTTTTGCATCTCGAGGCTTTTTACTGGGTGTGCTCCAGCCCAGTCCGGCCCTGTCATAACAAATCACTGATGCGGTTTCAGATAGTGCTTTTTGCAACCTTGCATATATCGGCAAGGCACAACCTCGCCCTCCTTCAATAATAATTGTCGGTGTGTTGCGACAAGGATTATTTAATCCCGGCGGTTTATTACACAGAACGTGATAGCGATTGACACCAACATCAAATAATTTACCGGGAGGTAAGGCATTATCTATATGATCTTGAGGTGACACAGGCAGTAAAACTCCAATTTAACAAATCCTCAGAAATAAGCGACAGGAAAAGCTGTTATCTGGACTATCCAGCGCCAGTAGAATCCCTCCTCGACCGCATTTTTAATGCCTCCATACGCCGCTGAATAACTGCGTAGCGCCGCTCATTGATTGGTGAAAAATAAATAAATATCAAGACAATAATGCCCGATAATAGCGGCAACCACGCAATAGCCAGTTTTATCCCGAACACACCCTCAGCAGCCTGGGTATCCGCCGTCATCGTAAAGCCATACCAACCGGCAATGGCCAGCCCCAGAGAGGTGGCTAGAGCAAGGCTCGTCTTCGTTAAAAACGTATAAATGGCAAAGTACGTAGCGCCCTTCTCCCGGCCATACCTCCAGGTTCCATAGTCGACAATATCGGACAGCATGGCCGGAGCGACAATGCCTATACAGGTATAACCGGCAGTGCTCAGTACTTTTAAAATAGCCAGCTGCGTTAAACTGACAGCGCCGGGTTCCAATAGCCCGGTATAGATAAAAGCCACCAGCAATAATAGTGTTGCTATCGCCCATGTTAATTTTTTACCGACAAGAACAATGATCTTGTACCAAACCGGCATAGTTGCGATACCAAAAACCAGCGCGATCAGAAACATTTTTGCAAACGCTTCACCCATTTGCAGATAAGCATCGACATAGATAAAAATCAATCCATTCCATAACCCCATACAAAAACCTGTAAATAAATAGGCGCAAAGGAATAGCAGATACGGTTTATTCTCTATAAACGAATGCAGCGCATTGACAAGACTGTCTTTCTGCTTGTGAGGTATTGTCGACACAGAGCCGTTGGGAACATCTTTAAGGCAGAAATACAGGCCCAATAACAATGAGACACTGGCGGCGACAACGGTCACTTTCAGTGTTTCGGGAGTGATTTCCGTTGTTGCAAAAAAAGGCAATAGCGGAATACTATAAAATGCCAGCATCCCCGAGAACCCCGCTGTCGATCGAAAGCTATAGATTTTGGTTTTTTCAACAGAGTCTTTCGCTATTTCTCCGCCCCACACCAAATGAGGAACTTCAATAATGGTCCAGGCCAAATAAAAGGCCAGAAACCAGGCCATAAAGTAACCGGGCGTAACGGTTTGCGGTGGTGAGTAGAGAAAATAGCTGGTGACTATAAACAGCAGCCCGCCTATTAGAATAAACGGTTTACGGGTGCCGGAACGCTGGTAATACCGATCGGCGTAATAGCCGATAATGGGATCCGTTACCGCATTAAACAGCTTTGCCACCAGCAGTATGGTGGCGATTGTAGTTAGCGATAGCCCATAGTATTTTGCATAAATACCCTGAACCACGCCTATTGGAGCGACCAGCCATGTCATGGAGAGGTGGGGTAATGAATAGACAATAGCTTTGTATGTGCTACCACCAGCGGCAGATTGCGGAGTGTGCTCACTGTTATCGCTCATTGATAAATCCGGGAATAATGACTACTTGATTTAAATGTTAAAAAAATGACAAATGGGACAAGGCAGTCTATCGGCTGCCTTGTTAAAGATTTTTCTTTCGGAAAAAATCGAATTGCCGGTTTGCTAAAAACTACGTATCAAAAATTATACTGTAAGCTGATACCTAGTTCCCGGGGCGGCATCCGGAATCCATAGCGGTTTAAATTACTGGTGATAGTGTCTTCGTTGGTCAAGTTGTTGCCAAAAATTTCAAAAGCAAAGCGATCGACCGTGATACCCGCCCGTAGATTGAGTTTGATATAATCACCGGATAGCTCCCTGTTGCCGGGAAGATCCGTTTTATAATCGCCTACATAGCTAAAATCACCCCGTACAAAAGAGGGGTAGCCCTGTAGCTCAAAATCATATTCCAAGCCTATATTGCCGTTGCTATTGGGCGTATAGAGTAACTCTTCGCCCTTTGCGGCAATGCCATCGTCAAGAAATTCAGTTTCCGTATAAGAACCGGCAAGATTGAATAGCAGATTGGGCGTGATATAGAAACTCATCTCCAATTCCAACCCCTGCGCACGGGCTTCACCGGCATTAACCGATACGGATGTACCGAAGCCACAGGTGTTGGTTCCACTTCTTATTCTCACCGGCAAATCTTTCCAGTCAATTCTGTAGATAGCGCTATTTATCGTTAGACGATTATTTATAAAAGTGAATTTTGATCCGAGCTCGATATTATCCGTGCTATCCGATAGAACAGGCCCTGGATCAATAGGTGTGTTGGTACCATCCAGTAGTCCGTCATTATTGACATCACAGGTAGCCGAAGGCGGAATTGATTGGCCCTGACCCAATCTGAAACCCTGCGACCACTGCGCATAAATCAGGCTATCATCGTCAGGTGTGTAGGATATGGCGACTTTATATGTACTATCCTGTTCGCCGATATCATGATCAAAAGGCCTGGTCGAGAGGCCACCGGAAATAAACTCCCGGCTGTCTTGTCGGTCATAGTCAAACCATCGAGCCCCGACGGTTAGCTGCCACTCATCGGTGAATTGATAGTACAGTTCTCCAAATACCGCTTGCTGTTCAAACTCTCTTTTATCGAGCAGTGTTCGCACATTATCGGGGTCCGTACCAAAGGAGCCGGGGATCAAACTGACATCATTCCCCGTCCAGATGGTATTCGAGGGTATTTGAAGATCATAATCCTCATAAAAAAGCCCCGTTACATATTGCAGCGCCCCGTCTAAATGGGAGCTTAGACGCAGTTCCTGAACAAAGCGCTCGCTATCATTAGTGAAAGTGATAAACAACGGCCACGGCGTGGACAAATCGCGCGATCTATTCCATCTAGAGGTGAACTTCCGGTCAGACATTGACGTCGATGATAACAACGTCGCCCATTCCAAGTCATACTCCAGTGTCAAATTAGCAAAATTCTGGGTATCTTTCGTGGAACTGTCCGGGCCATCGAGCTGAGAACTAACATAGCCCTCTAAACCCGGGTTAATGGTGCCTACACGATCATTTTCCTTTACTGTCTGACCACCGACCATCAAGTTAACGGTCAGGTTTTCCGTGGCTTGCCACAGCAAACTGGCACGGCCACCTTCATAGGTCGAATCACCCAGGTCTTTACTGTTATCGACCGTAGCGCCAAAGTCAATGGCAGCCTGATTGATCCGCGGTTCGCCCACCATATCCACATAGCCCGCATTATCAAAATAATAGCCAACCACACGCAGCGCCAGTTGCTGTTCTATCAGGGGAATATTAACAGCTGCTTCGGTTCTATAATTATTGCCACCGGCACCGTCCGTACTGGATATTCCAGTAACCAACTTCCCTTCCATTTCCTCAAGATTTGGAGCAACCGGAATATTGCGCACTGCGCCGCTTAAGGTGCCGCTGCCGTAAAGAGTCCCTTGCGGGCCTCTCAACACCTCGACCCTCTCTATATCCACCAGCTTCATATCCGCGCCATATTGACTGGTCGGATCACCCAACGGCACTTCCCCCAGATAGATACCCGCCGTAGGCTGCTGTTGGAAGGCCGTTGCCATCCCTCGAATAACGATGATATTCTGTCCCCCGCCCCAATCGAGCATGCTGATACCGGGTAGCTTGGGCAGATAATCCTGCATACCGACCAGGCTTTTTCGCGCTATTTCTTCCGAATCTATCGCTGTTACACTCATTGCCACATCCTGAAGACTCTGTTCGCGCTTTTGCGCTGTCACCACGATTTCCTCAATGGAAAAATCGCCACTATGCGCCATATCTTCCTGCGCACTCACCACGGCGGGTGCAAAGACCGACGCCATCGCCGCAGCAATTGCCGAAAACAATGAGCCTTTATTTCTTCTCTTATTGTGTTGCTGTTTTTCTGCATCCTGCTTTGTGTTGGCAAGCGCCGGCCGAATAATGATCGCGTCGCTACCGATGTTATAACTTATATCGATATCCTTAAGCAGCAGCTTTATTGCCTGTTCTATTGGGTAAGCACCTTGCAATCCCGCTGTGGGTATATCCCGTAACGAATGATCGAGCAATATGGTAATATCTGCCTGTTCGCCGAAAGCAATCACCGCCGATGACGCCGGCTGCGGGGCGATATTAAATGTCACAGTAGTATTCTGTGCCAATGGTGAGCCCGCCATTACAGCGCCAAGCAGTCCTGCGGCCACTTTTGTTTTGTTGGAGTTTATTGTATTAGTCATGCGTACCTTCGTGTCGTTATCAATTATGGACGGTATAAATGGCCGAATGGCATTTACTAACCTTTTTATAAAGACACGCGGAGTAAAACCTACCCTAGTTAACACGATAAAAAAACGGATGTGATAGAACACGCTAACACCTCGGCTATAACGCTGTTATTATTTATTCGCTACCACCGTCATCCTGATTGTGTGCCGCCGCATAGAGTAATGTAAGTTGAGTGGATTGTTTTACCGGCCTAACCGGTACTACCTGGGCTAACAGAGCCAGCATGGTTTCCTGATCGCGAATTTTTATCACGCCGGTTACCGGATAGTCGGGCACACCGGCAGCCACCTGCACCTTGCCCGGTACATAACGGGATATTTCTTCGGCGACCTGACGCAACAGCATACCGTCAAGCACCAGCATACCCCTATTCCAGGCGGTGAGCTTGGCGGCATCGACTTTTTTTAATGTCTCTACGCGGCCCTGGGCGTTCACTGTTGCCCGGTGATCAGACTTTAGCAGTATACCGGTGTCAGCCAGTTTTTTTATCGTGTTACTGCGGGTTTCATCCGTTGTATTATCCGCTGTTGTCTGCAGAGAGGCTTGCGCCGGCAATATAGCTACCTGCCCTTCCACAACAGTGATATCAATATCACCATTTTTATAGTAAATACTAAAGCTGGTCCCCACGGCGACGACTTTACTGTAGCGCGCACTGACCACAAAGGGCCGATGAGGCTCATGGGCTACATCAAATAACGCTTCGCCCCGCAGTAAAACAATCTCGCGTAACTCACCATTAAACTGTACCTTGAGTGATGAGTCGGCATTTAAATGCACGCTGGAGCCATCCTGCAACACCACCTTGCGCTGTTCACCGCCCTGTGTTGTATAACGTTCGGAAAACGATAGCAACGGTATCACGGCAAAAATTACCAGTGCAGTCACAGCGGCGGATGCAGCAGCGGAAAAGCCTGCGATCGTCCACCAGCGTTTGCGGCCGGCGCATTTGTTATGCCCCGGCCCGGCCTGCGCGTGTAAACGCTTCAATTCCTGCTGCGCCCAGTCGTCGAGGCTATCCATAGACTGCCATTCGTGCTCAATGGCACGGTATGCCTGCCGATGGGCGGAATCGCGCTGCAACCATTGCTCATGGTCGCGCCGCTCGCTGTCGGAAACATCCGCTGCCCGCATACGGGTGAATTGCTCAAGCGCCTGACTGTCTATCTCTTTAGCCACGACATTACCCATCCATCACGTTGTATTCATTAACCGCCTGCATGACTTTTTCCAATGCGCGGCTCATATGGTATTCAACCGCTTTACCGCTGATGTCCAGCGTACGGGCGATATCCGCATAACTCAGCCCTTCAAACCGGTGCAACAGGAAGATATGCCGGGTTCTTCCCGGCAGCTCTGTCAACGCGTCCTTCACCGCAGCCAACTTTAACTCGGCCAGCAAAATACGGTATGCAGAGCGCTCGTCGCCAGCGGACTCAGTGCTGATACAGGTTTGTTCATAATTCAGGTATTTTCTTTCCGTGTTACGCCTGCGCAGTACATTCAGGGCCAGGCGCACGGACATGGTAAACAGATATTTGCGCAGATCGCGGATATCCTCGCGGTGCTCGATACGGCACAGCTTAAGGTAGGCGTCATGGGCGATTTCTTCCGCTTCCTGGGGATTGCCCAGCTTGTGTACCAGAAGGCGCCGCAACTCATCGGACGTATCCTTATACAACTGGGTAATTTCAACGTGTTCGTTGTTCACGCTCATTCTCGCCGCACTCCCGCCCCTCCTTCCTTATTCAAGGTAATGCACCAGCATAATTCAAGCCAAATTACTGGCTATACCGTAACGACACGCGAACCGGCAGTCACCCTAGGATGGAAACATAAAATTCTGCAGGCATTATATACAACATGGTTTAGTTAACTGGCGACACCGGAGGCCACCGTTACGCTTTGTCCGCGTTAATCTGCGCAATGGCAAATTCAACACTGTAACCAGGCTCGATAACCGGGAAAATAGCGGATCACATGGATATCCGGGTCAGGTTTTGCGGACCGTCTTCGGTTATCAATACATTGTCTTCGATGCGAATACCGCCGCAGGGCCTCAGTTGCTCTACCAATCCCCAGTCAATCACATTGCGGTGTTTGCCCTGTTGTAGCTGTTTAAGCAATGGCTCGATAAAATAAATGCCGGGTTCAACGGTAACCACCTAATTGGCTTCGATGGTTCGCAGCATGCAGAATCGCGGATATTTCGGATGAGCTTTGTGCAGTACCAATATATTCAGATCAAAATAACGCATCCGGTTGTTGGAATACAAAGAAACTTGGCCTGAAATACGCTCCAGCCGACCGACTCCAGTTGTTCAATCTGTTTATCACTTATTTCAGCAATGTCAACCGGTAGCGCTTCTGATGTAGGCTTTATATGGTACCATTATCTTTCAATAAAGGAGTAGTCTAGTGTTGATAGTGCGTGAAGCAAAATTAAGTGACCTGTCTGCACTGCTTGAGCTGGAGCAATGCGTAGTTGACGCCGAAAGGCCATTTAATCCGTCTATTAAGACAGACAAAGCCCATTACTATGATTTAAATCACCTAATCTCAAGTAAAGACTCCCATCTTATTGTTGTAGAAAGCGCCAAAACTATTATTGCTACCGGATATGCACAAATTCGGCCTTCAAAGGCATCACTCAAGCATACAAAACATTCATACTTAGGGTTTATGTATGTATCTCCTGAGTATCGAGGGCATGGAATAAATCAAAAGGTTATGGATAGTCTTATAGCATGGAGTAGAGACCAAGGTGTTACAGATTTTTATCTGGATGTTTATTACCAAAATGACTCGGCAATAAGAGCCTATCAAAAGGCGGGGTTTGAACCAAGCATTATAGAAATGAAACTGTCTACCGCAGGCGCGCACAATAAAGACTCCAGATGACGCTCGTAGTCAGTTATGCCTGGCATCAGTTAGTTCTTGTTGCAATTACTTTAACACCTAATGCTATCATTGCCCCACCGAGTATTCGATCTATCCAATGCCCAAGCAGCTTAAACCTTTTATTGACAGATGGTTTTGAAAGCAGGGCTACAACGGCAGAAAACCATGCCAACTGTATAAGCATCATCCACATACCGTATATCCCAATTTGGTAAAGGGGCATATCTGGCGATAAAACTAGAGTGAAGAGTGATACGAAATAGATAGGCGCTTTTGGGTTTAGCGCATTGCACAGGAAGCCGATTCCAATGCTTTTTCCCGAAGAATGCTTTTTAATATTTTCCCGATATTCTTCGTTGTTGCTGTGAGGCCGTGCGACAAGCCCTTTCACACCAAGATATATTAGATAGCTGCCGCCTACTATTTTAATTGCCCAAAGTGCTGAAGAAGAATTCGCAATGATTACCGCCAAACCAAAAGCGGAATAAAGTATATGGATTGAAAGACCCAGTGCTATCCCAATGCTGCACATCAAACCAGCCTTTTTTCCATGTGAAAGCGTTTGCTGAGAAACGAGAACAAAATCCGGGCCAGGAGATGCCGCTGCCAAGAGGTGTATCGACGTGATTAGCAACAAACCTTGAATTAGATCCATATGTAATTCCTATAATTTTGACATCGCGTGCGGAACCCGTTCCAATAACTCTTTTTTTTTCCACATCCAAATCCTGCTTTTTGTGATATTGTAACTGATATCAATTTACCACCATATTATTCTACCCAAATCATGGCCAGGGGATATTTATGACAAGCATCACTATTCGCAATTAAATTTCGCCACCGCCGCAACTTCTTCAGAGTACCGGGGCGAGACTCTCTCCGGCTTATCTTTATTTTTGACAAGGTCAATCACAATAGCCAGTCAAACCATTACTGAAGAGCATATGCACATTGCTTTATTCATTTAACGATACTATATCAAGCGTCGCCCGCCAACCACTAAAGATGACTATTGTCGAGCAGCATAAGCAGGTTATGCAAATTTAGCAAAGTATCGTTGAACACCTTAAGCTATTTTATAACTACTGACGCAAAGGCTCTACTGTCATTGCAGTCAACTGGATGGCTTCTGGATAAAAAGGATTCAGATCGCCCGGTTAGGCCGCGCCCCCGGAACCGGGCGCAGGTGATGGCGACTAGTCAGCCCTGGCTGGCAATCACCAACGGGCAGACGCGGCCCTGCGCAGTTTGCAGGCTTTGCCCTTGCTCAGACCAGTCGGCATGGCCGCAGCAGGTAACAGGGGTGGGTCTCGATTCAAACCAGCGACTAATTGGTTAAAAGGTAGCGTAGAGGGCGGCAGTGACTCGAGTTGGCTACCTCGTGTATCAGGTCACAAACAACACCCCCAAGTTTCCAGTAGCAGGGTACGCGGGAATAAAAACAGGCTCCGGCCATATGCTGGGTACTTGCCGCATGGGAAATGATCCTGATACTTCTGTACTCAATCGCTGGTGTCAAACGCATGAAGTGGATAACTTGTGGGTCGTCGATGGTAGCTTCTTTCCCACTTCCGGGGGCTACAATACCACATTAACGATTTTTGCTAACGCGTATCATGTAGCAGCGCATTTTATTGATCAGGCCAAACGGTTGAATTTAAAATAATACAATGGAAAGGCGTAACTTTTTTATACCTATTGGCTGGTGGTTTTGGTGCTTCGCTAATGCCATATCCTCTAGCCGCTAAAGCAGCCAGCCAAAGCAGTGTGTCGATATCGCTCAAAGATGCTGAATGGCAAACGCTGGAATCGATATGCGAACAGATAATTCCACCTGTTAATGGTATCAGTACGCGGCAGGCGCAATGCGTTAGTTTTATCGATAAGCTGCTTGCCAATGAAGAACAATCAACGCTGCCTTTTTATCAGATTGATGCTCGAGCTTAGACACTGTGCACTTCCCACGATTCAATACTTTCATGTTGACGGACTTTGGTCTCATCGGCTGCAATGCCATGTAATGGATCATCAATATATGGATTACAGGTAATCGCCCCAACTGTTTGTGCCGAATCCATCTATATACCCTATTTAAACAGACCCAAATACAAGAATGGATTTTTTATGGAGATCGACAAATTAGTGTCACTAGACGGGGATGGGTTCGACAATCAATTTGGATGGGTTGACTGGCGACAAGATGATGCAGCAATCATTGATATCTTCAAATCGCAGGTGACCGATAAGTTTCCAATCGACTCTGAGCAAAAAGACGGGGGATTAATGGTTCGGTACTATGGTCAGCCCTATTCCATCCCCCTGACCCACACAGTGTGTGATCGATATATAACAATTAACTCTCTCGCTGAAATAATCAGTGACACCCATAGCGTATGGCTTCACAAGAATGCAATGGAGAATGATACACATGGTATTTTGGTGTTGCCAAATAATCACTCCGAAGAGCTGAAGAGGAACCACGCACCCTGGATAGAAAGTCACCTGCAAGCACTTAGGAAAGGGGTGGATGAATTCAGCGGCCTTACGATTCCGTATGTGGGCCATGAAGATAATGCGCCTTGTTTAGCCGGTGAATTGCGAGTCCTGGAGGCCAATAGAGAGGCCCGAGATATTAGAATACAACAGGCTTCTCAGCAATCTGAAAGAGCCACAAGACAATTCCGCTATAAATCATATCTGTCACTCGTAATCCCCGGGTTGATAACTTTAGCCATCATCTGGATGCTGATTCTGAAGTATCAGGAACCCGACTGCCGTGTTAGGGTGGATGGGAAATGCCTTGTTGATAGTGTAGATTAGCTTTATTCGCTGTTGGAAATAACCTCTGGGTTTTTCCATAAGTAATTACGGTATTCCCTCTCCAGGATTTCTGTGAAGATACGCAGGAAAAGAAGTTATAAAAATTTGGAGTTCGACGCATACCCATCCCCTCCCTTAATGGGGTAGAGCCGATTGTTTCAGGGGGATTACCCGATGTGGCCGAACTGGGAAATGGTGGTGGGTCGTACTGGATTCGAACCAGTGACCAATTGGTTAAAAGCCAACTGCTCTACCAACTGAGCTAACGACCCGAATTCGCTGGAAAGAGGCGCATATAGTAATGATCTAGGCGGAAAAAACAAGCCATTTTTGCCACTTTTTCAAGGTATTTGCCCCTATAAACAATGGCTTAGCAATAGCGGGTGGGATCGGGGACACCGGCTTCGGCAAAACCCGCCCGGCGCAGGCGGCAGCTCTCGCATTTGCCACAGGCCTCACCGGCCTGGTTGGCCTGATAACAGGAGACCGTAAGACTGTAATCCACCCCCAAATCCATGCCGCGGCGGATGATATCGGCCTTGGAAAGCGCTATCAAGGGGGCCCGGATATGGGTCCGCTGGCCCTCCACGCCGGCGCGGGTGGCGAGATTGGCGACTTTTTCGAAGGCCTCGATATACTCGGGACGGCAGTCCGGGTAGCCGGAGTAATCCACCGCATTGACGCCGATAAAGATATCCCGGGCCCCCACTACCTCGGCCCAGCCCAGGGCGATGGCGAGCATGACCGTGTTGCGCGCCGGCACATAGGTAACCGGAATCCCCTCGGTCTCCCGCTCCGGTACCGCGATATTGTCGTCGGTCAGGGCTGAGCCACCGATACTGCGCAGGTCCAGTGTCACCACCTTGTGTTCGCTCGCACCCAGCACCTCGGCGGTGTGCCGCGCGGCGTTTAGCTCGGCGCGATGGCGCTGGCCGTAATCGAAACTCAGGCTGTAACAGCCAAAACCCGCCGCTTTTGCCATCGCCAGCACGGTGGCGGAATCGAGCCCTCCGGAAACCAGTACGATGGCTTTTTTTTCTTGCATATCAATAACTTCCCGATACCGACCGCAGTTCGGCAGAGCCCGGCTCGGCGGGGTTGAAAATCGGCGCTATCAGCCCGCGTTCGCGCAGTTGCGCCAGTGCCCGGCGGTAAGTACTGCGCAAGTCCTGGCGTGGCGACAGGCGCGAAAAGTACAGACTGGCCGAGGTGCCTGCCAGGCGCAGGCGCAGCGATACCCGCTCGGCTGTCAGCCCCATTTTTTGCAGTGCAAAACGCAGTGTATGATCACTGATGACCATGACGTCCAGGCGCCCCTGCAGCAACATGGCGAGCCCCTGCTCCGGCGTGTTGAGCGGTATTTTAATCAGTGTGCGGTTATCGTCAAAAGCGCTGCCGTATTTCGACCCGCGAATATAGCCGGCGCGTTGGCCGCTCAACTGCCCCATATCCTCTAGCGCGGGTGTTCCGGCAGGGCCAATCACCACAATGCTTATCTCCAGCACTTTGCCCAGGGGCTCGGCGATTTTTTCCGACTCCGGACTGTCGAATAACACCGCCATATCCGCCCGGCCGGCACTGATTTCCTGCAGTACCCGCGGATAGGGGCGCAAATTCTGCTGATAGGGCAGCCCGGCTTCGCGGGCCAGCAGGTCGGCGAGTTTTACCAGCAGACCGTCGGGCCGGCCGGTGGCCGAGCGATATCCCCAGGGGGCTACCATGGAGGTAACGATCTGCACCGGCTCGCTCGCCACAGAGCCGGTACCGAGCCCGGCAATCAACAACAGCATTGGCGCCAGTTTACTTCGCACGCGATCCCCTTGCCTCATTTCTAGTGCCCGGGCTTATCACCCCACAGCAGTTTGTGCAGTTGCAGCTGAAAGCGCACCGGCAGATTGTCTTCGATGATCCACTCGGCCAGCTGGCGCGGCTGCAGCTGCTCGTGACCGGGGGAAAACAGCACATCTGCCACGCGCTGATCGAGCTGGTACTCACTCAGTTTGAAGCGCGCCCATTCATAATCGCGCCGGTCGCAGATCACAAACTTGAGCTGATCGCCCGGCTTGAGCGCCGCCAGATTGGCGTAGTCGTTGCGTTCCACCTCGGCCGAAGCCGGTGTTTTCAGGTCCATCACCACCACCACCCGCGGGTCTACCTGCTGTATCGGCAGGGCGCCGCTGGTCTCCAGCGAAACTTCGTAGCCGGCGTCGCACAGCGCAGCCAGCAGCGGCAGACAATTTGGCTGCGCCAGCGGTTCGCCACCGGTCACGCAGACAAAGGCCGGCTTGTAGGCCGCAACCCGGAAGAGTATTTCTTCCAGGCCGAGTTTATCGCCACCGTAGAAGGCATACTCGGAGTCGCAGTAGCTGCAGCGCAGCGGGCAGCCGGTCAGGCGCACAAACACCGTGGGCCTGCCGACGGTTCTGGCTTCACCCTGCAGCGAATAAAAGATTTCGGTAATACGTAAATCTGCGCCGCTCATAGCATTACAATAGTCGAGGCCGGTGGGAGGTCAAACACAGATTGCACCGCTGATGACCGGCGGCGCAAATATCACATTGAAATGTACCAGGGCCGGTTGACACGGTTTCACTTGGCTCCACACTGCCGGGCACCGTTAGCGCCGCAGCGAAGCGAAGCCGTAGCACCAGGCCCTAGAAGTTTTCGGCCAGGTAGTTGCGCGCCAGCCGCGAGGCATCGGCGCCGCTGGCGGCCACCTCTTCGAGCAGGACGCGGGCCTTGTCTTTATCGCCAAGCAGGGCGTAAACCTTGCCCAGCTTGAACTTGGCATCCGGTGCTTTGCGGTGATCGGCAAAGCCGTCCAGCAGGCGGGTAAACCATTGCCGCGCCAGCTCCAGCTCATTTTTCAGCAGATAGATCTCACCCAGCCAGTAGTGGGCGTTGGCGGCGTAGCGCCCCTGGGGATAGCTGCCGAGATACTTGTCCAGCTCGACCACGGCACTGTCGTAATTCTTTTCTTTCAGCACCAGGTCGATGGCCTTGCGGTACTGTTGCATTTCACCACCGCTCGGGGGGGCAACCCTTGCAGGCGCTGCTGAAACCGGCGGCGGGGCGCCCGCTGCTGCGCCCGGGCCCGTGCTGCCTGCCGGCACAGTCCCGTCGCCCAGGGCACTGACACGGCGGTCCAGGTCCAGGTAGTCATCGAGCCGCTGCTGCTTCAGGCGCTTCAACTCGTGCGCCTGCTCCTCCACCAGGCCGCGCAGCTCCAGCACCTCCTGCTGTAACAGCTGCAGTTGGTAGAACACCTCAGACTGGGCATTGGCACCGCCGGCGGCGGCCGGTGGCGCGTTGCCGATGGGCGGTGAGGGAATGACCGGCGCAGAGTCGACGACATCGACCTGAGCGACCGTGACAATCGGACAATAGACAGCCGCCGCCATAACGGCGGCGGCGACAAGCGGTTTTCGCATCAGTGGAAAAACCCGTTACCTCATCGTTGCAAGCGTCGGCGAGATGGCGATTACTTCATCTCGACGCGGCGGTTCTGCTCCCAGGCGCTCTCGTAGGAGCCTACCACCGCCGGATATTCCTCGCCATAGCTGACCGTCTCGATGGCGCTGGCGCTGACGCCCTGCAGGACCAGAAAATCGCGCACCGCATTGGCGCGGCGCTCACCCAGAGCCATATTATACTCGCGGGTGCCGCGTTCGTCAGCGTGCCCTTCGAGACGCAGGCTGCGCGGTTCAGCTTTCAAACGTTCAGCGTGGGCAGTGAGTGCGGCGCGGGCTTCCGGCAGCAGCACCGCCTGATCAAAGTCGAAGTAGAAAACAGTGTCCAGCTCCGGCAGCGGCGGCGGCACCTCTTCTTCAGCCGGACTGACCCCGCCGGCATCACCTATGCCTGCGCCCTGTTCGGTAACTGTTTCCGGCTGTGTCGGCGCCGGATCTTCCACCTCTTGAGTGGCACTACACCCCGCCAATACTGCCATCACGCAAATCAGACTCAGAGCGCGCTTCAACGTTTCAATAACCATAATTCACTCCCAATTATTGTTAGTCCTAAGAAAGACCCGTAGCTGTTTTAATACAGACTGTTAATACCCTGACCTCGCAGAGGCGACTGTTGCAAAAGCAGCCTCTGGAAACCCGTTACAAAACCTTTTCGATCATGCTCCCGATACCCGCCCTCAGTCACTGTTGCTCAAAAGTTGTCCTTAAAACCCCCTCAAACAACCACAGAGCGCAGCTTAACGCCTACCGCACCTCACCTCAATTCAGAAAGGGCGACCAGGCGGGCTCCCTCGCATCACCGAGCTTGGAGGGCAAACGCACTTTCACCCCGGCATCCAGCGATACAGCTGCCAGAATACCCTTGCCGTTATGGCGTGTCGCGTACATCAACATGGCACCATTGGGGGCAACGCTCGGCGATTCATCCAGTTGGGTCTCCGTTAAAACACGAATATCCCCGCTGGCAAACTCTTGAGTCGCAATATGGTAGACGCCGTTGTGGCGATGAACCATGACCAGGTGCTTGCCGTCCGGAGATACCCTGGGTCTCGCATTGTAATCGCCCTCAAAGGTTAAGCGCTCTACACGCCCACTGGCAAGTGTTACTTGGTAAATTTGTGGTCTACCTCCGCGATTGGAAGTAAAGATGATACCTTTTCCATCACTTGTCCAGTTCGGCTCCGTATCAATGGCAAAATGTCGAGTGATACGGGTGAAGCGCCGCGTGCTTAGATCCAGCGTGTATATCTCGGGATTGCCGTCTTTCGACAACACCATGGCTATTTTTTGACCATCGGGCGACCATGCCGGTGCGCCGTTAAGGCCTTTAAAATTAGTCAACTGCTCGCGTTTACCACTGCTTAGCTCCTGCCGAAAAATCGCCGCGCGGGTGGTCTCGAAAGAGACATAGGCCACCTGCTTGCCGTCGGGCGACCAGGACGGCGACATAATCGGCGCGTCGGATTCACGAATTACCCGCTCGCGCGCGCCGTCGGCATCGGCGTAAATCAGCCGAAACTTTTCCCTGCCGGAGGCTTGCCGGCGCGCCTCGACGTAAATGATTTTGGTCGAAAAGGCACCGCGGATGCCGGTAAGGGTCTCATAAACCGTGTCACTGATATAGTGAGCCAGATCACGCAATTGCTCTACACCACCGTCCACCGGTTGCGAAAGCAGGCGGCGCTGGGCGAAAACGTCGTACAGTTCAAACGTTACCCGATAGCCGCCTTCATGGGGCCGCACATCGCCCACCAGCAGGTACTCGGCGTTCAGCACCCGCCAGTTGCGGTAATAAATCGTATCTTTCGGCTTTGGAAACGCCAGCATATCCGCCTGCGGTACGGCGCGAAACTGGCCGCTGCGCTCCAGGTCGGCGGCGACGATGGTATCAATGCTTTCCGGCAGGGTGCCGCCGCCCTGCCAGCCAAACGGGGCGACGGCAATGGAAGTGGGGTTTTCGACAAAGTTCTGAATTTCAATGGTCAGCTCCGCGCGAGCCAGCCAGCTCGACAGTGACAGTGCCAGACCCACATACAAACCCAGGCAAATTCGCTTCACAATCTCAGATCTCTTGGATTAAACAATAGCGTTATGGTTCTGAACTGCTGTTCAAACAACGGGGCGGGTATCTGTTGAACCTCCGGAAACTGTTCAACTTTTTTTACCGCCTGTACCGCCGAGCGATCGAAGGCGCTGTTGCCGCTGCTTTCACTGACGCTGACATTGACCACCCGGCCGGTAGGCACCAATTGTAACGTGAGTTTACATTTCATGCCTCTGCGCGCCGACGGCGGCGGGTTCCAGTTATCCTCAATACGCGCGGCGATCAGCGCAACATAACTCTGTGCCTGGACTTCATACTGTTCCTCCAGCAGCAGTGACTGCTCCTGTTCCAGCTCGCTGGCCATTGCCGCCTCCATGGCCAGCTGCCGTTGCTGCGCCTGCTGGCGCTGTTGTTCGAGGCGCTGTTCTTCGAGTTGGCGCTGACGCTCGAGTTCCGCCTGCTTTTCACGCTCTTGCCGTTCTTTGCGCTCTTTCTCTTTTTTGGCTTTCTCCAGTGCCGCCGCTTTCCTGGCCTGCTCCTCGCGGCGGCGCTTTTCCGCCAGCTGGCGCTTTTGCTCCTGGGCGCGGCGTTTGGCCACCAGGTCCACCTTGTTGGCCTGTGGTTTTTTCGCCACCGGCTGCGCCTTCGGCTTCAGCTGCACCAGCCTGGCTTCCACATAGCGCGGTACCTGCACCTGCTTGTCGATGGCGCTCGCCTCCCATCCCCAGGTCACCACCACCAGCAACAGCAGGTGCATGGCAACGCTGGCGGCGATCGGCAGGGTGTAGGAGCTGTCCAGCATCGGTCATACCCCCTGCTACAGCACCGGCGGCTCGGTTACCAGCCCCACCGAGGGTGCGCCGGCAGCCTGCAGCTCGGTCATCAGGGCCACGACTTTGCCGTAGTCGACATCGGTGTCGCCCCAGACCAGCACCAGTGTCTGCGGCTGCTGGCGCAGTACCTTGGCCACCGTGTCCCTGATTTCGGCCATGGGCTTGGGCTGCTTCTGATCTTTGCCCAGATTGATATAGTAGCTGCCGTCGGTTTTTACCGACACAATCAGCGGCTCATCGTCGGTGTCGTCGATGGGCGCCGAAGGCGCCTGGGGCAAATCGACTCTGACGCCCTGCATCAGCAGTGGCGCCGTGACCATAAACACCACCAGCAGCACCAGCATCACATCGATATAGGGCACGACGTTGATTTCCGCCATGGGCTTTTTCTTGATCTTGCGCCGGCTCATGTCCAGGCAACCCCTTTGCTCAAGTCGTTGCTAAAGTTGATGCCAGAGTCGTTGCTACAGCTCTTGCCGCAGTGTTTGCCAGGGTTTTGCAAGCGGCCGATACGGCCGCGCCGGGGACGCATCATCGCTTTACTTGGTGTGAACCTGGCGGTGCAGGATGGAGGAAAACTCTTCGGCAAAGGTTTCGTAGCCATTGCTCAGGGTCTCGGCTCTGGCGGAATAGCGGTTGTAGGCCAACACCGCCGGAATGGCGGCAAACAGGCCCATGGCGGTAGCCACCAGTGCCTCGGAGATACCCGGCGCCACCGCCGCCAGGGTCGCCTGATGCACATTGGCCAGGCCGCGAAAGGAATTCATGATGCCCCAGACGGTGCCGAACAGGCCGATATAGGGGCTGACCGAAGCGACACTGGCGAGAAACGGCAAATTCGTTTCCAGTTTCTCCTCTTCCCGCGCCAGCGCCACGCGCATGGCCCGCTGGGTGCCCTCCATGACCGCATCGGGGTCGGCACCCACCTGCTGGCGCAGGCGGGTAAACTCCTTGAAGCCGGCACGGAAAATACTTTCGACCCCGTTGACACCGCCCCGGCCGCGGGCGTTGCCCTGGCGAAACAGCTGGTTCAAATCGATGCCCGACCAGAACTGCTTCTCAAACGCCAGGAAGGAACTGCGTGCCCGGGCCTGGTAGAGGCCGCGCTGTATGATCATTACCCAGGAGACCACCGATGCCAGAAACAACAAGGCCATGACCGCCTGCACCAGCAGACTGGCATTGGCGATCAGGCTCCAGATCGAAAGGGGTTCCGCTTCACTCATAAACCGTTCAGTCCTCATCAGCTGCGCTGCAGCTGCCGTTCAGCTGTTGTCTATCACACTGCCTGTCACACTGCCCGCCCCACCACCGTGCTCTGCCCACCTCGCAATGGCAGTGCGAACCGGCTGCGGCAGCGGGCACGGCCGCAGGGTCTTCTGCAACACGCAAACCACCTTGATCTCACCATCGCACAACAGTTCGTTATCGCGCAGTACCCGCTGCTCGAATACCAGGTAGCTATGCGCCAGTTTGTTGACGCCCGCCGTCACAGTCAGCGCTTCATCCAGGCGCGCAGGGCGACGATAATTCACTTGCGCCGAATGTACAACCAGCATCAGGCCCTGTTCAATAAAGGCCGGTTTATGAAACCCGAGGTGGCGCATCAATTCCGTGCGCCCCCGCTCCATATATTTCAGATAATTCACGTAGTAAACGATACCGCCGGCATCGGTGTCCTCGATATAGACGCGCAGCGGTAGTGAAAATTCCCTCACCGCGGCGGCGCCTCCCCCTCGCGCAGGCGCGCCGGCAGCTCGAGCCCGAAGTGCTGGTAGGCGTGGGGCGTAACGATACGCCCGCGCGGTGTACGCGCAATATAGCCCTGTTGGATCAGGTAGGGCTCGAGGACATCTTCTATGGTGTCGCGCTCCTCGCTGATGGCCGCCGCCAGGCTTTCCACCCCCACCGGGCCGCCGGCGAACTTTTCTATCAGCGTCAATAATAGCCGCCGGTCCATATGGTCAAAGCCGCTGGCGTCGACATTTAACATATTCAGGGCCTTATCGGCCATGACAGCGGTCACAATACCGTCGCCCTTTACCTCGGCATAGTCGCGCACCCGGCGCAACAGGCGATTGGCAATACGCGGTGTGCCGCGGGAGCGCTTGGCCACTTCCAGCGCGCCGGCCTCTTCCATGTGAATCTGCATCAGCCGCGCCGAGCGCGATACGATACTGGTGAGGTCCGCCACATTGTAGAACTCCAGCCGCTGCACGATGCCGAAGCGGTCGCGTAACGGCGAGGTCAGCAGCCCGGCGCGGGTGGTGGCCCCCACCAGGGTGAACGGCGGCAGATCCAGCTTGATGGAGCGGGCCGCGGGCCCCTCGCCGATCATGATATCCAGCTGGTAATCTTCCATGGCCGGATAGAGCACCTCCTCAACCACCGGGTTAAGGCGGTGGATCTCGTCGATAAACAGCACGTCGCCGGGTTCCAGGTTGGTCATCAGCGCCGCCAGATCGCCGGCTTTTTCCAGTACCGGACCCGACGTGGTTTTCAGGTCAACCTGCATTTCCGCGGCGATGATATTGGCCAGCGTGGTCTTGCCGAGACCGGGCGGCCCGAACACCAGGGTGTGATCGAGGGCCTCACCGCGGTTTTTGGCCGCGTCAATGAAGATCTCCATCTGCTCGCGCACCACCGGCTGGCCGACATAGTCCGCCAGCGTTTTCGGCCGTACGGCGCGATCCTGCTGCTCTTCACGCGGCTTGGCGGCCGGCTCTACCAGGCGGTCTGTTTCGATCATCGGCTGTTCCTGTTGATTTTTAGCTGACAGCTCACAGCTTACAGCAAAACCGGGTTATACCGGCACCATGCTGCGCAGCGCCAGGCGGATCAGTTCCTCGCTGCGAACCACGTCCTGCTCGCGCAATATGCCGGCGATGACTTTGGCCGCCTCGGTGGGCTTGTAGCCCAGAGCGATAAGTGCGCCCTCGGCCTCTTCGATCATACCGTTGCGATCGGCTGCGGCGGCGCCATCGGTTTGCGCCATATGCGCCGCCGCGGCGGGCATATTCCAGTCCTTGAGCCGATCGCGCATCTCGACTATCAGTCGCTCGGCAGTCTTCTTGCCCACACCCGGCACTTTCACCAGCGCCAGCACATTGTTTTCCATGACACAGCGGGCCACGTCGTCGGCCTCCATGCCGGAGAGAATACCCAGCGCCATTTTCGGGCCTACCCCATTGACCTTGATCAGCGAGCGAAACAACTGCCGGTCGCGTTGATCGGCAAAGCCGAACAGCTGCTGGGAAGTTTCACTGACGGCAAAATGCGTGTGCAGGGCCACCTCGGCGCCCAGCTCCGGCAGGCGGTAGAAGGTGGTCATCGGCGCCTGCACCTCGTAACCCACACCCTGCACGTCTATTAATAGAAGCGGTGGCTGTTTTTCCAGCAGTACACCGCGCAGTCTTCCAATCATGCTGTGGGTCTCTCTCAAATAGCCCAACCCCAAAACTCAGGTCTTCAGTCGATTGCGCGCAGAAGTTAGGGGTAAGCCTGTTTAAAACATGCGCCCGCGGCGAAAGCGACGCGCCGAAGCCACCTGGATCAGGTGCTGCTGGGTATTGGCGTGACAGAGGGCTACCGCCAGGGCATCGGCGGCATCCTCCTGGGGGGCACCGGGCAATTTCAGTAGCACCTTTACCATGTGCTGCACCTGCAATTTGTCGGCGGCGCCGCTGCCCACCACCGATTGCTTGACCTTGCGTGCTTCATATTCCGAAACCGGCAGCTGCTGACTGACCGCCGCCACGATCGCCGCTCCGCGCGCCTGCCCCAACTTCAGCGCCGAGCCGGCGCTTTTGGCCATGAAAACCTGCTCGATGGCCATCTCCTGGGGGCAGTATTCCTCGATGATCTCGGTAATCGAATCGAATATCACCTTCAGGCGCTGCGGCAATTCCGTATCCGGAACCCGAATAACGCCGCTGGTAACATAGTCGGTGCGGGCGCCGACCCTGTTGATCAGGCCAAAGCCGGTCTTGCGCGAGCCGGGGTCTATCCCCAGAATTAAAGCCATAGCGTCGACTGCCGGTGCTCAGTACACCTGACAATCTAACTCAATTGGCCCAGTATCTCATCCGCTATTTCCGCATTGGTGTAGACATTCTGCACGTCGTCCAGATCTTCCAGCATATCCACCAGGCCGATGACCTTTTCCGCCCCGGCCAGATCCAGCGCCACGGTGGTGGCGGGGATCATGGTCACCTCGGCCGCGGCCGGCTCCAGCCCCGCCGCCAGCACGGCGTCCTTGATGCCGATAAAGTCTTCGAAGGCGGTCATGATATCCACTGAGCCGTCGTCATGGGTAACGACATCATCGGCGCCGGCCTCCAGCGCCAGTTCCATGATCTGCTCCTCGTCGGCGCCGGGGGCAAAGCTGATCTGGCCCTTGCGGGTAAAAAGGTAGGCCACCGAGCCGTCGGTGCCGAGGTTGCCGCCGCGCTTGGTGAAGGCATGGCGCACTTCCGCCACGGTGCGGTTGCGGTTGTCGGTCATCGCCTCGACCAGCACCGCTACGCCGCCGGCGCCGTAACCTTCATAGCTGAGTTCTTCGTAGTTATCGCCCTCGCCGCCGCCGGCCCCGCGGGCAATGGCCTTGTCGATGGTGTCGCGCTTCATATTTGCGCCCAGGGCCTTGTCCACAGCCGCGCGCAGGCGCGGATTATCGTCCGGGTTGCCGCCCTGCTTGGCGGCTACGGTCAGTTCGCGAATGATCTTGGTAAATACCTTGCCGCGCTTTGCGTCCTGAGCCGCCTTGCGGTGCTTGATATTTGCCCATTTAGAATGGCCGGCCATTAGCTGCGATCTCCCCTGGTCTGATACTCGGCTGCTACTCGGATTTTTCCTCTGTGCGGCGCAGGCGAATATGCAGCTCGCGCAATATCGCCGGCTCTACCCGCCCCGGCGCATCGGTCATCAGGCAGGCGGCACTCTGGGTTTTCGGAAACGCCATCACATCGCGAATCGAGCCGCTGGCGGTCATCAGCATGATCAGGCGATCGAGCCCGAAGGCCAGGCCGCCGTGGGGCGGTGCGCCGTATTTCAGCGCATCCAGCAGGAAGCCGAATTTTTCCCGCTGCGCCTGTTGATCGATACCGAGGATTTCAAACACCGCCTGCTGCATTGACGGCTCGTGAATACGTATCGACCCGCCGCCCAGTTCGGTACCGTTCACTACCATATCATAGGCGCGGGACAGCGCTGCGCCCGGGTCCGCGCGCAGCGCCTGCGCCGAGCAGGACGGCGCGGTGAAGGGGTGATGCAAGGCGGTCCAGCCGCCGCCGCTCTCGGCACTGCTTTCAAACATGGGAAAATCCACCACCCACAGCGGCGCCCAGTCGCAGGTATACAGCGACAGGTCTTCTCCCAGCTTGCAGCGCAGCGCGCCCAGCGCCTCCGATACCACCCGCGCACTGTCGGCACCGAAAAATATCAGGTCGCCGTTGGCCGCCGCCACCCTCTCCAGCACTGCGGCGCGGGTGGCGGTGGGCAGGAATTTGACAATCGGCGACTGCAGGCCGTTTTCCAGGTCGCTGCTGTCGTTGACTTTGATATAAGCCAGCCCCCTGGCGCCGTAGATGGCGACAAATTTGGTGTAGTCGTCGATCTGTTTGCGTGTCAGCCTGTCGTTGCCGCCCGGCACTTTCAGTGCCGTCACCCGGCCATCCGGATCTCTGGCCGGCCCCGAAAACACCTTGAAGTCGACTTCCGTCATCAGGTCCTTGATATCGACCAGTTGCAGCGGGATGCGCAGATCCGGCTTGTCGGAGCCGTATCTGGCCATGGCCTCGGCATGGGACAGGCGCGGAAACTCGCCCAGATCCACATCCTTCAGATCCCGGAACAGCTGCCGCACCATGCCCTCGGTGACCGACATGATGCCGTCTTCGGAAAGGAAGGCGGCCTCCAGGTCGATCTGGGTAAACTCCGGCTGGCGATCCGCGCGCAGATCCTCGTCGCGGAAACATTTGGCTATCTGGTAATAGCGATCGAAGCCCGACACCATCAGCAGCTGCTTGAACAGCTGCGGCGACTGCGGCAGGGCAAAGAATTTACCTTCGTGAGTGCGCGAGGGGACCAGGTAGTCGCGCGCACCCTCGGGTGTGGCGCGGGTCAGAATCGGCGTCTCGATATCGAGGAAACCGTTCTCGTCGAGGTAGTTGCGAACCGCCGTGGTAACCCGGGAGCGAAAGCGCAGATTGTGCTGCATCTCCGCGCGGCGCAGGTCCAGATAGCGGTATTTGAGGCGTACATCCTCGCCCACGGCGGTGTGTTCATCCAGTTGAAACGGCGGGGTTTCGGCGCGGTTGAGGATCGCCAGTTCGAGGCCGTACACCTCCACTTCGCCGGTGGCCATATTGGGGTTGACCGTCGCCGCCGACCGCGCCCGCACTCTGCCGGTGACCTGCAGCACATACTCATTGCGCACACTGTCGGCGCGTTCGAAGTCTTCTTTACCGTCGGGGTCGAACACCACCTGGACGATGCCTTCGCGGTCGCGCAGGTCGATAAAAATCACCCCGCCGTGGTCGCGGCGGCGGTCAACCCAGCCGCAAAGTGTCACTTCACGGTCGATAAATGAGGTATCTACGGCGCCGCAGTAATGGGTGCGCATATATCGGTTTCCTGTCAATTGAAATCTGCTGAGCGGGCCGCCGCCGGGTCGGCTGATACGCTGCGCCGCCCGATGGTCACTGTGCCCTACTGCGCACTGCTGCCGGTTTTGGCCGTGGTGTCAGCCGCTTTCTCAGCCCCGGCGGGTTTGTCCCCGGCCCCGGTTTTCTTGCCGCCATCGGCCTTTTCCTTATCCCCCGCCAGGTTCTTTTTACCGCCGGATTTGAAATCCGTCTCATACCAGCCGCTGCCTGCCAGGCGAAAGCCGGCCGCCGAGATCTTTTTGATCAGCTGCGATTGATTGCAGGCCGGGCACAGGGTCAAAGGGGCATCACTCATCTTTTGCAGCACTTCCATTTCGTGCCCGCAAGACTGACACTGGTATTCGTAGATCGGCATAAAAAACAGTACCTCTGTTGCGCACTAAAATCCTGTCCGAGGAGTTTACTCAGTCGCACCGCTGCAAGCTGCTGCCAGGCAACGCGCTGCCAGCGTTTTATCACGGTGTCATGAAGGCGCTGTGACCGGCCTTAAACTGGCCTTCGGGGCGCCCCGCTATTCAAAAGCCGGCCATTATAACCCAGCTTCCGAGCCACAATAAACCGCCCCGGCAGCGGCAAATACGTGCCGAATAGAGGTATTAGGCGCTATGCAGGAGCAATCTTGTCCTTATAATAGAGCCATCCGGGGCGGGCGAAGGGCCGAGCATGTTTACCTCCTATAGCGACGAATTGAATAGAGAGCTACTGGAAGACTTTTTTTACGACTTTAACGATGCTTATGCACGCTGCGAGCAGACGCTGCTGGCACTGGAGCTGACTCCCGGCGACCAGAGCCTGCTCAATGAACTGTTCCGTGCCGTCCACACCATCAAGGGCAATTTGGGCTATGTCGGTCTGAAGGAGTTCTGCCCCATACTGCAGGGTGTGGAGGATATCCTGGAGGAACTGCGCTGCGGGCGCATGGCCTACGACGATCTGATCAGCGACGTGGTGCTGCTGGCAATCGATGCCACCCGCACCATGGTGGATGACAGCATCAACCAGCGCCAACCGGGCATCGGCCGCGACACATTCAACGCTATCTGTGCGGCCATTCAGGCGGTAATTAGCGCGCCGGCGGCACGGCGACAGCGGGCCATTTACGATGCGATCGTGCTGTTGGCTCCGGATGCGGCGAGCCGCAAAAACCCGCTCGCCCCGGGCAGCGGCGCCGATGATACGGCAGCGCCGTTGCTGGAGCTGGTGGAGTTCGGGGTTGAGGTGTCACCGGATCTGGATTTTTTCGCTCAGCTTTCCACCGCGTTCGAGCAGCGCTCGGTGTACTGGCACGGGCGCAATCGCCGCATTGCCAGGCTGGCGCTGGCCATGAACGATGCTGCCGGGCGGCCGGTCAACGCCTCGCAGTTGGCGGCTGCGATTTATGTCCACGACCTGGGTATGGCCTTCCTGTCACTGGATCTGCTGCACAAACAGAGTCGCTACGACAATCACGAACACCAGCAACTGCATCGCCACGTCAATATCGGCTGCGACATGCTGCGGCAGATGGAGCACTGGCAGGCCGCCAGTGAGATGGTACTGCAGCATCACGAGCATTGCGACGGCAACGGCTACCCGGCCGGACTGACGGAAATGCAAATCTGCGATGGGGCAAAAATCATCGCCATCGCCGACGCTTTTGAGGCCTGTAGCCACAGCCGCGCCCACCACCCGGAGTTGAAACGCCCGCTGATTCGAGCAGTACTGGAAGTTAACCGCTATGCCGGCGCCCAGTTCAGTCAGTTTTGGGTGGACATTTTTAACAAGGTGGTACGTGGCCAGCAGACCATGCACTGAGGTGTGAACCGGCACTGAAGTGTAAATTCGCCTTGCATTCGTCTCAAAGCGGTATTTTTTTACTACTTTTGGCTGTTTTTGGTTGCTCGCGCCAGAAATATGCTATATATATAGGCGCAAATGCATTAGGCTTGAATTTGAGTCTGTATTTATAGGGTTTCGGGCATTAATTCGCTCAACAAAGCTGTCGCTGTAATACCCTTGGCCGATTTTTCTTGTGCATTTGCCGTAACACGTTTCCATCGGTAGCAGTTTCCGCTGCAATCCGCCGGAAAAGGTTACAAAACAACAGCGTTATCCATTAACAGTCATTCATACATCAAAGGAACCAAGCATGGCTGCTCGCAAGACTGCTGCAAAGAAACCTGTTCGCAAAGCCGCTGCCAAAAAGGCCGCAACCCCCGACCGCAAGATCAAGGCCATCAAAGAGCGTCTGAACAAGACGCAGATACTCAATCAAATTGCCGATGCGACTGAACTGTCCAGAAAACAGGTGCAGTCCGTTCTGGACGAGCTGACCGGTGTGATCGAGGGCCATATCAAGAAGCGCGCTGTCGGCGAATTTGTACTGCCGGGATTGCTGAAAATCACCACGGTGAAAAAGCCGGCCCGCAAGGCCCGCAAAGGCATCAACCCCTTCACCGGTGAAGAGACCACGTTTGCGGCCAAGCCTGCCAGCATTCAGGTCAAGATACGGCCGCTGAAAAAACTCAAGGAAATGGCCGACAGCTGAGGCTTGCAGCAAAACACTGCCGCACCTGGCAGTTCACCCGACCCTGCGGCAGCGGGGTCGGCAGCTCAGGCGCCGCCCTGCGCAATGTCGAAGTCTTCCCCGGCCAGGGCATTGCGCAAGCGGGCCACCCGCTGCGCCAACTCCGCATCGCTGTATGCGGCGGCGGCTACCACCCCCCATATCGGCTGCGGCCAGGCGCGATCATTTTCGAAGCGGGCCACATGGTGAATATGCAGCTGTGAGACCTGATTGCCGAGCGCGGCGACATTCATTTTTTTGGGAACGAACACCGCGGCCATGACCTCTGCCAGATGACAGGATTCGCGTATCAGCTGCAGCCTGTCCTCCTCGTTGAGGTGGTGAATCTCGCGCACGGCCTCGCGCCGCGGCACCAGCAGGCACCAGGGGTAGTTGGCGTCGCGGCTCAGCAGCACCTGACACAGCGGCAGGTTGCCCAGTGTCACGGTATCTCTCTGTAAACGTGAATCGAGTTCAAACATAATCTTTTCCTTTGCCAGAAGCACGGGGGATCTACGCCATCATTGTACCCGCACTGGCATCGGCCTTAGAATAGCGCCCTGCACCACAACCGATAGGGATAAAAAAGCTGATGCGAGCCAGCCGTTTTCTGATCGCCACCCTCAAAGAAACACCTGCAGACGCCGAAATCGCCAGTCACCAGTTAATGCTGCGTGCCGGTATGGTGCGCAAACTGGCCTCCGGCCTCTACAGCTGGCTGCCGCTGGGGCTGCGGGTACTGCGCAAAGTAGAGGCGATCGTACGCGAAGAGATGAACCGCACCGGGGCGCAGGAGCTGCTGATGCCGGTAGTGCAGCCGGCGGAGCTGTGGCAGGAGTCGCACCGCTGGCAGGAATACGGCCCCGAGTTGCTGCGTGTGCAGGACCGTCACCAGCGCTGGTTCTGCCTCGGCCCCACTCACGAGGAGGTCATTACCGACCTGATCCGCCACCAAGTCAAGAGCTACAAGCAATTGCCGGCTTGCTTCTACCAGATTCAAACCAAGTTCCGCGATGAGATACGCCCGCGCTTTGGCATTATGCGGGCGCGGGAATTTCTGATGAAAGACGCCTACTCGTTCCACACCGATCAGGCCTCGCTGCAACAGACCTACGACCAGATGTATGAGGCATACAGCCGTATCTGCAGCCGCATCGGCCTGGATTTTCGCCCGGTGCTGGCCGATACCGGCTCTATCGGCGGTTCCAGCTCCCATGAATTCCATGTGCTGGCAGACAGCGGCGAAGACGCCATCGCCTTCAGCGACAGCAGTGACTACGCGGCAAATGTCGAGCTGGCCGAGGCCCTGCCGCCGCAGCGCGAGCGCCCGCCCGCAACCCGGGCCATGGCCGAGGTGGCCACCCCCGATCAACACACCATCGATGAGGTCGCCGGCTTTTTATCGGTAGCCGCCAGCGACACGGTGAAAACGCTGATCGTGCTGGGTAGCGCCGATAACGGCGATCCGCCGCCGCTGGTCGCCCTGGTACTGCGCGGCGATCACAGCCTCAACGGCTTAAAGGCCGAAAAACTGGCCGAGGTTGCCAGCCCGCTGACCTTTGCCCCGGCCGAACGCCTTCGCGCCGAACTCGGCTGCGGCACCGGCTCCATCGGTCCGGTGGGTTTGAACATAGCGGTAGTGGTCGATCACAGTGCGGCGGTGATGGCCGATTTTATCTGCGGCGCCAACCGCGACGGCTACCACTTGAGCGGGGTTAACTGGGGCAGAGACGCCAGCGCCGCCCGCAGCGCCGATCTGCGCAATGTCACCAGCGGCGACCCGAGCCCGGACGGCAAGGGCCGGCTGGCGATCAGGCGCGGTATCGAAATCGGCCATATCTTCCAACTCGGGCAGAAATACAGCCGCGCCATGAATGCCACAGTGCTGGACGAAAACGGCGCCGAGCAGATCGTGACGATGGGTTGCTACGGCATCGGTGTCAGCCGCATCGTGGCGGCGGCCATCGAGCAGGGTCACGATGAGCGCGGTATTGTCTGGCCGCCGGCCATAGCGCCGTTTGGCGTGGCCATTGTACCTATCAATATGCACAAGTCGGCAGCGGTTGCCGCTAAGTGTGAAGCACTCTATCGACAACTGCTGGCAGCCGGTTACGATGTACTGCTGATGGACGAAGCCAAGGCGCGCCTGGGCGCGATGCTGGCCGATATCGAGCTGATGGGCATTCCCCACCGCGTGGTAGTGGGCGAGCGGGGCCTGGAAAAAGGCCTGCTCGAATACAAGGGACGCAGCGACGCCGACAGCCGGGAGCTGACTGAGGAGGCGTTGCTGGCCCTGCTCGAGCAGCGCACAGAGGGATAAGTTGGGTTTTTACAGGTTACCGTTTCGCCAATGACCGTCGCTACAGTTCAACTTCTGCTGCGGGCCGCCACCGCCCTGCTCTGCCTGCTGGCCGGCGCCCACTCGAGTAAGGCGCTGGCGAACGCGGCGGCGCCATTTGAGGTGGAAGACGAACTGCGGCGTATTCTGCTGGAGACCATCGAGGCGGCCGACAGCTTCGAAGACCGCTTCGATGCCGAAGTCTGGCTGCTGTCCAAATCGGCGGCACTGGAGCGCTTTGTCAGCAACCCGAAGCAGCGTATGAAGCTGCTCAAGAGTATTCACCGGGCTGCCAACCGCGCCGGACTGCAACCCGAAGTGGTACTGGCGGTTATCGAGGTGGAAAGCGCCTTCGACCGCTACGCGGTATCGAGTGTCGGCGCCCAGGGGCTGATGCAGGTCATGCCGTTCTGGAAGCACGAGATCGGCCGACCGGAGGACAATCTGATCGACCTGGAGACCAACCTCAAATACGGCTGCGCGATTCTAAAGCACTATCTGGACAAGTCAAAGGGCCGCCTGGCCGAGGCTCTGGCCCGCTATAACGGCAGCTACGGCCGCTATACCTATGTCGAAAAAGTCATGGTTGCCTGGCAGCAAAACTGGCGTTAACAGCCGAAGCGCGCCTCGGGCCTGGCAATCATGCGCTTTATCCAACGGGCGATCTCGGCCCCGGAGGGGTGCTCGTTGCGCAGATAGATGCGGCGAAAGTTGTGCAGGCAGTCACTGTCGAGACCGCCCATGGTATCGAGGTTGAAGACGTCCATATTCCACTGCTGGAACTCGCGCTTTTTTACCGGCTCTGAAAACACCAGCTCAATATTGGTGTGCCGCGGATCGCTGGTGATCGATCGATACAGCGCAACCACCTCCTGTTCCCGGCCTTCGAGCACCTGCACAAAGCGCCCCTTATCGTAGAACAGCACGCCATTGATATTGAGCAGTAAATTTCTCCGCTTTGCCGTGCTGGCGATATCCTCAAGGATATCTACCAGCGGACAGCGGAATTCATTCAGCTGACTGTAGTACGACAACAAGTACACAATACATACCCCCTATTATTATATGGTTATACGCAGTATAGACCTTAATCCGAAGTCTGCTTAAACAGGATGCACTTTTTAGCGTGTTATCCACATTTGCGTTTTATTCACATTTGAAAGTTATCGCCTAGACTTAAAAAGTATCATCAACCAATAAGCAAGCAATAAGGGCAGGCACAATGAGTTTATACGAGGATCTGGGCGGCGAGCCGGCCATCGCGGCCACCGTGGAGCACTTTTATGACAAGGTGCTGGCCGACCCGCTGATCAGCGGTTTTTTTGCGGACCTGGATATGCAGCGCCAGCGGCAAATGATGCGGCACTTTGTCACCTTCGCCTTCGGCGGCCCGCAAAACTACAGCGGCCGCAGCATGCGCAATGCCCACCGCGGCACGGTCGAGCGGGGTCTCGAGGAGCAGCACTTCGACCGCGTGCTGGAACATCTGGGCGCCACGCTGCAGGAGTTGGGCGTCAGCGCCGAACTGATCGGCGAAGCGGCCGAGGTGGTCAACAGCGTGCGCGCCGATGTGCTGGGGCAGTAGGCGCGGCCGCCATCGCCGCGATCAGTGCAGAAACTGTATCGCACAAAGGGTCAGGTCGTCCTCAAACGCCCGGTAATCGCAAAAGTCCTGGAGGGCGCTCTCGACCGCATCGACCACGCAGTGCGGGCAGGACTCGGTGACGCCCACCAGCGCTTCCAGGCGCTCGGAGCCGTACTCTTCGTTTTCGCCGCTGCGCGTTTCCAGCACCACATCGGTGTACATAAAGAGGATGTCGCCTCTCTGTATTTCCACCTCATACTGCTGCCAGGTGTACTCCCGCATCACGCCCACCGGAATGTCGCGGGCCTTATCCAGGGCGATAACCTGCTGGTCGCGCTTGATATAAGCCACCGGATGGCCGGCCGAGCAGTAGGTGAGAACGCGCCGCGGCGCATCGTAGTGAAATAAATTCAGGGTAATGAACTTGCCGCGGTTTTTGCGGGTAAAAAAGTGGGTATTCAGGTAGGTTAGAAAATCCGCCGGCGAGCCTTGGCCGCCCGGCCTGTAGGTTCGCACGATGGCATCGAGCATGGCCGCCTCCACCGCGGCGCTGGGGCCGTGGCCGGTAACATCGGCAATCATCACCCCGAACTCGTGCGGCCTGGTTACCGAGCGATCGTCTTCCAGGCTGTTGATCTCGAGATAGTCGCCACTGGCCTGTTTGTAGGCCTGAAAACGAAAAGCCAGTTCCACGCCCGGAATCACCAGGTTCGCCTCGGGCAGCAGCAGACTCTGCAAGCGCGCCATTTCGTTGATTTCGCGATCGATCCACTGCTGGGCCTCCTTCAGCTGGCGCTTCTCCACGACCCGCGCCATGCTGCTGAAGGCGTAGTTGGCAATCAGCGCCAGTTTGGCGGTATCGAGATCGAGGATGGAGTTCTGCGATTCCAGAATCAACAGCCAGCGCTCTACCTGACTGTCGTGCCAGATGGGCAGTACAAAGGCGATCTCATAGCGCTTCAGCTTGTCCTGGAACAGGCCGCCGGCCTGGGAGCGCAGCACCGTGAACGGCTCGGCGGTGTTCTTCCAGGACTCGATGAAATCACCGCGGTAAACAGGGAACTCGTCCGACGGGCGCAGCAGTTCGTCCGGCGAGTAAATCGGGCAGAAATTCTGATCGCAGAAACCCGACACCTGAAAGCAGCCCTCGGCCAGACCCACACTGTTGATGACGCCGAGCGTACAATCGCCCAGCTCCTCCATCAGGGCCTTGTAGAGAAAGGCCAGCGCGTTGGATTCACTACTGGCCTGGCTGAGCTGCAATAGATAGTGCAAGTATCGACTCCGACCACCACTAACGCGCCGCCAATTCCGCGGCCAGTGATTCGTTCAGCGCTTTCAGGCCGCCGCGTTTGAGCATGGGCCGGTAACTGCCATTATAGCTGCTGACCATGGAAATGCCTTCCACCACATAGTCGTAGATACGCCAGCCCCCGTCGCGCAGTATCATGCGGAATTTGACCGGTATCTTCCTGCCCTGGGAGAGAATATGGGTATCCACCACGGCGTAGCGCTCTCTTTTGATCTCCTCGGAGAGATACTCCACGCTCTCGCCATTGTACTTGTCCAGCAGGCCGTAGTAGGTGTTGACCACTACCTGGGTAAACAAGCCGGTGAATTCGTCTTTTTCCTCGGGCTTGGCCTTGCGCCAGTCGCGCGCCACGATGCGCTGTGACATGGCTCTGAAGTCAGCATACTGCATGACGATATCGGTCATGCGGGTTCGCTTTTCCTCGCTGCTGGCATTCTCATCGACAACCACGGCAATCAGGCCGTCCACAGCCCGCTGCAATACCTGCGTCGGCGTCTGCCCGGCCTCGGCGTGCACCAGCGGCGCCGACAGAACACAAAAAACCACGATTGAGATGGGGAGTTTGAACAGCTTCATAGTAGTCTCGACCTGCTGTGCTACACAGTGTGTTGATAATAGATGAAAAGCAGTGCCGCGGCAGCCGGCATTGAGACCGCAGTCGCAGCGGCACCACGGCGATCACTCTTCGAATATATATTTACTCACAAGTTCCTCGATACTGATCGCCGATTCGGTTTCCAGTATCTCGTCATTGGCCGCCAGCACTTCCTCGGCCCCGCCGGGGGACACCTTGATAAACCTGTCGCCGATAATACCGGCAGTGCGAATCGAGGCCATCGAGTCCTCGGGCAGGGCAATGCCCTCGTCGATCAGCATCGTCACCACCGATTCAAACGAGTCGCTGTCGAGCACGATGCTCCTGACCTGGCCGACACGAACTCCGGCTATTTCGATATGCGCCCCCTCTTTTAACCCGGAGGAGCTGTCAAAGCGCGCCACCAGCGGGTAACTGTCGTCCTCGCCGCCGGAAAGCCCGCCGATATCGATGGCAAGATAAGCCAGCGCTGCCGTGCCGATCAACACAAAAATGCCAACAATAAACTCCACGCCATATTTTTTCATATTGTTCCTAAACGTTGTTTGCAAGACCGTTGTTTTCAAAATCGTTGTTTTCAAAATCGCTGTTTTTAAAATCGCTGTTCTGCAGACAGTTATTGCCGCCGGCCGCCCCGCCGTAGCCGTCGGCAAACACCAGCGCCGGCGCCGCTACAGGAGAAAAGCGCTGACAACGTAGTCAGTAAACAGCATCAAAATAGCACTGAGCACCACCGCTTCGGTGGTCGCCCGACCGACGCCCTCGGCGCCGGAGACAGGCTGCTCGATATGCAGGTAAAAGCCTTTGGCCAGCACCACACAGAATATCACCGCGCCAAAAAGCACCGATTTTATCAGCCCCATGCGCACATCGTTCCACTGCACGGTGTCGACCATGCCGCCGATATAGGCGCCGTAACTGACATCCTGAATCAGCACGCCGACGATATAGCCGCCGCCGATACCTACCACATCGACCACCGCGGTCAGCAGCGGCACCGCGATGATCGCCGCCACCAGCCGCGGCAGCATGACATAGCGGTAGACGTCGATGGCCATGCAATCGAGGGCGTCGAACTGTTGTTCGTTGCGCATGATGGCGATTTCCGAACAGGTCGCCGAGCCCGCCCGGGCGATGATCATCAGCGCCGCCATCACCGGGCCCAGTTCGCGAATCAGCGCCAGCGCCACCACCGAGCCGAGCAGGTCGACCGAACCGAAGCGAATCAGCGCATCGTAAAACTGCAGCGCCACCACCATGCCGGTAAACAGGCCGGCCATGATAATCACCGGCATGGATTTGGCGCCGATGAAATGAATCTGCTTGATCACCTCGGCAAAGGGAAACGGCCAGTAAAAAAGCCGTGACAGCGTGGTGACAAAAAACATCGCCAGCCGCCCGGCCTGCTGCACCGCATTGATGGCACTGCGGCCGATGGCGCAAACGGTCCCGACGACCACTCCCGGGCTTTCAAGACTTTGGTCATTTGCCATCAGCGAGCCCCCGCGGTCAGGCGATTGAGATATTTGTTGGCATCGACCGGATCTTTCCTTGGACGCCGGTTGATCATGTTCTGCACGCGTTCATCGTCACAGGCGCGAATCTCTTCGGGGGTGCCGACTTTGGCGATCTCGCCGTCGAACAGCACGGTAATGCGATCGGCAATCTTAAACGCGCTTTCCAGTTCATGGGTAACCACGACCATGGTGATATTGACCGCCTCGCGCAGCTTTAAAATCAGGTCGTCCAGTTCCACCGATGTGACCGGGTCGAGACCCGCCGAAGGCTCATCGAAAAACAGCAGCTTCGGATCCATCACCACCGCCCGCGCCAGGCCGGTGCGTTTCAACATGCCGCCGGAGAGTTCCGCCGGCATCAGATCCTCACAGCCGGAGAGGTTCATCAGCTCGAGCTTGAGCCGCGCCATAATATCAATGGTATCTTCGTTGAGGCGGGTATGCTGGCGCAGCGGCAGCTTGACATTGTCGGCCACCGACATCGAGCTGAGCAGCGCGCCGCCCTGAAAAGCCACACCGATGCCCTTGCGCAACTCGGTCAGCTGCTTGCGGCTGGCGCTGCCGATATCGACGCCGTCCACCACGATGCGCCCCGAGGTAGCTTTTTCCAGCGCCAGCAAATGGCGCAGCAGCGTGCTCTTACCGGAACCGCTGCCGCCCATCACCACCATGATCTCGCCCCGATTGACGCTGAAATCAACCGACTTGAGTATCTGCCGGTCGCCGTAGTGGGTTACCAGATCGGTCACCTGAATGATCGCTTGCGACGGCGCTCCGGCGCCCTCGCCGCCCGCTTCAACGGCTGACATGGCGCCTACTCCTTTATCTCGTCCAGTGCGGCAAACAGCGGAAAGACCTGATCCAGGCGCGTTAACTGCAATACCTGCAGCGGCGAGCCGCCGGCGCCGACAATGCCGAACTGCAGGGATTTGCCCTTGGAAACATTGAGGCCTTCCACCAGGGTGGCGACACCCGAGCTGTCGATATAGGTAAGCGCGGCAAAATCCACCAGTAGCGACTGCCCCTGCTCGAGAATGTCCAGCACCTGCTCGCGCAGTTTGGGAGAGTTGTTCAGGTCCACCTCGCCGTGGAGATGTAACACCTGGTAGTGCAGGTGCCGGGATAGTTCGTACATATTATTGCCGTCCTCAGGGTATCAACCCGGTAATTTTTTGCGCATTTCCAGCAGGTTGCCGACATTGGGTGGTGGCGGCAGCAGCGTCACCGAGTCCATCACCTTGTGGATCAGGCTCAAACCCAGGCCGCCGGGCTTGAGCAGGTTCTCCTCCGGTACCCGGAAGCAGTCCTTGTCCACCGGATCGGCAAAGTCCTGCAATTTGAAAACCGCCGCGGTAACATCCCGGTAAACTTCCAGTATGAACTTGCCGCCCTCACAGTCCTTATACGCGTGGCGAATCACATTGGCGCAGGCCTCATCGATGGCCAGTGTAATACAATCAATATCGGCGCCCGGGTACCCGAGGTCGGCACAGATATCGCGCACCGTTTCCCGTATACCGCACAGTTGCGTTGAGCACGCCTCGCAGGGCAGTCTCTGGATCAACTCCATGGGCTTTCCTCTGGCTGTCAGGTAAATTTATGGCAAAAACACCCATATCGCCATCGCTAATCGATCAAGGCGCAGATTATACGGTGCAATCCGATCGAATGCTGGCAAAAGCTGGCACGCCCTGAACGACAGTGTGTCACTGTTTGCGCCGGGCGGAATCAGGCGCCAGCACCGTAGCATTTTCGCCCGGCGGTGTCTGCAGCAGTGCGCCGAGCGCCACCAGGTGCGGCAGATTCTCCGCCCGCATTTTCTGCATCACCCGGCTGCGGTGTATCTCCACGGTCTTGATACTGATCGCCAGCGCGGCGGCAATCTCGCGGTTCGAGCGCCCGCTGATCACGTGTTCGGCCACCTGCTTTTCGCGCCGGCTCAATGCCTGCCAGCGGCGGCGGATCTGTTGCCGGCGCGCCGCCTGATCAAATACCCGGTCGCTGTAGGCCAGGGTATCGGTAACCAGTTTTAACAGCGCCTCACCGTCGAACGGCTTTTCGATAAAATCCACCGCGCGGTGCTTCATGGCCTGCACTGCCATGGCCACATCGCCGTGGCCGGTGATGACAATCACCGGCAGTACCCGGCCCTGGCGCTTGAGTTCCTGCAGCAGCGCCAGCCCGCTCATACCGGCCATGCGCACATCCAGCAACAAGCAGCCGGCTTCGCCGCGGTAAGCCTGTAAAAAGGCCTCGGCGCTGTCGAATTGACGGCACGGCAGGCCGGCACTTTCCAGCAGCCAGCTCAGGGAGTCGCGAAAGTCGCCGTCGTCATCGACGATGAAAACACTGGCCGGCCGGGCTGGCGCTGCACCTGCCGCCATCAGCGCAAACCGCCCGCCGGCTCGAATGACAGGCGCAAGTTGGCATCGATCTGCTTTACCCAGTGCTCGGCCACCCCGGCATCCGCGGCAAAGTGCCGCCAGGCGCCGCACACCTCGGTGATCTGCCTGATAATGCGCCTGGCCCTGGGCGGCGCCAGGTCGGCTTTGGCAGCGACCTGCAGCAGATCGCCGATGTCGAAGCCCTCGCGCTTGCCGTTGCAGCTCATCTGGTGCCGGGCGGTCCACTCGCCGCTCGGGTTGTAGGCATAAATCATGTCATAGGCCGGCGCCAGTGACCACTCGCCCTTGCGGTTCATCAGAAAGGCAATATTTTTCACATGGTCGTCCTGGTTGCGGGCAACGATATTAAAGACCATGCGCCGGAACAGCTGTTCCAGCTCCGCCGCCTGGCGGCGGGTATTGAGCCGGCGCAGCACCTGCAGCGCCTGTTCATAGGAGTACGCACCTGCGGCATTGAAATCGTAGTGGGCCAGTGCGCACAGTGTCTGCACATGCAGCTTGTCGCCGCCCTCGCGGCGATCAAAGCGCCGGGTCATAAAGTGGGCGCGGCCGTTTTCCTGCAACAGCCGGCACTCGCTCATGTCGATGCCGGCCGCCCTGGCCATGGTAGCGTAGGCGTACTCGATGCGACCAAAGCCCTGCGGATCGGCCAGCTCCCGGTCGCGGTTATTGCTGACGCCGTCGAATTTCAACAGCCAGTAGCCAAAACCCTTTGCGGTCTGGACCTGGCCCGAACGCACTTCATTGGTGGCCGGGTTCCAGGCGATAACGGCCTTGGCGCGGGCGCCCCCGGCCGAGGTGCCCACCAGCAGAATATCCTCCAGTGCCGACTTTCTGCCGGCGTCGGCGCCGGCCATGGAGGTTTGAAAATTCTCCCGCTGGGTCAGGATATCGGAGGCCAGCCTTACCAGGGCGGCGACATCCAGGGCCCTGTCGGCAGCGCCGGGGCGGTTGACGGCGGGTTTGAATTCCAGCGCTCCCATAGCGCGGTCACCGACATAACACAGCCGCTCTACCGGCGAGAAGCTCTCCGGGCTGCGCTCCTGCTCGGCCAGCCAGCGGTCGATCAGCTGATTGCCGAAGCGGTCGGGCAGTGCATCGGCCAGCAGGCCGGGCAGGCCCCGGTAAGTTTCTTTATTCAGCTGCGGAAACGAAAACACCCGGGCGCCATCCGCCTTGGGCATGGTCAGCGGGGCCAATTCCACCGGGGCTGAAAGAAAAGGCCGGTCGTATTCGAAGAAACCGAGCCCGGCCTCAGCGTCCCAGGCGACAACGCCGACGCGAGTGCCCCACAGCATCACATCGGCCATCAGTTCGGCGGCCACCGCTTTCACCTCTCGTCACCCCAGTGCCACTCGCCGGCGGGCCTGCTTGCAGATACCCTGCCGGGTGACGATGCGCGCCGGCGCCGGCGGCCTTTGGCCGCCTTCAGCTGCACCGGCCGATAGGGTGGGCGCGGCAGCAAACCGCTGAGGGATTCAACCTCGCCGAGCCCGCGCAGCACTGCCACCAGATACAGTGTGCCCACACTTTTGCCGCGCTCGATGTTTTTCACAGTGCCCTTGGATACGCCGGCCAGCTGCGCCAGATCCTCCTGCCTCAGGTTCTGCTGCAGGCGCGCGGCCTCTATTTTCTCTCCCAGATCGAGCAGTACCGCCTGGTTGCTGATGGTGCTATAAGCCTGACTCATAATACTAAAGCTATAAATATATCCCTAAACACTGAAAAATCTTATTAAAAGTCATATTTACACCTCTTATACATAAGATATTTGCAAAGCACAAGATTTATATCTGTATACTTTAAAGCCATTTTATCGATATAAAGGATAAAAATATAACTTTTAACCAAGGCCACTTACAAACCTTAAACGGGCAGGTGCACCGCCATCGCCGTGTAATGTCGGCCATCGGAGTCGGCCTCGATGCGGCCGCCGTGGGCTTCGACAATGGAGCGGGAGATGGCCAGGCCCATACCCAGGCCACCGGACTTGGAGCTGTAGTAAGGCTCGAACAGCTGTTGCAAACGCTGTTTATCGACACCGCCGGCATAATCCGTTACCCGCACACAGACCTCTTCGCGGCCGGCGGACAGCTGGATATCCACATGCTTTCCCGCACTGTCGCCGTCGCGGTAGGCCTCGATGGCGTTGCGCAGCAGATTGATCAATACCTGCTCGATCTGAATGCGGTCAGCCTCTATTGGCAGCGGCTCAGCGGCGCGGTGCAGCCGCAGGTCGACCTGCTGCGCGGCTGCCTCCGACTGCAAAAATGACAGTACTTCGGCGCAAACCTCATCCAGCACAAAGCGCACCCGCTGGTAGGGAGTGCGCTTCACCATGCTGCGCAGCCGTTTGACAATGTCTGCCGCCCGCTGTGCCTGCCGGATAATCGACTCCAGCACCTCCCGCAGCTGTGGCGCCGCCAGCTCCCTGCCCTGCTGCAACTGGCGGATGGTGCCGCGGGCGTAATTCAACGTCGTGGCCAGAGGCTGATTGATCTCGTGCGCCAGGCCGCTGGCCATCTCCCCCAGGGTCATCAGGCGCGAGGCGTGCGCCAGTTGTGCCTGCCGCTCCTGGGCCTCGCGTTCGGCGCGCTTTTGCTCGGTCTGGTCGCGGATAATCAGCGAGAAGTAGTCGTCCATCCCGGTCAGTTGCGGCTGTGCAATCACCTGCTCCAACACCCAGAACCGCCGCCGCGCCAGCGGTGACTTCACCCGCAGGCTGCCGCGCCAGTTACCGCGGGTGCCGGCCACCTGGAAGGCCAGGGTTTTGACCCGCTGGTAACTCTCGGTGCAAAACAGTTGCCGCAGTCCGATATCGCCGCCCGGCGGCAGCTCCAGGCCCCGCTGCGCCGCCCGGTTCATATAAGTCACCCGGGTGCGCTGATCGCAGAACAGAATGATATCGGCGGAGGCTTCCACCACCGCGGCCAGGCGCTGATTGGCCTGCTCGGCCCTGACCTGCTGGGCGATATCGCGGGTCACGGCGATAATCTCCAGCAGTTCACCGCTGGCCGGGTCGCGAATCGAGCGATGCGTGCTCTCAACCCAGTAATAATTGCCGTTTTTGTGCAGGCTGCGGTAGCGAAAGGTGCGGATACCGTGGCGATAGATAGCCGGTATCAGCTTGTTTTTCATCGCCTCGGCGTCGTCGGGGTGGAAGAAGTCGTAGGCGGGTTTGCCCAGCAGCTCAGCGGCGCTAAAGCCCGATACCTGCAGCGCCTGGGGGCTGATGGAAGTATAGGCCCAGTCCCCCGGCCGGTGGGTGGTGATCATATCGCCCATGTGTTCAATGATGAAGCGATAGCGCTCATCGTCGAAGCCCGAAGCATTGTTTGCAGCTGGTTTTTCCGCCATTGGCGATCGTAAAACCCGACTTACCCGTACAAACCCCTAATGTAAACAGCATTTCCCCCTTGATCAAACCTTTCATTCAGTTAAAAATAGGGGTTTACCCCTATTATCGATACCCCCATCCCCGAGGCTGCCATGAACACCCCACTGCTCAACGACCGCGATCTGGAATTCATGCTCTACGAGCTGCTCGACAGCGAGCAGCTGTTACAGCGCGAACGCTATAAAGACCACTCTCGGGAGGTATTTAACGCGACACTGCAAACCGCCAAAACCATCGCCGAGAAATACTTCGCCAACCACAATGCCAAGGGCGACGCCAACGAGCCCACCTTCGACGGCGAAAAAGTCCACCTGATAGCGGAGACCAAGCAGGCCTGGGACGCCTATGCCGAAGCGGGCTTTCTCGCCGCACACTACGATTTCGACGAGGGCGGTATGCAAATGCCGGAGGTGGTATTGCGCATCGCCAACGCCTATATCAGCGCCGCCAACATTGCCAGCGCCGGCTATGGCTTTTTGAGCCTGGGGGCGGCCAATCTGCTGCGCTCATTCGGCAGCGAGGCGCAGAAGCGGCGCTTTATTCCGCCCATGCAGGAAGGCCGTTTCGCCGGCACCATGGCCCTGACCGAACCCGGCCAGGGCTCGGCGCTGGCCGATATCAAAACCTACGCCGAGCCGCAGGACGACGGCAGCTACCGCCTGTTCGGCCAGAAGATGTATATCTCCGGCGGCGATCAGTCGATTACCGAAAACATCGTGCACATGGTGCTGGCCAAAATCAAAGGCGCTCCCGCCGGGGTCAAGGGCATCTCGCTGTTTATCTGCCCCAAAGTGCTGGTCAATGAAGACGGCAGCCTCGGCGAGCGCAACGATGTCGCACTGGCCGGACTGCTGCACAAGATGGGCTACCGCAATACCACCTCCACGGTGCTGAATTTCGGCGAAAACGGCGGCGCCGAGGCCTACCTGGTGGGCGAGCCGCACCGGGGCCTGCAGTACATGTTCCAGATGATGAACGAGGCGCGCATCGGCGTCGGCCTGGGGGCGGCCATTCTCGGCTATCAGGGCTATAACTACTCGTTGAATTACGCCCGCGAGCGGCCCCAGGGCCGGCTGCCCTCGTGCAACGACCCCCACGCCCCGCAGATCAATATTATCGAACACGCCGATGTACGGCGCATGCTGCTGGCGCAAAAAGCCTATGCCGAGGGCGCCCTGGCCCTGTGCCTGTATGCCAGTTCGCTGTTTGAGGACTCGCAGACCGCGGCGACCGAAGAGCAGCGCGACCACGCCTTTGAAATCCTCGACCTGCTCACGCCGGTGGTCAAATCCTGGCCGTCGAAATACGGCCTCAAAGCCAACGAACTGGCCATCCAGGTGCTGGGCGGCGCCGGCTATATACGCGAATACCCGGTGGAGCAGTACTACCGCGACAACCGCCTCAACCCCATCCACGAGGGCGCCGAGGCGATCCACGGCCTGGACATTCTCGGTCGCAAAGTGCCGCTGAAAAATATGAAAGGCTACCGGCTGTTCAAACAGGCTGTGGCGCTGAGCATCGAAACGGCGCGCGCCATCGAGCTGACGACCGAGTTTGTCAAACCGCTGGAGCGGGCGCTCGATACGCTGGACGGCGTCACCCATTCCCTGCTGTTGAGCATCAGTAAGGATGTTGACCTCGGCCTGGCCAACGCCACCATTTATCTGGATCTGTTCGGCCGCGTCGCGGTCAGCTGGATCTGGCTGCAACAGGCCGTCGTCGCCGCCCGGGGGCTGGGCAAAAGCGGCCTGCACAGTGACGACGACAACTTCTACCGCGGCAAACTGCAGGCGGCGCGCTATTTCTACCAGTGGGAACTGCCGCAGATTCAACACCAGGCGACACTGCTAAAAGAAGACAACGCCGTTTGCTTCGATATGAAAAACGCCTGGTTCTAGCGAGTACAATCCGCCCACCGCAGAGAATACAGAACAGAGAGAATACAGAGAGGATAAAATGAGGATTGAAGTGAGGATTAAAGTGAGGATAAAGTCATGAGAGATGCAGTCATCGTTTCCACCGCGCGCACCCCGATCGGCAAGGCCTTTCGCGGCGCGCTCAACAATATCAAATCCCCCACCATGACCGCCCACGCCATCAGCCACGCGGTGCAGCGAGCCAATATCGAAGGCGCCGAAGTGGAGGATGTGATTATCGGTTCGGTGCTCAACGCCGGCACTGCCGGCGGCAATATCGCCCGCAACGCCGCCCTGGCCGCCGGCCTGCCGGTAACCGCCGCGGCGCAGACCATCGACCGCCAGTGCGCATCGGGCCTGATGGCGGTGGCTACCGCCGCCAAGCAGATCATGGTGGACGGCTTCGATGTGATTGTCGCCGGCGGCCAGGAAAATATCTCCGCGGTGCAGGTGCCCTACCACGAGTTCGGCGCCCAGACCCTGGATGACAACGTCATCAAGGCGGCCGAGCACGCCTATATGCCGATGCTGCAAACCGCCGAGTTCGTAGCGAAAAAATACCGTATCAGCCGCGAGTCCCAGGATCAATACGCCCTGCAATCGCAGCAGCGCACGGCGGCGGCGCAGCAGCAGGGGCGCCTGGACGCCGAGATCGTCGCCATTACTGCAAACAAAAAAATCGTCGATAAGGAAACCAAAGCGGAGAGCTTTGCAGAGGTCACCCTGGACAAGGACGAAGGCAATCGACCGGCAACCACCCTCAGCGACCTGCAGGGGCTGAAGCCGGTCATCGACGGCGGCTTCGTTACCGCCGGCAATGCCAGCCAGCTCTCCGACGGCGCCTCCGCCTGCGTGGTGATGGAAAGCTCCCTGGCAGAGAAAAAGGGCCTGCAGCCGCTCGGCATCTACCGCGGCATAAGCGTGGTCGGCAATGCGCCGGAGGAAATGGGCATCGGCCCGATCTACGCCATTCCCAAACTGCTCAAGCAGCACGGCCTGAGTATCGGCGATATCGGCCTGTGGGAGCTGAATGAGGCCTTTGCCTGCCAGGTGCTCTACTGCCGCGATCAGCTCGGCATCGATCCGCAGATCTACAATGTCGACGGCGGCGGTATCTCCATCGGCCACCCCTACGGTATGACCGGTGCGCGCCTGGTGGGCCACGCCCTGATCGAAGGCAAGCGCCGCGGCGTCAAATATGTGGTGGTTTCCATGTGCATCGGCGGCGGCATGGGTGCCGCCGGATTATTCGAAGTGGCCTAAGGGTCGCCCAAACATGATAACAAGGCGGCAGCAATGATGAACTTGGAACACTTCAACCTGGATAAGCGCATCGCCCTGGTCACCGGCGCCTCCAGTGGCATCGGCCGCGCCCTGGCCCTGGGGCTGGCGCAGGCCGGCGCTAAAATCGTTGCCGCGGCGCGGCGCGTCGAGCGGCTCGAACAACTGGTGGCGGAAATCGAACAGGCCGGCGGCCGCGCCCTGGCCGTCGCCATGGACGTGACCGACAAGGACAGTATCGACGCCGCCTACCACCGCGCCGAACAGGCCCTGGGCGTGGTGGACATCATTATCAATAACGCCGGCGTGGCGGCGCCGCGCGGTTTTCTGAACACCAGCGACGACACCCGCGACTTTATCATGAATACCAACGTTAACGGCGTCTGGCATGTAGCCCAGGCCGGCGCACGGCGCCTGGTGGATGCCGGGCAGCCGGGCAGCATCGTCAATATCGCTTCGGTACTGGGGCTGGGCGTGCAGCCCGGCCAGGCCGCCTACTGCGCCTCCAAAGGCGCGGTTATCCAGCTGACCCGCGCCATGGCCATCGACCTGATGAAATACGGTATTCGTGTCAACGCCATCGCCCCCGGCTGGTTTAAAACCGAAATCAACGCCGATTACTTCGACTCTGCCGCCGGCAAGGCTTATATCGAACAGATGCCGGCCAAACGCCTGGGGCGTGTAGAGGAACTGATCGGCCCGGTCATGCTGCTGGCCGGCGACGCCGGGTCGTTTATCAACGGCGCGGTACTGCCGGTGGACGGCGCCATTCACGCACGCTTGTCGTAGCAACGTTTACAGCTTACAGTTCACAGCTGGCAGCAAACCCGGGCTTGTCGCCCGGCGGTGCACGGCCGGCTGTAGATTTTCTTTGCCACTGCTGGCGGTCGCCACAGCGCCAGACAGGCCGGTCAAATTTCTCAGGAGCCCCGTTATGAAATTGAAAGTCAACGGCAAAAACCATAATTTCCGGGGCGACCCCGCCATGCCCATACTCTGGTATCTGCGTGACGAACTCGCCCTGACGGGCACCAAGTTCGGCTGCGGCGCGGCACTTTGCGGCGCCTGCACCGTGCACCTGGATAAGCAGGCCGTGCGCGCCTGTATCACGCCCATGTCGGTAGCCGAGGGGCGCGCCATCACCACCATCGAAGGGCTCAGTGAAAACGGCGATCACCCGCTGCAGAAAGCCTGGGCGCAGCACAATGTGCCCCAGTGCGGCTACTGCCAGAGCGGGCAGATCATGCAGGCCGCAGTGCTGCTGCAGAACAACAGCGCACCCGGCGATGACGATATCGACACGGCCATGGCCGGCAATATCTGCCGCTGCGGCACCTATACCCGCATTCGCGCCGCCATCAAAACCGCTGCGGAGGCCAAATCATGAATGGGCCCGCGACAGCCACACTGAAACGCCGCGACTTTCTCAAGACCGCGGCCGGCGGCGCCGGCCTGGTTATCGGCGTGCAGCTGTTACCGGGCTGCGCGGTCAGCGGTGACGGCAATGCTGCCGCAGCCGCCGCAGAAACATCGTGGTCACCCGGCCTTTTCGTCGCTATCGACAGCACCGGCAAAGTCAGCGTCACCTGCCACCGCTCGGAAATGGGGCAGCAGATACGTACCAGCCTGGCGCAGATCATCGCCGACGAACTGGAGGCCGACTGGGACAAAGTCGTCGTCGTGCAGGCCAGCGGCGACCCCAAGTACGGCGACCAGAATACCGACGGCTCGCGCAGTGTCAGGCGCAACCTCACCCGCCTGCGCCAGGCCGGTGCCAGCGCCCGCCGGATGCTGGAACAGGCCGCCGCCCGGCAGTGGCAGGTGCCGGCCGGCGAATGCTACGCCGAACTGCACCAGGTCATTCACCGGCCCAGCGGCCGGCGCCTCGGCTACGGCGAATTGGTCCGGGCCGCAGCGCAACTGCCGCTGCCGGACCCCACCGAAGTGCCGCTGAAAGCCCGCAAAGACTGGCGCTATATCGGCCGCCAGCAGCCCAGTGTGGATTTGCCGGCAGTGCTGACCGGCCGCGCCGTTTACGGTTACGACGTACAGCTGCCGGGCATGAAAGTCGCCGTTATCGAACGCCCGCCGGCGCTGTTCGGCAAAGTGAAAAAACTCGATGACAGCGCCGCGTTGAAAGTCAGCGGTGTGGAGCAGGTCATTGAGCTGCCGGTGCTGGAGCCGCCGGCCGCTTTTAAAGCCCTCGGCGGCGTCGCCGTGATCGCCAGCAACAGCTGGGCCGCCATCCAGGGCCGCCGCGCGCTGAACATCGACTGGGATGCCGGCGCCAACGCCGCTTACGACTCCGAGGCCTACGCGCGCCAGTTGCTGGAGGCCGCGCACAAACCCGGCCGCGCCGTGCGCAACCAGGGCGATGTCGAACGGGCGCTGAGCGGCGCCGCGCAACGGGTAAAGGCCGAATACTATGTGCCCCATCTGTCGCAGGCACCGATGGAGCCGCCCTGCGCCACCGCGCGGGTCAGTGCAACGGCAGCGGAGATATGGGCCTGCACCCAGACACCCCAGGCCACCCGGCGCTCAGTGGCCGCGGCCCTGGGTTTCGAGGAACAGCAGGTCACCGTCCACGTCACCATGCTCGGCGGCGGCTTCGGGCGTAAATCCAAACCGGACTTCTCAGTGGAGGCGGCGCTGGTGGCGCGCGCCGCCGGCGCGCCGGTAAAAGTCATGTGGACGCGCGAGGATGACATCCGCAACGGTTATTACCACAGCGTCAGCGCCCAGTGCATCGAAGCCGGGCAGGACCGCAACGGTAAAACCGTCGCCTGGAAGCACTGCACCGTCTTTCCCTCCATCAGCGCCACCTTCGCCCACGGCACCAAGTCCGGCAGTGCCGGAGAGATGCGTATGGGTTTTGTCGACAACCCCTTCGACATCGCCAATATGCGCCTGGAAAACGGCGAGGCCGAGGCCCACCTGCGCATTGGCTGGCTGCGCGCCGTGGCCAATGTCTACCACGCCTTTGCCACCCAGTCGTTCGCCAGCGAACTGGCCGCCGCCGCGGGCCGCGATCCCAAAGACTATCTGCTCGAGCTGATCGGCGAACCGCGCATCATCGACCTGGCGGCACAGGGAGTGGAATACGATAACTACGGCGACCCGATCGAGACCTACCCCATCGACACCGGGCGGCTGGCCAATGTGGTCAACATCGCCGCCGAGCGGGCCGACTGGTCGCGGCCCAGGCCTAAGGGTCACGGCCTCGGTATCGCCGTGCACCGCAGCTTCCTGTCTTATGTCGCCACAGTGGTGGAGGTCAGTGTCAGTCCCGAGGGACAACTGCGTATTCCCGCCATTTACGTCGCCATCGATGCCGGTACCGTAGTCAACCCGGATCATGTGCGGGCACAGTGCGAAGGCGGCAGTGTCTATGGTTTGAGCTGTGCACTGGGGCAGATCACCGCCAAAAACGGCGCCGTGGTGGAGGGTAACTTCGACGATTTTCTGGTGGCCCGTATCAACGATGCACCGGCAAAAATCGACGTGCATATCGTCGCCAGCGATGCGCCGCCGGGCGGGGTTGGCGAGCCGCCGACACCGCCGTTTGCGCCGGCGCTGTGCAATGCGATTTATGCGGCCAGTGGCAAGCGGATACGGAAGTTGCCGATTGGGGGGCAGTTGCGGGGGTAGGGGTGCTGCAAAGTGGGCGGGTTCGAATCCCGTCCGGCCCGCCATTATTCTTTTTTAAATTCAATGGGTTAGATGATTTTTCGCTTTTCCTGCCACGATTTTGCCACACTTTTATTTTTAATGGCCCTCCTGACTGAATAGTAGTCGTAATTTGCACATAATTTATTCCAGAACAAAGCGACTGATAAAATCACTGTGTTGCTCTTTCATTGGTAAATCCAAGTCAACCTTTAGCCGGTTTCTCTTGGCTTTGACGTAAGCGCCAAACCAAGCACATTCTGTTAGGTGATTTGATGTCGTTGTAAAGTAAGATCTCTTTTGCCTAGGAGGTCTTATGACCAGTTATCGTAAGTACAATTGGCCGAAATTACTGAAGGAGTTTGATCAAAGCGGTCTTACCCAAGTGCAATTCTGTCAGGATAAAGGAATTAACCCACGCTACTTTTGTTTAAAGAGAGCCAAGCTACGCAAACAGCAAGAACACCAGTTTACCCCCATAGAGATCGAATCAACACCGTTTTCTGGTTTGGTCTTAGAAGTGGGCCGCTGTAAGGTCAATTGCCCAACGACCATGACGCTAGAGAGCTTAGCGGCTTTGGTACATACGTTAGCATGATTCAATGGGACGAATCGGTTCGCGTGTACTTGCACCGAGACCCCGTGGATTTTAGGAAAGCGATCAATGGTCTGTGTGTGATCGTCACTGAGTTGATGGAATTATCACTTTTTGAGAAAGCCGTGTTCGTGTTTTGCAACAAACGGCGACCACAGTTGAAGGTTTTATATTGGGATGAGACAGGCTTCGCCCTGTGGCAAAAACGTCTCGAAAAAGAGAAGTTTAAATGGCCAAGACGTGCAGAGACCAAGACACTGAAGGTTACCGCTGAGCAATGGCGTTGGTTACTACGAGGGTTTGATTTTACGCGGATTAAGCCGCATCAGCGCCTGTTTTTTAGTGCTGTGAATTAACCTCATGGTATAATCCAGCGCCATGGATCATGGCGATTTCACTACACGAAGAAAATCAGCAATTGCGAGAGCAGTTAGCCCAGCGTGATGCACAAATTGTTTCATTGAAGGAGCAAATCAAGCAGTTTTTAAATCACCGCTTCTCAGCCTCCAGTGAAAAGTTATCCATTGATCAATTGGGTCTATTTAATGAGGCCGAGGCGATTGAGCAAGCCGATGAAGAGTCACCAGCGTCAAAGACCGTCACCGTAAAAAGTCATAAGCGTCAACAAAAACCACGCGTCAGCATTCCTGCCGATTACCCCCGTGAAGAGATTGTCCATGATCTACCCGAGAGTGAGAAGTACTGTCCCCATGATGGTACCGGGCTTGAAGTCATCGGCAGCGAAGATCACGAGCAATTAGAGATTATCCCCGCACAGATTAGCGTATTACGTCACCGCCGCTTGAAATATCCATGCCCTTGTTGTCAGAAGCATATCGTGACAGCCGATAAGCCCAAGCAGCCGATTGAGAAGAGCATTGCCAGCCCGGGGTTATTAGCCTATGTGGCGGTGCAGAAATATGCCGATGCCCTGCCGCTATACCGCCAAAGTGAGATGTTTAAACGTATAGGTATCACCCTGGACAGAACCAATCTGGCGACCTGGATGGTGCGCTGTGGTGAGTTAGTCCAACCCGTCATCAACTTGCTGATGGATCACTTACAGCAACAGCCACTATTGCATCTCGATGAAACCACGTTGCAAGTACTCGAAGAGCCGGGAAAAACGGCACAGAGTAAGAGTTATTTATGGCTGATGGCCGCCTTCGGCGATCAACCGGCGATGGTGTTTCACTATGACCCTACCCGTAACCAGCAGGTGCCGATGGACTTACTGTCGAGTACGGTGCCTGCGATCATGGTCGATGGTTATGAGTGGTATCAAAAAGCGTGTGATACCCATCAAATTACAAGGCTAGGCTGTTGGGCGCACGCGAGGAGAAAATTTGTTGAGGCGCAAAAGCTCCAAACTAAGGGAAAAACTGGCAGAGCGGACCAGGCGCTAGCCTATATTCAAAAGCTGTATGCGATAGAGAAGAAAATCAAAGACGAGCCCCCGGAGAAACGGTTCAATATCCGTCAACGTGAAGCCAAACCCATCGTTGAAAAATTACAGGCATGGATGGAAAAAAGTCTATTAACCGTAGCGCCACAATCGGCCGTTGGTAAGGCATTGGGGTATCTGCATAATCAATGGGATCGGTTAGTCAGCTATCTCGGCGATGGTCTGTATCCGATTGATAATAATGCGGCGGAGCGCGCCATCCGCCCCTTTACGATTGGGCGAAAAAATTGGATGTTCTCCAAGAGCCAGGCTGGCGCAAAAGCGAGCGCAAATCTATACAGCCTTGTGGAGACGGCGAAGGCTAACCAACTCAACCCGTATGACTATTTAAAGCATATTTTTAAAGAGCTGCCCAATGCGAATAACATTGAGGATGTAGAAGCATTATTGCCTTGGCATGTGCAGCTTGACTAGTACGTGCTTGGTTTGGCGTTTACCGCGCCCCGCCTAGTCGCGCCCGACGACGGCGTAGGGGAGGCAGAGCGGGGCGCCGCTCTCGGGGTCGGCGAGGATGCGCGCGCGCACCCCGAAGACCTCGGCCAGCAGCGCCGTTGTCAGTACGTCCTGCGGCGCGCCGTCGGCGACGACGCGCCCGCGGTCGAGCACGACCAGGCGCTCGGCGTAGCGCGCCGCCTGGTTGAGATCGTGCAGCACCAGCACGATCGTCAGTCCGCGCTCACGGTTGAGCCGGCGGATCAGGTCGAGCACCTCCAGTTGATGCCCGATGTCGAGGAAGGTCGTCGGCTCGTCGAGCAGCAGCGTCGGGGTATCCTGCGCCAGCGCCAGCGCGATCCAGGCCCGCTGGCGCTCGCCGCCGGAGAGGCCGTCGAGCGGGCGTGCCGCGTAAGTGGTCATGTCAGTCAGCGCCAGCGCCGTCCGGATCGCCTCGTGGTCCTGCATCCGCAGCATCCGCAACGGCCCCGCGTGCGGGTAGCGTCCCTGCTCGACTAGTTCCCCGACCGTCAGCCCGCCCGGGGCCGTCGGCCCCTGCGGCAACACCGCCAACCGCCGCGCCACCGCGGCGGTCGGCAGGCTGGCGATCTCCGCCCCGTCGAGGAAGACCGCGCCGGCGTCTGGCCGCAAGAGGCGGGCGAGAGTCTTCAGGAGGGTCGACTTGCCCGAGCCGTTCGGACCGACCACGGCGGTGACGGTGCCGGGGGCGATGTCGAGTTCCAGCCCGTCGAGGACCGCACGCTCGCCGTAGCCGACCCGCACCTCGGCCGCCCGCAGCGCGGCGAGCGTGGTCCCGTCCCGACCGTTCCTTCCAATCGTGCTCATCGCTCCTCCCGCAGCATCAGGTAGAGGAAGAAGGGCGCGCCGAGCAGCGCCGTCAGCGCGCCGACCGGCAGCCCTGCTCGCCGCGTCGCATCCCCGAACGGGAATTCCAGCGTCAGCGCCTGCGCGACGACGTCGGCCGCGAGGAGGATCGCCGCGGCGACGACCGCGCTGAGCGGGAAGGCGCGCCGCGCGTCGTCGCCGACGAGCCGCCGCGCCAGGTGCGGGCCGATCAGGCCGATGAAGCCGATCGCCCCGACCACCGCCACCGCCCCGGCGGTCAGCAGGGCGGCGACGAAGAGGAGTGCGGCGCGGGCGCGCTCGGGGCGCTGCCCCAGCCCGGCCGCGGTCGCGTCGCCGAGCCCGAGCGCGTTCGCCGCCCCGGCGCTCAGCAGGCCGAGCGGCAGCGCGGCGAGCGCCCAGGGCCAGAGGATCTCCCAGTGGACCCAGACCCGCCCGTTGACCGAGCCGATGATCCACCGGAGGACCGAGCCGATCCGCTGCGCGTCGAGGACGAGGAGGATCAAGGTGATCGCCGAGCAGATCGCGCCGACCAGGATGCCGCTGAGGGCCAGGCGGGTCGGGTCGCTCCCCCCTTGCCAGGAGAGGGCGTAGACGAGGGTGATCGTCGTCAGCCCCCCCGCCAGCGCCAGCAGCGGCAGGACTCCCGCCGCCGCCAACCCCGCCGGCGCGAAGGAGAGCCAGGCGACGACCGCCAGCACGCCGCCGGCTGAGACACCAGTGAGGCTCGGCGAGGCGAGCGGGTTGCGCGTGATCGCCTGGAGGAGAGCGCCGGCGAGCCCGAGCATCGCCCCGGCCACCAGCGCGATCAGCGTGCGCGGCAGGCGCAGCTCCCAGACGATTTGGCGGTGGACCGGGTCGGCGGCGCGGCCGAGCAGCGCGGCGGCGACCTCGCCCGGCACGATCCGCACCGTGCCGAGGCCGATGTGCAGGGCCGCCAGCGCGATGACCAGCGCGCCGACCCCGGCCAAAAACGCCGGGAAGCGCCGCGCCCCCGCCGAGCGCGGCAAGAGAGCGAACCCCGTGGTCGGCCCGGCCGCCCTCCCCGTCGCCCTGGTGATCACGCGACCCTCCATTCTCGATCTCCTCACCGCCCCGGGCGCAGCCGGCGGCGCAGCAGGATCAGCAGCGCCGGCCCGCCGAGCGCGGTTGTCCAGATGCCGACCGGTAGCTCGACCGGCGCGAAGGCCAGCCGCGCCAGGAGATCGGCCCCGACCAGCAACGTCGCCCCGAGCAGGCCCGCCGCCGGTAGCACCAGGCGCGCGTCGGCGCTCCCCAGCAGCCGCCGCGCCAGATGCGGGGCGAGTAGCGCGACGAAGCCGACCGGCCCGCAGACGGCGACGACGGCCGCGGTCAGCGTCGCCGCCAGGGCGAGGATCAAGACGCGGGTCCGTACGGTTGGCAGCCCCAGCCCCTCTGCGACCTCGTCCCCCAGCTGCAGCAGGTTTAGTGGGCGCGCGCAGAGGGCGGCGAGAGGCAGGCCGATCAGGAGCCAGGGTGCGGCCAGGCCCAGGTGGCGCCAGTCCCGCCCGGCAAGGGAGCCGAGGAGGTACTGATAGAGCGCCGCCACGTCCTGCTGCTCGCCGAGGCTGATCACGCAGATGAGGAGCGCGTTGAGCAGGGCGGTCAGCGCCGCGCCGAGGAGGATCAGCCGCACCGGACTCTTCGAGCGCCGCGTCGCCGCTAGGACGGCCAGCCCCGCCCCCAGCCCGCCGACGAGGGCGGCCGGGGGGAGGAGGGCGAAGGGGAGCGGCGCGCGGAAGACCACGACGATCGCCACGACCAGCGCCGCCCCCGCCGCCACACCGAGGAGTTCCGGCCCGGCGAGCGGGTTCTTGAGGGCGTCCTGCAAGAGCACCCCCGCCGTCCCCAGCGCCGCCCCCGCCAGCGCGGCGAGGAGAAGGCGCGGCAGCCGCAGCTCCCAGACGACGAGCTGCGCGATCCGCCGCCCGCCCCCCTCGAACAGGATCGCCCAGAGCTCGGCCGGGGCATTGAGGCGCGGCGTGCCGAGGAAGAGCGCCGCCAGTCCCAGCCCAGCGAGGGCCAACGCCAGCGCGGCGAGGAGGAACATGAGGCGGCGCGAGGCGCGCGCCCGCGTCGCCGTCGCCGCTGTGGTCGGCGGAGCGATCGTCGCGCTCATGGCAGCGGCCGGGGGAAGACCTGCGGGTAGAGGAGGGGCAGTGCCTCGTCGAGAACGATGCCGAGCGAGCGTGTGCCGTAGCCGCCCCACGGCCAAACTTCGACCTCATGGACCCGGCCGGCCTTGACCGCCTTGAGCTCCCGCCAGAAAGGGCTGGCTTCAAGCTCGCGCCGCTTGTCGGGCGCTTGGAACCAGCTACCTTCCGCGCCTCCCCGCGTCGCACGATGCTTGAATGTCTGGATGAAGATCACATCGGGGTCCACTTCGAGCAGCCGCTCCGCGGCGATCGGGGCGGACGGGCTCGTCGCCCCCACTGGCACAGGCCAGGGGCACTGCCCCACCTCGGTGAGGAGCTGGCAACTCGGCGACGCGGTAGTGTAGACGACGCTCCCGAACGGGAATACCCCCATGATCGCGGCCGAGCGATCGCCCTGCGCTCGGGTTTTGTAGGCCGTGAGGCGGTTCTCGAAGCGTCGCACCGCCTCGTCCGCCCGTGCCTCGCGGCCCACCAGCCACCCGATCGTCCGCAACTGCTCTCCTAGCTGGCTGTAGGTGCCGGTATCGACGATGGTGAAGAGCGGGGCTATCGGGCGCAGGGTGGCCCGCTTCGGTTCATCGACGGGGGTGCCGATGACTAGATCCGGTCGCGCCTGGGCGATTTCCTCGAAGTTCGGGTCGTTGCCGGCCAGGCTGATCGACGTGATCGCCGCGGCGCGGTCACCGTAGAACTGTGGCAGCTCCGCGAGCGGCATGAGTTGGAAAGCCACCGCGACCGGCAGGATGTCGAGTTCGACGAGGATGTCGACGCAGCCGGGGGAGAGGCACAGGATCCGCTCAGGGGGCCGTGCCAGGGTGATGGTGACGCCGCTCGCGTCCGCGATCGTCAGCGGGAAGGTGACGGGGGCGGCGGCCCGGCTCGGCTCGGTGGTCGGGCTGGCGGGGGCCGTCGTGGCGGTCGGCTGGGCCGCCGCCCTGCAGGCCGCCAGCAGCACGGCCAGCAGCAGAGAGGCGCTCAGTGCGTTGCGTTTCAAAGGGGTGCTCCTTTCGCTCTGGTTTGCAGGTGCGCTCCCGGCGGAACGCCTCCGGGTGCGGGACGCGGGAGATTGTCGACCGCTTCGGCGACAGTGTACATGAGCCGTACCGGCACGGCACCAAATGATATAAGGTAACACTCAGACAGGTGAAAATGATATAAGGTAACCTTCAAGCAGGCAAAGCAATCCTGCACTTTTGTAACACGACAGACGCACGGATGGGCAATAACAGAGGAAATCAATGATGAAATCAGGCTTCCACCGGTTCAGTGGAATCTATCCGGCCACGTTCGCGCTCGCGCTCGGCGTCGCCAGTGTCGCATCCGCGCAGGGCCGGGATCAGTCGTCAGACGGGCGCGAGGACATTGAGGAGCTGCTGGTGATCGGCGAGAAGATCCCGCGCACATTCGACGAAACGACTTCGAGCGTTGCGCTGTTGACCGCGCAGGAGATCGAGGACCGCAACGTGCGCTCAATCGCCGATGCGCTTCAGCAGGTGCCGAATGTGAGCGTTGGTGATCTGGGCGGGCCGGTCGTCCGCGGTATCGATTTCCACGGCGTTAATGCCGATTTTATACGCCCAACGGGAACGGTGATTATTGACAGCGTTCCTCTGCCGATCGCGACGATATTCGCGGTAGGCAGCGGCGGATCGCTTTGGGACATTGAGCGGGTGGAGGTGTTCCGCGGTCCTCAATCCACGACAGTCGGCCCCAATGCGCTGGCCGGGGTCGTGCTGCTGCGCACGAAGGATCCCACCTTCGAATGGTCGGGGGCTGGTCAGTTCAGATATGGCGAGCGCAACACGCTGCAGTATGCGGGCGCGATAGGCGGGCCGATCATCGAGGACACGCTCGCCTTCCGTCTCTCGTTCGACTCGATTGAATCGGATGGGGCAGTGAAGAACACCTTTTTCGGCGATGACGAGTGGGCGCACACCGACCGGCAAACTTACCGCGGCAAGCTGCTTTTTACCCCGCAGGGACTGCCCGGGTTCTCCGCGCTTCTGTCCGTCACGCATTTGAGCCAGGACGATGGCCGGAACACAGTTGAGGGCCCCGATTTCTTCGAACGCGAGAACGCTTTCGAGATCCGCGAGGAGACCACGGCGGACATAACTTTCGGCTCATTGGAGCTGGGCTACGAATTCAGCGATGCATGGCGCTTCACTTCAACCACTACGATGCAAGAAGAAAACCGCGATGACCTTGAGGATGTCAGCTTCTTCGTTCCATTTGGCTCCGCCGGCCTCGATCTCGACATCGGCTACAGCACGCGAAGCCAGGAATTGCGTTTCAACTATGCCAGCCCGTCTTTAAAAGGGACATTTGGCGTATATTACTGGCGCCTTCGCCGCGAGTCGGACTTCTTTCTCGCGGGCGCGCCGTTTATTCAACCTGGCAGTCAGCTTTATGAAATCGAAAACTATGCGGTGTTCGGTGAAGTCGACTACGAGTTTTCGCGAGGCTGGACGCTGATCGCCGGCGCCCGCGTCGATCACGATGATTTCGCGTCCGCGACAAGCGGCTTCACCAGCCCGGCGCCCTTTTCGGCGGAGAGCGACGCAACTGTATTTCTGCCGAAGTTGGGTATAGTGCACGCGTTGAACGACCGCACCAATCTCGGCTTCACGATCCAACGCGGCTATCGCGCTGGCGGATTGGGCAGCGCCAATCTCGTGCGGCCGAACGAGTTCGATCCGGAGTTCACGTGGACCTACGAACTCAGCCTGCGTGCGCGCTCGTCGGATGGCCGGTTACGCGCGACTGCGAACGTTTTTTACACGGATTGGACAGATCAACAGGTCAATATCGGCGTGTTCCCTGAAGCCGACACCGTGAATGCAGGAGAGTCGACCCTTTACGGCGCAGAAGGCTCGATCGACTTCTCGCCCGTGCCTTCCTTGGACCTGTCCGCAGGGGTGGGCTATGTGCATACCGAGTTCGATGAATTCGTCTCGGACGGGATCGACTTCAGCGGCAACCGCTTCCCGTACGCGCCGCGCTTCACGGCGAACGCGGGAGCGACGTGGCGCGGAGCGGCGGGCTGGTTCGCCAACGGCAATGTCGTTTACAGATCGTCGGCCTTCGCTGACCTCGCTAACACGCCCGAACGAGAGCTGGATGCGTACACGCTCGTCAATGCAAGGCTTGGATATGAGGCCGAGAACTGGTCGGTGTACGCATATCTGCGAAACGCCTTAAACGAGGATTACGTGGTCGATAAGCAACGGCTCGATAGGTGGGTGCTGGGCGATCCGCGCGAGGCGGGCATGTCGCTCAACTTCCGGCTCTGACACCCGTTTGGGCTTGCTTGGAGCGCTTTAGGCTGAAGTAGCAGGGATTGAAGCTTAACTCTAAATCAATTTGAGTTCGCTAAACACGATGGGGTTGGTTTGGCGTTTACGCTTTGACCGCCTCTCCAGTTTTTGGGTTAACGGCATTTTTCTCATACGCCTCCCAATAAATACCTATCCCTCGCTTCTGCCAGCTTGGTAAATCGTTAAAATTGATACCCCTTTGAAAAAGAAATTCGTTTTTATCGGCTACTGACATTTTTACGAACTTGGCATCTGAAGCCTGTGGAGAGATACCTTCCTTTCTTAAGCTCCAATAACAGTGAGCATTCAAGGCATTTCTATGCGCATCCTCGTTTCTCCAGCGAAAATAATCGACAACCAATTGTCTATTCGGCAATTGACAGATTCGACTATCAAAAACTCCCATATCACCTAATAAGAGGCTAAATCTTGCACTTGCTTCCCCGGCTAACACTGAATTTAGCTTCCGCTCCTTCCTTTCAAATGTATTTTCATTTAAATCGAGCAGTAACGAGATTTCATCGCTTTGGGTAAAGCCATATAAAACTTTGAAACCACACTGCATTAAGTTCTTGACCGTCTCAATCATCATATCTCTGAATTTAACGTCGTAGGGAGCGTCAAACTTATGCTTGTCCTTTGTCAAAGTCGTAAAACATCGGCCGTCTATCCGTGCAACCATATAAATGCCTGGCAGAATACAATGGTCGTGAGCCGTTTCGTATATGCGCATTTTTTGGTCTAATTCACTAAATTTCATCTTGCCACTCGTCGACACTGAACTCGTTGTTGCTTATCGATACATAATACAGTTGATCAAATCCTTCGGTATATTCGGGTAATCGCAGCTTGCCATAAGTGCCTTTCACTCCGACATCGAGAATCCGTTCTTTTCCCTGTCGTTGAGAATTTCTATTTAGGCATTCCTCAAGGTTGGATTGGAAATAGTATCCTACGATCTCAAAGCCATGTGCTTTAAACCCGCTGATATATTTCTCTCTTTCTTCTCTTGTCGGGTTTGTATTATCCAGAACACATGGCTACTTTGATTCCAGGCACGCATTAAAAAGAATCTTTTCGCGGTGTCGTGTTTTCAACATGTCCATACTCAAGCGAATATGGGTCTTATAAAAATTCTTGAGGTAAAACATAGATTTACCGCTTGCCTGTAATCCAATGAATATTACACCTTTCACGAGTCGGCACTTTTTTATTGGTGGATGGAAGGTTATTTAAAGAAACTAAAGTTGTGCGGTATTATAAAATAGTGGTATCAAAATCACTGCTTGTTGACAGGATACCTTGTTCAAGAGCCGAGGCTATTTTCACAGCTCCCGGCATAGTTATATTGTTAGTACATTCTTGCACTACACCTGGAGTAACGTAAACAGCCTTGAATAACCCGCAATACTATTGAGCAAATCCAGCCGGCCGAGTACGATTAGTGGTGTAGCGTCCGCTACGACAATATCCATATCTGCTCTCAAACAGTAATATCCGAATCCGGCACGTCGTCGTCATAGTCAATAACAGATATACCCGCTTTGCCCGCTTCGATCATAAACTCTTCAATGGACAGCTCAGCCAATTTGGCAGCTTGGCCCATTGTGAGCGCTTCGTTTTTGTAGAGATTCAATGCAATGGCCAGACGAGAACCATGATCCATCAAGGCCTGATCAACAGGTATGGCGTAATAGAGAGCAGTGCCGTTCTTGGTGAGAAAGAAGCTTTCGCCGGCCGCTGCTTTCTCCGGCAATTGACTGCTCAAGTCCCGTAGTTCACGTATGCCGATAGACCCGATCATATATCACCTCTAATGTGTCACAATATGGGTATTTTCTGGATGCTACCATAATAGCTCAGATATCCCTAGACTGGGGTGAAATGGAAATTAGGAGAAGCTGATTGGCGCTATTTATGCGTGTTTTTTAGCCGCTTCTGCTCTCGGAGAATTCAAGCCTTGCCCAGTTTTTTGTCCAGCTTTAGCAAAACACAGGTGTTCACCAGTGCATTCTGGTTGAAAAATACCAATAAAAACAGTCGCTTAAGTACACCCATGCACACCCAAAAACACCAATAAAAAATTCGAGCCCCGTCCGGTCCGCCATTTAATTACTTTTAAATCAATTGCTTAGCTGATTTTAGCTAATTCCTGTCGAGTTTTTTGTAAACCCTGGCGTGTCATGCCCGTTTCTTAGCGATGTCAGTCATTGCTTTGGTATTCCCGCCAGTACCGCTTTACCAAATCGTTTTCACATGTTCATACTGAAGAATCTTTTCATCGGCCGTCACCAGCGGCACTGCCAGTTGGCGAGCGGCCGCTGCGATCATGCGATCAGCCGGGTCTTTGTGGAAGTCGCCGGGCTGAAAACGAACCCCATCAATTTGAAACACTTCATCAAGTCAGCTTTCCACATCCATGCTCAAAACCAAGTAGCCCTTCTCGGCCAGCACGGCTATTTCCCAGGCGCATATGGAAGAAATAAGAACTTCACCGCCATTGCCCAGGGTACTTTTGAGAGCCTTTTTGGCAGCGATGAAAAACGCACCGAAGCCGCTGACCCACCACACCAGAACATGGGTATCGATCACGATCATCAGGCATTTTCCCAGTCATCATCGACAACCGGTGCGGTGGTATCTTCGTACTTGATGACAGTACCCTTCAACACCTCAAGAGGTGGAACGTCTTGCTGTCTCAACTTCCTGATTTCCAGGGCAGGTTTACCGCGATCGGTAATGACTCTGGATTGACCACTTTGCTCGATATCCCTCAAGATCTCCAGGGCATAAGCTTTAAACTCGGTTTTTGAAATGGGCTCCATCGTAAGGATCTCAAAAATGACTACATAGAATAGTCACTTTAACAAGATAAATGACTATACGCATCGTCATTACGTGCTTGTGTAAGCTGAGCCCAGTCACCTTTTACGTAGGGCAACCAATATGTGTGTGCCAGTCTTCCAAAGCCGGATTTGAATACCGCCGCTCCAGGGCCTGACTCCTGCGGGTCTATTTTGTTCAGCCATTGTGTTGCCCCTTGTTATTTATCATCGCGCTTGTTGACAAATAACCCAATGGATAAGGCATAAAACGTCAAGCTGCCATACTGAAATGGCAGCATGTCCTGGCCGGTATAAAACAGTATGCCCTGTTCAGTCGCTCTCGGCGGAGGCCAACACGGCCTGGTCATCCAGCGTCAGATAACCCATATCCAACTCACTCGCTATGGCTCGGGCCAGCGTGGTTTTCCCGGCCTGCCTGGGGCCAGTGAGATACAGCACACGAAACCCTGCCAGTAAGTCTTTTAGAAGGAAGAGTCTGATCAGGCACTACCAGCGCACCCGAAAGCCGAGCGCCAGCTGGTGATCAGCGTGGTTGCCGGCCTCCTGCCCTTGATAGTGCAGGTACAGGTGGCCACTGTCGCTGAAGTCGATATTGAGGCCGAGACCCAGCAGCAAGCGATCGCGATCCAGGCGCGGCCCCGCGATTACAAAGCGGGTATCGGGCTCTGCACTGAAGGCGGCGGTGATATCGGCTCGATCATCACCGTGCTCCCGAATCCAGGCCAGATTGAGCACCGGTCTCAGGCGCAGGTTGTCCCACAGGCGCTGGTAAGTCATGCGCAGCCCCAGCTCCGAGCGCCACGAGTCGCGGGTGTCGCCGCGCACGGACAGGCCGGCAGCGCCGGCACCGCGCTCGCTGAAACGCTCGCGCTCAAGGCGCAGATAGTCGACCCCAATATAGGGACTGAGGCCGAGGGCATCGCCGATGGCGAAGCCGCTGCCCGCCTCCAGCGCAGCGCTGACGCCGTGACTGTCGGCATCGGCCCGGGCGGCGGCTGCAATGGCCGGTATGCGCCTGCTCAGATCGGCATCGTGGCGACCCCATCCGAGGGCGCTGTTGACGAACAGGTTTTGCCCCTGCCAGCGCCCGTAGCCGGCCAGCTGCCAGGAGTCCATGGTTGCGCTGCCGCCACTGGGGTCGGCGTCGGTGCGGCCGTAATTGGCGGCACCACCCAGGCGCCAGCTGTCGCTGAGCGCGATGTCGGCACCCAGGGTAACGCCGGCGTAGCGGTAATCGGCACCCCGCGCCTGCCGGCTGTGGTCGATATCGCCGCTGCCATTGACAAGTTGGCCCCACAGGCTGCGGTCGCGGTCGGCCGCCGCCGGCCACTGGCTCAGGCGATTGAACAGCTGGTCCTGGAACTGGCTGGCAAGGCTCGCCGCAAAGGTGGGGATATGGGTGTGCTGGACACCGCTCAGATCGTCGAAAGTCCGGCGTGCAGCGGCGGCTGACAGCGGCACTATCTGTTCGATAACGGGGCTCAGTGCGGTGCTGCCGCCGAAGCTATCGAGGGTTGAACCCACTGCCAACTGGTTAGGGGTTTGCGCGACCGCGGCGAAATCCACGCTGTTGCGCCGCAGGCTGAGGGTGACCTGGTTGCCGGCGTAGCGCAATTGCGGATCGAGGAAGGCCATCGACGAGGTCACCGTTTCGAAACTGCCGCTGATGCCGCCGTCGGCGATGAGGAAAGTATAGCGCTGGCCCGGATCGTATGTTCCCGGCGCCGCGACAATATCGACACTGCCACCGTCCAGGCTGGCCGTGCCCGTCACCCGCAGCTGGTCTGCGGCACCACTGGGGGCCGCTTCTATCTGCAGCCTGCCGCCGTTGCTGAAACTCAGATCGCCGTCGACGCTGAGCTGGCCAATCGTGAGCTGGCCGGCCGACGAGTTGCCCGGCGCCACCGTGCCGCCGCCGACGCGGGTTGTGCCGACACTGCCGCGACCCTCGAGCCGGGTACCGCTGCCCACGTGGACCCGGGCGCTGAAATCGCCGTCCACTGCCAGGCTGCCCTGTTCGATAAAGGCATCGCCGGAAAAGGGGTTGTCACCGCAGAGGGTCAGCTGCCCCTGGCCGCGCTTGATGAAGGTGCCGTCACCGCCGAGGGTGCCGTTGAGGTGGCCGTCGGCCCGCTGCTCAAACACCAGCCGGGCGCTGTTGTCGATCGCTCCCTGCAGCGACTGGCTGTCGCCGGCGAGAGTGCCGGCGGCAACGGTGGTACCACCCCGATAGCTGTTGGCCCGCGTCAGGGTCAGGGTGCCGCTGCCGTCCTTCACCACTGCGCCGCTGCCGCTGATACTGCCGGTGTACGTGGCATCGCCAATCTGGTCAAAAACCACCTGCGCTGCATTGACGATATCCCCCGGCAGCGCAGCTACATTCCCCTCCAGCACGCCGGCCTCAACCCGGGTGACGCCACTGTAAGTATTGCCACCGGTCAGGGTCAGCGTGCCGGCGCCGGTTTTGATCAGCCCACCGCTGCCGCTGACGGCGCCGCCGAAGCTGCCGCCGCTTCCCTGGTCAAAAGTGAGCCGGCTCAAGTTG
>JANQMH010000074.1 GCA_028280195.1 Exilibacterium sp.
GGGCGACGCCGTGGGGCCGACCTTGTACTACGGCGCCGGCGCCGGCGCCGGGCCCACGGCCTCCGCCGTGATTGCCGATATTGTCGATGTGGCCAGAACGCTCAATGCCGAGCCCGCGCACCGTGTACCGGCCTTGGGTTTTCAGCCCGATACCTTGAAGGATCTCGAGATTCTGCCGATCGATGCGGTGGAAACCGCCTATTATCTGCGCATGCTGGCGCTCGACCGGCCCGGTGTACTGTCGCAGGTGACAGAGATTTTCAGCGGTGCCGGCATCAGTATTGAAGCCCTGATCCAAAAGGAGCCGGCTGAGGAGCAGCAGCATGTGCCGGTGATTATGCTGACCAATCGGGTGGTGGAGAAACGATTTGTGGATGCGGTCAGGCAGGTCGAGGCACTCGACAGTATCGAGGGCAATGTGAAGCATATTCGGGTTGAAGCGCTGGGTTAGCAGCTGCGAAATATGCCCTGGCCTCAGCGTGAAGTATGCGCTACCGGTCGCATCGAGATTTTGGATTTTAAAAAGTGAAATATATCAGTACCCGCGGGCAGGCGCCGGCGCTCTCCTTTGAAGAAGTCGTATTGACGGGACTGGCCACAGACGGCGGCCTCTATGTGCCCGAGACCCTGCCGCAGTTCAGCGGCGAGGAGATCGCCGCCTGGGCCGGGCTTTCGTACCGCGAACTGGCGTTCAAGGTCATGTCCCCGTTTGTCGCCGGCGAGCTTGCTGACGATGAATTGAAAACCATCATCGACTCGGCCTACAGCACCTTTCGACACCGGGCCATTGCGCCGCTGGTGCAGACCGCGCACAACGAGTGGGTGCTGGAGCTATTCCAGGGGCCGACTCTGGCGTTTAAAGACTTTGCGCTGCAGTTTCTCGGTCATCTGCTCGACCATATTCTGAAAAAGCGCGGGCAGAAAGTCGCCGTCATGGGTGCGACCTCGGGCGATACCGGCTCCGCCGCCATTGAAGGCTGCCGCCGCTGTGACAATATCGATATCTTTATTCTGCACCCGCACCAGCGTGTGTCCGAAGTGCAGCGCCGGCAGATGACCACGGTGCTGGCAGACAATGTTCACAATATCGCCCTGCAGGGCAACTTTGACGATTGCCAGAACCTGGTCAAAGCCAGTTTCGGCGACCAGTCCTTTCTGCCCCAGGGCCGCCAGCTGGTAGCGGTCAACTCGATTAACTGGGCGCGCATCATGGCGCAGATCGTCTACTACTTCTATGCCGCCCTGGCCCTCGGCGGCCCGCAACGAGCGGTTTCCTTCTCTGTGCCCACCGGGAACTTCGGCGATATTTTTGCCGGCTATCTGGCAAAGAAAATGGGCCTGCCCATCCATCAGCTGATTATCGCCACCAATGCCAACGATATTCTGCACCGCTGCATCAGCGCCAACGACCACAGTAAGAAGACATTGATTCACTCGCTGTCGCCGAGCATGGACATTATGGTATCGAGTAACTTCGAGCGCCTGCTGTTCGATTTGTATCAGCGTGACGGCGGCGCCATCGCCCGGCTGATGGCGGACTTCAAAGCCGGTTCCATGCGCCTCAGTGAGGCGGCGCTGGCACAGGCGCGACAGCTGTTTGCCAGTTTTCGCACCGACGACAAGGGCACCATCGAGGTGATTGCCGAGGTGTTCCAAAGCTGCGGCTATCTGCTCGACCCGCATACCGCCATTGGCCTCGAGGCCGCGCGCCGCACCCGCAGCGACAGCGCCGTGCCGGTTATCTGCCTGGCCACGGCACACCCGGCGAAATTTCCCGAGGCGGCGCGGCAGGCGGGGCAGGCGCAGGACCCGGCGCTGCCGGCGCATATGGCCGATCTGTTTCAGCGCCGTGAACGCTATCGGGTTTTGCCCAATTCCGCGACTGAGGTACAGCGCTATATCGCCGCGCATGTTTGCTAGGGCCTGTTGACACTCATTGAGTTGGCTCTGTTGCGCCTGACAAAGCGCCAATCTAGGCGCGAGGAGCGTGGTTTGGTCATTCCAAATGAGTGACG
>JANQMH010000118.1 GCA_028280195.1 Exilibacterium sp.
TGTAGTCTTCACGCCAGCATCCCTGCTGTCGAGAGTCTCGAACCGGAAACCCGCCAGCCGGCTTAGGGCCTGGCACCATAGTTCCATCGAGGTTTGTCAGGCTTACTGGGATAGGTCGGCCCTCTGAAAAGCCCCCCGGGGGTGGGGCGGGAAACACAAAGCACCGCTTCGCTACGCGCAACGGTCGAAATCTGTGATTTCTGGCTGGGCCCGCTTGCGGCGAGGCACACCTAACGGCGCTTGAACGCAATCAGGTGATCGGCCTCGACGCGAATACCGACGCTGTCGCCGATTTTATAATCGTGGTGGCTGGGGAAGGCCGACTCGACCAGACTGCCGGTGGCGAGCTCCAGGGTGTAGAGAGTCGAGGTACCGGCGAAGACCTTGTTGACAATGCTGGCGCGCTTGCCGCTGCTGTCGTCGTGCACAATATCGTCCGGCCGCAACAAGACATCCACCGGTGTATTGGCAACCCAGTCGTAGTGGCGGCTGCCGCTGATCTCGCCGAGTTCGGTGGCGACGCTGTTGGGCGCCAGGGTGTGCCCCGACAGAAATACGCCCTGGCCGATAAAATCGGCGACAAACCTCGATGTCGGCTGGTGGTAGAGGTTGAAAGGCGTGTCCCACTGCTGAATGCGACCGCGGTCGACCACACCGATCTGGTCGGCAAAGGCAAAGGCCTCCTGCTGATCGTGAGTCACCATCACGGCGCTGATACTGCGCGTCTTGAGAATCTCCCTGACTTCCAGCGCCAGGCCGCGGCGCAGATCCACATCCAGGCTCGAGAAGGGTTCGTCCAGCAACAGCAACGTCGGCTGTGGAGCCAGCGCCCTGGCCAGGGCGATGCGCTGCTGCTGGCCGCCGGAAAGCTCGTGCGGGTAGCGCCGGCCAAAGCCGGACAGTTGCACCAGCTCCAGCATCTGTTCGCAGACCTCGAGGCGTTGCGGCGCCGCCAGATGGGTCAGCCCAAAGGTGATATTGTCGCTGACGTTGAGGTGGGGGAACAGCGCGTAATCCTGAAATACCATGCCGATCTGGCGCTGCTCCGGCGCCAGCGTGAAACCCGGTGCGGACAAGGTTTTGTCCTGCAGGGTGATAGCACCCGAGTCGATATTGTGAAAACCGGCGATGGCGCGCAGCACCGTGGTTTTGCCGCAACCGCTCTGGCCCAGCAGGCAGCAGATATCACTCGCTGCCAGTTCGAAGCTGAAGTCCTCCACCACCGGGTTGTGGTCGTAGCGGCAGCTGATCCCGGTGACCTTGAGCAGGCTCGACATAAGGCGGTATCCAGTATGGGGCCCAAGCTAGCTGTTGAGCAGCAAAAATTCCATCAGGGCTTTTTGCGCATGCAGGCGATTCTCGGCCTCGTCCCACACCACCGACACCGCGTCGTCCTCCAGCAGCGCGGCACTGACCTCTTCGCCGCGATGGGCAGGCAGGCAGTGCATAAACAGGGCATCGCTGCGGGCGCGGCTCATCAGTTCGTGGTCGACCTGATAGGTGCAAAACTTTTCCGCGCGCCGGGCTTGCTCCTGTTCCTGTCCCATCGAAGCCCACACATCGGTTGCCACCCAGTCGGCGTCGCGTACCGCTTGCTGCGGATCGCGCACAAGCGACACCCGCCCGCGGTTGCGCGCCACCAGTTCGGTGTCGGGTTCAAAGCCCGGCGGGCAGGCTATGCGCAGTTCGAAGTCGCACTGGCGCGCGGCGTTGATATAGGACTGGCACATATTGTTGCCGTCGCCGATCCAGGTGACTATCTTGCCCTGCGGGCTGCCGCGGTGTTCTACATAGGTCTGGATGTCGGCCAGCAGTTGGCAGGGGTGGAAGCTGTCAGTCAGGGCATTGATGACCGGTACGCTGGCATATTCGGCGAAGCGCTGGATTTTTTCGTGCTCGAAGGTGCGAATCATAATGATATCGAGCATGCGTGACATCACCCGGGCCGAGTCCTCGATTGGCTCGCCGCGGCCGAGTTGGGTATCGCGCGGCGACAAAAACAGTGCGTGCCCGCCCAGCTGCGCCATACCGGCCTCGAAGGAGACGCGGGTGCGGGTCGAGGATTTTTCAAAAACCATTCCCAGCACCTTGTTTTTCATCAGCGCCTGTGCCGAGCCCTGTTGATGCAGCGCCTTCAGTTCGATAGCGCGCTCGATCACTGCAGTCAGCTCAGCGGGCGAAAGGTCCAATAGCGTTAAGAAGTGTCTGACTGACATGGGACTGAATCCAGTTATTGAGCCAAGAGAAAATCAACAGGGTAAAAATGCGCGCGGTGCGGCCGTTAAAGTGCTTTGATCAGCGTGGCAACTGTGTCGACGATTTCGGCGGCCTCGGCCCCGGTTAAAATCAGCGGCGGCAGCAGGCGCACGGTGTTGGCCGCCGTCACATTGATCAGCAAACCTTTTTCCTTTGCCTGGTCAACCAGCTCGCCGCAGGCGCGATCGAGTTCGATGCCGATCATCAGCCCCTTGCCGCGAATATCCACAACCTTGCTGTCGCCGCTGAGGGCTTCGGCCAACCCTGCGCGCAGCTGGCGGCCGAGGGTGTCGGCATTTTCCATCAGGCCATCGGCCAGCAGGGTATCGATGACAGTCTCAGCTACGCGGCAGGCTAGCGGATTGCCGCCGAAAGTCGAGCCGTGGTTACCCGGCTGCAATACCCCGGCGGCGCCTGCGCGTGTCAGGCAGGCGCCGATGGGCAGGCCGTTGCCGAGACCCTTGGCGGTGGTGACCACATCCGGGGCGATAGCGCTGTGCTGGTAGGCGAAAAATTTACCCGTGCGGCCGTTGCCGGTTTGAATTTCGTCCAGCATCAACAGCCAGTGGTGGCGGTCGCAGATTGCGCGCAGTTGCTGCAGGTAGTCATCCGCCGGCACATTGACGCCGCCCTCTCCCTGCACGGGCTCGACCAACACGGCGACGATATCGGTATTTTCCGCAGCGCATTTTTCGATTGCCGCACAATCGTTGAACGGCACTCGCACGAAGCCCTGCAATAGCGGGCCAAAACCCTGCTGGACCTTGGGGTTACCGGTGGCGGTGAGGGTGGCCAGGGTGCGGCCGTGAAAACTGTTTTCGGTGACGATAATGGTGGGGGTTGCCACGCCTTTATCGTTGCCGTATTTCCTTGCCAGTTTGATCGCCGCCTCGTTGGCTTCGGCGCCGGAGTTACAGAAAAAGGCCTTATCCATGCCGGCAACGCCGCAGAGTTTTTCCGCCAGGCGCTGCTGTGGTTCGATATTAAACAGATTGGAAGTGTGCAACAGGGTGCCGGCCTGTTCGTTGATGGCGCGGGTAACGGCGGGATGGGCGTGGCCCAGCCCGCACACGGCGATACCGCTCAGTGCGTCCAGGTAGACATTGCCGCGATCGTCCCACAGGCGCGAGCCCTCGCCCCTGACCAGGGTAGTTTTTCGTACACCGTAGGTATTGATCAACGCCGCAGAACTCATTGCCCGCTCCAAAACAAAACAGGCAGCTGAGGCTGCCTGGGAAACGGATGATTTTATAAGTAAATTGCGGGGCTGGCAATTTTGGGGGAGGGGGAAGGGAAAAAAGGGAAAAGTTGAAAGGGAAAAGGGAAAAGTAAAAGCAAACCCACAAAAATAACATGACAAAGGCGGAGACACGGCCGAGGGTTCTTTTCCCTTTTCCCTTTTCCCTTTTCCCCCAACTCATGTAAAATCCCCAAATACTTGACTAAAAAGCTGGGTTTCTAACCCGCCAAGCCTGGACTAAGCGAAGAGGTTGAGCCGACCCATGGATATCATGCAGACGATTAAGCAACAGATTGAAGAAAATGCCATTATTCTCTATATGAAAGGCTCTCCCAATGCCCCTCAGTGCGGTTTTTCGATGCGCACTTCCCAGGCGGTCATGGCCTGTGGCCAGCGCTTTGCCTATGTCGATGTCCTGTCCAATCCGGATATTCGCGCCAACCTGCCCAAGTATGCCAACTGGCCCACCTTTCCCCAGCTGTGGGTAAACGGGGAGCTGGTCGGCGGTTGCGACATTGTCGTTGAAATGCATGAGCAGGGTGAATTGAAGACGCTGCTGGACGGCGCCGCGGTGGAAACCGACAGCAGCGACAGCTAGGGCCCGCCCGCAGCCCAGTCCCCCTGAGTTCCATTCCCGCTAAGCGCGGTCGCGCTGGCGGCATTTACACAACTTTTGCCCCGTCCGCTCTGCCCCCGGCCGCGGGCGCTTGTCTGCCAATCAGCTGCTGTTGGTATCCGTGGCCTCATCGCCGTGTTGAGAGTGGCCTATAGTAGTAAACGGGCCGCTGTCACAACAGTTGCCGCAGTTTTGTTAACGCCGGCCGATATGCGCGTTGTACAAGTTGACTTGGCTTGACTAAAGGGGCATAAAGAGTGCCTTACAAAAAACAATTAATGCTTAATAATCAACTGCTTGAGGCAGGCGAGTAGGTAGATGACGGCCAGCGCGCACAGGGCTTTGCCAAAACCGGTTGAGCGCGCCGCCGCCGCACACCCACGGGCCGACTACTTTGAAAACGGATATACCGGGCTATAAGATCGTTCGCACTCTCGGTCAGGGGGGGATGGCCACTGTTTACCTGGCCATTCAGGTCAGCTTTGAGCGCGAGGTGGCGCTGAAAGTGATGGCGCCGGCGCTGTCAGCCGATCCGGCCTTCGGCGAGCGCTTTATCCGCGAGGCCCGCATCGTCAGCCGCCTGGTGCACCCCAATATTGTCACCGTATACGATGTTGGTGTGCACGAGGACCAGCACTTTCTGTCGATGGAATACGTACCCGGCCGCGATCTCAAGCAGAAGCGCTTCCGCCTGTCCCATCGCGATACCATCCGCATTGTCACAGATGTCGCCAGAGCACTGGATTTTGCCGGCAGAAAAGGCTATGTGCACCGCGATGTGAAGCCGGAGAACATCATGCTGCACGAGGAGGACGGTCGGGCGGTACTGATGGATTTCGGCATTGCCCGGCCCACCGATGTCAGCTCGGGAATGACCCAGACCGGTACGGCCATCGGCACGCCGCATTATATGAGCCCGGAGCAGGCCAAGGGCAAGGCGGTGGACCGGCGCTCCGACCTCTACAGCCTCGGCGTTGTGCTGTACCTGCTGTTGGTCGGCCGCGTGCCCTTCGATGCCGACTCGGCGGTGGCGGTCGGCATTAAGCATGTGGCCGAGCCGATTCCACGCCTGCCGGCAAAGCTGCAGCGCTTTCAGGCGATTGTCGATCGCATTCTGGCTAAAGACCCCCAGCAGCGCTATCAGACCGGCGCCGAATTGATTGCCGATCTCAGTGCCATTAGCGAGCGGGAACTCGACGAGATGCAGAGTGCGGGGCGACTGCGGGAGCCGGTACTGGGCAATGTCGATACCAGTGCCAAAACGGTATTGAGCAATACCGCGCCCAGCGATACCGGGGCGGGGGCTGGTGTTACCGGTGAGGAGCAGACGGTGGTTGCCGGCAGTGGTCCGGTGTCCGCCGCATCACACCCGACTGTATCCGATACACCCTCGCAAAGCGATCAGGCTCTCGCCAGCGGCACCGCCATGGCCGCTGATGTTACCGGCACGCCCGCGACGGCTTCAAAATCGCAAACGCCGGCGGAACCGGAAGCGGATATTCCAGCCGTTAACCGGCTTGAATTTCAGCAGGAGAAAGAGCGCTCCACCGCCCTGTCGTGGCTGGCCGGTATGCTTGTCGCCACGTTGGTCGGGGGTTTTGTCTATCTGGAGCAGTATCACCCGCAGCAGTTGCAGCGATGGCTGCAGGAGCTGCGCGCGGCCGTCGGCGAACCATCCGCTGTGGTAATACCGCCGGATGTGGCAGAGGAGGCCGGCCGGGTAGCCGGTTTCCAGGAGCCCTCAGCGTTACATGAGCCTTCAGCGTTAAATGAGCCCTCAGCGTTAACTGAGCCCTCAGCGTTAACTGAGCCTGCAGCGGTAAACAGGCCTTCAGCTTTGAACGAACCATCAACTGCAGAGTCGCCTTCAGCTGCAGGCGCTACCTCCCCGGCCGGCGAGCCGCTGCCAGCCAATCAGGGCCCGGCGCACCTGCGGGGGGCCGGCTCTGCCAGCCCGGATGCGGATAGCCCCGCGCCGCGCCGGCCACAGGTGGGGCAGGCAGGCGGCGGGCCGCTGGCCGAGCGCGTGCGTGATCTGCGCAGGCAGCTGGAACAGGATTTGTCAGTGGCGCCGGAGCTGGCGCAAATCTATCGCGATGTGCTGCGCGATGATCCCGACAGTCAGCAGGCGCGCTGGGGGCTGCAGCAGCTGCGGGAATTTCACTGGCGCCAGGGGCGCCAGGCGCTGGAACAGCGCAACCTGCCGCTGGCACAGCGCTATCTGGACTCGGCGCGGGCCAGCTTCGCCGATGCCGGCGACGGCGACGAGCGCTACCAGCGTCTGTCCGAGCGCCTGCAGCGAGCGCAGCGGCACCGGCAACTGATTGACGAAGGCAATGGTTTCCTGGCTAAAAATGCCCTCGGTTCGCCTGCGGGGGCCAATGCCCTGCAGCGTTTTCGCGCCGTGCTGGCTGAAGATGGTGAGCACCCTCTGGCCCTGCAGGGGCTGAACGCGGTGGCGGCGCGCTACGCCGACCTGGGCGAGCGGCAACTGCAGCGCGGTGATATCGATAGCGCTCAAACCCTGTTGCAGCGGGGCCTGGCCATCAGGCCTGACGACAGCCGCCTGCTGCAGCTGGCGGACACCGTCACCACCGAGCGGCGCGCCCTGCAGCAGCGCCAGCAGCAGCTGGTGGACGCCCGTGAGATGATGGCGGCAGGGCAGCTGATAGCCCCGGCCGGGGAGAGCGCTTTCGATCGCTACCGGGCAGTGCTGGCGGTGGAGTCGGACAATGTGGCGGCACAGCGCGGGCTGCAGGAGATCGAGCGGCGCCTGGCGCAGCGGCTGAGCCGGCAGATCGACGGCGGCGAACTGGACGCTGCCACCGAGGGCCTGCGCCGCGCCCGCGAGCGGTTTAACGACAGCCCTGCGCTGCAGCCTGTGCAGGTGGCCCTGGATCTGGCCTTTGAGGCCAGGGCCCTGGCCGGATTGCCGAAAATCCCCCGCGTCGTTGTCAGCAACTCGGAGCTGACCGGTATTGGCGACTCCCAGGCCGAAACGCTGGCGGTGGATCGCACGATTTACATCGGCTTCCGCTACCAGAACTTTATGCGCGCCACATCAGTGGTGCAGGCCATACTCTATGACGGCGCCCGCAGTCTGCAGATTGCCCAGGTACCGGTTATCGTCAGCGGCGGGGAGGGGGTGACGTTTTTCCGTATCGATCGCCCGGTGGAGGGCTTCGCCGAAGGCGGTTATCACATCGACTTGCTGCTCGGCGGCGACCGCTTGACCTCGGCGGCGTTCAAAGTGGAAAGCGCCAGAGTGGAAAGTGCCGTTGATATTCCGTAGGCTAGTATCCAGCCCCGGAAACAACGTTTCACCAGCGACCCGGTGCGCGTTCGGCGGGGCGCTGCCTGCCGGTTGAGGGTGGTCTCTTTCCCAGCGGCGGCAGCGCCGCCGAGGGCGAACTGGCGGACACTCTGCGGGCGAGCCGCCAATGGCTCGAGCCCACGGCGACTCGCCAATGGAGCGTCAGTTGCGGGACTGGATACGTGGATAATTTGTTGGGGGCAAATATGATGGGCTGCAGATGGATATCAGTGGCGCTGTGCGCGCTGATGCTGGCCGGCTGCCAGACGCCGCCGAATATCAAACAGGCGCAGGACCAGAACAGGGAGCTGCGGCAGCTGCTGCAACAGGCGAACCGGCAGATTGCCGGCTTGCAGCGCCAGGAGGCGGACCTGCGCAGTGAGGTCGATGAACTCGAGCGTGTCGTCAATGTGCTGGGCACGGAAAAGAGTTCGCGGGTGCAGGAATCCTCCGACCTGCGCAGCCAGATACGGGGCTTTGTGCAGCAGCAGATAGATCTGCTGAAGGAATTCCTGGTGCGCGGCAATCTGCTCGACTATATGGGGGGCGAACTGGTCGAACGCAGCCGCGTTGACGAAAGGCCGCTGCTGCTGGTCGATCTCGGCAACGCCATGCCGAAAAACGGCATGCTCACGGGTTTCGGCGGCTACTTCACCGGCCCGACGGCATTGACGGTCAAGGTGCTGCGTGCGGTGGACGGCAACATGGTGGTGATCTGGCAGAGCAAGCCGTTTGCAATCGCCGAGCCCGGTATGGCGAGGGTCAGCTTTCCGGTTTCGGTGGGGGTGGAGCAAGGGGATGTGGTGGCTTATCACTTTCCTGAGGTTACCGCAGTCGGCTTCGACACCGGCACTGGTGACACCCGCTATTCCGTTGATGATATCGGTCTGGGGGAAGTGGTATCGGCGGCGGCACTCAGTGGTGCCAGAAGCCGCCGTTCCTATTCCATCGGGGTTTACGGTCTGCTCAATTAGCGTCAGCAGGCCCTGGCAGCGGGTCGGGCGGGCCGCAACTCAGGAGTGCATGTTTGACTGCAGGTAGTTCTGCAGGCCGACTTTTTTGATCAGCGCCAGCTGGGTCTCCAGCCAGTCCACATGTTCTTCTTCGTCCTCGAGGATCTCGTTCAGCAGGTCCCTGCTGACATAGTCTCTGACTGATTCGCAGTAGGCGATGCCGTCGCGCAGGTCGGGTATGGCCTTCATCTCGAGCTTCAGATCGCACTCGAGCATTTCCTGCGTGTTTTCGCCAATCAGCAACTTGCCCAGGTCCTGCAGATTGGGGATACCCTCGAGGAACAGAATACGCTCTATCAGGTTGTCAGCGTGCTTCATTTCATCGATGGATTCCTCATACTCATGCTCGGCGAGTTCCTTCAGCCCCCAGTCCTTGTACATACGCGAGTGGAGGAAGTACTGGTTGATGGCCACCAGTTCATTGCCCAACACTTGGTTGAGTATTTCGATAACTTTGGCATCACCCTTCATGGCGTTCTCCTCTGCAGGCTCTTGCGGGTATCTCCCTTGAGCCGGTTTAACGGTTGCGCAAGTGTGCGCCTGAAAGGTTGATGAGTCAAGTTAACTCATTGATTTTCAAAGAGAAATAAATGGAAGTAAAGTTGCAAATGAGTGCCGTTTAGCGCCGCGACGGAAAGTTCTCTGTGCGCTGCGGAGTGATTGTTTGAGGTGTGGTGGTTGGCAGTTGTGCGGGAGCAGCTGCAGTGCCGGTCAGACAGCCGTCAATTGACAGCGTAAAAGACCGACTCGGCGTCGTTGTAGTCCTGCTGGGCCAGGGTATCCTCGACGATTTCCTTGGTCAGGACAGCGCATTTACCGCACTGGGACATCGCGCCCAGCTGTGTGCGGACTTTGCGCAGGGTGGTGGCGCCGCCGCAGACGGCATCCTTAATCTGGTTGTCGGTAATCCCTTTGCAAATACAGACGTACATGGTGTCAGCGGTACCGGTCAGGCTTGTTGGTCGTTGGGTTTTACAGCCGCCGGGCTCCTGTGAAGCCGGACTGTTGTTAAGATTAGCTGTAATGAGAATTATTGTCAATATTAACTGGGAATTGTTACTATTTGCCTTGCGGCGCTGACCGGGTGCTGCTTTTTGTACTTAAGTGATTATTTTTACAGGCTTTTTTGCTTATCTGTGAACTATCGGCTCGATATAAATATTTAATGAGACAGCCTCTGGCAAGTGTGTATGATGGCCGGCTCTTATCGAGTGCCAGGCAATTGATTGATACAACCTGTTGTTAACCGCCATTGGTGTCTGCAGCAGCGCCGCCGCTGTTGCAGCGGCGCTTTGTGTCGGTTTCTGGTCTGATTTGCAATTTATCGACTTTAACGGAGATTTGATTAATGGGCGTATTAGTAGGCAAGACCGCACCGGATTTCAGTGCAGCTGCGGTATTGGGCAACGGTGAAATCGTCGATGATTTCACCCTGTCTCAGGCTATCGAGGGCAAGAAGGCGGTGGTGTTTTTCTACCCGCTGGACTTCACCTTCGTCTGTCCCTCGGAGCTGCTGGCCTTTGACCATCGCGTCGAGGAATTTCAGAAGCGCGGTGTGGAGGTGATCGGCATATCCATCGACTCCCAGTTTACCCACAACGCCTGGCGCAATACCGCTGTCAATGACGGCGGCATCGGTCCGGTCAAGTACACGCTGGTAGCCGATGTCACCCACGCCATCTGCAAAGCCTACGATGTTGAATCCGAGGGCGGTGTGGCGTTTCGCGGCTCCTTCCTCATCGATGAGCAGGGTGTGGTGCGCCACCAGGTGGTCAACGACCTGCCGCTGGGCCGCAATGTCGATGAGATGCTGCGCATGGTCGACGCCCTGGCTTTCCATCAGCAACACGGCGAAGTCTGCCCGGCCGGCTGGCAGGACGGGGACAAGGGCATGACGGCATCGCCCGACGGGGTTGCCGCTTACCTGAGCGAGAATGCCGGGAAGCTGTAACACACCGGCGCCGGCAGTTTTGCCGGCGCCGGCCCGCCCGGCGGCAATCTAGGCCGGGGCGCCCGCCACCGGCCATCCCCCCAACTGCTGCCAGCGGTTGACAATGGCGCAAAACAAATCCGCGGTTTTTTCCGCATCGTAAGCGGCGCTGTGGGCCTCCGCATTGCTGAACTCGATATTGGCGATCTGGCAGGCGCGCGCCAGTACCGTGTGGCCGAATGCCAGCCCTGCCAGGGTGGCGGTGTCGAAGCAGGAAAAGGGGTGGAAGGGATTGCGCTTGATATCGCAGCGGGTTACCGCGGCATTGACAAAGCCGAGGTCAAAATGGGCGTTGTGGCCGACGATTACCGCGCGCGTACAGCCACTGGCCTTGACCGCCTGACGCACGGCCTTGAACAGCTCGCCGAGCACCATCTGTTCCGGTTGTGACTCGCGCGCCGGGCTGTCGAGGATGATGCCGGTAAAATCCAGCGCCGACTGCTCGATATTGGCGCCCTCGAACGGATCGACATGGTACTCGAAGGTCTGCTGGCGCTGCAGCAGGCCCGTATCCGCCATCTCCAGGGTCACCGCTGCCACCTCCAGCAGGGCGTCGGTGGCGGCGTTGAAGCCGCCGGTTTCGACATCGATCACCACCGGCAGAAAACCGCGAAAGCGCTGCGCCATCGGGGTTTTGTCCGCCGTACTGGCGTCGCAATCACTGCCTCCGGGTTCATTGTTGCCGGAATCGGATTCTGCTTTCACAGCGGGTTCCTTACGCTGACGATGTTTCCTGCAGGCGCCACTGCAGGGTCTGCCCGGCCGCCAGCGGCACCAGAGGCTTGCCGCCGAGCAGCAGTTCCTCCGGTATCTGCCAGGGGTCTCTGACCAGGGTAACGCTGTCGCGGTTGCGCGCCAGGCCGTAAAAGTCCGGCCCGAAATGACTGGCAAAAGCCTCCAGCCGGTCCAGCGCTGCGGCCCTCTCAAAGGCCTCGGCGTAGAGTTCCAGCGGGCAGTAGGCACTATAGCAGCCGGCGCAGCCACAGGCCGACTGTTTCTCGTCGCGGGTGTGCGGGGCCGAGTCGGTACCGAGAAAAAACTTGGGGTTGCCGCTGGTGGCCGCCTCGATCAGCGCCTGCTGGTGGCTGTCGCGCTTGAGAATCGGCAGGCAGTAGTAGTGCGGGCGAATGCCGCCGGCGAGCATATGGTTGCGGTTGTAGAGCAGGTGATGGGCGGTGATAGTGGCGCCCACATTGGCCCCGGCAGCACTCACGAAGTCAACGGAGTCGCGGGTGGTGATATGTTCCAGCACGACCTTCAACGCGGGGAAATCCGCCACGATACGCTTCAGTATGCGGTCGATGAAAATCTTTTCCCGATCGAAGATATCGATATTGGTGTCGGTCACCTCGCCGTGAATCAGTAGCAGCAGTTTCTCCTTTTGCATGGCTTCCAGGGCGGCATAGGTCCTGCTGATATCGGTGACGCCCGAGTCTGAGTTGGTGGTGGCGCCGGCCGGATAGAGTTTGGCGGCGACAACACCGGCCTGCTTGGCGGCGGCGACATCTGCAGCGCTGGTATTGTCGGTCAGGTACAAGACCATTAACGGCTCGTAGCTGCTGCCGGCCGGCCGCCGGGCGAGTATGCGCTGGCGGTAAGCCAGGGCCTGTTCGGCATTGACCACTGGCGGCACCAGGTTGGGCATCACAATGGTACGCTGAAAGGCACGCGCCGCGTGGGGTACGGTATCCGCCAGCGCCGCGCCGTCGCGCAGGTGGATATGCCAGTCATCGGGACGAGTGAGAATCAACTGTTGGCTCATGCTGTTCAACTCTTAATGGTTTTCTCAATGGTTTTCTGCGCTGCGGAGCTGGCGGCGGTCGTTTATCCACGTGCCAAGTGTGTGCTTACTGATCATTCTCTGGAGAGGCGCATGCTACCGAAAATGGACCCTAAAGCACAGCCCCGGCAGGCCGATATAACAAGCGGTGGACCCGGCCCGGCTGAGCCGCCCTGTGGTAAGTTTGCTCCGACGCTGGTGACTGGCTATGCTCAAAATTGTTGGTAAGTACATACTCCCAATTTGTGGGCTGTTGCTGGTATCAGCTGCGACTGCCGTCACCTACAAGCCATCCATGAACGAGGCCGAATGGCATGTGGAGTCCTCGGCCTTCGAGTGCCGTTTGAGCCAGCCGATTCCCTACTACGGCAGCGGCGTGTTTTTGCGGCGCGCCGGTGAGCAGCAGCGTTTTTTTCTGCGCGCCAAAAGCAGTCGGCTGAAAACCGGGCAGGCACGTCTGGTGGCGGCCAGTCCGCTGTGGAAGCCGGGCGGTGCCGGGCGCAAGCTGGGCCAGATAGCGGTCACCCAGGGGCAGGTGCCGGTGACCCTCGAGCGGCGCCTGTCCGAGCGCTTGCTGGCGGAATTGCACCAGGGAATGGAGGTAGTGTTTACCCGCGCACCCTGGTACGGGGCCCACGAGTCCATCGATGTGGCGCTGACTTCGGTCAATTTCCAGCCCGCCTACAGTAAATATCTGGACTGCCTCAGCGGGCTGTTGCCGGTAAACTTCGACCAGGTTGCCCGCACCGCTATATACTTTCCCTCCGGTGCCGACGAGTTGCGCCCCAGCGAGCTGCGCAAGCTCGACAATATCGTGCTCTATGTCAAGGCCGATCCGTCGGTGATCGCCTATATCATCGACGGTCATACCGACAGCGTCGGGCGCCGCGCCGACAACCTCGAGCTGTCGCAGCGGCGTTCGGAGATGGTGGCCCAATACCTGGTCAGCAAGGGCGTGGACCGGGAAAAAATCACCACCCGCTGGCACGGTGAACGCTATCCGGTCAGTTCCAACCGCAGCCGCAAGGGGCGGGCGCAGAACCGCCGCGTGACTATCCGCCTCGACAGAGGCGAGCTGGAGAATCCGCCGGCGCTGGCGCAGACGCCCTGAACGGCGGCCGGGAGCGATGCGGACCTACAACTTTCCGATATTTAGATATACAATGCGCGCGCCTGATTGTTTACGCCCACTGTCAAACAGGTATTTCCCTGCTAACGACAGTGCTTTGTAGATAGTGCTTTGTAGTAGATAGTGCTTTGTAATAGTGCTTTGCGCGGAGAGGTTGATGTCATCACCGGCAGTTAAAAAAGTTGTCCTGGCCTATTCCGGCGGGCTGGATACCTCGGTCATCGCCAAATGGCTGCAGGAAACCTATCACTGCGAGGTCGTTACTTTTACCGCCGATATCGGCCAGGGTGAAGAAGTTGAACCGGCGCGTGCCAAGGCCGAGGCGCTCGGCATCGGCGAAATCTATATCGAAGACCTGCGCGAGGAGTTCGTGCGCGACTTCGTGTTTCCCATGTTCCGCGCCAATACCCTCTACGAGGGAGAATATCTGCTCGGCACCTCGATCGCCCGCCCGCTGATTGCCAAGCGCCTGATCGAGATCGCCAATGAGACTGGCGCCGATGCCATTTCCCACGGTGCCACCGGCAAGGGCAATGATCAGGTGCGCTTCGAACTGGGCGCCTATGCGCTGAAGCCGGGCATACGGGTGATCGCGCCCTGGCGCGAGTGGCAGTTGAACTCCCGCGAAAAACTGATGGGCTATTGTGAACAGCACGGTATTGCCGTGGACTTCGCCGGCGGCAAAAAGAAATCACCCTATTCCATGGATGCCAACCTGCTGCATATTTCTTATGAGGGCGGCAGGCTGGAGGACCCCTGGTGGGAACCCGAGGAAGATATGTTCCGCTGGAGCGTGGCGCCGGAGCAGGCGCCCGATAAAGCCAGCTATATCGAACTGACCTATGAAAAAGGCGATATCGTCGCCATTGACGGTAACGCCATGACACCGGCAGCCGCACTTGCCGAACTCAACCGCCGCGGCGGTGAAAACGGCATCGGCCGTCTCGATATCGTTGAAAACCGCTATGTTGGAATGAAATCCCGCGGTGTTTATGAAACGCCCGGCGGTACCATCATGCTCAAAGCCCACCGCGCGATCGAATCCATTACCCTGGATCGCGAGGCGGCGCATTTGAAAGACGAATTGATGCCCAGGTATGCGGGTCTGATCTACAACGGCTACTGGTGGAGCCCGGAGCGCAAAATGCTGCAGGCGGCCATCGACGAATCGCAGCAAGTGGTCAGCGGCGAGGTGCGGCTGAAGCTCTATAAAGGTGCGGTCAGCGTCGTCGGCCGCCGTTCCGCCGGCAGCCTTTTTGATGAGAACATCGCCACCTTCGAGGACGATGCCGGCGCCTACAATCAACAGGATGCGGAGGGCTTTATCAAATTGAACGCCCTGCGCATGCGTATCGCGGCGGGCAAAGGCCGCAATCTGCTGTAAACAGCCCGCCGGTGCCCCTCTGCCATTGCGGCCGGGGCGCCTGCCGGCACACACGAACAACCTGATCTACACTGGACGTAGGTGTTAATGGCGAGCGCGCGGGCGTGAGTTGCGTTTAGTTGATCCGAATCAAGCCCCTAAGCGCCATCAGGTCGCACAATTCTACCGTTTGCGGGTCAGTGCAAACAGCCCCGGGGTAGATTCGCTGGCACCACCGGTTCACTGAGTCAGTCGCGCGCTAATGATTCTGCAGGTTTTTCGTACTTTCTCGACGGCAAACTCAACTACAAACTTACTAGGAAAGTCACTATGAGCAGTAACCCGGCAGCAACCGGCGAATCTCCGGTTAACGACCCACCTGCCTACAACGCAACTGCCTCCCAGCCGGCCTATAATTACACCGTAGTCCGCCAGTTTACCATTATGACCGTGATCTGGGGTGTGGTGGGCATGGCGGTGGGCGTGCTGATCGCCGCCCAGTTGTACTGGCCTGGGTTGAACGATATTCTGCAACCCTATTCCCACTTCGGCCGCCTGCGGCCGCTGCACACCAATGCGGTGATCTTCGCCTTTGGCGGCTGTGCGCTGTTCGCCACCTCCTACTACGTGGTGCAGCGCACCTGCCAGGCCCCGCTGTTTGGCGGCCTGCTGGTGCCGTTTACGTTCTGGGGCTGGCAGGCTGTGATTGTCGCCGCCGCCATTACGCTGCCGATGGGTTACACCAGTGCCAAGGAGTACGCGGAGCTGGAGTGGCCGATCGACATTCTGATAACCGTGGTATGGGTGTCCTACGCGATTGTGTTTTTCGGCACCATCATGAAGCGCAAGACCGCCCATATCTACGTCGCCAACTGGTTCTTTGGCGCCTTTATCATCACTATTGCGGTGCTGCATCTGGTCAACAGCGCCGCGGTGCCGGTGAGTCTGTTCAAGTCCTACTCCGCCTACAGCGGGGCCACGGACGCGATGATTCAGTGGTGGTACGGCCACAATGCCGTAGGTTTCTTCCTGACGGCCGGCTTTCTCGGCATGATGTACTACTTTGTGCCCAAGCAGGCCGGCAGGCCGGTATATTCCTACCAGCTGTCGATCGTGCACTTCTGGGCGCTGATATCGATTTATATCTGGGCCGGCCCCCACCACCTGCACTACTCGGCGCTGCCCGACTGGGCTCAAAGCCTGGGTATGGTCATGTCGCTGATACTGCTGGCGCCGTCGTGGGGCGGCATGATCAACGGCATCATGACGCTGTCGGGCGCCTGGCACAAACTGCGCACCGACCCGACGCTGCGCTTCCTGGTGGTATCGCTGTCGTTTTACGGCATGTCGACCTTCGAAGGGCCGATGATGTCGATCAAGACCGTCAACGCCCTGTCCCACAATACCGACTGGACAGTGGGCCATGTGCACTCCGGTGCGCTCGGCTGGGTGGCGATGATCTCCATCGGCGCGGTTTATCACCTGCTGCCGGTGCTGTACGGGCGGCGCGAGATGTATTCGGTCAAATTGATCAATACGCACTTCTGGCTGGCCACGGTCGGCACGGTGCTCTATATCGCCTCGATGTGGGTCAACGGCATCATGCAGGGCCTGATGTGGCGTGCCTTCAATGCCGACGGCACCTTGACCTATACCTTCGTCGAGTCGGTCGAAGCCAGTGGCGCCGGTTATTTTGTGCGCGTGCTGGGCGGCGCTTTCTTCCTGTTGGGCATGCTGATTATGACCTATAACATGTATCGCACAGTGGCGGATGCCCCGGATGCGGACAAGTCGGTGACCCCGGCGCAGACGCAAGCGGCTTGAACTGAGGAGACGCGACTGTGAAAAACCATGACATCGTAGAAAAGAATATTGGCCTGATGGTGCTGCTGATTCTGGTGGCGATCAGCTTCGGCGGGCTGGTGCAGATCGTGCCGCAGTTTTTCCTCAAGGAAACTACCGAGCCGGTGGAGGGCCTGACGCCCTGGACCGCGGTGGAACTGGAGGGGCGCGATATCTACATTCGCGAGGGCTGCCACGTCTGTCATACGCAGATGGTGCGGCCGCTGCGCGCCGAGGTCGAGCGCTACGGTCACTATTCGGTAGCGGGCGAATCGGTTTACGACCACCCCTTCCTGTGGGGTTCGAAACGCACCGGGCCGGACCTGGCACGGGTGGGCGGCCGCTACAGTGACGCCTGGCACAAGGCGCACCTGTACGACCCGCGCGCGGTGGTGCCGGAATCCAATATGCCGGCCTTTCCCTGGCTGTTCGACAATATCCTCGACGGCGAGCATACCGCCGCCAAGATGAAGGCGCTGCGGGCCGTCGGCGTGCCCTACACCGACGAGGATATCGCCGGCGCACAGGAGGCGGTGCAGGGTGTGAGTGAAGTCGATGCGCTGGTTGCTTATCTGCAGCAGCTGGGCACCTTGCTGAAACAGAAACGATAGGCAACCACTATGGACATCAATACGATTCGCGGTCTCTCCACGGTGCTGGTGATGATCGCTTTTGCCGCAATCTGCTGGTGGGCTTTCTCGCCTAGGCGCAAAGAGCGCTTTCGCGAGGCGGCGAAGCTGCCGTTTGCGGATTCGCCCGAGGAACTGGCCGCAATGGAAAGGGAACTCGGCGAGCGGGAACAGCAGCAACACAACCTTCATCGCGAAGATGAAGTAAGGCAGGAAAAGCTATGAGTACGTTTTGGAGCCTGTGGATTATCGTCCTCACCGTTACCAACCTGATCCTTATTTACTGGGTGCTGATGGCCAACCGCAAGGTCGCGGTCAGCGATGACGAGGATCCGGAAAACAAAACCACCGGCCATGTTTACGACGGTATCGAGGAATACGACAACCCGCTGCCGAAGTGGTGGTTTCAGATGTTTCTGGGCAGTATGATTTTCGGTGTGATTTACCTGATTCTCTACCCCGGGCTGGGGGCCTGGAAAGGGTTGCTCGGCTGGACCCAGATCAATCAGCTGGAGCGCGAGCAGGCAAAAGCGGTGGAGGTTTTCAGCGCTTCTTTTGGCCGCTATACCGATATGCCGATCGAAGAGGTGGCGCGGGAGCCCGGTGCTGTCAAAATAGGCGTGCGGTTGTTTGGCAACAACTGCGCGGTTTGCCACGGCGCCGATGGCGGCGGCAATTTCGGCTTTCCCGACCTGACCGACAACGACTGGCTCTACGGCGGTTCGCCGGAGCAGATCCTCAAAAGTCTCGTCGACGGTCGCCAGGGTCAGATGCCGGCCTGGGATACGATTCTCGGCGAGGAGAAAGTGGTCGCCGTGTCCGAGTATGTGCTGGCGCTGTCGGACCAGGCCCACGACGCCGCCCGGGCCGCTGCCGGCAAGCCGGTTTTCGAGCAGAACTGTGCCGCCTGCCACGCCGTTGACGGCACCGGCAACCAGGTGGTGGGTGCGCCCAATCTGACTGACGATATCTGGCTCTACAGCGGTACTGCGGCCGGTATTCGCCAGTCGGTGCGCAGCGGTCGCTTCGGCAATATGCCGGCGCAAAAAGAGATGTTGAGAGAGGACAAGATCTACCTGCTGGCGGCCTATGTATACAGCCTGTCGCTAGAAGCCGACGAATAGTCGCGGCCGGCGGTACCGCGGTGCCGCCGCCGGCGCCCCCTCCCCACACTCAAATCTGAGGTATAGCTTGTGAGTGATAATCTGAAAGCCAACGCCGCGACACCGGCCAGCGCTACAGACAAGGCTGGCGCCCAGGGTGCCGGGGGTGTGATTGCCAGTGACAGCGGTGCCAAGGAAGCGGTGCGTTACTTCGATCTGTACGAATCCGAGAGCAAGGTATATACCCGTAAAATTACCGGCTTTTTTCAGCGCCTGCGCCGCTATACCGGGCTGCCGCTGATTGCCGGTTACCTGCTGATGCCCTGGCTGATGATCGACGGCCGCCCGGCGATGCTGTTCGATCTGCCGGAGCGCAAGTTTCATATTCTGTGGATGACCTTCTGGCCCCAGGACGGCATGCTGCTGGCCTGGGCCCTGATCATCTCCGCCTTTGCCCTGTTTACCGTCACCGTGCTGGTGGGCAGGGTGTGGTGCGGCTTTACCTGCCCGCAGACGGTGTGGACGCTGATGTTCATGTCGGTCGAGCATTTTTGCGAGGGCGACCGCAACAAGCGCATCAAGCTGGACCGGCAGCGGTGGAATATGGAAAAGTTTCTGCGCAAAGGCAGCAAGCATTTTCTCTGGGTGGTGATCGCGTTCATTACCGGGGTGACCTTTGTCGGCTATTTCACTCCGATCCGTGAATTGCTGCTCGGGCTCTGGCCCAGCCGCGACCCGGTTACCGGCTTCGTATTCTGGGAGATACACTACGCAGCGGCTTTCTGGACCTTCTTTTTTGCCGGTATGACCTATCTCAATGCCGGCTGGATGCGCGAGCAGGTGTGCAAGTATATGTGCCCCTATGCACGCTTCCAGTCGGTCATGTATGATCGCGATACGCTGGCAGTACACTACGATGCCAAGCGCGGCGAGAAGCGCGGTCACCGCAAGCCCGATGAGGATTACAAGGCCGCCGGTATGGGCGACTGTATCGACTGCTCCTGGTGCGTGCAGGTATGTCCGGTGGACATCGACATTCGCGACGGCCTGCAGTACGAGTGTATAAACTGTGGTCTTTGCGTCGATGCCTGCGATGCGGTAATGGACAAGATGGAGTACCCGCGCGGGCTGATCCGCTTTACTTCGGAGGACTCGCTGCAGAGTGGTGAGACCAAGTTCGTGCGCCCGCGGCTGTTTGGTTATACCCTGGTGCTGGCGGCGATGGTGGGGGTGTTTGTCTACACCGTTTCACACCGCCTGCCGCTGTCGGTGGACGTTATCCGCGACCGCGGTGCCAGGCTCTACCGGATCAGTGGCGATCAGGTGCAGAATGTCTACACGGTGAAGATCAACAATATGGACCGCCGCTCGCACACCTACGCTATCAGCGTAGAGGGCGAGCACGACTACCGGCTGCGGGGCAGCAGGTCCATAGAGTTGGAAGAGGGTGAAATCTTCACCCTGCCGGTGCGCGTGTCGGTTGACAAGGCGGCGCTGACTTCACCCAGAAATGAAATTGAAATAACGGTAACGGCGGCCACCGACTCCAGTATCAGCGCCAAACAGAAAACCAGTTTTATCGGACCCAAATCCGTCAGCCAGTAGCAAACACAGGGCAAATTATGCACGCACAAGCGGAACCGTCCGCCTCACAACTGTCCACCCAAACACATCCGGTACAGCCCTGGTACCGCCAGTTCTGGGCCTGGTTTGTATTGACCCCGCTAATCGTGGTGATAATCGTCTGTGCGATTATGGGCACTATCGCCTTTCGCCACGCTGACGATGTCGTGATCGACAACTATTACAAAGAAGGGCGCATGATCAACCAGCGCCTGGAGCAGGACCTGGTCGCGCGGGAACTGGGTCTGACCGCCGAACTGCATTTCGACAACACACTCGGCGAAGTGCTGTTGTCTCTGCACAGCAGCGGCGCCGAGGTATTTCCCCAGCGCCTGCTGGTGATGCTCGACCACCCCACCTCCGCCAATCGCGACAGGATATTACAGTTGCAGGCAATGGCGCCCGGGCGCTACCGCGCCGAACTCACCGATCCCCTGCAGCACCGCTGGTATGTCTATCTGATGCCCATCACCGATGTCGCCCTGCGCAACGAGGCGCCCTGGCGGCTGTTCGGTGAAATCAATTTTCAGCTGAACGACCGCATTCAGCTGCAGGCTCACTAGAGGAGCGGCCGTGGCCTCTGTGCTCGAAGCCGACAAAGCTGCCGCCGTTGCGATAGGTGATACCGCGCCGATGGCGGCCAATGCAGCGCACAGCGGCTGCTACCACTGCGGTCTGCCGGTACCGGCGCACAGCGATTTCACCCTGTGTATCGAAGGCCGTGAGCAGCACTTCTGCTGCCCCGGCTGCCAGGCTGTGGCGGGCGCCATTATCGACGGCGGCCTGGCTAACTTTTATCAATACCGCACCCGGCTCAACAACCGCGCCGAGACCGAAACCGCCAGCTATCAGGTTTACGATGCCGCCGCCATGCAGGAGGACTTCGTCTCCGAACCGCAGCCGGGCGTGCGCCGCGCGCAGCTGTTGCTCGACGGTATCAGCTGTGCCGCCTGTGTCTGGTTGATCGAGCACTACCTGAGCCGCTACCCGGCGGTTGCCGATGTCAAAGTCAATGCCCATACCCATCGCTGCGTGATCGACTGGCGCCCGGCGGCAGGGCGCCTGAGTGAGCTGATGGCGGCGCTGGCGGCGATTGGCTACCGCCCGATGCCGGCTACCGACGACCGCCTCGAGACTCTGCAGCGGCGCGAGAATCAAATGGCGCTGCTGCGCCTGGGGGTGGCCGGTATCGGTATGATGCAGGTCGGCATGGTGGCCGTCGGCCTCTACGCCGGCGCGCTGCAGGGCATCGCCGAAAACTGGGAGCAGCTGTTGCGCTGGGTCAGTCTGCTGATCGCCACGCCGGTGGTGTTTTTCAGTGCGCGGCCTTTTTTCAGTGCCGCGCGGCGGGCCCTGCAAACCCGCCACCTGACCATGGACGTGCCGGTGGCCCTGGCCATCGGCGCGGCCTATGCCGCCAGCGCCTGGGCCACATTGCGCGGCGGCGGTGAGGTCTACTTCGATTCGGTGGCGATGTTTACGTTCTTCCTGTTGCTGGGCCGTTACCTGGAAATGCGCGCGCGCCACCACAATGCCCTCGCCAGCGGGCGCCTGGGGCAGTTGTTGCCGCTGAGCGTGCAAAGGGTCAGCCGCAGCGACGGCGCCGAGCAGGTAGAGGATCTGCCGTTGAAGCAGCTGTGCGTGGGTGACTTGATCAGGGTGCGCGCCGGCGATACCTTTGCCTGCGACGGCATCGTGCGGGAGGGGCGTAGCGGCGTTATCGAGGCGATGCTTACCGGCGAGGCCGAGCCGCTGTTGAAGCAGCCGGGCGACCGCGTCGCCGCCGGCACCCTCAACCACGACGGCACACTGCTGGTTGAGGTCGAGGCGCTGGGCAACAATACGCGCCTGTCGGCGATCGAAAGGCTGGTAGAGCAGGCCCAGAGCGACAAACCGGCGCAGGTGGCGCTGGCCGACCGCATCGCCGGCTACTTTGTCGGTGTGGTACTGATGCTCACCGCCGTGGTGGGCTGGTTGTGGTATCTGCACGCGCCCGAGCACGCCTTCTGGATTGCGCTGTCGGTGCTGGTAGTGACCTGCCCCTGTGCGCTGTCGCTGGCGACGCCAACCGCATTGACCGCAGCCATCGCCAGCCTGCGCCAGGGCGGTCTGCTGGTGACCCGGGGGCATGTGGTGGAAAGCCTGGAGAAGGTCGACCGGGTGGTATTTGATAAAACCGGTACCCTGACCCTGGGCGAGCCGAGGGTGGAGCGGGTCGAAGTCTGCGGTGAGCTGTCGCAGTCGCGCTGCCTGGCCATTGCCGGTGCGCTGGAAGCGGGCTCCAGCCACCCGCTTGCCAGGGCCTTTGCGGCTGCCGGCAATACCTCGGTTTACGCCGAAGACATACAAACAGTGACCGGCCGCGGCGTTGCCGGCCTTATCGACGGACAACTCTATCGCCTCGGCGCGCCGGACTTTGCCGCCGTGCAGCCGGCGGCGGCGCCCGCAGCTCCCGGCAGCGGCCAGTGGTTGCTGCTGTCGGCTGTCGATGCCGGTGTGCAGTCAGCACAGCCGCTGGCCTGGTTTTTACTCACCGATCAGGTGCGTCCCGAAGCGGCTGCCGCCGTGGCGGCGCTGCGCCGCCGCGGCTTGCAGGTGGAACTGCTTAGCGGCGATGCCTCCACTGCCACCGCTGATGTGGCCGCCGCTGTCGGGATCGATACCTTTCGCGCCGGCGCCACGCCGCAGGACAAGCTCGAACATATTCAGCGTTACCAGCAGCGCGGCGAGGTGGTGATGATGGTCGGCGACGGCATCAACGATATCCCGGTGCTGAGCGGCGCGGATATTTCGGTTGCCATGGGCTCGGCCTCGGATCTGGCGCAGACCCGCGCCGACAGTATTTTGCTGCACGCCGAACTGGTGCAGTTGCCCTGGGCGCTGGGCTTTGCCCGCCGCGCGCGCCGCATTATCCGCCAGAATCTGTTCTGGTCGGCGAGCTATAACAGCCTGGCGCTGCCGCTGGCGGCGCTGGGCCTGGTGCCGCCCTACGCGGCGGCCATCGGCATGTCGGCCAGTTCGCTGGTGGTGGTGGTAAACGCCCTGCGCCTGAACAGGGCTTGATACTCAAACGGTAAACTCTTTGGAAAGTCTATATCTGTTGATACCTATCGCCTTGGTGCTGCTCGGCATCGCCATCAAAGTTTTATTCTGGGCGGTAAAAAGTGGGCAGTATGAAGACCTTGACACTGAAGCCCACCGCATTCTGTTTGACGATGATCTGCAGTCCTCAGCTGACAAACCGCAGCAGCAGCCTCCCGGCGGGGGCGGCGACGCCGGGCGCGAAACGCACAAAGACTAGGATATATCCATGCTGGAACTGGGCAGTTATGCCACCGCTTTTATGCTCGGCCTGCTGGGCGGCGCTCACTGTATCGGTATGTGCGGGGGGATCATGGGCGCGCTGACGTTTTCGATTCCGGCCCGCGAGCGTATACGGCGCCTGCTGATGGTGCTGCACTACAACCTCGGCCGTATCGCCAGTTACACCTTGATGGGGGTGGCGGTGGGCCTGCTCGGCTCACTGGCGGTCGGCGCTCAGGGCAGCGCCCTGCGGATCATTGCCGGACTGCTGTTGATCGCCATGGGTCTGTACCTGGCCGACTGGTGGCGCGGGCTGACCTATCTGGAACGCCTGGGCTCGTTGCTGTGGCGCTATATCCAGCCGCTCGGCAAGCGTTTTATGCCCGCCACAACGCCGCTGCAGGCGCTGGCCCTGGGGGGGCTGTGGGGCTGGCTGCCCTGCGGGCTGGTTTACAGCGCGCTGGCCTATGCTGCGGCCAGTGGCAACGCCCTGCAGGCGGGCGTTACCATGCTGGCATTTGGCCTCGGTACCCTGCCGGCGGTGTTTGCCAGCGGTATGGTAGCTGAGCGCCTGCAGGCGCTGATTCAAAAGCAGCGTGTGCGGCAGTTTTTTGCGCTGACGATCATCGCCTTTGGCGTCTGGACAATATGGGGCGCCACGAGTCATTCCGGGCACGACCACGGTGGCGCCGACGCCGCGCCGGCCGGTGCCGAGCACCACCACCATCACCACCACCACTAAAACCTGCAAACCGTTCAGTTCCGATTCAGCGACTGCCGCCTATGATGGCAGCACATTCTGTTGCAAGACTCGCCCTTGTGGCGACTCTGTCCGAAGGAGTGCTGCTATGAAGAAACTGCTGCTGTTATCCAGCCTGCTGGTCGGCTTATCAATGCTGGCAGCCAATGCCAATGCCGATGCCGATCGAGACGAGCGGCGCTACTCGAAAGACAAGCGCTACTGCCACGACTGGCACTACGGCAGGCATCACTGGGAGCGCAAGCACCGCCACCATCGCTATCGCCACCACAGTTATTACGATTCGCGCCACTGGCGCTACCGCGACAGACCCTGGCGGCAGCGCTATAAATCCGAATACCGTCGCGGCAGGTACCATTATTACAACAGGTATTACAAAGACCCGTATTGGTCGTATCAATGGCGGCGCAAGCATCACAAACGCTACCGGGACGATTGAGAGGGTTTTGCATTGTGCGGTAAGCAGCTATGCTGTAAGTAGGATTGCAGGCAGGGCGCTGCCGCAGGCCGGCCCGCCAGACAGGGAACTCGTACACAGGTATTTGTCGAATACACTGAGGGGGCAAAAGCCCGCCAGCGCCTGTGCAATCGTATGGGCTGGCCGCTTGTCAATGGATATTCCCAGCGTGGATATCGGAGGTAAAGGTAATGGCTGAGCGTATTCCCCACGAGCCACTGCTCGATATAGAAAAACGCCTGCCGGCGTTGAAGCATATCTCGCTGTTTGGCGGTTTCTCCGCGGCGCAGTTACGCAGCATCTCGGCGCTGCTCAAGAAGATCGACTACCGCGCTGGTGAGACGATTTTCAGGCAGGGTGATCTGCCGTCCTATATTTATATCGTGATGGATGGAAAAGTGCGGCTGGCCTTCGATATCGAACAGCACCCGCTGTCAAATATCAGCTTCGGACCGGGGGACTGCTTCGGCGAAACCTCTGTGATTGGCATTCAACCGCACACGGCCTCGACCATCGCGGTAGATGATACCGAGTTGCTGGTAATGTCGAGGGAGGCGCTGATGTCCGTGTTCGATACCGACAAGGAACTGTTCGGCCTGCTGGTGCTGAATATTGCCCGCGAAGCCAGCCGCCGGCTGCACCGCGCCGACAATCTGTTGATACAGCAGGCCCTGTATCTGCAGACCCGCGCCGCCTGTTGATACCCGCTCGCCATGCAGCGGCGGGCACAGGTTTGAAAAAGTCAAAGACTTTGAAGGCCGAACGGCACACGCCTGTTAGACAGATATTGTCTTAGCGCCGGCGCCCGCGGCCAGTATAATGATTCCTCCCATTACAGAGGAGGAATGTCCGATGAGCCTGTCTCCAGCTGTAACATCTTACCTTCACCAAAGCAAAATACCGTTTAGTATTCTCGAGCATCCCCGCTCCGCCACCTCCATGCAGGCGGCTCACTCCGCCCACATCACACCGGCGCAGCTGGCCAAGGCGGTGGTTGTCAGGGACAGGGATCGCTATATGATGTGCGTGCTGCCCGCCTCACATATTCTGGTCATGAACTGGGTCGACCGGGATTACCAGGGCCACTTCAAACTTGCCAGCGAAAAGGAACTGCAGAAACTGTTTCCCGATTGCGAAACCGGCGCCGTACCGCCGCTGGGCCAGGCTTACGGGCTGCGTGTGGTGTGGGACAATGCGCTGCGACATGCCGATGAGATTTATTTTGAAGGCGGTGATCACCGCCACCTGATTCACATCGGCCACGACGAATTCATGCGCCTGATGAAGGGCGCCGATCACGCCACCATCAGCTGTACTCCCGACACCGTAGAATACTACCAGCACTTGCACTGACGCGCACGGCAGCCGGCGCCGGCCGGCTGCCGCCGCACCGCTTCACAGTGGCTGGATGTGATGCAGTGGTAACTGCGTAGTCTGCTTCATGGTTTCCATGACGAAACTGGAGCTGACATCAAAAATATCCGCCTTGATGATTTCCCGGTAGAGCCGGTCGTAGCCGGGCATGTCCGTTACCACGGCTTTGACCAGGTAATCCAGTTCGCCGCTCATGCGGTAGACTTCCATGACTTCGGGAATGGCCTCCACCACGCGCTTGAAATTTCGCGACCATTTGTCGTTGTGCTGGTTGGTGCGGATGGAGATATAGACCGTCAGCGGCAGGTTGACCTTGTGCTGGTTAAGCAGCGCCACCCGCCGCTGCAACACACCGTCCTGCTCCAGTTTTTGAATCCGCCGCCAGCAGGCGGATTTGGACAGGGCCACGCGCTCGGCCACCTCGCCAACCGAGAGGCTGGCATCGCGCTGCAGCAGCTCGAGAATGGCCCTGTCGTACTTGTTGATAGACACGTTGAAAGCTCCATCGATACCGATGGAACGATATTACGATAAATACATTGAAATCGAAACAAAATATTTATTTTGAGTAAATAAGTGGTATAAATAGAGATCTTGTTTGTCTGTGGCGCCCGTACAATAGGGCCAATCAAGTACAGGTGCAGAGGCAAACGGGCTTATGGGGCAGGCGCTAATCGAGACCATTCAGCAGTCGGTCATTGGTGAGGACACACTGATCACGACTCCCTTTGGCGATAAACCCCTGGTCTACGCCGACTACACCGCCTCCGGGCGGGCGCTGGATTTTATCGAAAACTATATCCGCCGGCAGGTGCTGCCCTATTACGCCAATACCCATACCGAAAGCTCTTTCAGCGGCCGCCAGACCACGCTGCTGCGCGAACAGGCACGGCAGATGATTCGCCGCAGCGTCGGTGGCGGTGAGGACGACCTGATTATCTTCTGTGGCTCCGGCGCCACTGCGGCGGTCAACAAACTGATCGATATTCTCAATCTGCGCCTGCCGGCGAATGCGGATCAGTGCCAGCGGCGCGATCAGCAGATGCCTGCGGCGCAGCGTCCGGTTGTTTTTATTGGTCCCTATGAGCACCACTCCAATGAACTGCCCTGGCGTGAAAGCACAGCCGAACTGGTGGCAGTGCCGCTGTGTGACGACGGCCTGCTCGACAGCGCCGCCCTCGAGGCGCAGTTGCAGCGCTTCGAAGACCGGCCGATAAAGATCGGCAGCTTCTCCGCCGCCTCCAATGTTACCGGCCTGAAAACCGATGTCGACGGCATCTCGCGGCTGTTACACCGTTACGGCGCGCTGGCCTGCTGGGACTACGCCGCGGCCGCTCCCTATGTCGGCATCGATGTTAGCGGCAGCCGTGATGGCGACGGGGACAGCAGCAAAGATGCGGTCTTCATTTCGCCGCACAAATTTATCGGCGGGCCGGGCACACCCGGTGTGCTGGTGGTCAAGCGAAACTTGTTGAAAAACCGCGTGCCGGTGGCGCCGGGCGGTGGCACGGTGTTATATGTGACGCCGCAGGACCATCGCTTCATCAGCGACCCGGAGCGACGCGAAGAGGGCGGTACTCCCGCCATTGTCGAATCCATTCGCGCCGGCCTGGTGTTCAAACTGCAGCAGGACGTGGGCACGGCCGAGATCGAGCGACGCGAGGCAGACCTGGTGCGGCGGGCGCTGGCACGCTGGCGCGCCTGCGACAATATCGAGGTGCTCGGCAATACCACCGCCCCGCGCCTGTCGATTATATCGCTGCGTATCAAGCACGGCCGGCGGGATCTGCACTACGGCTTTGTGGTAGCACTGTTAAACGACTTATTCGGTATCCAGGCGCGGGGCGGCTGTTCCTGTGCCGGCCCCTACGGCCACAGTCTGCTCGGTATGGATATGGCGTACAGCAAGGCGCTGGAGGCCGAATTGCTGCAGGGCCAGATGATTTTGCGGCCGGGTTGGGTACGGCTCAATTTCAATTACTTTATCAGTGAAGGCATCTTCGATTATCTGCTGCGGGCGGTGGAACTGATAGCCGAGCACGGCTGGCGGCTGTTGCCGTTCTACCAGTTTGATTGCGGCTCGGGTGTCTGGCGCTTTCAGGGGCAAGCCGCTGCGTTGAAAACCCAGCTGTGGGATATTGACTACCGCAGTGCCGATACCGGGGGGGACAGCGCCGCCGCACGCTTACCGCTGCAGGACTATCTGGCGCAGGCGCAGCGTGAACTGACCCGGACAGCGCGCGACGGCGACTGTTTCAGCATTGATCTGCCGCCCTCGGCCGAGCAGCTGAGGTGGTTTGTGTTACCTCAGGAAATTGTTCTACCGCGTGAGCGCCCGGCCCGAACCGGTTAGCGGCGCAAGCGGGCGTCAACAAATGGAGTGAAGTCATGCTATTTCGGCAGCTGTTTGACCAGCACTCGTTCAGCTATTGCTATTTGCTGGCCGATGCCAAAGGCGGCAAGGCTCTGCTGATTGACCCGGTGCTGGAGCAGGTAGGCAGCTACCGGCAGTTGCTGCGTGAGCTGGACCTGCAGTTGCTCTACGCGCTCGACACCCATGTTCACGCCGACCATATTACCGCGTTGGGAAAACTGCGCGAACTGTATGGCTGCGAGACCATCCACAGTGAATACTCACAGGCGGACTGTGTCTCGCGCACGGTGCGCGATGGCGAGTTGATCGAACTCGACAGCCTGGCGCTGACCGTACTGCACACGCCCGGGCATACCGCTGACTCCTGCTGTTTTCTGTTGCAGGAACAGCGGCCCTATTACCTGTTTAGCGGCGATACACTGTTAATCCGCGGCACCGGCCGCACCGACTTCCAGGCCGGCGATGCCCGCCAGCAGTACGCCAGTATCGTCGACAAACTGCTGACCCTGCCGGAGTCGACCCTGGTGTACCCCGGCCACGACTACAATGGCATGACGGCAAGCACCATCGGCGAGGAAAAGCGTTTCAATCCGCGCCTGCAGGTAGCCGGCGCCGAGGCTTATGCCAGGCTGATGGACAATCTGAATCTGCCCCGGCCCCGGCTGATGGACATAGCGGTGCCGGCCAACCTGGCCTGTGGTGAGGAATAGCGCAGACCAGCGGCCGGCCTGTCGTATTCGTGGTGTTGAGGATCTCCCGGCAGCGACGTTGGCGGATCTGGCTGTCTGTACCTTATGTATTGAACTGTGGTATTGAACTATGGTGTTGAACTGTGGTTTTGAACTATGGTTTTGAACTATGCGGCAGCATTCTACAGCAGTGAATGGCGGCTAGTGTCCCCCCATACAACAGGCCAACAGCTCATACGCTTCCCTTACCTTGGCAAACTCCTCGGCCTCGCCACCCCGGTCGGGGTGGTGCAGAGCGGCTAAACGGCGGTAGGCCATACGGATTTGTGGCCAGCTGCAGCCGTCTGCCAGTTGCAGTACCGCCAGGGCTTCGAGCTTTTTATCCTCGGCAAAATAGCGCTCCCAGAAGTCGTTAAACAGCTGTTCTACCGATGCGTTACTGCTTTGATCAAACTGACTCCAGTCCAGGTAGTAGTCGCGCAAAGCGTGATCGCTGGCCTCGCCGGGCATACCCTGAGCGGATTGACCGGTAATCGGCTGCAATTCCACTTTGAGTGCCGAAATGGTCAGATAGTAACCCTCCTCCTGCAGTACGGGGCGCAGGCGGTAGAGTGCATTCATCAACAGAAAATGCTTGCGGAACAACAGCAATCCGGGGCTGACGCCCGGCTCCTGGTCGAGCTGCAGGCCGTCGAATTCGAGCTGCCGCAACAACTCGTATTCGCTCAGCCCTTCGGGGTTATTGCGAAGAATCCGGGTGATTGGTGCGGTAAGAGGATTTCCGTTCATAGCGGTAAGTTTAGTATATTCCTGGGTATATCTGTGCTTTGCGTGCAAGCCGGCGCCTCGGGGCGCACTGGCCTCGATACCGGGGCTTGTCTCCGAGTCTGGAATAATTGCAGAGCTGCCTGTTTACGGCTTATCCGGACTGTCTTTATCCGCACGGTGATTTTTATAGCGCCGCCGTTTGCGCAAGGACTTTGCAGCGATCGCTTTGGTAATATCAAATACTTCACCGGTTTTTTTGCTGTTGCAAGCGTAGTGGGGATCGGCGTTGTATCTCAAGCGAATGACCTTTGCATCGCGAGCGCTTAACAGCGTTACAACTGCCCTGTATGGATCATTTTGTTTTTTGTCTTCGTTCCTGTCTTTCTCGTCTCTCATTTTATGCCCCTGTTATTTTGCCAGTTTGCTTTGCCAGTTTGTTTTGGCGGGTGTTTAATTCCCTAAAAAACTCCGGTAGAGCTTCAGGCACTCTGACCACGCACTTTTCTGCTGGGTTGCGGCAATATATTCTTCAATATAGGGCTTATACTGTTGAATCCTTTCGATAAATATATCTCCCCGCGCGGGTTCCCAGTACTTGTACGGGAAAATGCCGTTATTCGCCATAAAGCAGATATGTTCGTAGTGATTCAGTATGGAGAATACCTCTTTTTCGATATCAGTATTAGCGGATATATGCTGATATGAAAACGGATTGGACACCAGTCCAATCTTTCTTTCCAAATCCATTTTGCGTTTTACCGCCTGATCGACCATTGCCGCCTTCTCGTTGACCGACATGGCGATAGTGTGAAAATCCCGTTTTCTGTTTTCGCGTGTATTTTCCCTGAAAGCCAGTAAAGCGATCAGTACGCTGCCGAAAGCAAGACAGGAAGCAGTTGCCGAGATAATAGAGGATATTGCACTGACCTGGCCGGCCCAATCCATCTCCACTTCTCCGTAAGTTATTTTTATATATTGTTATAACTATTTGCAGGGCCGTTTTGAGAAGCGCCTACAGTTTGTTGCAGCTATAAAAGTAATACGCAGGAAATTTTATCTACCTCAATAAAAATTTTAGTGCTTTCGCTATTATGACAACCGTCACTACCTGTTGTAGTTATCTTTGCGTCCGGGCCTATATAACTGCAGTTGGTATTTTTTAAAAGATCCAAGTGATTGTCTATGCAGAAAGCTGCCTTTCGAAGCAGTCCTTTGTTGCTAATTTCTGACCTGCCTCTGTGGCTGCCGTCATCCTGCAGCTCGGTTGAAGCGTCTGCTGTCGGCTTATGGAGTCGCGATTCTTTACTGTCGATTGGTGAAATAGCAAATAGTTACCTGTTTGACTGCTTTGTTGTCCGCTTCAGCGGTGAGGTGGCTACTGTGACGGCTACCGGAATACATCGGCAAGCAAGCGACCCATACGCCCGGCCAGCTGTGAGCCATTGGACTTCAGCTGATAGCTCCGGTAGTCCTGACCCGCTTACTCCCCTTGAGCGGCTTCTCCCTGCGCGCCTCTTCCCGCTTTTTAATCTGCGCATCGGCAATATTCTTGAGTGCAATCAAGAACCCCGTCGCCAGAAATGCGCCGGGCGGCAACACCGCAATCAGAAAGCCGCTGTAGTCCCCAAACAGGTGGATGGTCCAGCCCCTCGCCGCCTCCCCAAACAGCAGGTGCATATCTGCAAACAGCGTGCCTGCGCCGAGTATTTCCCGGATGGCGCCTACCGCCAGTAACACCAGCCCGAAACCCAGCCCCATCATCAGGCCGTCCCACGCGGAGGGGAGCACCGGGTTTTTACTGGCAAAGGCATCGGCGCGACCGAGGATCGAGCAGTTGGTGACAATCAGGGGGATAAAAATGCCCAGGATCTGATAGAGTTCGAAAGTGAAAGCCCGCATCAGTAATTCGGTACAGGTGGTAAAGGTAGCGATAATCATCACAAAGGCCGGCAGTCTGACGGCGTCGCTGACCGCCTTGCGGATCAGCGAGACGGCAATGTTGGAACCCAGCAGTACCAGCAGCGTGGCCAGACCCAGGCCCAGGGCGTTGGCGACGGAACCGGTAACGGCAAGCAGCGGGCAAAGGCCCAGTAGCTGCACCAGGGCCGGGTTATTGTTCCAGAGGCCGTTTTTGCTGATTTCCCCGTAGTTGACGGCGTTACTCATTGGCTTCACCTGTCTGTGTGATCTCACCGCCGGGCGCCGTAGCGACTGGCGCCTGCGGCGGTTCGGATGGCGGCCGCGGCGGTTCTGCAAACAAAAACGCGCGATTCGACTGGGCAAATTCCAGTACCTTGCGAACCTGCCTGACAACCGCACGTGGGGTAATGGTGGCGCCGGTAAACTGGTCGAATTCGCCACCGTCTTTTTTGACAGTCCAGCCTTCGGGCTTGGGATCGGCCAGGGACTTGCCGTTAAAACCGAGCACCCAGTCGCTCTTCTTCAAGTCGACCTTGTCACCCAGCCCGGGTGTCTCGCTGTGGCTGAGGGCGCGGACGCCCGCCACCGAACCGTCGCGGTTGATGCCGATAATCAGTTTGATATCGCCGCTGTAGCCGTCCGGCGCCACCGCGGGAACGATGGCGGCGACCGGCTGCCCGTTGGCGCGGGCGATATTGACATCGCCGCCCCGATCCAGGCCCAGCAGCGCCCAGTAGGCTTCGGGGACGGGGATGGTGTCGAGCAGCAGGTCATTGTCGTGACGGTCAGCGGGTACGATTTCCAGCAGCGCCTTTTGCGCGGCCTTGCGTTCTTCGCGGGCGATCTGCTCCTTGGTGCCCTGGTGGGTGCCCGAGAGCAGGGCGGCCGTGGCCAGGGCGAAAGCGCCGAGAAGTAAGCTGTTGCTGCCGATGGATGTGCCCAGCATGTGGCTGCTCCGCTGTTATGGCCTGTTGTCCGTGGCGCGCCGGGGTTTGTCGTGCCCGTAGGTGCGCGGCACGGTGTAGTAGTCGATGAACGGCGCGGCAAAGTTCATCAACAACACGGCAAAAGCCACCGCATCCGGGTAGTTGCCCCAGCTGCGGATAATATAGATCAGTACGCCGATGCTGGCGCCGAAAATCAGTTTGCCACGATTGCTGGTGGCGGAGGTAACCGGGTCGGTGATAATGAAAAAGGCGCCCAGCATGGTGCCGCCGGAGAGCAGGTGCAGCAGCGGCGAGCCGCCGCTGGTGGAGCTGCCGCCATCGTAGAAGATGGTGGCCATCAGGGTCAGTGCCACCAGCATGGCGACCGGCGCATGCCAGGTAAAGATGCGCCGGTATAGCAAATAGGCACCGCCGATCAGAAAGCCGAGGTTGACCCACTCCCAGCCGGCGCCGGCCCAGCGGCCGGCGGCAAAAACCGGCTCGGTGGCATACAGATGCTGTACCAGCTGGCTGTCGTTCTGCTTGAACACATCCAGAGGCGTGGCGGCGGTATGGCCGTCGATGCCGGTATCGAGCCAGATCTGCTGCAGCGCGCTCAGCGGACCGAGCAGCGACTGCCCGTCCGGCAGCGCGGTGCGCGGTGCGGCCCACTGGGTCATTTCCACCGGGAATGAAATCAGCACTACCACATAGCCGACCATCGCCGGATTGAAGGGATTAAAACCCATACCGCCGTATAGGTGCTTGGCGACGACAATGGCGAAGCCGGTGCTGACGGCGACGATCCACCAGGGGCAGTAGGGCGGCAGTGACAGCCCCAGCAGTACACCCGTGACCACGGCGCTGTAGTCGTTGATATAGAACATCACCGGCCGCCGCCGCAGTTTCATCACCGCGGCCTCGCAGGCCACGGCGGTAAAGCTGGCCATCACCACATTCATCAGACTGCCGGGGCCGAAAAAATAGCTGAGCGCTATCAGGCCCGGAATGGTGGCGAGCATCACCTGCTGCATGACATCACCGGTATTGCCGGGGCTGTGGGTGTGGGGGGAGGTGATTCGCAGTAGGGGCATGGGAGTCTCTAGTTTCCAGTCGCCAGTCTCTAGTGGGAGGTGTCTGTGGTGACGGGCTGTTGCTGCAGTTGTTGTTGGGTTTGGGTCAGTTTGGCCTCCAGTTTTTCTGCGGCGGTGCGAAAGGCGTCGGTATTGTCGTCGTTGTCTGCCCGGGCTTTTTCCAGGCGCAGCCTGGCTTTTTGCAGGCGATCCTGCAGCGATTCGATCTGGCTGCGCAGTTTCTCTTCCGGGCTCATATCGGCTCTGGCCGCGGCCCTGGCTTTGGCCTTTTCGATAGCCGCCGTGGCAGCTTCGCTGTCTGCTGATGGTGCCTGCGCATGTTCGGGTACCGCCCCGGCTTGCAGGTCGTCGAGTTCGGCCCGGGTGGCGGCGATTTTTGTTTCCAGTTTGGCAACACCGGTCTGCAGCGCCTCGACAGTGTCGCTGCCGGCCTGCCTGGCCTGGTCCAGTTTTTGCCGGGCCGTAGCCAGGCGTTTTTGCAGAGAGGCGATATTGTTGCGCAGTCTTTCCGCCGGCGGCAGCGCCATTTTGGCCTGTGCCCTGGCAATGGCCGTGGCGACCGGGTCGGGTTTATCGGCAGCTTGCCCTGTACCCTCATGTGCCGCCAGCTTTTGCCGGGCGTCGTCGAGCCGCGCCTGCGCCTCTTTGACCCGTGCCTGCAGCTTGTCCCGCTGTTCGTCGCCGGCCTCATCGCAGCGCTGGCGGGCGCGCTGCAGGCGGCTTTCGGCACTGGAGACGGCGCGTTCGAGTTTGGCCTGCTGTTGCTGCGGCGCAACCTGCCGGGTCTGCGCCCGAGCCATGGCCGCGCTGACGGGGTCCGCCTGACTGCCGCCGGTGCGCTCGCCGCCGCCGGCTGCCCTGGCCTGCGCCAGTTTCTGTTTTGCCTGCTCGGCGGCTTTTTTGCGCGCTGCACGCTTGGCTTCCTTCTCCGCTTCCTCTCTGGCGATGCGCTGCTTGTGGAATTCGAAGCGCTGCCGCGAGCGGTCGGACTTTTCTTTTTCCGTTTCCATCCGCCGAATGGTGCTTTTGGATGCGCGGTAATACTGCACCAGCGGAATATTGCTCGGGCAGACATAGGCGCAGGCGCCGCATTCGATACAGTCGGATAAATTGTAGGCCTGCAGCTTCTCGTAGTCCTGTGCCTGGGAATACCAGAAAAGCTGCTGCGGCAGCAGGCTCGCCGGACAGGCCTCGGCACACATGCCACAGCGGATACAGGCCTGGGCCGGCGGCGGCGGCGGCAGCTCCTCGCGGCTCGGAGCGAGGATGCAGTTGGTGGTTTTGACAATCGGCACATCGGCGGTGGGCAGGGTAAAGCCCATCATCGGCCCGCCCATCACCAGCCGCGAGCAGCGTTCGGCATCGAAGCCGTGTGCGGCCAGCACATGGGCTATGGGCGTGCCCAGGCGCGCGCGGATATTGCGCTGTGTCTGCAGCGCCTCGCCGACGACGGTGGTAATGCGCGCGATCAAGGGCTCGCCAAATCGCACTGCGCGCCAGGCGGCCTGGGCGGTGCCGGTGTTCTGGCAGACGACGCCGATATTGGCCGGGATCTGCTCGCTGGGTACCTCGCGGCCGGTGAGGATCTGAATCAGCTGTTTCTCGCCGCCGGAGGGGTACTTGGTGGGAAATGTACAGACCTCGACAGCGCTGCCCGGGTGACCTTCACCGGCGGCCAGCGCCGCTTCCATTGCCGCAATGGCTTTGGGCTTGTTGTCCTCGATACCGATCAATACCTGCTGCGGATTGTCGAGCATATGGGCCAGCAGCCGGGTACCGGCCACGACCTCGTCGGCATGGGCCTGCATCAGCGCATCGTCGGCGGTGATATAGGGCTCGCATTCGGTGCCGTTGATAATCAGGGTGTCGATATCGTAGTTGGCGCGGGGATTGAGTTTGACCGCGGTTGGAAAACCCGCGCCGCCCAGACCGACAATACCGGCAGCGCGGACTTTCTCCACCAGTTGCTGGTGGTCGAGCCGGGTGTAGTCTTCGCAAGCATGCAGTTCGATCCACTGATCCCTGCCGTCGGGTCGCAGCACCATACACAGATCGGTCATGCCCGAGGGGTGGGCGATGGCGCGCTCTTCGATAGCGACAATTTCGCCCGAGGTGGAAGCGTGTACCGGCGCGCTCACCAGGCCCTTGGCTGCGGCGATTTCCTGGCCGGTCAGCACCCGCTCGCCCACCGCCACGATCGGCTCCGCCGCGGTGCCCATGTGCTGGCTGAGGGGCAGCACCAGCAGCTCCGGCAGGGCGATCTCGGCGATGGGCTGTTGCAGCGACTGGTCTTTGTTTTCCGGCGGGTGAATGCCGCCCGGTATACCCCAGATTTTCCTCACGCTGCCTCACCCCGGCCGGACTTCTGCTGTGGCGCCGGCGCGCCGTGCCGATCTCCATCGGTGGCAATCAGCTCGACTTTGTAGGTGCCGGCGGCCGGCAGATCCCACTTCCAGTCCTCGACGGTGGAGGCCACCGGTAGCATGTCGATACAGTCCACCGGGCAGGGCTCGACGCACAGGTCGCAGCCGGTACACTCATCGGCAATCACCGTGTGCATCTGTTTGGCGGTGCCGAGAATGGCGTCCACCGGGCAGGCCTGAATGCACTTGGTACAGCCGATGCACTCGTCCTCGCGAATAAAGGCGACTTTTTTGACCTCCGATTCCTCGCCGTGCTCCTCGTCCAGTGCCGGCGCCTCGACATCGAGCAGATTGGCAATGGCGTTAATGGTGGCCTGTCCGCCGGGCGGGCATTTATTGATGGCCTCGCCATCGGCAATGGCCCGGGCGTAGGGCCGGCAGCCCGGGTGGCCGCACTGGCCGCACTGGGTCTGGGGCAGCAGTGCATCGAGCTGGTCGACAATGGGGTCGCCTTCAACTTTGAAGCGCACCGCGGCGAAACCGAGTATGGCGCCGAATACCAGGGCCAGTGAACTCAGCGCGATAATGGCGCCGGCGATGGGATATTGGATAAAAAACTCAAGCATAAAGCGGTGTTGTCAAAAATAGCGTTAAACCAGGCCGCTAAAGCCCATAAAGGCCAGCGACATCAGACCGGCGGTAATCATGCCGATCGCCGCGCCCTTAAACGGTGTCGGCACATCGGCCACCGCCAGGCGCTCGCGCATGGCCGAGAACAGTACCAGCACCAGCGAAAAGCCCAGCGCTGCGCCGAAGCCGTACAGCGTGGACTGAAAAAACGAATGGGCCTTGGCGGTATTCTGCAGAGCCACACCCAGCACTGCGCAGTTGGTGGTAATCAGCGGCAGAAATACCCCCAGCACCCGGTAAAGCAGGGGGCTGGTTTTTTCGATGAACATTTTGGCAAACTGCACCACCACGGCGATTACCAGAATAAACGAAATGGTTTTCAGGTATTCCAGCCCCAGCGGCTCCAGTACCCAGGTATGTACCAGATAGCTGCAGACCGAGGCCAGCGTCAGCACGAAGGTGGTCGCCCCGCTCATGCCGATGGCGGTCTCGAGTTTATTCGACACACCCATAAACGGGCACAATCCCAGGAACTGCACCAGTACGAAGTTGTTGACTAAAATTGCACTGATCAGGATAACCGCGAATTCGGGCATAGCACAGGCTCTAGGTGTCAGTCACTAGTCGCTAGTTGCTAGTGATTAGTTTTGGGTTGCTGTGACGCAATAGAATAACTTTCATCATAGACAACTCTCCTAATTCTCGAACTTAGCATCTACTAACCACTGGCGACTAGCGACTAGTGACTAGCAACTCAAGTCACTTTCATGCCAGGCTCTGCGCCGGGGTGCGGGTCGAGCAGGTAGATATCCTTGCCGCCCGGGCCGGCCGCCAGCACCATGCCCTCGGAGACGCCGAATTTCATTTTGCGCGGCTTCAGGTTGGCCACCATTACGGTCAGCCTGCCCTGCAGCTGCTCGGGCTCGTAGGCGCTTTTGATGCCGGAAAACACACTGCGGGTATCGCCGCCGAGGTCGAGGGTGAGCTTGAGCAGTTTGTCCGCGCCTTCGACGTGTTCGGCCTTGATAATTTTAACGATACGCAAATCGATTTTGGCAAAGTCGTCGAAGCCGATTTCCGCGGCGATCGGCTCGCCGGCCAGTGGCCCGCCCGGCGGCGGCTGATCCGCTGCAGCCGTTTCCGCTTTGCTGGCCGCCACCATGGCTTCCACCCGGTCTTTTTCGATGCGGGTCATCAGCGGCTTGAACGGGTTGATCGCCACCTCGCCCCGGTACGACAGCGGTGCCCGCCAGCTCAGTGTTTCGCCGAGAAAAGCCTCCGCCTTTGCGGCCATAGCCGGCAGTACCGGCTGCAGATAAGTCATCAGCGCCCGAAACATATTGATGGCCAGTGAACACACTGCCAGCACCCGCTGCTCGCTGCCGGGCTGTTTGGCCAGGGTCCAGGGCGCCTGGGCGGCGATATATTCATTGGCGGCGTCGGCCAGCGACATGATTTCGCGCATGGCCTTACTGAAATCGCGGCTTTCGTAGTACCCGGCGATCAGCTCGCCGCGCTCGACAAAACGCTGCCACAGCGCCGGGTCGGCCGGCTCGGCCGCCAGTACGCCGCCCTGTTTAGCGATGAACCTGGCGCTGCGACTGGCGATATTGACCACTTTGCCCACCAGGTCGGCATTGACCCGCTGTACGAAATCCTCCAGGTTTAAATCCAGATCGTCGACGCCGGCGGTGAGTTTTGCCGCGAAATAATAGCGCAGCCACTCCGGGTCCAGGTATTGCAGATAAGTGCGGGCATTGATGAAGGTGCCGCGCGACTTGGACATTTTTTTGCCGTTGACAGTGAGAAAGCCGTGCACGCAGACTTTGCTCGGCGTGCGCAGCCCGGCACAGTGCAGGATAGCCGGCCAGAACAGGGCGTGGAAATTGACGATATCCTTACCGATGAAGTGGTAGACCTCGGCGCTGGAATCCGCGTCCCAGTAGCTGCGCCAGTCGAGGCCCAGTTCCCGGCCGCGCTGCGACTCGCAGTAGTTCTTGAAGCTGGCGATATAGCCGATCGGCGCATCCAGCCAGACGTAAAAGAATTTGCCCGGCTGGCCCGGAATCTCGAAACCGAAGTAGGGCGCATCGCGGGAGATATCCCACTGCTGTAAACCGCTGTCGAGCCATTCCGCCAGTTTATTGGCCACCTCCTCCTGCAGGTGCCCGGCGCGGGTCCAGTGTTTCAGGAAGTCCTCGAACTCCGGGAGTTTGAAGAAGAAGTGCTCGGAGTCCCTGGCAACCGGTGTTGCGCCGGAGAGTACCGAGCGCGGCTCGATCAGTTCGGTGGGGGCGTAGGTGGCGCCGCAGACCTCGCAGTTATCGCCGTACTGGTCCTCCGCTTTGCAGCGCGGACAGGTGCCCTTGATATAGCGGTCGGCGAGAAACAGCTGCTTCTCGGGGTCGTAAGCCTGGGTAATGGTGCGGCTGGCGATTTTGCCCTGTGCCTGCAGGCGCGCATAGATCATCTCGCTCAGCTCGCGATTTTCCTCGGAGTGGGTCGAGTGAAAGTTATCGAACTGTACCAGGAAGCCGGCAAAATCCTCCTCGTGTTCGCGCTTGACCGCGGCGATCTGCTGCTCCGGGCTGTGGCCGAGCTGCTGCGCTTTCAACATGATGGCGGTGCCGTGGGCATCGTCCGCGCAGACGTAAATACAGTTGTGGCCGCGCGCTTTCTGGAAGCGCACCCAGATGTCCGTTTGAATATATTCCACCAGGTGCCCGAGATGGATGGACCCGTTGGCATAGGGCAGGGCACTGGTGACCAGAATGTTCCGCTGTTCAGTCATAGTCGCTTGCTGGTACGTATTGTCGATAGAAATCTTGCTGCCGGTGGGAATCCTGTCGGTAGACATTGCCGTTGAGATCCCGGGGCGGGCTCGAGGACGCGCAACTATAGCATTTTCTCATAGGCATATCAGGCACTTCGCTATCGGGGCCGGTAATTGCAAATAATAACCAAGTATAACACTTGGTTTTTTGTTCAATGTCATTATTATGAACATTCACCGCGCCATTTTGGGCCGCTGCGGACCGTATCCTCGAGGAGCCAGCCATGTCGAACACTACCCCTGAAGCCGTCAAGCAGGCACTGATGGCGGTCATTGATCCCTGCACCGGTACGGATTTAGTCACCCTCGGCGCCGTGGATGAGGTGCGCGTCGAGGCGGGCAAAGTCGAGGTGGTACTGATTCTCGGCTATCCGGCCGCCGGTCTGCAGCAGGTGCTCAGCGAGCAGATAGGGCAGGCGGTCAGGGAGCTGCCGGGTGTGGATACTGTGTCGGTGGATATCGGTTGGCTGATTGCCGGTGCCCAGGCACACAATGGCATCGGCGCCATCGACGGGGTGAAGAATATCATTGCCGTGGCCTCCGGCAAAGGTGGCGTCGGCAAGTCCACCACGGCGGTGAATCTGGCCCTGGCGCTGGATCGCGAGGGCGCCCGTGCGGGAATTCTGGATGCGGATATCTACGGTCCCAGCCAGCCGCAGATGCTGGGGGTAGGCGAGCAGCGGCCGCAGGTGAAAGACAATCGCTATATGCTGCCGATCGAGGCGCACGGGGTGCAGTCGATCTCCATGGGCTACCTGATCACCGAGGACACGCCCATGGTCTGGCGCGGCCCCATGGTCAGCGGCGCCCTGCAGCAGCTGCTGACCCAGACGCAGTGGCAGGATCTGGACTACCTGATCATCGATATGCCCCCCGGTACCGGCGATATCCAGTTGACCCTGTCGCAGAAGGTGCCGGTCAGCGGTGCGGTGATCGTTACTACACCCCAGGATATTGCTCTGCTGGACGCGAAAAAGGGTATTGAAATGTTCCGCAAAGTCAATATCCCCATTCTTGGCGTGGTGGAAAATATGGCCATCCATATCTGCTCCAACTGCGGCCATGAGGAACCCATCTTCGGTGCCGGCGGCGGTGAGCGCATCGCCGCCCAGTACCATACGCAGCTGCTCGGGGCGCTGCCGCTGGATCTCTCCATTCGCACCGACGCCGACGGCGGCAGGCCCTCGGTGGCGGCGGACCCGGACTCGCCTGTCAGTGCCCAGTACCGCGCCATTGCCCGGCAGATGGCGGCGGCTCTGTGGCTGCACGGCCGCGACGCCCAGGCGGCGCCGGAAATCGTCATCAGCGATGACTGATATTCAGTATGTAGAGGCTAGTCACTAGTGGCTAGGGTTTTAGTTTCTGGATACTGGTTGTCGGGGGCTGATATGATGCGGCTCTTTGCAGATATCGCCTTTTTCGGGCGGAATGGGATGGTTAATGAGCATTAAATCCGATAAGTGGATACGCCGTATGGCGCAGGAAGCGGGCATGATCGAGCCTTTCGAGTCCGGGCAGGTGCGCTATGGCGGCAGCGGCGAGCGGCTGGTGTCCTACGGTACTTCCAGTTACGGCTACGATGTGCGCTGTGCCAATGAATTCAAGATATTCACCAATGTGCACTCGCCCACCGTCGACCCGAAACGGTTTGACGAAGACAGTTTTGTCGACGTCGCCAACGATGTCTGTATTATCCCGCCCAACTCCTTCGCCCTGGCCCGCACTGTGGAATACTTCCGTATCCCGCGCAATGTACTGACCATGTGCCTGGGTAAATCCACTTACGCCCGCTGCGGTATTATTGTCAATGTGACGCCGCTGGAGCCTGAGTGGGAGGGGCATGTCACCCTCGAGTTCTCCAATACCACACCCCTGCCCGCCAAGATTTACGCCAACGAGGGTGTGGCGCAGATGCTGTTTTTCGAGTCGGACGAAGTGTGCGAAACCTCGTACAAGGACAGAGGCGGCAAATACCTGGGGCAGACCGGGGTGACATTGCCCAAAACCTAGCCGCCGAAGCCATCTGGGAATATCTCTTTTTTTACCGGCAGTGCGGGGATAAGCCGCACACTGCTAACTGGCGGCACCCCCTGACCCGATCGCAACGCTCCTTGGTGAGTGCGGTCCTGCGCTTTTTTAGCGGTGTAGTGTCGATTTGTCAATTCCCCGGTCGTCCCTATGGTGGGGGTCTGCCCTGGCGGACACAGATATAAATTTTAACTATGGAGATGTTTCATACAATATATGCTATTAATTTATTCAGCCGAATCTGCCGAGCCCGCCCGCCCCGGGTACAGCGGCGTTTGACCGACATATGCAGGCCCCGGACCGCCGCAGGTCAGAATTGGCATAACTGTTAATTTCTCGATGAAAAATTAGTGAAAAAATGCTTGGCTGCGGCAAAAGCCGCTGAAATTCGCAATTTTTAATGCAGGCGCTGGCAGTAAAATATCGGTCACCGATAAAAATACCGAGGCCGTTCGATGTCAGTCTTTTCCCACCCTGAGTACCAGGACCACGAACATGTGGCATTTAACTACGACGCCAGAAGCGGCTTAAAAGCGATCATTGCCATCCACAACACCCATCTCGGCCCGGCCCTGGGCGGCTGCCGCATGTGGCCCTACGCCAGCGACGAAGAGGCGCTGCGCGATGTGTTGCGCCTGTCGCGGGGTATGACTTATAAATCCGCCATTGCCAATCTCAAGCTCGGCGGCGGCAAAGCCGTGATTATCGGCGACCCCAGAACCGGGAAAACCGATGCTCTGCTGCACGCCATGGGCGACTTTATCGAAAGTCTGGGCGGGCGCTATATTACCGCGGAGGACTCCGGTACCAAGGTGGCGGATATCGCCACCATTGCCGAGCGCACCGGGCATATTTCCGGCCTCGTGGCGGGCAGCGAGCACGGTGGCGATCCGTCGCCGACCACGGCTTACGGTGTCTTTGTCGGTTTGAAAACCGCAGTTCGCTATCGCTTCGGCAAAAGCGATCTGGCGGGGCTGAAAGTGGCGCTGCAGGGTGTCGGCAATGTCGGTTTCCGCCTGGCAAAACACTTGCGCGATGCCGGTGCGGAGATTTACGTTACCGATATCTTCGAGCAGAATGTCGACAGGGCGGTAGCGGAGCTGGGGGCGACAGCCGTGAGCGGTGACGCCATCTGGAATCTGGATGTGGATGTTTTTGCCCCCTGTGCCCTCGGCGCCTCCATCAATGACGACACTATTCCCAAGCTGAAAGCGGCGATTGTTGCCGGCGCGGCCAATAACCAGCTTGCCACCGAAGCGCACGGCGAGGTATTGCGGCAGCGGGAGATTCTCTATGCGCCGGACTATGTGATTAACGCCGGTGGTATCATCGATGCCTATTACCAGCGGCAGGGCGGTTCTCGAGAACAGTTGATGGCGCATGTAGAGGGTATTGATAAGACCCTGGAGGAAATATTCAGCCGCAGTGAAAGAGAAAACCTGCCTACGCATAGTGTGGCGAATAAGATGGCGGAAGAGCGGTTTTTTAAGTAGCGGGTTTAAACAGCGGACAAGTTCAGCTGCGACCGGGCAACTGAAAAAATTGGTCGCAATATGACGGCGGTGCAAGGCCGCCGACAGGGCCTCCCACCCCCTTTTTGTCCACGGCCTGTGATATTTTTAGCGTCAAGTTTTGAGTGTCCGCACACCATTCATCTGCACAGCCTGTAAACCCTGAAATATTAGCCCTTGCCTCTGGCGAGTTTCGCTGAAATTTGACTATGCATATAAAGTATGCATACTGAGTAGCATATTCGCCTAATAACTGCTCGAAAGCCTGCCCGGCGTGAGGTATTTCACTATGCGTAGAGAATACAGGTGTCCTGAAGCTAAAAGGCCTGAGGGTGTCCCCCAACTGGCAGAGCTGCAAGCTGAATCCAAAGGTAAAACCAGAATAACAATCATGCTTGATAACGAGGTCCTGGAAAGTTTTCGCGGGCAGGCTGAGAAAGAAGGGCTCGGTTATCAGACACTCATTAATCAAGCGCTGCGTTCGTGTATCGGTTCACGCCCCCTTGACGAGCAAACATTGCGCAAAATTATTCGTGAGGAGATGTCGGCATCAAGATAAAATATGGCATGCGCACCAGCCAGGCCTTATGACTGGAGGCGTTAATCTTGTATACAGAGAGGAAATGAAAGTGACTGATATTGATATAGGAATAGGCGCTGAAGACAGAAAGAAAATTGCCGAAGGGCTGAAGCGCCTTTTGGCAGACTCTTATACGCTGTACTTACAGACACACAATTTTCACTGGAATGTGAGTGGCCCTCAATTCCGGGAACTGCACCTGATGTTTGAAGAGCATTACACCGAGCTGGCTGTTGCTGTGGATGATGTGGCGGAACGTATTCGCACCTTGGATGTCGCTGCTCCGGGCACATACAAGGAGTTTTCCAGACTTAGCTCCATCGAGGAAGTTGAAGGTGTTCCGAGTGCAGAGGCGATGGTCGATTTATTGACGAAGGGGCACGAGCAAGTGGTCAAAACCTCCAGAGAGGTATTGAAACTCGCACAGTCAGCAGATGATGAGTCAACGGCAGCGTTAGTTTCCGATCGCATGCGCATTCATGAAAAAACATCGTGGATGCTGCGGGCCACCAGAAAATGAATGAGAAGCTGTTTCATCACTCTCGGCCGTAGCGAGGCGAGTGATAAACAGCGCTATTTAGTGCCGCCGCAGTTAGGTCGAGAGTGATGAAACAGCTTCTAAGCGCGGGGTCATAACAAAAACTTCCGGCAGCTTTGGTAGCTCCTCTGCTTTGGGTGCTAGGTCAGTATAAAGTAAGTATCCTCGATTCAATTGCACTTTTCGGAGCCATGGTTGTGCTTGCAGCGATACCAAGCGTGAGTGTGGCTCTTGTTGTGATCTGGTTTTGTCATAACCACGAATACAGCCTCATTGTCAACTTCCTGACAGGCTTTTTGCTAATCCGTCCTTGACCCCCTGTAATCCAATGGATTACACTTCGCCTCATGCAGACGATAGTAGAACTTCCTGAGTTCATACATAAAGCTGAGTCACTGCTCAAGGAAGAAGAAAAGTCAAGTATTATCAACTACCTAGCGGTTCACCCTCGATCCGGTAAGCTGATGCAGGGAACTGGCGGTATCAGAAAGTTGAGATGGTCTGCACAAGGTAAGGGAAAGAGTGGTGGCGCACGTGTTATTTACTATTACCACAGTGCAACGATTCCCCTCTTTTTGCTAACAGTTTTTGGTAAAGGTGAAAAGGCTAACCTTTCCAAGGCCGAACGGAATACTTTGAGTAAATTAACTGGCCTTTTGTTAGGGCAGTATGGTGGTCAAAATGAGTAATGCTTTTTCTAGTATCAAACGAGGTTTGAAAGAAGCTATTGAGTTTTCTGATGGGAAAGTCGATAAAGCGGTAGTACACGAATTCAGCCCATTAGATGTTAAGGCCGTCCGCGCAAAGGTGGGCATGTCACAAAGCGAATTTGCATCAGCTTTTGGTATAAGCGTCAGTACTCTCCGGCACTGGGAGCGTGGAGACCGAACGCCGCACGGGCCGGCGTTAGTTCTCTTAAATGTCGTAGCCAAAGAGCCCAAAGCCGTGCTTAAAGCTCTGCGTGCTTAGAATACTAACAAAGCGCCCAGATTATAACCACCGGGGAGTCGTATGAGTTAACGCTCAAGTCCGGGTCTGCGGGGGCGCTGTCCGAAAGGACAGCCCCTACCCGAAGCGAGAAAATGTCCAGCGCTGCCCACAGGCTGATAAGAGCATCGAATTTGTAAAGGCAGTAGCCGAAACTGAAGAAACACTGTGACTAATGCCGTAGTCAAGCAGATTCCCAATATATTGACGACGCTGCGCCTGATTTTAGCGGCGCCCATCTGTGTGCTGATCTTGAATGAAAACTACCCGGCCGTATTGTGGATTGCCGTTTTTGCCGGGCTCAGTGACGGTGTTGACGGCTGGTTGGCGCGCAAACTGAATGCGCTGAGCCGCTATGGCGCTGTCGTTGATCCGCTCGCTGACAAGGCCCTGCTGGTCAGTGCCTATGTCAGCTTCGCCGTGGTGGGTTTGCTGCCCTGGTGGGTGGCGGTTGTTGTCGCCGCCAGGGATCTGGTCATTGTCAGCGGCGCGCTCGCCTATCACCGCCTATGCGGGCGCTACCAGATGGCGCCGAGTATTCTCGGCAAGGTTAGCACCGGTGTGCAGATTGCTTTTGCGTTGATAGTGTTGACGCATCAGGTCTATCCGATTTTCCCGTCGCTGATGTTCCAGATCGGCCCGTGGCTGGTGGCGCTGGTTGCCCTGGCCAGCGGCAGTCACTACGTTCATACCTGGGCGACCCGGGCGCTGGTTGCGCAAAAGAACAGCGGATAAGCCGCCGCTCGATTGTTACGGCGCCCGAAAATTCCGCTCGCTCATCAGGTCAATTCCGCATTTCAGGTTGGCGATCCATTTCAGAAACTGCCCGATCATGGCTTTGCCGACAAATGGCCTGCCGTGCTGCGGTACCAGCATCTCCACGTCCATACGGCTGACCATTTCCGCCCACAGCCGGCAGGCGCGATTGCTGGCCATATAGCGTTTGTGAAACCCCTCCATCAGCGGAATGTGCGCCTCGAAGTCGCTGACCGCTTGCTCGGCGTGATCGTCAACCAGTGAGGCGCCCATATCGCCGCAGAATAAAATTTTACTGACCGGGTCGTAAAAGTGGAAATTGCCCACCGAGTGCAGAAAATGCGCCGGCACTGCCTTGATCACCGAGTTGCCAAAGCTGATGGCGATACCCTCGTCGGGTATCTCGACAATGCGCTGCTCGATATCGCCGGAAAAACGGTTGGTGACAAAACTGGAGGCCAGGTGGGGCAGAAAGCGCGACCACAGTTTGGATGTGACCACACTGCAGCGGGTGTGCATCAGCCAGCGCGGCAGTGAGGCGATAATATCCGGGTCCTGGTGGCTGGCGAACACATAGTCGAGGCTGCTGATATCGACATGCTTACTGATTTCGATGGACAGCGGCGTATAGGTCAGATCGCCGCCCGGATCGATCAGGGCGACGTGGTCGCCGTCCACCAGCAGAAACTGATTGGCCTGGATACCGTGGCCCTCCACCAGGTTGCTGAAGACCAGACACTCGTGGTCGTTGTTGCTGTAGAGCACATGGGCCGAGCTGTTGCCAATCGCCATTGTTTTTATAGTCCGCTTACCGGTTCAGGAACGGGCAGAGTAGAGGAAAAGGT
>JANQMH010000131.1 GCA_028280195.1 Exilibacterium sp.
GCGTCCGTGCGCGGCAGATGACGGCAAGCGCATCGGGCCGCTCGAGGGCGCGGGCCATGAAAAAATCGTGCAGTAATGCGGAGGAAACCTCGCCGGTCGTGTCGTTGATAACTGCCCGTTCGGCGAGTTGTTCAGTCAACAGGGGTTGGTGGAAGGAGGTTCGTTGCCAGGCGGCCTTATCGGTGGCAAGCAGATCCAGCATGCGGCAGTAGGCGCCGAACATATCGTCAAGCAGCCCCGCCGGAAAAAGTTCCTCGATGCAGTCCCAGTTGAGAATAAGCTCGCCCTTGTTTTCGAATATCTGGTAATCCAACCATACCTGGGGGGTCTGGCTGACGGTGTAGGCTATCTCGCCGAACTGGCTGACCGATGACATATCGGACCCGAGAGCGCCCAAACCCAGGGTGCTGCTGAACACCACCGGCATGGCGGCGCGTTGGTTGCTACCCTGCCGCCGTGCCAGTTCCCGCAGTACCCGGATGCCGTGGATGGCATTGTGATCCAGATCTTCCAACAGCTGCTGTTGAATCCGGTGCGCCCGCTGAACGAATGGCTCGGGCACCGAGTTGTCGACTTCCAAAAGCAGCAAGGAAGTAAAATCCCCCACAACCTCGTTTATCTGCCGGTGCAATGGCAGCCGGGTGAAGAGCGTGATATTGATAACAAAATGGGGGCTCTTGCTCCAAATGGCCAGAACCTCCGCGAACGCGGCCAGCAACAGGGCCGATGGCGTCAGATTGGCCTTCGCTGCCCGATCCTGGAGGCGGCGCCAAGCGTCGGCGGGCAGCGTCAGCCCGCGATGGGTGAACTGGTGGCGCTGCAGCGCCTCAGGCATGACCGCAAAGGGCAGATCCGGTGTCGGCGGCAGTCCGTCAAGACGCGCGAACCAATACTCGCGCGCTCGACGGTAATGGGCGGTTTCCCGGAATGCCTCCTCGGCCAGCACGTAATCTCGGAAGGTGATTTCCAGGGGAGAAAGTTTTTGCGGGTCATGGATGATGTCGTGAAGCTCCCTGAAGATCAGGAACATGCTCCAGGCGTCCATGATCAGCAGATCCAGCCCCACGTGGAGCCGGGTGCGGCGCTCTGCGAGCCGGGTCGCCTGGATCTCGAAGATGGGCCAGGTGTAGGGGTCCAGTATCTGATGGGACATCCTGTCCCGGATCTCCATCAGTTTGGCCTCTACGATCTGTTCGGGCTGATTGATGAGATCAGTTACCCGGATAACGTAAGGCGAAACCTCTTCCAGGACCTGTTGCCGTCCGTCGGGCAGCATAACGGCCCGCAGCATGTCCTGGCGCTCGATAAGACGCTGCCAGCCCGCGTTGAAACGGGCCAGCCCGGCGTCGTCATAGTCGCAATCGATCTCCGTGTACCAATGGGTCGCGACGTTGCCGAGGAAAGTGTCGCCGCGGCCAAAGAGATAGGCGAGTTGGATGTCGGTGAGTGGGAAGGGTTGCGAGCGTTCTTGCGGGCGCGGAACGAGTTGCGGCAGCGCCTCACCATGGGATTCGAAGGAACCCGCCATCTTTTTCCCGGCGGCGTCCGGCTGTAATACCCGGTCGATGATATGGTCCGTCAGCGCATCCAGTGTGGCATGTTTGAACAGCGCCGCCGATGACACCGGGCGCCCCAATCCGATTTGCAAACGGTTCCTGAGCGCCACGGCGGCCAGGGAGTCCATCCCCAGATCGAAAAAGCTGGTCTGCGGGGATAAGGGTTTGGATGCATCGAGACCGAAGGCGATGGCCGCCTGCGCCCGAAGGTAGGCGATAAGCCTCTCCCGCTTTTCTTGCGCGGAACCCGATTTTTCCAACTCGCCCACAAACGCGCCGGATTGCCCCCGATCCATTCGGCGCAACTCGTCCATGCGGCGCAAATCGGAACGCTGGATCTTGCCGACCGTGGTCTTCGGCACCTCGTCGATAAATTCGATCCAACAGGCGTGGTGGTGCGCCGAGTTCTCCCTGACGAAATCCTGTAATTCGAGGGCAAGCTCGGAGGACGGCGAATACCCTCCCCTCAGCGAAACGTAGGCAACGGGCATAATGATGCCCTCGTCGGCGGCACCGACCACCCCGGTTTCCAGGACCGACGGGTGTTCCTGCAGAACCGATTCGATATCGTTTGGAGAGACCCATTGACCCCCTATCTTCATCAGGTCGTCTTCGCGGCCGACGTAATAGTAAAACCCCTCTTCGTCCACCCAGAATTTGTCGCGGGTATTGCACCACTCCCCCAGGAGGGTTGCCCGGGTCTTCTCGGGGTTGTTCCAATATCCCAGGGTAATGCTGTCTCCCCGGATAAGGAGGGTGCCCCGTTCCCCCGCCGGGAGTTCGCTGCCATCACCGTCTACGATCTTTGCCTCGTATCCCGGCACGATTTGTCCTGTGCTGCCGGCCCTGGCACTGCCCGCCCGATTGGCGATAAAGATATGCAAAGCCTCGGTGGACCCGATGGCCTCCAGGAGCTCGAGCCCAAAGCGATCACGCCATTGTTCGAACAGGGGCTTGGGCAGGGGTTCGGCTGCGGATATGCATGCGCGAATGCGGCCAAAACTCTCCCACCCCTCACGCTCGGCGGCTTGCAGCAACATCATGTAGTTGGTGGGGACACTGTAGAAAATCGTCGGACGATACCGCTCGATGATGTGAAATACCGCCTCGGGTGTAGGTGTGCCCGGCAGGAGTACGCCAGTCCCGCCCGTCCAGAGCGGGAAATAGAGGCTGTTGCCGAGTCCATAGGCAAAGAAGAGCTTCGGCACGGAGAAAGAAATGTCCGCCGCATCGAGACCGAGGGTCTGTTTTGCATACCGCTCGGCTGTCACGATCATATCCTGGTGCCGGTGCACGATCCCCTTGGGGAGCCCCGTAGTTCCCGAACTGTAGAGCCACAGGGCAACGTCGTGACAGCCGGTATCGGCTGCGTCGAGCAAGGGCGATGCGTTTTCGATCAGTTCCTCCAGACGGGGAAGATCTCCCGCCTCGCCGCCACAGACGATGATATATTCGAGGTATTTCAGCTTGCCGCGGATGGGTAAAACGGCCTCCAGCAGGGAGGAATGGATCACCAGCACCCGGGCGCGGCTGTCGTCGAGGAGATGCTCGTATTGCGCGCAACCGAGCAGGGTATTGAGTGGCACGGCCACTGCCCCTATTTTGATAGTTGCAAAAAACGCAAACGCAAATTCTGGAACGTCGGGCAAAAGAATTGCGACGCGTTCTTCAATGCGGACGTCCAGCCCCCGCAGGACATTGCCGAAGCGGTTGACGTTTTCATGAAGGTCGCCATAGCTGATGACACGCTCGTCACAGAGGATGGCGGGCCGGTTACTGCGTCCCTCATCCATGTGTCTGTCGACGAAAACGGTTGCGGCGTTGAGCTTTTCCGGAATATTCAGTTCAGACATCGAGATCCTCTCTCAAACATAGCTAAAGGATGCAGGTCGACCACCCTCAAAACCAAGCGGGCGCAGCTACAGTTTTCTCTCCACTACCATCTTATTGTAGGGATGGATTGTGGCCATAGGCCGCGTTAGTTTTCGCAGACTAATTTTCGCAAGCTAGTTTTCGCAGACTAGTTTTCGCAGACAACGTAGGGTGCGATACCTGCGAACTTTTCGATGGTTTCGGTGAATTCTCGCTCCGGATTGGATAACCCGATCAGACCGCATCCCGCCTGTATCCATGCTTTGCCCGGTTCCTGAAACGCGGATCGCAATACCAGGCACGCCTCGAATTCCTTTTCGCCCACCATCAGTATCGCGCCGGAATACAGCCCCCTGGATTCCTCTTCCATCCGCAAAATGGCTTCGATCGATGTGGTCTTTGGAATACCGGAAGCGGTGATGGGTGGAAACAGCACATCGAAGGCATCCCAGGCGTCCTTGTTATCCTTCAGGGTGCCGGTTACCTCGGAAGCAATATGCTGTACGCTGCCGCGCTCGAGCGTGGACATGAATTCATCCACCTTGACACTCTGGGAGAACGCCTCCATTTCCCTGAACGCTTCACGCACCGAAATCGCATGTTCGACAATCTCCTTGGGGTCGGACTGCAAGTCTTTGCGCAGGTCCGCCGTATCGGCATCCGACGTCTGCAATGCCCGCGTACCGGCCACTGGCTCGGTGGATACGGTTCGTCCTTTTACAGCCACTACCAACTCCGGACTGAAACCCAATACTTCATGCTCCATGAACTTGACCAGATAGGAACGAGAGGGTGTGTGCTTTGGCCTGGCCTGCAGATAGGTCCCCAGCATATCCATGTGCCCGGGCACGTTTACTCGCCGGGAAAAGGTCACTTTTTGACACCGACCCGACCGAATCTCATCGAGCACCTCTGCCGCGGCCCGCAGGTAGTCATCTCTCCCGCTTTCAGTATCGATGGGAGACACTTTATAGTCGGAACGAGGCCGCATCTCGCCGGTCAATAATGCCTGTATTTCTGTTAACGTCTCTATGTCCCTCGTACGAATGGTAACGCTCTGATGCCTGACCGTAATTTCGGTACGTGGCACCATTAGGCTCAACAAAGGCCATTTTTCCTCCGACGAAGCCGCCGCGCGCTTTACTCCTCGAACATGGGCGGCATATTCGAACGCGGCTTGACCATACATATTCCAACCCCCTCCTCCTTCGCTTTGGAAAAAGCGGCGGGCAATATCCGACATTCTACCTTGCAGGGTTCCTGTTACCGGCGGGCGGTTAAAATGGGTGAATGTCATTGTTGTCGGCGTCAGCACAAGCGCCGCCTGAATGCCCAGCGCGATATGCCAGCAGGCATCCGCCGGCTTTTCATAAACGTAATAGTCTTCTTCCGAATAGGCGCCGATCAGTGTTTCAATCAAAGCGAGAGGATCGGTTTGTCGCAATACCAGCGTAAGCTCGAACACCGGGCACTTCGTGTCGCTCGGCACCACATCATCGTACGATTTGTTCACGGTATCACCTTGTTCCGGGTTATTCACAGTATCACCTCACTTGAGTTTCTCTCGGCATCCCCTGCACGCCATGCACAGCGCCTCCAACTTTGAAATTGAGTGGCAATAGAGTCCGAGCCTGTCGATCCACTTGCCCGTTGGCAAGATTGGACTTCTCGGCCTCGTCGCCTTTAAAAACGGTATAAGCAACCTTTATTCGGTTGCACCTGATTCCGGTAGCCAGCGGCTCAACCAATGTGTTACCTGTTTGAGATCTTCGCTTGTTGATTAACCACTCAAAGCTCAAAGCGGTTTTCAGGGTCTGAAGCGACAAACTTCCGGGATTGCCGACGGTCACAGGCAGTCACGGAAATCAATGGCGTCGGCAAAAGAAAGGCAAATCAATTACTTGCTCTCCAATGGCTGCAATAACTCCAGTAGATTAGAATCCAAAGCAACATACCGTAAAGCTATATATAATGAATATACTGTTGATAATGCTAATTATTCTTATTATGATTAGCAAAGCTATCATGGGTGAGACCAGCGCCACGACCAAGGCCCGCGAGATTCAAGCACCGCTTCCGCATCCTGCCGAAACAAATTAAAAAAAACAGGTCAGCTGGTTTTCTTACATGTCTAGTGTGGCCCGAGAACTGTTGGACAGCGATTATTCGGTCTCGAATATCCCGCTGAACGACAGGGTGAAAATACTAACCGCGTCTTGCGCCCGCTAGACGCTGACTTGCAGCAGATGGAGAAATGGAAGTTTGTGAGCAGTCGAGATTTTGAAATAAATAAAGGAGTTTGAGGGTGACCATTTTCTTGTTCATGACTTGGGAGAAAAACACTATGAAGAAGTAGCTGAGATGGCGTTCAAAGCTGGAATAAATGGGAGTAATGCCTAAAAGAAATTCTCGTCTGTCAATGGAAAGTAAAAGAGAGTAAACCTATGATTTTTAAAATACGCAAAGTTCAAATGGTCTACCGAATAGGGTTGTTGATAAGCGGCTTGCTTTTTTTTGTGCACAGCCATGCTCAAGTCAACGAGGACTTTGATTTCGATACTGACAATGCCGCACTGGATATCATTGGTTTCGGCAGCCTACCGGCACTCAGTGAGCGTGCGTCGACAAACTTTGGCGATGCCACACTGGTTTTTCGTTATGCTATCTTGCTCACAAACGCCTGGTATGACGCGACCGCAGCCTATCACCCGACAGCGGTAGGTGTGTATTCGCATCTGGGTCGCCGACCGGCGCATGAGGCGACAAACAGGAATATTAATATTGCTGTGATGTACGCCTCTCTTCGGGTGCTTAACAGCTTCCTGCCGACCTATAAGCAGACCTGGCGCGAGTTGTTCATTGATGTTGGTCTGGACCCGGATGACAATAGCACCGATCTCACCACGCCGATTGGTCTTGGTAACGTCGCCGGCAATGCCGTCGTTGCCGGCCGAATCAACGATGGCCTGAACGAATTGGGCAATGAGGGACGTGAATTCAATCCGCTGCCTTATTCGGATTATACCGGGTACAAGCCGGTTAACACTGCCTACAAATTGCGCAACCCTTCCCGCTGGCAGCCGGATCTCCAGCGTCAAGGTCTGGGCTTGTATAAGATCCAACAGTTTGTCACGCCGCAATTTGCACTGGTTGAACCCTACTCATACGATGATCCCCGGCAGTTCTATATGCCGCCACCACGCAACAGTAAATTCCGTAATCGTCGCGCATATCGACAGCAGGCAGATGAAGTATTGCTTGCATCGGCAAACCTGACAGATGCGCAGAAAGTCAAAGCCGAGTTGTTCGATGATAAATTCCGATCATTGTCGTTTTCCGTTTCTACCAATACAGACGTCAGGAATTTATCCTTACTGGAATTTATTCAGTTTGATTTCCTGGTCAATATAGCAACATTCGATAGCGGTATTTTTGTCTGGCAGGAAAAATACAGATACGATGCTGTCAGGCCATTTAGCGCGATCCATAAATTGTATAGAAATCGATTGGTGGAAGCATGGGGCGGCCCTGGAAAAGGGACGGTTCATTTGCCGGGCAATGAGTGGGAGAGCTACCTTGAAGAGGCTGACCATCCGGAATATCCGTCTGCTACCACCTGTTTTTGCTATGCTCATGCTCAGGCGGCGCGACAATTTTTCGGTGATGACGACATGGTTTATGCGCTTACCATAGGTGCTGGCAGATCGCGTATAGAACCGGGTATCACACCTGCTGAAGATACACTGATATCCTATAGTACCTGGACTGACTTTGCCGAAGAGTGCGGGCAAAGCCGGGTTTGGGCCGGTGTGCATTTTCAGGCGGCGGTCGATGAAAGTGCCGCGGTGTGTCCGGTGTTTGGCGATCTCGCTTATGAGTACATGAGTTCGCTGGTTGACGGTAGTGCCGCACTGAGGCCACCGAGCAAAGGCAGGCCCGTCAATACGCTACCGAGATAACTTTTCCAAAGTGGGTTATTATTTGCAATAGTAAAGTGGGTTATTATTTACAATAGTTCAGGCTACTACAAAAACTATTCGCATTACGCGGTAATACCATTTTCGCAATCTGCGCCGCCGCGCAGATTGCGGCCGCAAAACCATGTGATTTTTGCTGAAGCCACTTTCTACTCATTGACCGCCATGCAGACCGATTCGAATAGTTGGCCGCAGGTCATTGGGAGTCCAGTGTTCAATCTCTGACACGGACCCCGGCAGCCAACCAAGAAATTTGACGATTTCCATATCCGACAATGCGCGCTTCCCTCTCTCACAACTTCGTTTTACCTCTGCCTGCTTTAGGCCGGCTTTGGCTAAAATAGCAGGATTCACAAAGTGGTCATCGAATTTACCCAAACCAATGGCAAATTCCTAAGACGCTGACAGCTCACGTAACACACTGCCAGCCTGTACATTCGCTCCCCTGTCAACAATTTCCATGATGAGTGCAACGATATCTTTTCGAGTCACCTCACTGGCAATGTTATCTCCCAGTACCCGTACAGCATCGACTCCCAGAGTACGCCGACATTCCTTTTGCCCATCCCTTTGCTCGGTCATAACTGCTCCGATTTTCGCGCATACTCTGCCGTTGATCACAGAGATGCAACAGGTAGCATCTAAAGGTGTAACATTCTCAAATACCACTTGATCGTATCGAAAATACTACGCTTAATGTTACACTTTTTTCTGCAAAAACATGAAATCTGATTAAAATTCACACGATAACAAAATAGTTGAGAATTAATATTTTTATTTAAAAGCAATCACTTAAGTAGATAAATGACTGAAAAAACAACGACAAAGAAACACGAACACACCCCTATGATGCAGGGGTGTTAATTTCTTATTTTTCAATCACTTGCAATAAATAACAACCAAAACCTATATTAAAATCTACAGTTTTAATAGTCAGTTGGAATTAGCCCAAATACGACTTATTCCTAGTCCTTAAAACCCGGAACCCCACCACCGCCTTCCAAATTCAACGCATAGCGAGCGTTCCGACCACCACCTTGCAAACGATACAAACATCCCTTTTCAACAAGATCAGTGAGGTCTCGGGTAGCGGTAGCTTTTGAGCACCCCGTCATCCCGATGTACTTCTTAGCACTCACTCCATGCTCAAAACCTTCTGGGCCTGCTCTGAAAACCTTGTTAATAACCTTTACCTGGCGATCATTTAAACCGCTTCGTTCGTGTTGATCCCAGAACTTTGCTTTTTTCAGTACATAGTCGACATTCTGTACCGCCACCTGTTGTGCCTTTAAAACGGTTTCACAAAACCAATTCACCCAAGGCGTAATATCGAGATTAGGCTCGCTCGCTTTGTGTAGACCTTCGTAGTAGGCTTTTTTGTCTCTTTCGAGGGCGGTCGACAAACTGAGTAACGGTGGTCGCCCCAGATCTTGGGCTAGTGCCTGCTCCGCAATGGCGCGTCCAACTCGACCATTACCGTCATCAAACGGATGGATTGACTCGAACCACAGGTGTGCAACCGCTGAACGAACAGGTCCGGGCAACATCTCTTTGCGGTCGGGGTTCATTGGGCTGGAGTCGTTATACCACTGAAGAAAACACGTCATTTCCGCTTCGACCAGCCTGGACGGGGGTGCCTCATAATGCACCTTTTCATAACCTATAGGACCCGATACCACCTGCATTGGCTCTTCTGATGTCCGCCACTGGCCAACCTGTATCTGATGTAACAAACCATTGTTCTGTACTGGTATCACCAGCTGATGCCAGTGGAAAAGTTTGTCTTTTGTCAGTTGAGTAGAAAAGGTTTTACGAACATCAACCATGAGCGCAGCTATGCCTTCGGCTCGAGGGTCCACAACGCGAACAGGAGGATTGCTTAGGCCCAAAAAATTCTTGATGGAAGAACGAACATCCTCTCGATCCAGTCGTTCGCCCTCAATCTCGCTGGTATTGATAGCCTCGCTAACCATGAGGTCAACATAAGCTTCGTATTGCAGCCTATCCTGTAACTGGCCCATTCCGCCGGATAATCGACCAGCTTCTAATGCGTACTGGTACAAGACGTCACGAAATTGCGTATCATCATAGGTAAAATCCGGCCAATCTGGGTGTTGCCAGCTATATTTCATGCGCTTGAGCCAGTTATCTTCAGTTTTCGGCTCAGTATAGCCCTATATTTGAGCCGTTTCTAGCTATTATTTGGCTCACAGAAAGTGTATTGTTGATGAGCCTCGGCTCCCCTTCCACTCTCTTTAAAGCACTTAAATTTATCTAAAATATCAGGAAGGTCATTATTTATTACCTTTTTATTTCGCCATAAGGTTCGTTCTACTAATTTTTTTCCTACACGTATTCGCTCGACTTCTTCCACAACCTCTACTACGTCCTCGCCATCCGGGTGTTTTTTGTAAAGAACATTACCTCGCCTATCAAATCCTGTATTTTCAGAGACGGCCATAAAAACTTCATAGCTAACTTCTCCTCGCAGGTCTTCAACCGCAATCTCAGTTTCAGTCTTTTTTTTCAGAAACAATAATGTAGTGTTTATATTTACATTGGCCTCAACAATAAAGCACTCAACGGGAAGGTCTACCGCAGCTATAACCCAGCAGTTTTTCATAATCCACCATCTCAAAGCAGCCATAGCTGGGCCAGGATTTCCTAACATTCCGCTGGGTAAAACAATTCCTATTCTTCCACCAGGCTTAACCCATTTTATACTCCTCTCCACAAACAGCACCTCTGGAGCTACAGATCCATGCGACTCACCAGTATTCCTGAATCCTCCATTATCGGTTTTTTCCCATTTTTTCGCCATCTCGAACTGATCCAAAATATGTTTATCGGTAATTGGAATATCAGCACCAAATGGAGGGTTCGTTAGTACAACATCCAATGTGCCTAGCTTCGCATTCTTAAGAAACGGCTTTACACCAGATAAATGCCCTTGGGGGAACTCGATAGAATTCATGTGATGAATATTAGCCATTTCATTTGCTCCCATGACCACATTCATCTGAGAGGCTTTGACTAAATCGGGATCAAAATCAGCTCCAAATAGTTTTTTTGCAGAATAGTTGGCTAACCTCTTGTGTATTTTTTCCATTCCGTATCTGTTGGAAATCTGGGGGACTTACATATTTCCTTCCTAACTTCCCACTCAATATGTTTGAGAGTAGAAACTAAGAATCCCCCCGTTCCACAAGAGGGATCTAAGACTGTTTCGTTTTCCTGCGGTGCAATAATTTCCACCATCAAATCAATAGCACTGCGAGGAGTAAAAAACTGCCCTTTATCACCACGTAAGTTATTACCGAAAATTTTTTGGTAAGCAGCCCCCTTTACATCCATTTCAGTACGGCCAAAATCATACTTAAACAGTTCCGATACCATAAACGCCAAAGCGCGATCGGAAAGCTTGAGTTGTTCGCTGCCGTCAAAAACACCAAACTGCTTGTATTCTTTTTTCACCTGTTTAAACAGCGGCTCGATACGGGCACGAATACTTTTCTGCCCTTCAGCACTAAACTGCTCCGTCGGACCCGCCCAAAATTGACGAGGACGATTGACTTTCTCATCGTGCATCTTGGCGAAGATCAAGTAGAGGAACTGCCAAAAGGCAACCTCTTTACTCATACCTTCATTACCGTGGATATAGTTATGGCAACGTCTAAAGGTAATACGCAATACATCTTCTTTAGCAACACGAAACTGTGCATCGGAGTAAACTTCACGCGTACCAAAACTATCACCTCCTAAAGGCCAGTCGCCCACCGGATTAAACTCGGTATCAAAGCGCGTTTCCGTTTTTTGCACATAGAAAAAATCCACACCGTTAGTCCATAAACCCCAGTCGCACTGGGGCAAAGCCCGCATAATCGATTCGAGCTTCGCCAAATCAGACTTGGCCTGTTCGTGACTGCGCATCAGTGGGACTTTTTTCCCTACCTTGGGCTGCTTTTCACACACGACAACCCGTTTGATATTCTCCGCTATTTGTTCATCACCCGCCGAAAAAATCGCAATATCAATTTTGATCTTCTTTTTTTTACTATTAGCCTCTTCTACCGTTACAACAAAATCGCGGACCATATCATCGATATCAATATGATATTCATGAAACAGCGCCCGTGCGGTGCGCTGCACCACCGGCTCTTTCGGCCCCTCTTTAATGGGCTGATCGGTGATGTAGTCTAAGATCATGCCATCTTCAATAGCTTCAATCGTTTCTGTGGTTTCACTGTCAGTCATGTCTGGTCTCTAATAAAATACTACAATCGATCCACTCCAATTAGCTTCACGGTACTGCGTTTTAGTGAGTGTCAATTAGTCGTCTAAGAAGTAATCCGTATCTATCGCCTTAACAATGTAGGTCTCTTTCGTCGTAACACCTACACCAAACTCGATCATTAACTCGGCCAACTGATCGCCATTAATCAAGACCATGCTGCTATCAAGATTGGAAGCAAACGCTTTTGCCTCTGTAGAATAATCCGACGTGGTAATAAACACTCCTTTTTTCGCCTTCATACCTTGAAGAGCACCAGCAAACTTTTGAATGTCCGGCCGCCCCACTGTTCCTTCCCAACGCTTTGCTTGAAGGTAAATATTATCCAAACCCAGGCGATCTTCACTGATAATACCGTCTATACCACCGTCAGCGCTCAGTTGCGTAGCTCTGCCTGCCTCCTCCCTGGAGCCCCCATACCCCATGGCCAGCATCACGTCAACGACCAGCTGTTCAAAAAAGGCTGGAGGTCCCTGTTTAATGGTGTCCAGCAGGTCTGAGGCTAATGTCTGTTGAAGTGCCGTGTAGGCGGCTTGAAGTGCTTCTTCCGGCGTAGCGATGTCCTCGATACCCGCTTCCTGACTGTCATGACCGCTGATACCAGCACCCGGCTGCGCTTGAGCAGTATCTGTTTTCTTGGTTTTTGGTGTTTGAAAAGCAATAAATTCAGGAAATTGTTTCAAGTATCGGTTGTCGAGTCTTTCTGGATTATCCAACAATGCTTTGCGACCACGCTCGGTTATCTGGCAATAAGAACGAACAGGTATCGTCAGTAATCCGGCTTTATGCAGATATGTTCGCGCCCAGCCGACGCGGTTTCTCATCACCGTTTGCCGCCCACTGTTTACCCTCTGCTCACGTTCATTTTCAGTAAGCTCAAACTGGTCGCATAGCTCAGTATATAGTTCACTGAGCCTACGTTGAGCGCCGTCCTCCAACATTGCCAACAGTGGCCTCATAATGGTTTGGTAGTCAGGTATCGGCATTACTCATCCTTTGCGCCTTTGTACTCAGGGATTCCTGATTTTCGGTCTTAACTAACGTCAAACGGCACTTCCTGCGGAATCCCCTAAGTAGTAAAAAGATCAGTTATCCCCCCCAAGAGCACCGCTTCTTATATGTCTATATGATATGAATAGGGGCTAGAAACGCTTAAAATATTGAAAGCCTCTGATGAGCCCGGGATACAGCAAAACCTTTTTAATTGATCGATATAAACTCAACGTGCTGCCTCAAATCTCTCCCATTATTAAAAATGGCACAGGTTAGGGTAAGCGCAGAGGGTTAGCAAGATAGAACTGCAAAAAGAACACTTGAGCAAGAGGTTTGGCAGTAATTTCATTAAAATCATGGTAACCATAGTCTACGCAGGAAAACTCTAAATCTGGATGGCCCTAATATACACGAGGTTTACACGCCGTTTGTGTAGCTTTTAAAATTCAAAAGAACCTTCACAAAAAACTACACAAATACCTACACTTTTGTCATTGATCAGATCACTTCAATGATTAAGTTATTGATTTATTTGGGTCCAAGCCACACTTTGCGTACAATACACCGCTAAATCAAAAGTGTGTGCGGGACAAAAAAAGCCAAATGAATCAAGAAGTTAAAGCTCTCAAAAATCATACTCCCATGATGCAGCAATACCTGCGCATCAAGGCAGAACACCCCCAGGAACTGCTTTTCTACCGCATGGGGGATTTCTACGAGCTGTTTTACGACGATGCCAAAAGAGCCGCCGAACTGCTCGATGTCACCCTGACCGCGCGCGGCAAAGCCGCCGGCGAGCCGATTCCCATGGCCGGCGTCCCCTACCATGCCGCCGACAACTACCTGGCCAAACTGGTACGACTGGGGGAATCCGTGGCCATCTGTGAGCAGATCGGCGACCCCAATACCAGTAAAGGGCCGGTGGAGCGCAAGGTAGTCAGAATCGTCACCCCGGGCACTGTCAGCGACGAGGCGCTGCTGGACGAAAGCCGCGATAATCTGCTGGTAGCGGTCTATGAAAGCGACGCCACCTACGGCATCGCCACGCTGGACATCGGCAGCGGCCGCTTTCAGGTACTGGAGGTAAACGGCCTGGAGGCGGCCCTCAGCGAACTGCAGCGCCTCAACCCGGCGGAGCTGCTACTGCCAGATGGTTGCAGCGATCCGTCGCTGGGCGAGGGCCGCCGCGGCCTGCGCCGGCGCCCGCCCTGGGAGTTCGAGCTGGATACGGCCGAGCGCTTGCTGTGCCAGCAGTTCGGCACCCAGAGCCTGGCCGGCTTCGGCTGCGATCAGCTGCGCACCGCCGTCGCCGCCGCCGGCTGCCTGCTGGCCTATGCGCGCGAGACCCAGCGCACCGGCCTGCCCCATATCCGCAGCATCGGCGTCGAGGACCGCGATCAGGCCGTCGCCATGGATGCGGCCACGCGCCGCAACCTGGAACTCGACACCAACCTCGCCGGCGGCGATGACAATACCCTCTACGCCGTGATGAACCGCACCGCCACCGCCATGGGCGGCCGCCTGCTGCGGCGCTGGCTGAACCGCCCGCTGCGCAGCCGCGACACCCTGCTCGGCCGCCAGCAGGCAATTGCCCAATTGCAGATCAACTACAGCTTCGAGGCACTGCACACCAGCCTCAAGCAGGTCGGCGACATGGAACGTATTCTCGGCCGCCTGGCGCTGCGCTCGGCGCGCCCGCGCGACCTGTCGCGCCTGCACACCTCCCTGGCAGTCTATCCGGATCTGCAGGATCAGCTCGCCCGCTTCGACGGGCCGCTGTTGACAAAGCTCGCCGCCAGCATAGCCACCTTCCCGGGCCTGGTGGAGTTGCTGGCACGGGCCATCGTAGAGAATCCGCCAGTGGTTATCCGCGAGGGCGGGGTCATCGCCGAGGGCTACGACGCCGAACTGGACGAACTGCGCAATATCAGCAGCAACGCCGGCCAGTTTCTCACCGACCTGGAGAGCCGCGAGCGCCAGCGCACCGGCCTGGCCACCCTCAAGGTGGGTTATAACCGCGTGCACGGCTACTTTATCGAGATCAGCCGCGCCCAGGCCGAACAGGCGCCGGCCGACTATATTCGCCGGCAGACACTGAAAAATGCCGAGCGCTTCATCACCCCGGAACTGAAGCAATTCGAGGACAAGGCACTGTCGGCCAAAAGCCGCGCCCTGGCGCGGGAAAAAGCCCTCTATGAAGCCCTGCTGGAAACCCTCAATGAGCAGCTGCCGGCGCTGCAGGAATCCGCCGCCGGTGTATCGGAACTCGATGTGCTCACGGCACTGGCGGAGCGCGCCGACAGCCTGGGTTTCTGCAGCCCCGAACTGGCAGAGCAGCCCGGTATCCGTATCGGCGCCGGGCGCCATCCGGTAGTTGAGCAGGTGCTGGACACACCCTTCGTCCCCAATGACCTGGAGTTTAACGATCAGCGCCGCATGCTGATCGTTACCGGCCCGAATATGGGCGGTAAATCCACCTATATGCGCCAGACCGCGCTGATTGTACTGCTGGCCCATATCGGCAGCTTTGTGCCGGCCGAGTCCTGTCGCCTGGGCCTGGTGGACCGCATTTTTACCCGCATCGGCTCCTCTGACGACCTGGCCGGCGGGCGTTCCACATTTATGGTGGAAATGACGGAAACCGCCAATATCCTCCACAATGCCACGGCCAACAGCCTGGTGTTGATGGATGAAATCGGCCGCGGCACCAGCACCTTCGACGGCCTGTCGCTGGCCTGGGCCTGCGCGGTTCATCTGGCGCAGCGGGTGCGCGCCTTCAGCCTGTTTGCCACTCACTATTTCGAAATTACCGCCCTGCCGGACACCGTTGCCGGAGTCGCCAATGTGCATCTGGATGCGACCGAGTACAACGACAGCATCGTTTTTCTACACAGTATCCAGCCCGGTCCGGCCAGCCAGAGCTACGGACTGGAAGTCGCCAAGCTGGCCGGTATCCCGGCGGAGGTGCTGGACAGCGCCAGACAGCAGCTGCAATTGCTCGAGAGCGGCCAGCACGCCCCCCCTGCAGCGGCGCCGGCGGCTGGCGCGGCTACGGCGGCGGCTGACATGCCATTTCAGGGAGAGCTGTTCAGCGCCGCCCAACCCCACGCCGCGGTGGAGCAACTGCGGCTTCTCGAGCCCGACGGGATGACCCCCAAACAGGCACTGGAAGCGCTGTATGACTTGAGAAAACTGGTTACGGATTGATCGGCGCGGGTATATTCTTATGCCAATAAAAGCTTCCCCAAGCGGCGATAAATGCTGGTAAAATGCGCGGCTCGTTGTAGCTGATTGAGGGAGTTCTGTCCCATGACTTTTGTGGTTGGGGAAAACTGCATCAAATGTAAGCATACCGACTGCGTCGAGGTATGCCCTGTGGATTGCTTTTACGAAGGCCCCAATTTTCTGGTTATCCACCCCGATGAATGTATCGACTGCGCCCTGTGTGAGCCGGAGTGCCCGGTGGATGCGATTTTCTCAGAAGACGAGCTACCCGACGGACAGGAGGCCTTCCTCGACCTCAATGGCGAGCTGGCAGAGGTCTGGCCCAATATCACGGAAAAGAAAGACGCCCTGCCCGATGCCGAGAAATGGGACGGGGTGGAAGGAAAATTGCAGTATCTGGAGCGGTGATTTTCCATCACCGCAGTTGCCGTGGCGGCTTGTGCCGGCAGTACGACTCGCAATATGCGCAGCACCAAAACAAAAAACCCACTTGTGGTGGGTTTTTCGGAGGAACTGCGCTACCGGCCCCTCTACCCCTCGATACCAAAATGCCCCATGGCCTTTTTGACGAACTTCTCGGTCTGCTGGGCGCCGGCCGTTAATTCCTGCTGCGTGCTGATATCGTTGACTTCAGACCAGCGGGCGAGCACATTTTCCGGTGTCTGCTGCTCCGGTGGCAGGTAAATACCATCGGTCTCGTAAATATGGGTGCTGGCAAAACCGCCGGCGCCGCAGCACAGAATGAAACGGTTGGGCGCCTCCTCGTGGCACAGGGTCAGCAGGCCGGTGGTCACCGACTCGGGCGTCATCAATTTGAAAATCTCCTCGGGTATCAGATCTTCCGTCATCCGCGTACCGGCAGTGGGAGCCAGCGTATTGACGCGGATATCGTATTTCTGGCCTTCGAGAACCAGCGTATTCATCAGGCCAACCACCGCGGTTTTGGCGGCGCCGTAGTTGGACTGGCCGAAATTACCGTAGAGGCCGCTGGAGGACGAGGTCATCACAATGCGCCCGTAGCCCTGGTCCCTCATCACATCCCACACCGCCTTGGTACAGTTGACCGAGCCCATCAGGTGCACCTGCACCACCATGGCAAAGTCATCCAGGCCCATTTTGCTGAAAGACTTATCCCGCAGAATGCCGGCATTGTTGACCAGAATATCCACCCGCCCCCACTCGGCCATGGCCGCTTCGACCATAGCCGACACTTCCTCGTAATTTGCCACATTGGCACCGTCGGCAATCGCCTCACCGCCGGCCCGCGCTATTGTCTCCACGACTTCCTGCGCCGCCTCGGAGGAGGCGCCGCTGCCATCGCGGCTGCCGCCGAGGTCATTGACCACCACTTTGGCGCCGCGCTCGGCCAATGCCAGCGCATGGCTGCGCCCCAGGCCGTTGCCGGCGCCGGTGACAATGGCCACCCGGTCTTTAAAACTGATACTCATACTGCTTGCCCCCCTGTTTCAGGATGATGTTTCAAGATGATTTAAGGACTTGCATGCCCAGCCATTCAGCCAGCAGCGCCGGCTTTTCCTCACCCTTGATCTCGACGGTCACCGCGTACTTGGTAAGCCATTGACCGGGATTTTTCTCCTCGATGCTGACCACCGTCGCCAGCGCGCGCACCTCGCTGCCAACGGTAACCGGATTGATGAAGCGCACCTTGTCAAAGCCGTAGTTGATGCCCATTTGCGCGCCCTCTAAGATCAGTGCAAAACTCTCCGCCAGATGGGAGAGCAGCGACAAGGTCAGAAAACCGTGGGCAATGGTCTTGCCGAAGGGTGTCTGTGCGGCCGCCTCGGGGTCGACGTGGATAAACTGGCGGTCCTCGGTGACGTCGGCAAAGGTATCGATACGCGACTGGTCAATTTTGAACCAGGGTGAGGGAGGTAACTCCCTGCCGATGAAATCGTCGATCTGGTCGGTGGAAATATTCGGCGTCATGTTACAGCGCTCCCGTGGAAATGTAGGGTGAAGATGGCCGGTGTCAAAAATTTTGAACTTACAGTATGCAAACACAACTTTCAAGAATCGCCGCAGTGGCACAGCGGGCACTTCAACCCGAGGGTCGAATCGTGCTAGCATTCGAACCTTAGGTATGTTTTTTGATCTCGGCTACAAAGTTTACAGACGCCTCTCAAATTATGGCAGCAAGCGCCTCGCCTTTTAACCGACAGCGGCAGCACCGGCAAAAACGCCAGATCATTTTGTCGGAGGCGGCCAAGCTGTTTAATCGCAAGGGCACGCGCTCGACCACGCTGGCAGAAATTGCCGCCCGCCTCGAACTTACCAAAACCAGCCTTTACTACTATGTAAAGACCAAAGAGGAACTGGTTTACCAGTGTTACCGGCAGAGCTGTGATGAGCAGCAGGCGCTGCTGCGCCAGGCGGACAGCGGCGCCAGTGGGCGGGAAAAAATCGAGCTGCTGACCCGCGGCTACTTCCAGACCTGCCGCGATATCGCCCTCAAGCGCCGCGCCGAGACCGCCATACTCACCGAAATCAAAACGCTCAAAGACAGCCAGCGCAAGGAGATAAGCCGGCGCTACCAGGCCCTCTACAGCGATGTGCGCAGTTTTATCGAACAGGGTATCGCCGACGCCAGCCTCAAAGCCTGCGAGCCCAGCGCCACGGCGCTGTTGTTTTTTTTCAACCTGCAGTGGACGGCCACCTGGCTCAGGGGCCTGAGCGCCGAGGAAATACCCGTTGCCGGCGAATCCTTCTTAAATATCTGCCTCTACGGCCTGGCCACCCGGGCCCGGCCCCACCCGCGGCAAAACGCAGAGATCGGGGCGCCCGCCGTGGCGGCGGGTTTTGATCGCAAGGCGCAGAATCAATTGAAACAGGAGGCTTTCTTTCGGGTCGGCAGCCGCTATTTCAACCACAAGGGATTCAGGGGCACTTCGCTGGACGAAATCGCCGCCGCGCTGGAAGTCACCAAGGGAGCATTTTACTATCATATCCAAAACAAGGAGGGGCTGCTTTACGAGTGCTTCAGGCGCACCCTGGAACTGACCCGGACCATGCAGGCCAGCGCCAGCCGACAGGGCCGCGACGGCCTGGAAAAACTGCAACTGTGCCTGCACGATCTGTTCTGTATACAAACCTCCAGTGAGGGGCCGCTGGTGCGCTACAACCTGGCCACCTCACTGGACAGCCAGCGCCGCAGGAAAGTGATCGAGCTGATCAGAAATACCGACCGCCAGTTTCGGCGATTTGTGCAGCAGGGTATTGAAGACGGCAGTATCCGCGCTATCAATACCGTGGTGGCCGAGCAGTTGATATCGGGCAGCGTCAATGCCAGCGCCGACTGGACTGAGCGCCTGCCGCTGAAAGATCCCAACAAGGCAGCGGCGGATTTTTATCAGCTGCTGTTTACCGGCATCAGCGCCGAGCGACCTCCGGCGGCCGGCTGAAGCATGCATACGCTCTATCTGGTCAGGCATGGTGAAGCGGCGGCCGACTGGCAGTCCGCCAGCGATCCCGGGCTCAGCGACAGGGGTCGCGCCCAGGCACAGGCGGTGGCGGGTTTCTTTCAGGCACAGGCATCGATGCCACTGATCAGCAGTCCCCTGGCACGCACCCGCGAAACCGCCGAGCCGCTGGCACAGCGGTGGCGTGTAACAGTAAGTAGCGATAGCCGTTTTGCCGAGATACCCTCCGCCGGCATAGCACTGCCGGACCGGAGCCGATGGCTGAGACAGCTATTGCAACAGCGCTGGGACGAACAGCCCGCAAGCCTGCGGCAGTGGCGACAGGCGGCGGCGGACGCGCTCAGGCAGCTGACACAGAGCAGCGTTATCTTTACCCATTTCGTATTGATCAATGCCGTAATCAGTGCGATCCGCAAGCAGGAGCAGGTATTGCAGTTTTTACCGGACAACGGTTCCATCACCAGATTGCAACTGCACAAGGGTGAATTGACGGTAATTGCCTTAGGCAAACAAAACAAGTCACTGGTGAACTAGCGGAAAAGAGGTCCGGAAAAGGTTCAGCAGCGGCACGGTTCCAGTCGCTGGCCCTCTGAAGGGTCCAACCCCGAACCGCGCCACCCGCAGCGCTACACGCTAAACAGCGCTTCGCCGTTGAGGCCCTGCTTTTCGAGAATATCCCGCAGTCGCTTGAGCGCCTCGACCTGGATCTGCCGCACCCGCTCGCGCGTCAGGCCGATCTCCCGACCGACTTCTTCCAGCGTGCTCATCTCATAACCGCGCAACCCAAACCGGCGCGCCACCACCTCGCGCTGCTTTTCGGTCAACTCCGACAACCAGTCATTGATGCTGGCACTGAGATCACTGTCCTGCAGCAGGGTGGCGGGGTCGGAAACCTGCTGGTCGGGGATGGTGTCCACCAGCGCTTTGTCCGAGGAAGGTCCAATAGGCACGTCGACAGACGCTACCCGCTCGTTCAGGCCCAACATCCGCTCGACATCCTCCACCGGTTTTTCCAGCAGCGAAGCGATATCGTCCGGTGTCGGCTCATGGTCGAGTTTCTGCGCCAGCTCGCGCGCGGCACGCAGGTATACGTTGAGTTCTTTTACCACATGAATCGGCAGGCGGATGGTGCGCGTCTGATTCATAATGGCCCGTTCAATGGTCTGGCGAATCCACCAGGTGGCATAGGTGGAGAAGCGGAAACCGCGCTCCGGATCAAACTTCTCGACTGCGCGGATGAGACCCAAATTGCCCTCTTCAATCAAATCCAGCAACGCCAGACCGCGATTGACGTAGCGCCGGGCTATTTTTACCACCAGGCGCAGGTTACTCTCGATCATGCGCTTGCGGGCAGCCTCCTCGCCGCGCAGCGCCTTGCGGGCGAAAAAGACCTCCTCCTCGGCGCTCAGCAGCGGCGAGAAGCCAATCTCGTTCAGATAAAGCTGGGTGGCATCGAGTGTTTTCTGGAATTTGTCTCCCTCGATTCGAGGGCTTCTGGGTTTAGGTTGTTTAGTGGGTGTGACAGGAACTTCAGCAACTTCGGTGGCCCCATCCTCGTTCAGGTTTATATCAGAGTCCACTTCCTGTAGCAGGAAACCCTCTTCGATTTGCTTGTTGCTTTCTTCCCTACGTAATACTGCCATCTTGCTAGCCCTTTGAGTTATCGGTTTTAGTACATTCAGGCAACCGATACAGCTGCTTGCCCATTATCCCGTACACCCTCTGTGGACCTCTACTTTTTTAACCGCTGCAGCAGTAGTAACTGCATATCGTTTTTTATTGTGCGGTTAACAGCCACATTTTACCGTTTTGGCAAATACTTCAGCGGATCGACCGGCTTGCCATTGCGACGTATTTCAAAATGCAGCTTGCTTCTATCAGTGCCACTTGAACCTATTTCGGCAATTTTTTCCCCAGCTTGAACCCGCTGCCCCTCTCTCACCAGTAAACTGCGGCTGTGAGCATAGGCACTCAGGTAGCGCTGGTTATGTTTTATGATCAACAAGTTGCCGTAACCCCGCAGCCCGCTGCCCGCGTATACCACGGTACCTGCAGCTGCTGAAACTACAGGCTCGCCCATATTTCCAACAATATCAATCCCCTTGTGGAGGGCGTTATCCGGCGAGAAGCGCCGCAGCAGCCGGCCTCCGGCCGGCCATTGCCAGGTGAGAGCCCCCCCGGCAGGCACAGCGCGCGGCGGCGGCGGCGCCGATTTCGTTTGACTTTTTGAACGCAAAACCGGTTTGCGCGGCTGGGCCTTTGCAACCGGTTTAAAGCTGGTGTCCAGCACCAGCCGCTGCCCGGGGTAGATGCGATAGCTGGAATCTATGTTATTGCGCCGCGCCAGCGCCTTATAATCAAGACCATATCGCCATGCAATTGAAAACAGGGTATCGCCCCTGGTCACCGTATGGTGGCTGATTTTGTCCGGCGGCGGCGGCGGCCGGCTGTGTACCGGCGCTTCCTGAGGCGGAGTACTGCAGGCGCTGAGCCACAAAAGAGTGATCAATATTTTGAACACTGCTATTGGGCTGCACACCGCTACCCGCCTATATGCCTGCATGCTAACAACCTGATCAGAGTGTGCAAAAAACCGCCATCAATATGTAGTTTTGTACTTAATATCGAAAATTTATTAGAAAATTGTCTAACATTGCTGCAAAAGATTTGCAAAAAACTAATCCATTCTTCGATATTTCCGACTTTTACTGCCGGTGACATTGCACTGCGAACTACAACTATGCGTAATCAAATCGCTTGCGTCTCCCGCCCGGCAAGCCGTTCAAGGCCCAGCACCAGCAGACAGCCGCCCAGTGCCAGCAGCACCGCCCAACCGGTATACGCATCCAGCCCGGTCAACTGCTGATAAGTGGCGGGCCAGAGGTTTTCCTGCACCAGCGGAATCTGCTCGCCGTGGCGGTCGAGGGTAAACTCCAGGGTTTGCTTCCAGGGCCAGATTATATTCAGCGAACCGATGAGAAAACCGGTGAGAAACGCCAGCGTTACATTGTGAAAACGCTTTAGCAACCATGACAGCAGATGGGAAAAGCTCAGCAGGCCGACAACACAGCCGGCGCCGAAGCTCAGCAGCAGCAGTATATCCAGGCGCTGGATCGCCTCGAGAAAGACACTGTACATACCCATCAACAGCAGAATAAAACTGCCGGAAATACCGGGCAGAATCATGGCACAAATGGCAATGCTGCCGGCAATCAGCGCCATCCACCACTCCCCCGGCAGGCTGGCCGGTTTCGCCATCGAGACCGCCAGAGCAATGGCGGTACCGATTGTCACCGCCGCCAGCTCGCGCCAGTGCCAGGCCGGTAACTGCCTGGCGATATAGATAATGGAGGCGACGATCAGCCCGAAAAAAAACGCCCAGATCTGAATCGGGTAGTGCGCCAGCAGGTAGGTAATGAGCCGCGCCAGTGTAATCAGGCTGAAGGCGATGCCGGCAAACAAGGCCAGCAGAAAGTTGCCATTGACCGCCTCCCAGCCGGCCTTCGGCCCGCGGGTGATCAGCGTCCGCAAAGCGGCGAGGTTAATACTTTTGAGTGAATCTATCAGTTCTTCGTAGATACCGGAGATAAAAGCAATAGTGCCGCCGGAAACGCCCGGCACCACATCGGCGGCACCCATGGCCATGCCCTTTAACACCAGCGCCGGGTAGCGTGAACGCAACATCCCTACGGCCTCCTCTGCTAGCGGGTGGTGCCAGACAACAGCGGCACGAACTTCACCGCTTCCAGTGTCTGGGTACTGAACTCGTCAGCGTCTCCCTCGCGTAAAATCAGCTGCAGTTGCTGGGTGCCGCTGCCGACCGGAATCACCAGCGCCCCGCCCGCTGCCAGCTGCGACAGCAGCTCGGGCGGTACCTCGCGCGGCGCGGCGGTGCTGATAATGGCATTGAAGGGCCCCATTTCCGGCCAGCCGAAACCGCCGTCGGCGTGGCGCAGCTGCACATTGCGCAGGCCCAGCCGCCGCAGCCGCTGGCGCGCTTTGTCCTGCAGCGGTTTGATGCGCTCGACGCTGCAGACCTGGCCGGCGATCTGCGCCAGCACCGCAGTCTGATAACCTGAACCGGTGCCCACCTCCAGCACTTTATCGAGGCTGGCGGCGGCGCCCAGCAGAATTTCCGTCATGCGCGCGACAATATAAGGCTGTGACAGCGTCTGACCGTAACCGATGGGCAGGGCGGTATCTTCATAAGCGCGGTGAGACAGGGCCTCATCGAGAAAAATATGCCTGGGCGTATTGCCGATAACATCGAGTACCTGCGCATCGGCTATGCCCTGCTCCAGCAGGCGCTGAACCAGGCGCTCACGCGTGCGCTGGGATGTCATGCCGATCCCTTCCAAATTGATGCGGTTCACATCGTCCCCCCGAAAAACACCTGCCACACGCCTGTAAAAAAGCGCCAACTATAACATATCAGCACTGTTCAACTGCCTGTCAAAGCGGTTATTTCACGCAGTACAGAGGTGGCGAATTGTCCGGGGGCGAGCGCAAAGCCGATGCGCAGATCGTCCCGCTGCCAGCGCCAGGAGATATTCTGCGGCTGCATCACGGCAGCGCGACGCTGCTGGCGCAGGCCGCTGTGCTCCAGCGCTTCACACCAGTGCTGCCAGTCCTGCAGCACGCCCCGCTCCAGGGTCGCGACCGCCGCCGCCGCGAGCGTGCGCCCGCGCCCCCACAGCGGCGCACTAGGCCGGCCGCCGACGTCGCCGTCGAGCACCCGCGCCCAACTGCCATCGCCGACGCGCCGGGCCAGCACCAGATTAAACAGATAGGCGCGCGCGGCGGAGAGTATCAAGCCGCGCTGCTGCCGGTCCCGCAGCCGCAGCGTACCGCCCAGCAACTGTTGCGCCCGGCGCAGATTGCCCGCCTGCCTGCCAAAGCGCTGCTCGCCGAAATAGTTGGGGCAGCCGCTGGCGGCAATGGTCTCCAGCCGCTCCTCCAGCGCCGGCCTGGCGGCGCTCACCCGGCGCAGGCAAATGTCAAAGCGGTTGCGCTGATGCTGGCCGCGCCGCAGTTTGCGGCAATGGCGGGCACAGGCCAGCAGGCTCAGCGACGGACCGTTCAATTGCTGCCACTGCGGCTCACCACCGCCGGGCAGATAGACACTGAACCACTGGCTGCTGAGCGCGTGCCGGTCTTTGAGGCCGCAGTAGCCGATATCCACGGTATTCACCGCCGCCAGCCCGGCAATCTGGCGGGCCACCCAGGCCGTATTCTCACCGCGCTTGCTGATCTGCAGGTACACGTGCTCGCCGCTGCCGCTCGGCTCCAGGCCGAGTTCCTCGTCGACCCGGAAGTCCTCGGCAACGGTGCGAAAGCGCGCCTCCCCCAGCGGGCCGCCGTGGGCATAGGGAAAATCCAGGGAAAAATCCGTCACCCGGCCGCGCCGCTCAGCAACACCACCGCATGGGCGGCAATGCCCTCGCGGCGGCCGGTAAAACCGAGGTTTTCGGTGGTGGTGGCCTTGACGTTGACCCGTGCAGTCTGCACCTCGAGATCGGCGGCAATGTTTTCCACCATCCGCGCGATATAAGGGGCCATTCTCGGCGCCTGGGCCACCAGGGTGAGATCGGTATTGACCAGGCGCAGGCCATCGGCTTTGACCTTGGTATACACCAGGCGCAACAGCGAGCGACTGTCGGCGCCGCGGTACTGGGGGTCGCTGTCGGGAAAGTGGCGGCCGATATCGCCGGCGCCGATGGCGCCCAGCAGGGCATCGCAGAGCGCGTGTAACAGCACATCGCCGTCAGAATGGGCAATCAAGCCGTGCGAGTGGGGGATGACGACGCCGCCGATAACGATCTTGTCACCGGCGCCAAAGGCGTGAACATCATAGCCGTGGCCGATTCTCACCGCAGCCTCCGGCAGCAGTCAGGGTTGATGGCACAGCGCTGATTAGACCGCAGTCGCTTGAGCATGAACAAGTGATTAAACACCAATGATTACACAGATAATTGATTTACAGCTGATCGAACAGAATTCTCTCCGCCATGGCCAGGTCTTCCGGCCGGGTAATTTTAATATTGTCGCGGCGCCCCTCGACCATCAGCGGGCAGTAACCCATGACCTCCAGCGCCGCTGCCTCATCGGTGGGGGTGTGCCCGGCAGCGGCGGCGGCCTCGAGTGCCTGCCTGAGCAGGCCGTAGCGAAACATCTGCGGCGTTTGTGCCTGCCACAGCAGGCGGCGGTCGACAGTTGCCTGTATGCCGTAATGCTCGTCGATCCGCTTGAGTGTATCGCTGACCGGCACGCCGAGAATGCCGCCGACCAGATGTTCCTGCAGTTCGCCAAACAGTGTCTGTATGGTCTCCACCCGCACGCAGGGTCGCGCCGCGTCGTGTACCAGCACCCAGTCGAGCTGGTCGGCGCGATTCGCCAGTTGGCGCAGTGCATTGAGCACCGACTCACAGCGCTCCTGGCCGCCGTCGACCGCTTCGATCAGGGGGTGCTGCGCCGCCGCCAGCGCCGGCCAGTAATTGTCAAACGGATTGATGGCCACCAGCAGGCGCTCGATCTGCGGCAGCGCCAGCAGGCGCCCGAGTGTGTGTTCGAGCAGCGGCTGCCCCGCCAGCGGCAGATACTGTTTGGGCCTGTCGGCGCCCATGCGAGCGCCCACGCCGGCCGCCGGCACCACCACCCAGACTTTTCGCCCCCGCGCAGCGCCGCCCCGCTCAGGCAAGTTCGCCGCCGGCATCAGGGCTTATCGTCGTCGACAACCATGTAAAACGTCTCCCCGCGCCTGATCATACCCATATCCTCGCGGGCGCGCGCCTCGACGCCGCCGAGCCCCGCTTTGAGCTGCTCCACCTCGAGGGCCAGTACCCGGTTGCGCTCGCGCAGGCGATTGTTGTCGGCCTGCTGCTGGCGAATGTCGCGCTCCAGCCGCGCCACCTCGGCAAAGCTGCCGTCGCCCACCCACAGGCGATACTGCAGGCCCAGCAGCAACAACAGCATTAGCGGCACCAGCCATCTCATCGCCATACCCCGGTCTTAAGCCTTGAACTCGGCGCGGCCGCGATAGGGCGCGCCGGCGCCAAGCTCGGCCTCGATACGCAACAGCCGATTGTATTTGGCGACCCGGTCGGAGCGGCACAGAGAGCCGGTTTTAATCTGCCCGGCGGCAGTGGCCACCGCCAGATCGGCAATGGTGGTATCTTCGGTTTCGCCCGAGCGATGCGAAATCACCGCGCTAAAACCGGCCTGCTGCGCCATCTTGATGGCGTCGAGGGTTTCGGACAGCGAACCGATCTGGTTGAACTTGATCAGAATGGCATTGGCGATGCCGTTGTCGATACCGCGCTGCAGGATCTTGGTATTGGTGACGAACAAGTCGTCGCCCACCAGTTGTACCCGGTCGCCTATTTTCGCCGTCAGCGCGGCCCAGCCGTCCCAGTCACTTTCGTCCATACCGTCCTCGATCGACAGAATCGGATACTTGTGCGCCAGTTGCGCCAGGTAATCGGCAAACTCGGCAGCACCGTAGTCTTTGCCTTCACCGGCAAGATTATAGCGGCCATTCCGGTAGAATTCCGAAGCTGCACAGTCCATTGCCAGGGTAATATCCTCACCGAGGCGGTATCCGGCCCGACCGACCGCCTCGGCAATGGCTTCGATGGCCGCTTCGTTGGACGGCAGGTTGGGAGCAAAGCCGCCCTCGTCGCCCACTGCGGTGCTCAGGCCCCGTTGCGCCAGCACTTTTTTCAGCGCGTGAAAAATTTCCGCGCCCCAGCGCAGGGCCTCGGCAAAGCTGGCGGCCTTGACCGGCTGTACCATAAACTCCTGAATATCCACATTGTTATCGGCGTGTTCGCCGCCGTTGAGAATGTTCATCATCGGTACCGGCAGCGTGTAGCGGCCGGCGCTGCCGTTGAGTTCGGCGATATGCCGGTAGAGCGGTATGCCGCGGTCGGCCGCCGCCGCCCTGGCCGCTGCCAGCGATACCGCGAGGATGGCATTGGCACCGAATACGGATTTGTTCTCAGTGCCATCGGCCTCGATCATGGCCCGATCGAGGTCGCGTTGAGCGGCTGCGTCTGTGCCCAGTAACAGGGCCTTGATGCTGGTGTTGACGTTTTCCACCGCCTTCAATACCCCTTTGCCCAGATAGCGGCTGTTGTCGCCGTCGCGCAACTCCAGCGCCTCGCGCGAACCGGTTGACGCCCCTGAAGGCGCGCAGGCCGAGCCGGTGACGCCCGATGCCAGCACCACATCGGCATTGACGGTGGGGTTGCCGCGGCTGTCCAGCACCTCAAACGCTTTGATATCGACTATTTCACTCATTTTGACTATCACTCCAGGGTCATACTGACTTCAAGATCATTGGGCGCCGCCGCTATCAGTCAATGGCGAGCGGCGGCAGGCTTTTTACCAGCTCATCGACCGCTTTCATCTGCGCCAGAAAAGCCTCCAGCGCCGCCAGCGGCAGCGCGCTGGGCCCGTCACAGAGAGCCTTGTCGGGTGTCGGGTGAGCCTCGAGAAACAGGCCGCCAATACCCACTGCCATAGCGGCGCGTCCCAGCTCCGCCACCTGGCGGCGACGCCCGCCCGAGGCCGCGCCCAGGGGGTCGCGACACTGCAGCGCGTGGGTGACATCGAAAATCAGCGGGGCGCCGCCGCTGGCTTCCATCATAGTGCGAAACCCGAGCATATCCACCACTAAATTGTCATAGCCGAAACAGGCGCCACGCTCGCAGATCATCAGCCGGTCGTTGCCGCACTGGCGGAACTTCTCGACGATATTGCCCACCTGGGCCGGGCTGACAAACTGCGGCTTCTTGATATTGATGGCCGCACCGGTCCGCGCCATGGCCGTCACCAGATCGGTCTGGCGGGCAAGGAAGGCCGGCAGTTGAATGACATCGGCCACCTCGGCCACTGCGGCAGCCTGCTGCGGTTCGTGCAGATCAGTAATCACCGGCAGCTTGAAAGCGGCTTTGATCTCGGCCAGTATCTTCAGGCCCTCCTCCATCCCCGGACCGCGGTATGAGTGGATGGAAGAGCGGTTGGCCTTGTCAAACGAGGCCTTGAAAACATAGGGGATACCGAGTTTCTCGGTAACCTGGCAAAAGGCTTCGGCCACGCGCATGGCCAGGTCGCGCGACTCCAGCACGTTCATACCGCCAAACAGGGTAAAGGGGCGGTCATTGGCAACGGTCAGAGCACCGGCGCTAACGGTTTTGCATTGCATAGAATTTTCTCAGGAGTTTAGCAGCTGTTTCATAACTCTCGACCCACTGCGGCGGCGCTGTGCGCCTCAGCCACTGTACTCGATGGCGGCTTTGACAAAGGAGGTAAACAGCGGGTGGCCGTCGCGCGGCGTCGAGGTGAACTCGGGGTGAAACTGGCAGGCGATAAACCACGGGTGATCGATCACCTCCACAACTTCCACCAGGGTGTCGTCGGACGACCAGCCGCCGATGCGCAGCCCCGCCTGCTGCAACTGGTCGACGTAATTGTTGTTGACCTCGAAGCGGTGGCGATGCCTTTCGACAATGACATCGGCGGCATAGATATCGCGGGTTCTGGCGCCGCCGACCAGGCGGCACTCCTGCCCGCCGAGGCGCATGGTGCCGCCGAGGTCGGAGCTTTCATCGCGGGTCTCCAGGCTGCCCTCGGCATTGGTCCACTCGGTGATCAGGCCGATCACCGGATGCGGCGTGCGTTTGTCGAATTCCGTACTGTTGGCATCCTGCAGATTCAGCACATTGCGGGCAAACTCGATCACCGCTGTCTGCATACCCAGACAGATGCCCAGGTAGGGCACCTTGTTTTCACGGGCGTAGCGCACCGACATCAGCTTGCCGTCCAGGCCGCGCTCGCCAAAGCCGCCGGGCACCAGTATGGCATCGGCTTCGCGCAGAATATCGACGCCCTGTTCTTCCACCTCTTCGGCGTTGATGTATTTCACATTGACGCGGGTGCGGGTGTGGATGCCGGCATGGCTCAGCGATTCATTCAGCGACTTATAGGCGTCGAGCAGGTCCATGTACTTGCCCACCATGGCCACGGTGACATCCCGCTGCGGGTTGAGCTTGCCGTCGACCACCCGGCCCCACTCCGACAAATCGGCCGGCGGCGCCTGAATGCCGAGTTTATCCAGTAAGATCTGGTCCAGACTGTGCTCTTGCAACAGCCGCGGGATGGCATAGATGGTATCGGAATCCGGCAGCGGCACCACCGCCCGCTGTTCCACATTGGTAAACAGGGCGATTTTGCGGCGCGAATCCTCCGGCACCACCTGCTCGGAGCGGCACAGCAAGACATCGGGTTGCAGGCCGATGGAGCGCAGCTCTTTGACGGAATGCTGGGTGGGCTTGGTTTTGGTTTCGCCGGCGGTGGCAATATAGGGCACCAGGGTGAGATGAATCAGCTGGGCGTGCTGCGACCCCATTTCGACTTTGAGCTGGCGCACCGCTTCGAGAAAAGGCTGGGATTCGATGTCACCGACCGTGCCGCCGATTTCCACCAGGGCCACCTCGGCGTCTTTGCCGCCCTCGATGATGCGGCGCTTGATTTCATCGGTAATATGGGGAATCACCTGCACGGTGCCGCCCAGGTAGTCACCGCGCCGCTCTTTGCGCAACACGGTTTCGTAAACGCGGCCGGTGGTAAAGTTATTGCGGCGGGTCATGCGGGTGCGCAAAAAACGCTCGTAGTGGCCCAGGTCCAGATCGGTTTCGGCGCCATCCTCGGTTACATAGACCTCGCCGTGCTGAAACGGACTCATGGTACCGGGGTCGACATTGATATAAGGGTCCAGTTTGAGGATGGTCACTTTGAGACCGCGCGCTTCCAGAATGGCACCGAGTGAGGCCGAGGCAATGCCCTTCCCCAGAGAGGACACAACACCGCCGGTAACGAATATATATCGCGTCATGTATAACCTTGCTGGTTGGCAGATCTAATTCAGGAGCGCACGAAAAGGAGGTCGACTGGTGAAAATCAGCAGTTAAATCAATAACTTTCTGGTGTTTTTCTGGCCCTGGCCGAAGTCCTAGAGATGGGACGCCAGCGTACCAGAAACTGGGTCGCGCCTCAATCAAAACGCCAGTCGAGGCGCAGGCCCGGCTCTCCCGGCGGCGCGGTAAAATCCTTGCAGACCCATAAATCCCCCACCGCCGCCAGCGCCGCACCGACATAGATCAGCGGCACGCGGTCGCGCAGCCAGGGTTCCAGGCGGCGCTCCTGCAGCAGCTTTTTCAGGGTTTGGGAATGGTTGCGGTCGTGGGGCCGGCAGCGTTCCCCGCCGCCGCGGTGGCGCACTTCCACCTCCTCCAGCAGCCGCAGGCGGCCCGCGCCCGCGGCCGCCGGCACAGCCGCCAGAGAGCCGCCTGCGGGCAGCGCCAGCGGCGCTCGCAAGGCCCAGCGCAGGCCTGCAGACACCGGCTTTGCCGGCAGGCGTGGCAGGCAGAACAGGCGGTCGCCGTAACAGCGCAATACCACCTCGCCCCAGGCCACCTGTGCGCTGCTGTTGCAGCCGCCGTCCAGTATTTGTCGCTGCAGCTGCTGCAGGTGTACCAGCTCCGGCAGCGGCAATTGACGCTGGGAAAACCAGTAACGCAATACATTGTAGCGCCGCGGCTGCGGCCAGGCGCGCAGGCCGTGCAGGTCGATACTGGCGCCGAGACGCTCGGCGCGCGGGCCCAGCGCCGCCAGATCGGCGGCAGCGGTGTCGCGGTTGAGCTGATCGGTGGCGGCGCACAGCGCCGCGGCCTGCTGAAACCGCCGGCGGTAATCCGGCCAGCGTCGCTGCAGCAGCGGCAATACCTCGCGGCGCAGATAATTTCTGTCAAAGCGGGTGTCGAGATTGCTCTCGTCGTCTATCCAGCTCAGCTGCTGCGCCCGGGCATAGGCATGCAGCTGCTCGCGGCCAACCGCCAGCAGCGGCCGATACAGCCGCCCGCGACCCAGTTCGCGCGCTGCCCGTATGGCGGCGAGGCCGCGCGGGCCACTGCCGCGCAACAGCCGCAACAGCAGTGTTTCCGCCTGATCGTCGAGATGGTGGGCCTGCAGCAGGCAGTCCCCCGGCTGCAGAAAACGCTCGAACATGCTGTAGCGGGCCCGCCGCGCTGCGGCTTCGATACCGCTGCCGTCGCGCTCGACCTGCACTGTTGCGGCGCAAAATGGGGTATTCAGGCGCGCGCAGAACGCGGCGCAGTGGCGCTGCCAGTCATGGCTGTGCGGCGACAGTTGGTGATTGATATGCAGGGCATAGTGAGCGGCGGGCAGCTTCAGCGCCACCAGGGCGTGCAGCAGCACAGTGGAGTCGAGGCCGCCGCTGTAGGCGACGACCCAGCGCCGCACCGCGGGTTGCAGGGCCAGGGCCCGCTCGAGATCGGAAACTGAAAAAGCCATACGGCGCATAGTAACACCAGGTCGACAGCAGTCTGCTGAAATAGCTTGTCGCCGGCGGCGCTCGGCGGCACAATTTCGGCAATTCACTGGGTTGTACAGGCTTATGAGTATGATAACCGCGCCTTACGGCAGCTGGTCTTCGCCGGTCAGCGGCGACCTGTTGACAGCGGCGGCCGTGCGCCTGTCGGAGCCACGTATCGACGGCGATGCCATCTACTGGCTCGAATCCCGGCCGCGGGAAAAGGGCCGCAACGCCCTGGTCAGGCGCGATGCCGGCGGCAGCATCCGCGATATTCTGCCCGCGCCCCTCAACTGCCGCTCGCGGGTGCACGAATACGGCGGCGGCAGCTATTGCGTAGCGGCGGATATCGTCTATTTCGTGCTGTTCGACGATCAGCGCATCTATAAACTCGATACCCGCCGGCAGCCGCCACTGCCTCAGCCGCTGACCCCGGCCGGGCCCCACCGCTATGCCGATCTCTGCCTGGACCGGCGGCGCCAGCGCCTCATCTGCGTGCGTGAAGATCACAGCCGGCCCGACAGCGAGCCGCTCAATACACTGGTGGCGGTACCGCTGGACGGCGCCGGAGCGCCGCAGATACTGGTGCAGGGGCGGGACTTTTTCGCCGGCCCGCGCCTCTCCCCCGACGGCGGGCAGCTCAGCTGGCTGTGCTGGGATCACCCCGATATGCCCTGGGACAGCGCCGAGTGCCGACTCGCCTCGCTCGACGCCGCCGGCCTGCCGGTCGATGAGCGGCACATCGCCGGCGGCGCGGGCGAATCGGTGTTCCAACCCCAGTGGTCGCCGCAGGGGCAGCTGTACCTGGTCTCAGACCGCAGCAACTGGTGGAATATCTACCGCTATCACCCCGCGGCTGAGAAAGCGCAACAGCTGCAGCCACTGGCGCCGCTGGCGGCCGAGTTTGCCACGCCGCAATGGACCTTCGGCATGTCGACCTACGGCTTTTTGCATGCCGGGGAGATTCTCTGCTGCTACACCCGCAACGGCAGCTGGCAGCTGGCCACTGTCGATCTGCAGTCCGGCCGCCTGACCGACCTGAAGACAGGCCTGAGCAGTATCTCGGCCATCAATTGCGGCGATGGCTGCGGCCAGGCAGTGTTGCTGGGCGCCGCGAAGACGATGGGCGAGGCGGTTTGGCGCTGGCGGCCCGGGCACGGAATCGACCGCATCGCCGGCGGCGCCATGCAGCTGGATACGGCGGATACCGCCCTGCCCGAAGCGGTTTGTTTCAACGCCGGCAGCGGCCGCGCCCACGGCTTCTACTACGCGCCAAAAAATGCCCGCTACCGCGGCCCGCGCGGCGACAAACCACCGCTGCTGGTGCTGTGCCACGGCGGCCCGACCGGCGCAACCGAGCCCGTGCTGAACCTGAAAATTCAATACTGGACCAGCCGCGGCTTCGCCGTACTGGATGTCAACTACCGCGGCAGCACCGGCTTCGGCCGCGACTACCGGCGCCAACTGTGCGGCAGGTGGGGGATCGCCGACGTCGAGGATGTCTGCGCCGGCGCCGAATACCTGGTACAGCGGGGTCTGGCCGACCCCGCCAAACTCGCCATCAAAGGCAGCAGTGCGGGCGGCTACACGGTGCTGGCGGCGCTGGCTTTTGCCGATACATTCGCCGCCGGCGCCAGCCTTTACGGCATCGGTGATCTGGAGACACTGGTGCGGGATACGCACAAGTTTGAGGCGCGCTATCTCGACAAACTGGTGGGCCCCTACCCTGCGGCCAAAGCCGTTTACCGCGCCCGCTCTCCGCTGCATCACGCCGATCAGCTAAACTGCCCGGTAATTTTCTTTCAGGGGCTCGAGGACAAAGTGGTACCGCCCAACCAGGCCGAGGCAATGGTGGCAGCTCTCAGGCAAAAGGGCGTTCCGGTCAGCTACGTGACCTTCGCCGACGAGGGGCACGGCCTGCGCCAGGCCGCGTCGGTAAAATCCGCACTGCAAAGCGAACTGTCTTTTTACGCGCAGTTGTTCGGTTTCGAGGCAGCCGGCATTGACAAGCCGGTGCCAATTCACGGTTTGGTGGCGCGCTGATATGGGCCGCTGGCGCCCTCCCCAGGGTCGCGGTTCCGCCTACATCACACCGGCGGGTGCGGAAAAGCTGCGCCGCGAGCTGACTTTCCTCTGGAAAGTGGAACGCCCGCAGGTAACCGATGCGGTGCACGAAGCAGCAAAAAACGGCGATCGCTCGGAAAACGGCGACTATATCTACGGCAAGAAAAGGCTGCGCGAAATAGACCGGCGGGTACGCTATCTCACCAAGCGCCTGGACGAGCTGACCATCGTCGACCGCCGCCCGGAAAATCGCGACAGGATTTTCTTCGGCGCCCACGTGACGCTGGAAAACCAGGCCGGCACCCAGGTGACCTACCAGATCGTCGGCCCCGATGAGTTCGATATCAAACTCGGGCGCCTGAGTATGGATTCGCCGCTGGCAAAGGCCATGCTGGGAAAGCAGCTCGACGACGAAATCACCCTGCGCTCGCCTGAGGGAAATCAACACTTCCACGTGATGGCTATTGAATACAAGGCTTAGCGGGTCCGCCTTCCGGACCCCCGTTGCGGCCTTGCAAATATACCTTTGCCTGCGTGCGGCAGTTGATTTCAGACAGTGCAAACACATCAAAACTTAACTACACTTCTGAACTGGCTTGGTGCTTTAACTCTTTTTGCTGTCGCGGAGCCGACATGAGCGAACAACCGCAGTTGCCGTCCCGCTTTATCAGTTTGCGCTGGAAAACGGCGTATTTGTTTTTACTGCTGTTAATCGCCGTATTCAGCACCCTCTCCTGGCGGCTGCACAGCCACTTGCAACATCACCTCAACCAGCAGCTGCAAACCATCGGCGCAGAGCAGGCCGGCCAGATCAACCAGTTTCTGTTGCGCAACGAGCGGGAACTGCTGGCCGCTGCAGAGGGGCTGGGTCTCGACTTGAACGATGTCGGCACCGCGGGCACACCGGTGGCAACCGCGACACAGCGGGCGGCCGCACTGGAAAAAAACTGGTCCGAGCTGCAGCGTATGTGGCAGCTGGCTTCACTGCAGGTAGTCGATAACGGCGGCAGTGCCACACTGCAACTCGGCGCGCCGGCCCCCGCCGATTACGCCCGGCGCTGGGCAAAGACCGTCTACAATACCCGGGAACCCACCACCACACTGCTTTGCTATCAACGCTGCCGGCTGTATGCGGCCGCGCCGCTCCTGGCCGCAGCGGCGGACAAGACCATTATTGTCTCCCGGGATCTGGCCACGGAGATCGGGCAGTTGAACGGCTTTACCTCGAGCGCAACCGGCATCATCGAGCTGGACACCGCTACCGGCATCGATATACCCGCATGGAATGCGCGTATTATCACGTTTACCGATACGGAAACCAATGTGCCGCTGCTGCAGTCGGTATCGCAGTCAATCGATCGTCGCCACGCCCTGCTGCAACCGCAAAAGGTGAGTGTCGGGCAAAAAACCTTCGCCGTTTCGCTCTATCCCAACAGAAGCAGCAGCAACCTCAACGCGGTGTTCGTTGCGCTCAAAGACATCAGCAATACCCACGGCAGTCTGCTCGGCAACATACAGTTCAATCTGCTGTTGTCACTGGCCCTGGCCGCTGTGTTCGCCGCCTGGCTGATTATCCTGTCCTGGCGTCATATCGACCGCTTTAAGCTGCACGCCGAGCTGCTGCCGAGGCTGGGCCAGAAACAGTTTCAGGAGGTGAGAGAAAGAATCGCGGCACGGCGGCGGCCGACGCAGTTCAAGGACGAACTCGATGTACTCGACGATGCGGTGACGACACTGTCGTTTCAGCTCGAATCGCTGGAGAAAACCGTCGATGTGCGGGCCAAGGAGATGGAGCGCCTGTCACTGTTTGACCCGCTCACCGGCCTGGCCAACCGCAATCTGTTTCAATACGAACTGCAGCGCGACGCTCAGCGCCTGGAGCAGCACGAGGGCATGCTCGCGGTACTGCTGCTGGATCTGGACAAATTCAAGCGCATTAACGATTCGCTCGGGCACCAGCAGGGCGATATGCTGCTCGGCAAGATCGGCGAGCGGCTCAAGCACGCCACTAAAACCCTGGGGCTGGTGGCGAGACTCGGCGGCGATGAATTTGCCGTGCTCGTCAGGCGGGTGAAAAAGTATCCACAGATCAGTGTGTTGACACAGAAAGTGCTCGACCTGATTCACCAGCCCATCGCCCTGAACAACGAATCCATTCTGGTGTCCTGCAGTGTCGGCGTCTGTATTGCGCGCAAATACGAATCGGCCACCGACCTGGTCAAACACGCCGAACTCGCCATGTACAAGGCCAAGGAGAGCGGCGGTAACAGCTTCCGCGTATTCGACCAGTCCATGGCGGCCGAAGCGCACAATACGCTGTCGCTGGAAAGTGAGATCAGGCGCGCGCTGAAAAACAGGGAGTTCACGCTGTATCTGCAGCCCAAGGTCAATATGGACAACGGCGTGGAGGGCTTCGAATCGCTGGTGAGATGGGACCACCCCGACCGCGGCATCCTGCCGCCCGGCGAATTCATTCCGGCGATGGAGAACATGGGCCTTATCAGCGAACTCGACAACTGGGTGCTGGAGGCCAGCTGCCGGCAGCTGAAGACCTGGCAGGCCTTTCACCCCAATATCAGCATCGCGGTAAATATTTCTTCTACCCACTTTACCGATAAAAACTTTCTCGCCTTCCTGCACAACTGCCTGCAGAAATACCCCATCAACCCCAGCCAGCTGGAACTGGAAATCACCGAAACCCTGTTGATGGAGAACATGAACGCAGGCCTGGAAATCATCAACCATATCAAGGAACTCGGCGTCAGTATCGCCATCGACGACTTCGGCACCGGCTACTCATCGCTGAGTTATTTGAAAAGGCTGCCGGTCGATACGCTGAAGATCGATCGCGAGTTCATCAAGGACATTCCCGAAAGCGGCAGCGACATGCAGATCTCCTCGGTGATCATCTTCCTTGCCAAACAATTGAATTTCAAGGTCGTGGCCGAAGGTGTCGAGACCTCCGAACAGCTGGTATTTCTCAAAGCCAACCAGTGTGACCTGGCACAGGGCTTTTATTTCAGCGAGCCCATTCCGGCCCACAAAGCGATGATCATTCTGGAATCGCAGCGGCTCAGTCACGGCGGCGGTGACAGGGTTTATCCGGCGCTGCAGACTGCGGGGGCGGGGCGGGGAGATATTGAGGGTTAGGGAAAAGGGAAAAGGGAAAAGGGAAAAGGGAAAAGGGAAAAGGGAAAAGGGAAAAGGGAAAAGGGAAAAGGGAAAAGGGAAAAGAATGCTTGGTCGCTCCCGGCATTTTGTCAAGGTTTTTTTGCTTTTACTTTTCCCTTTTTACTTTTCCCTCCTTTATACTCCCACCCCTACCTCGGCTGCATCCGTATCCCACCATCCAGCCGCAACGTCTCACCATTGATATACGCATTCCCCGCCACATGCACCACCAGGTCTCCAAACTCTCGCGGATAACCCATGCGTTTCGGGAACTGGATATTGGCCACCAGGCTGTCCTGCACCTGCTGCGGCATGGCACACATCAGCGGCGTGCCCATGATCCCCGGCGCTATGGTGTTGACGCGGATGCCGTGGCCGGCGAGGTCGCGCGCCATCGGCAGGGTCATGGCGACAATACCACCCTTGCTGGCAGCATAGGCACACTGCCCCATCTGACCTTCATAAGCGGCGATCGATGCCGTGTGGATAATCACGCCGCGCTCGCCGGACTCCCCGGCGGGATCGTTTTTTACCATCTCGGCGGCGGCCAGGCGCGCCACATTGAAACTGCCTGTCAGATTGACCGCAATCGTCTTGTCAAAAGCCGCCAGCGACAGCGCTTGCCTGTCCCGATTCAGCAGTTTGCCGGCACTGCTGATGCCGGCGCAGTTGATGCAAAGATGGACGGCACCAAAGGTATCGACGGTTTTGGCAATGGCCGCCGCCACTGAATCCTCATCGCTGACATCCACCAGCTGGTAAATGGCATTGGCAGCTCCCAGTTCCCCGACCACCTGTTGTGCCAACTCCTCGTTGAGATCAAAAACAGCGACCCTGACACCCGCGGCAACCAGTTGATCGCAGGCGGCGCGGCCGAGGCCGGAAGCGCCACCGGTGACGATGGCCACTTTATTGTGCAAATCCATAGTGTTTCCCTGTATTTTTTACCACAGCTTTGTTGCCGGGCCCGATAACGCCGGCGCCAGTCAGTGCGGATAATTGACCTCACTCAGTAACTGCCGGGCGATAATGATACGCTGCACCTCGCTGGTGCCCTCGTAGATGGTGGTGACGCGGGCATCGCGGGCCAGGCGCTCGAGCGGATACTCCTTGACATAGCCGTAACCACCCAGCATCTGCAGGGCGGCGTAACAGGCCTGGTTGGCCTTCTCCGATGCAAATAACTTGGCCATGGACGCCTGCTTGGCAAACGGCTGCCCCTGCTGCTTTAAACCGGCGGCATTCATCAACAGCAGCCGCGCCGCCTCCATATCCGTGTAGTGATCGGCCAGCATCCACTGCAGCCCCTGAAAGTCGGCCAGCGCTTGGCCGAACTGGCGCCGCTCGGTCAGATACCGGCGGGCGTAGTCCAGCGCGGCGTTGCCGATGCCCAGCGCCAGTGAGCCGATACCGATTCTGCCGCCGGCCAGTTCGCCGACGGCAATGCGAAAACCCTGATCCGGTTTTCCCAGCAGACCCGATACCGGCACCAGGCAGTTCTCGAAATGCACCTCGTTGGTCGGCGACGCCTTCTGCCCCATTTTTTCTTCCGCCCTGCCAATGCGCAGGCCGGGGGTATCGCGGTCGACCAGAAAACAGGAGATACCCTTGCCTTTGTCTGCCGCCGGGTTGGTAACCGCCCAGACCACAAACACGCCGGCGTATTCGGCACTGGTAATAAACACCTTGCTGCCGTTGAGCCGGTAGTGATCGCCCTCATAGACGGCCGTGGTCTTCATCGCCGCCGGGTCGCTGCCGGCCTCCGCTTCAGTCAGACAAAAACTCCCGGCCAGATACTCGCCGCTGCACAGCCGCGGCAGAAACTGCTGCTTCTGCGCCTCATTGCCCACCGCCTGTATCACCTCCGCCACCATATTGGTGACCGATGCCGTTACTGCAGTTGAGGCGCAACCGGCGGCCAGTTCGGTGATCGCCAGACTGAAGGCGACGGAGCCGGCCTGGGTACCGCCGTAATCAGCGCCGACATCCAGCCCCATGAAGCCAAGCTCGGCAAGTTTGCGCAGGTTGTCGCGAAAGGCCGGCTGACTGTCGCCGCGGTCGAACGCCGCGGCCAGGGGCGCCAGCTCAGCAGAGGCAAACTGGCGCGCGGTGTCGCGAATCATGCGCTGCTCTGCGGTTAGGGAAAAATCCATGAACGCCTGCTCCCGCCATTTACTTCACAAAACCGATATCACCGCATCGGTAACGTAATCCAGGTTGGTACTGCTCAGCCCCGCCACATTGATACGGCTGGAGCCGACAATGTAAATACTGAAATCGCGCTGCAGTTGCTCCACCTGCTGCGCCGAGATACCGAGAAACGAGAACATACCCTGCTGGTCGGCGATAAAATCGAAGCGCCCGGCGGCGCCTTTTCGATTGAAACTTTCCACCAGGGCATGGCGCAGGTCGTTGATACGGTTGCGCATTGCAGTGAGTTCAGCAACCCACTGGCGCCGCAGATCCTCATTGTTGAGAATGATATCGACAATGGCGCCACCGTGCGCCGGCGGCATGGAATAGATACCGCGGGTGACGCTGAGCAACTGGCTGCGGGCGGCATTGGCGGCACCGCTATCGGCGGCAACCAGCGTTACCGCCCCCACCCGCTCGCGATAGAGGCCAAAATTTTTCGAACAGGAACTGGTAACGAACATTTCCGGGACACTGTCGGCCAGCAGGCGCACGCCGTAGGCGTCATCATCCAGCCCGCGGGCAAAACCCTGATAGGCGATATCGATAAACGGGATCAGGCCGCGTTCGGACAGCAACTGTGCCAGAGCCTGCCACTGTGCCTCGCTGAGGTCAGCGCCGCAGGGGTTGTGGCAACAGCCGTGCAACAGCACCAGCTGCCCCGCCTCGACTTGCCCGAGCGTATCCATCATGGCATCGAAACAGATGGTCTTGGCGCTGTGGTCGTAGTAGGGATATTCGCGGATGGTGATGCCGGCATCACCCAGCAGCGGTATATGGTTGGCCCAGGTGGGGTTGCTGACCCAGATAGTGGCGTCACCATCGGCGCGTTTGATCAGCTCCGCGGCAGCGCGCAGGGCGCCGCAACCGCCCGGTGACTGGGCAGTGAACACGCGCTTGTCGCGCAGCGCGCTGTGGTCGCTGCCCAGCAGCATGGTCTCCAGCGCGCTGACAAAACCCGGGGCACCGGCAGGACCGATATAGGCCTTGGTGTCTTCACTGCCAAAGCGTCGCTGCTCCGCGGCACGCACGCTTTCCAGAATCGGCGTCTGCCCGTGCTCGTCCCGATATACCCCGACACCGAGGTCCACCTTGTCGGGGTTGGCATCCTCCCTGAAAAGCGCCATCAGGCCGAGAATAGGGTCGGCGGGCAGAGCCTGCAGCTGTTCGAACATAGTGCCTCCTACGGGCCAGGTTGAGTTCGGCTTGTCTGTAGATCCGGGTAAGTGCGGGATTATAACGCTGAAGTTAGCTGACGTGTAACTTAAATAAGAGACCTGTCGCGCCAGCATGGTCCGGCTAAGGGTCGAAGGCGGGCCTGTTGTAGCGTGACCGGGGACGGAGTCGATGGCTGCAGCAGAACGATGTCAATCGATCGGCCTGTAGCAACCCTCGCAAGTGGGCCCGACCCGAAATCACAGAGTCAGGTCGTTGCGCCGAATGAAGCGGTGCTTCGCTGCTTCCCGTTCCATCCCTAGGGACTTCGTCACTCGCCAGCCTCCCTGCTGTGGAGAATTTCCGATAGAACTGCGATGATGGTAGGTCCTCAGCCGGCTTGTCGGGGTTCGGATTCGAGACTCTCGACAGCAGGGGGGCTGGCGAGAAGACTACAGGGACGGATTAACGTCGTGCCTCGGATCCGAACCCCGACAAGCCGGCTGAGGGCCGGATCGATTGGCACCGTTCTGTTTAATGTCTCGCCCCGTGCCACGTCGAAGATAAATCCAGCCGCCACCAGTTCGCTAAACATCAACCACAGCAGCAGCGATCTCACCAATAATCACCTCCGGTTTCTTATCGCGGCAGTCAACTACGATGTCGGCATAGTGCCTGTAAAGAGCGTGCCGTTCGTTGAACAGATCTTCCAGGCTTTGTCCGGGACGTCGCGCAATGCCGCGATTCTCATAATTGTGAATACGGCGCCGCAAATCCGCCAGCGGCACGTCCAAAAATATCACCGGGCCATACTGCTGCAAATGTTGCATGCCTCTGTCGCTATACACCGCACTGCCGCCTGTGGCGACAATATGGTTGGGAAGGTGTGAAGCCAACAACGCATCTTCCTCAATTTGACGCAGATGCAAATAGTCGGCGCCGTCCAGAATCTGCTGTAACGATCGACCCTCGCGCACTTGAATCAACACATCGGTATCGATAAAATCCCTGGCCAATTCTTTCGCCAGCATTATACCGAGTGTACTTTTCCCGGCCCCGGGCATGCCAATTAAAATCAAACTGCTTGTCGCTGTCATACTTGAGGCAAACTCCTCTATTCACCAAAAAAAAACTGCGATATGCTAGCCGCCCCACTGGTCGGCAAGTCAGCACGCGCGCAAATCGTAATTGGCGCATTATTCACGTATTGTAAGACGACCTTCCGGGCGCGGCCAACCCTTGGGAAAGAGCCGAACCAAAAAATTTTTGTCACAGCCGCTGCTTATATACGACTTCTCTATTTACAACATCCACATCCAATATATTGAGGGAGTGCCGCAATGAGGACTTTCAACCGCAGATATTTTTGGCCAGCCACACTATTGGCGACAACACTGCTGGTAGTTATTCCTCTGCTTGCCAATGCCTCCAACGTCAGCGAAGTGAGAAAACTCGAAGGCTTTACCGCGGTCGAGCTGGCCAGTAGCTCTGATGTCAAGATCAATGAAGGCGACAACTTCGAGGTAAAGGTCACCGGGCCGGCCGAATTGCTGGCCCAGGCAAAAACCGCAGTGCGGGCAAAGACCCTGGCAATTTCCTTTCAGCGCAAGGGCTGGTTCGGCAACGACGACTCCGAGTATCTGCAATTTGAAATTACCATGCCGCGCATCGAGGGTATTTATTCGATCGGCGCCGGCGATATCGCCGTCGGCCCACTGCAAACCGGGGAGCTGTCAGTTGGCATCGAAGGGTCGGGCAATATTGATATGGACAGTGCCCGCGCCCAGTCACTGCAGTTGCTGGCAGCCGGCTCGGGCGATATCGATATGGACAGTGCCGAGGTGCAGGCGCTACGCCTGTCGGCCGTCGGCTCCGGCGATATCGGCATCAACAAAGCCCGCGCCAGTCTGCTGCAGCTGTCAACTGCCGGCTCGGGAGATATCGGCATTCGCCAGCTGCAGGCAACCGAGGCCATGGCCACGCTCAGCGGCAGCGGCAATATCGAGGTCAGCGGTAAAGTCAAGCGGCAAACCATCAATATCACCGGCTCCGGCGATTTTCAGGGCAGAGAGCTGAACGCCGAAATCGCCGGCGGCTCGGTCAGCGGTTCGGGCAATATTGAAATGGGCAAAGTCAAGCAGCCGTCTTTCCAGCAAACCGGCAACGGCAAAATATCGCTGGCAGACTGAGCCGCCGGCGACACCGCTCGAGTCAGCGGTTGAACACTACTGTTTTATTACCGTTGAGCAGCACCCGGTGCTGAGCGTGCCAGCGCACAGCGCGGTTCAGTACCACCGCTTCAGTATCGCGGCCGATTTCCACCAGTTCCTCGGGAGTATCGGCGTGAGAGACGCGCTCCACCGCCTGTTCGATAATCGGTCCCTCGTCCAGCTCCGCCGTCACATAGTGTGCTGTGGCACCAATCAGCTTCACGCCGCGATCAAAGGCCTGGTGGTAAGGCCTGGCACCTTTAAAACCGGGCAGGAAGGAGTGGTGAATATTGATAGCACGCCCGGCCAGCTGCCGGCACAGCTCATCGGAGAGAATCTGCATATAGCGGGCCAGCACCAGAAAATCGCTGCCGCTGCTCTGCAACAGCTGCAATATTTTTTCCTGCTGTTCGGCCTTGGTCTCGGCCGTAACCGGCAGGTAGTGAAACGGCACATCGTACCACTGCGTCAGCGGGCGCATATCCTCGTGATTGGAAAAAACGCCCACCAGGTCCACCGGCAGCATACCGCGCTTCCAGCTGTTGAGCAGATTGTTGAGACAGTGTCCCCACTGTGATACGGCTACCAGCATCCGCGGCTTGTAGTGGCGGTCGTGCAGGTCCCACTGCATATCGTAGCGCTCGGCCACCGGCGCGAAAGCCGCCTTGATATCGGCAAGTTGCTTCGGGCCTTCCACGGATTCCAGCACCGTGCGCATAAAGAAGCGGCCGGTGGAGACATCTTCATACTGGGAGGACTCGCGAATATTGAAACCCTGCAGGGCAAACAGCCCGGCCACTGCAGCGACGATGCCCGGCTGATCCCCACAGCTGAATTTGAGTACTAAATCACTGACGCCCGCCATCACCCGTCCAGCCAGTCCGCCGCAAAGCGGCCATTTTACACGAGTCTGTGCGGCGGACAATCAGTTGGCGGCAACCATCGCCCGAAAGACATCGGCATAGCTGTTGGCAATCGGCGTGCGCTCCAGCGCACCTTTCTGCAGCAGCAAGCGGTGCAGCGCCGCCAGCCGGTAGGGCGGCACACCGGGCGCCCAGTGGTGCTCCAGATGATAATTGACGTGGTTGGGGGCAAAGGTGAGTCGCTCCAGCCAGTTGACATGGGTGGTGCGGGCGTGCAGGCGCGGATCCTTATCCAGCAGATCCGGCACATTGGCGTGCTCCGCAGCATTGCGTATACGGGCAAAAAACATAAACAGCGTAAAGTAGGCCAGTACCCACAGCCAGTACAGATAACCGTGGCCAAGGCTGTAAAGCAAGCCCCACAGCGCGACATTGGTCACCAGGGTGGGCCACAAATTGCGCAGCAGATTAACGGCGATCTGCAGTGGGCTGAGGCGCCGCTCAGCGCGGTGGTGCTGGTAGGACATATCGTACTCGAGCAAACCGGCGTGCATCAGCACAACCGCGTAAAAGGTCTTTATGCCCGAATAACCTACCAGGTCGCGCAGTGTCTTGCGCACCACACTGCCCTTGCTGACGGGGTAATTTTTGTAGTTGGGATAGTCCGGATCGGCGGTGGTGCCGGCGTCGCGGTGGTGTCTCATATGGTAGCGGCGATAACCGTCCAGATCCGCCATCACCGGTGCCGCGCACAGCCATTTGCCCACCCATTGGTTGAGGCCGCGGCTGCGAAACAGGGCGTAATGGGAGCAGTCGTGCATCAGCACGGCGATACCGAGCTGGCGATTGGCAAGCAACACCACCGCGACGGCATAGGCCCACCACTGCGGCCACAATATCGGCAGCGCGAAAGCGGCGCCGATAAGGCCCCAGTTGCAGGCCAGCATCCAGAATCCTTCAATATCGGATTTGCGCAGCAAGGGTTCCAGTTCCTCGCGCGTCAGCAGATGTCGAAACTCCACGGCGGCTCCTCCCGGTTTGCAGATCTGCCCACATGCTATTGCAGCCCGCACCGGCCAGCTAGCCCCTATCAGCCATTTGCTCTACAGTTTTGGCCAATCTCAGGGGTAACAGGAAGCATCGATCGGCCTTACCCAACCGAAGTCATCAGCGCCCCGGCCCTCCTGAATATCCAACAGCTGGGTGCGCAGCCGCTGCGCCACCGGCCCGGGGGCCGGTATCTCGTAGCACTCGCCCGAGGCCTCACCCAGCGCGCTGATGGCGCTGATAATCGTCGCCGTACCGCAGGCAAAGGCTTCACTGCAACTGCCCGACTGCAGCGCCTGCAGCAGTTCGTCAATCGCCATCGGCCGCTGCCGCACAGCCATGTTGTTGACGCCGGCCAGCCGCAGCAGCGAATCGCGGGTAACACCGGGCAGAATAGAACCGCTCAACGCCGGTGTGTGCAGCTCGCCGTCAATCACGGCGAAGAAGTTCATGCCCGACAATTCTTCGATATGGCGGTGATCGGCGGGATGCAGCCACAGCGTCTGATCATAACCCTGCGCCCGGGTGGTGCGCAGTGACTGCAGTGAGGCGGCATAGTTGCCACCGACTTTGACCGCGCCGGTTCCCCCCACCGCCGCGCGCGAGTCGTTGCGCTCGATAAAAACCCGCATATTGCCGCTGTGATAAACCTCCGAGGGACTGGCAATCACCAGGAAGCTATAGGTGTTGGCGGCGGCGACCGACAAATCCGCCTGGGTACCAATGACAAAAGGCCGCAGGTACAGCGACTGACCGGAGTTGCCCGGAATGAAGTCCTGGCAGTAGGCGGAGACGGTCTGCACGGCCTGCATGAAAATATCGCGCGGAATTTCCGGCATACACAGCCGCTGCGCCGATATATTCATCCGCTCCCAGTTCATTTCCGGGCGAAACAATGTCACGTCTCCACCGCCGACACGGTAGGCCTTCAGACCCTCGAAGATTTCCTGTGCATAGTGTAAAACCTTGGCCGCCGGGTCGATTTGCAGTGCCCCGTAGGGCAGCAGCTGACCGTCCCACCAGCGCCCGTCCTGATAATCACAGCGGTACATCACCGGTGCCATGACTACACCAAATCCCAGATGCTCCGGCATTTCAAAACCGGCAATGGCACTTTCAATGGCTGGGTCTATGCGAATACTGCTCATCCACTCCTCCGGGTCTAGGCACCCTTATTTCAGAAAATCTGTCAGAAAATCGATATCGGTACACACCGATATCCGTAAAATATATCCTGTCCAAGCTATATTTATTTGCGATATATAAACCTGTTTTTATTTTTTTTCCATCTAATTCTTTTCGGCCATTTCATCAAACTGGCCTGCAGGCACACCGATTATGGATAAAACATACGCTAAGCCTGCTTTCCGTTCACGAAGCGGGTGGCAAAAGCTCAAAACTGTGAATAATACCCGTGATTGGGCGGATAAAAAATAAGCTGACTTGGCTATACTGGAGATTACCGCCGTCCGGACGACCCTGCCGGCGAACGCCGGGCCATATCGCCGGACAGAGAACTGCAAATCCAACGCCTGCGATGCTCGGCGGACAGTCATGTTTGGCATGTATATTGATTGCTTTTTAAAGTACATATTTAAAACAGTGTAAATACAGTTGGGATGTATCGGAATTGTGACTCCTCAGGCGCAGTTCGTCGGCGGTTACTGTTGAGTTAATTACCCGCTTATCAGTCTTATTATTGAGGCAGGGCACTGCGGCGGTGCAACCACAGCCCGCCGCCCCATCCCAACTTGGGTGATTATTCATTATCGCCAGACCGGCTTACAGGCCGCGCGCAGGGCAGCGGGATTTGAGGGCGCGCGGTTATCGGGGAAGCAAGGAACCCAGCGTGCGAATCGGGCTCTAACTTCAATTGTTGGGTCTTGTTTATCAATCACTGAATAAAACGCGGTTCAACTGTGTATAGTCTAAATTGTTGTCGTTACTTTAGCCGTGGCATCTGCAGCCACAGTCACTTGGGTCGTGAAAGTTACAGTGCTGGTCTCTATCGGGCAAGGTGTTATACCGCCGTATGGCTGCTGGCGGGCCTGCCTTTCATGCTCGGGGCGCAGGCCCAGGAATCCGAAGTCGAGGCGACCGACTACCTGGTCACTCCGGGAGACCAGGGCCAGGGGAGCAATATATCCCGCATTGTTTCCCCTCAGGCCGATACTGAAGAGAACCTCTCAACCGACCACTACCGGCAGGAAATCGACCGGGTTGAAGCCGAACAGGGCGCCTACGGCAGCCAGCTGTCAGAGCACCTGGTCGGCCTCGGCCTCAATTACCAGACCCAGGGCGAACACGATGAGGCCATCGAGGCCTTCAAAAGGGCCATGCATGTGAGCCGGGTCAACGAGGGCCTCTACAGCCTCAGCCAGGTGCCGATCCTGGAGCGTCTGATCGAAAGCCACGTTGCCCGCGGCCAGTGGAGCGAGGCCAACGACCGCCACCACTACCTCTACTGGCTGCACCGGCGTAATTTTGGCACCGAGGACCCGCGCATGCTGCCGGTGATCGACAAATTGAGCGCCTGGCACCTGAATGCCTATGCCCTGGACATGGGAGCCGGATTGTTCAACCACCTTATCAGTGCCCACAAGCTGTTCAACCTGGCGGTAGACATTATCGATACCAATTACGGTGAAAATGACCTGCGGCTGATAGACGCCCTGCGTGGCATCACCGTCTCCAACTACTATCTGGCCACCTACAAGGGCGACAACCAGCCGAGCTTTCAACTGCGCACCGGCGGTGAGCCCACCAGTGCCGAGCAGAAAGCGCGCCTGGATCAGTACATTACCAATAGTTACAACAGCGGCAAACGCGCCATCAGCCGCATGGTCAATGTCTACGCCAACAACCCGGAATCACCACCCTGGGCAGAGGCCAAGGCGAGAGTGGAACTGGGTGACTGGTATCTGCTGTTCAATAAATGGCAGTCAGCTCTGGCGATTTACCAGGAATCACACAATGCGCTGATTGAAAACCGTATCGAGCAGGGGCAGATAGACCTGCTGTTCGGCCAACCGGTGGCTCTGCCTGATCTGCCCCTGGTCGATTCTTCGGTGGTAGAGGAAGATGAGGAGAACCAACCCTATGTGTTGGTGTCATTTGATGTGACCCCCTATGGAAGAGCGCGAAATGTGTCCATAATAGAGTCGAAACCGGAGGACAATGTGCGCATCCGCTCGCGGGTGCGCAAGGCACTGAAAGTGGCAAAATTCAGGCCAAGGTTCGAAAACGGGGCGCCGGCGCTGACCCGCGGTGTGACCCACAGATATTTGTTTGCCGACGACTGAGCGACCTCCTGGCGGCAGGGATTTTTGCGGGAGGCTTGCGAGCGGTCATCAGACCATTAGACCTGTGAAACCCCGTTAAGGAAGGTTGAACAAATGAAAACGCTAAAAGTTATCCCACTGGCCGCAGCGCTGGCGCTGTCCGTGAGCGTTTTGCAGGGCTGCAAAACACAGCAGACCCAGCAGCAGAGCATGCCGCAGCCGTCGTCGCCGTCGAGTTCGAGTTCATCTTCCAGCAGTTCGTCTTCGAGTTCTTCATCCTCGAGCAGTTCATCCTCACCGGCAAGCGGCAGCCCCAGTGCCGGCCGCGAATCCAGTTCCACGGGTTCGAGCCAGAGTTCCAGCAGCAGTTCGGGTATGCCCTCGAGCGGTATGCCATCCAGTGGTATGCCGTCAAGCGGTATGCCGGGCGCAGGCCTGCCCTCGTCGGGCATGCCGGGCCTGCCCGGTTCATCGCGCGGCAGCGCCGGTGACGACAGCGCCGGCGACAGTCGCTCGGGTGACCAAAACCGCGGCCGCGGCGCGGATGGCGGCGCCACCGCCGAGAGCGGCGAACCGGGCGGCGGCGAACAGGTACCCTATGGCGATTCGGATCAGTCCTCAACCGACCCCGGCAGCGGCGATCGGGGCCGCGACAGCGACGAAGTGGATTTCTCCGAAGAGGAAAGCGGCGGCGGCGCGTCCGGTACCGACAATCCCGCCGGCACTAACAGTCAGTCCCGAAGCGACCAGCCGCCCAGCGCCGAATCAGGCTTTCCGCCCGCAGAAACAACCATGACTGCCGCAGAGCGGGCCGCGGTGCTCGAGGGTGAACTGGATGAATCCATCGCCAGCTACGACGGTATGATACTGCGCGAGCGCGGCTATATTCTCAACCGCGGCAACCGCGAGGGCAGCGAAGAGGAACTGGAGAGCGCCGGTGCCGGCGGCGTGCCCTATGACGATGGCACCGGCGAGGGCGAACCGCCTTTTGCTGAGGGTATGCCGGGCAGCGGTGCGCCGCCGCAAAATGATTCCGATTCCTCCGGCGGCGGCTACGGCCCGAACTCGGCACCCAAGCGCGCCGGTGATTATCAGCACCGGGGACAGGCGGCGCCACCGCCGGCGGATATCCCCGACGGCAGTGACGACGATGTGGTGGCCAGGCAGATCCGCGAAGCCGCCATGCGTGAAACCGACCCCGAGCTGCGCGAAAAGCTCTGGGATGAATATCGCAAATATAAAAATCAAACCAAATAGGATTGATTCTTATGAAATTAGTCAATTTCGGCTGCTTGCCGCTGCTGCTGGCGGTCCTCGGCCTCGCCGGCTGCTCCAGCCATGTGGTGAAGACCACGGCGCATGAACCGATAGTGAAGGAAACCCGGGAGATAGCCGAAGACCAGCTGCTCGATGTGGGTATCAAGATCTTCGACGCCGGCCTCGACGATGCCGCCGACAATGAAGACGCGGTGATATTCCCGGAGATTCGCAAAGCCGAGGCGCGCTACATTGCCGTACACCTGACCGAAACCCTGCAGACCAGTGCTGCCTGGGGTGCGGTGCGGGTCATACCCAATGAGCAGAGCGCCGTGGATGTCACGGTAGACGGGCAGATTCTGCAGTCCGATGGCGAAGTGCTGGCGGTGATGGTCAACGTGCGCGATGCCACCGGGCGCCGCTGGTTTGAAAAGGAATACCGCGAGCTGGCCAGCCGCTATGCCTACGACCCCAAGCGCGGCGAGCGCATCGAGCCCTTTCAGGGGCTTTATAACAGAATTGCCAATGACATCCTCGCCCACAGCCGCACCCTGAAACCTGCCGATATCAGAAATGTGCGGCTGGTCTCGGAGCTGAAGTTCGCCCAGAGTTTCTCCCCGGACGCCTTCGGCGGCCACCTCAGTGAGGACAAAAAAGGTCGCCTGCAGATCAAACGCCTGCCCTCTGAAAACGACCCCATGCTGAGCCGCATCCGCGATATTCGCGAGCGCGAGTACCTGTTTGTGGACACCCTACAGGACTACTACGGCACCTTCGTCAAAGAGATGGAGGACCCCTACCAGGAGTGGCGCCGCCTCAGCTATAAAGAAGTCATGGCAGTACGCGAGCTGCGCAAAGAAGCCCGCAACCAGACCATCGCCGGTGTCGCCGCCATTCTCGGCGGTATTGCGGCGGCCGGCAGCGACAGCCGGGCGGCCCGCTCGGCCGGCACCATCGCAGTCGCCGGCGGCGGCTACCTGATCAAGGGCGGCTTCGACAAGCGCGCCGAAGCGCAGATCCACGTCGAGGCCCTGCAGGAACTCGGCGACTCGCTGGAGGCCGATATCGAGCCCCAGGTGATCGAACTGGAAGACCGCACCATCACCCTCTCCGGCAGTGTCGAAAACCAGTACAATCAATGGCGCGAGCTGCTGCGAGACATCTATCGCCTGGATACCGGTGGCATCGATCCCGTCGCCGGGGAACCAGATCAGAAAAAATAAATCAGTTGCTATGTAAGGACCCGGCCGCGCTTGCGCGCGGCGCGGCTTGCTGTTGACTTCGGCAACCAGGCTGGCAAGCTGCATGCACCGAGATGACTGTTTAGACGACTATAACTGTTTGTATCACCGTGACAGTGGATAAACGCGAGACCATGAACAAGCCGATGGATACACAACCCGGCCACGATCAGTCCGGACAGACCGATGGCGCCCCCCGGCAGGCTGCCCGGACACCTGTGGCCCTGCCCTGGTGGCAGGACCGCCGCAACCAGCTAGTGATGCTGGCCGCTCTGCTGGCAATCGCGATGGCGGTGATTTTCTGGTTGCCCAAGGCGGTGCAACCACCGCCACCGCAGGACCCCGCCGATGTCCCCGCAGCGGCCGCCGCCGCGCCCAGCAAACCCATCGAATCGCCCTGGAGCGACGCACAGCTGGCCAAGGAGCGGCGCCGCGCCCAGGACATCCTGGCGCAGATACTGAAAAAGCAGGAGAGCCTGGAGGCCATGTCGGTAACCCTGTGGGCACCCGCAGCCTACCAGCAGGCCATGACGGCGGCCGCCGACGGCGACGCCTACTACCGCCAGCGACAGTTCGAGCAGGCCCAGAGCAACTATCAGAGCAGTCTGGCGCAATTCGACCAGTTGTTACTCGAGTCAGAGCAGGTCTTTAGCGGCGCCATCGGCGCCGGCGGCCAGGCCATCGATCAGGGTCAGCCCGAGGAGGCCGTCACCCAGTTCACCCTGGCTGCCGCCATCAAACCCGGGGACGATACGGCGCAACAGGGCCTGGCGCGGGCGAGAGTGCTGGGCCAGGTGCTGGAGCTGCTCGAGCAGGGCCGGCAGCTGCAGGACCGGCAGCAGTACGAGCAGGCACAGCAGGCGATAGAACAGGCGCTGGCGCTGGATGCGGCCTCGGCCCCGGCCCGGGCGGCGCTGAGCGCCATCAAACAGGCAATCAAAGACCGCGACTTTGCCCGCGCCATGTCGGAGGGTTATGCAGCGCTGCAAAGCCAGCGTTTCGCCGCTGCCAAAAAATCGTTTCAGCAGGCGCTCAAAGTCAGACCCGGCGCCAGCGAAGCCGCCAATGCCCTGACGCAAACCCAGAACCAGCACACCCAGACACAGATTCAATCCTATCTGAGCCGGGCGGCCGGCCTGGAGAGTCGGGAACAATGGCGCGAGGCGGGCGACAACTACAGCCAGGCACTGAAGCTGGATAAAAACCTGGTGGCTGCACGCATCGGTCAAATCCGCAGCGAGGCCAGGGCCAAGCTCGACCAGAGCGCCGAAGCCATACTCGCCGACCCGCTGCGCCTGGCCGATCCGGCGGTTTATCAGCGCGGCCGCTCCCTGTTTGCCGATATGCAGGCCATCGCCGATCCCGGCCAGCGCCTGCGGCGCCAGACCGACCGCCTGGCGGTGGCCCTGGAACAGGCGCAGCAGCCCATTGCGGTGCGCCTGCAGTCGGACAACCTGACCCAGGTAACCCTCTATCGGGTGGGGAATCTGGGCAATTTCGTCAATCGGGAACTGTCACTGAAGCCGGGCCGCTACACCGCGGTGGGCATTCGGGAGGGTTATCGCGATGTGCGCCGCGAATTTTCCGTCGCCCCCGGCAGCGCCATCGAGACCATCGTTATTCAATGTGTAGAGAAGATATCTCTGGATGGATAACGAACCGCCTGTAACCAGCGCCGCGCCCGGCCAGGGCAGTGTGATAAAGCCCGCGGCCTTCACCCCGGCCAGCGGCAAAGCCAAGAAAAGGCGCATCGCCGTCAAACCGGTAGCAGTGGCACTGGGCACGCTGCTGCTGATCTGCGCGGCGATCGCCTGGTTTCTGTTTACCGCCCGCTCGGTGCTCATCAATACCCAGCCGCCCGGCGCCGATATCGCCCTGTCGGGCAAACTGACTTTCAGGCTTGGCGAGCACTATCTGCTGCGCCCGGGCAGCGCCGGATTGTCGCTGTCGGCACCCGGCTACCACCCGCTTGAAACCGAGCTGCAGATCTCCACAGAACAGAACCAGACCTTCGATTTCTCCCTGGAGAAACTGCCCGGCCACCTCACCGTCACCACCTCGCCGGTCACCGCTGCCAGGGTGCTGATCGACGGCCGCGAACTGGGCAAGGCCGGCAGCAAGCTGCTGGATATCAGCGCCGGCGAGCATCTGCTGGAGGTAGTGGCGGAGCGCTACCGGCCCCACCGGCAGACCATTGTGATCGAGGGGCTCGACATTCACCAGCAGCTGGCGCTGACGCTGCAGCCGGCCTGGGCCGAGGTCAGTGTCGACAGCCGGCCGGCCGGCGCGCAGCTGCTGGTGGACGGCGAAGCCGCCGGGCTTACCCCGCTGACCGCCGAAATACTCGAGGGCGAGCGCGATATCATCGTCAAACTGGCCGGCTACAAGGCCTGGCAGACAACGCTGGAGATCAGCGCCGGCGAGCCGCTGGCGCTGCCACCGATTGCGCTGGAGAAAGCCGACGGCCTGGTGATGCTGACATCGCGTCCCCAGGGCGCCGGCGTTACCGTCGATGGCCAGTACCGCGGCCAGACGCCGCTGGAACTCGCCCTGCCACCCGGCGCCAACTATCAGCTGACGCTCTACAAAGACGGCTTTGAACCGGCCCAGCGGCGGCTCGCGGTGGTATCCGGCGAGGATCAGAACGTCAATATCGCGCTGCAGGCGCAGCTGGGCCAGGTCGATGTCCGCAGCCGCCACGGCGACGCCCTGGTGTACATAGACGGCCGCCTGATGGGACGCGCCAACCAGATGTTCTCGCTGCCCGCCCGCCGCCACCAGGTGGTGGTCAAAAAAGACGGCTTTGTCGACTATCGGACCCAGGTACTGCCGCGGCCCGGTCTCGAGCAGGTGGTACAGGTGAGCCTGAAAACCGTGGAACAGGCCAAGTGGGAAAACATCCAGACCCGCATCACCTCGCCCGCCGGGCAGGTGCTGAAACTGTTCAAACCACAGCAGGACTTTACCATGGGCGCTTCGCGCCGCGAGCAGGGCCGGCGCGCCAACGAAAACCTGCGCCAGGTGTCGCTCACCCGCCCCTTCTATCTGGGGCTGACGGAGGTCACCAATGCCGAATTCCGCAAGTTCAGCAAGTTTCACTCCTCCGGCCACGCCAAGGGCAACAGCCTCGACAACAACAAACACCCGGTAGTGAATATCTCCTGGCAACAGGCCGCTCTGTACTGCAACTGGCTGTCGCAACAGGAGGGGCTGGCGCCGTTCTACACCCTGGAAAAAGGCAAGGTGAGCGGTTTTAATCCCGAGTCGACCGGTTACCGCCTGCCCACCGAAGCCGAGTGGGCCTGGGTGGCGCGCTACCGCCAGGGCAGCATGCTCAAATACCCCTGGGGCCCCACCCTGGACCCGCCGCCGCGGGCCGGCAACTACGCCGATCGCAGTGCCGCGGCACTGCTGGGCAATATTCTGGTCAATTATGATGACGGCTTCGCCGTCACCGCCCCGGTGGGCAGTTTTTCCGCCGACGCCATGGGCCTGTACGACATCGGCGGCAATGCCGCGGAGTGGATAAATGACTTTTACGGTATCAGCACCGGCCTGTCGCGCAAGCGGGAAGTCGACCCGATGGGGCCGCCGGAGGGCGACTTTCGGGTTATTCGCGGCGCCAGCTGGGCCCACGGCACGGTCACTGACCTGCGGCTGTCATTCCGCGACTACGGTGTCGAGGCACGCAATGACGTCGGCTTTCGCGTCGCGCGCTTTGTGGAGTAGACCGCGCGCCGGCAGATACGGTAAACAGACTGTTGACAGACTATAGTTGGAGGCAGACCCATGCGCTGTTTGTGGAAAGCAATCCTGTGGCAACCCATCCCCTGGCAAAAACTGTTGTGCGCATCGTTGCTGCTGGCGGCGGTGGCGGCTCACGCCCAGGAGCAGCAGACCGAGGGAAAAAACAGCGGCGAGCAGCAGGCAGAAACCCAGCCACCGGCCGCGCCGGCCCAGGGGCAGGAAAACACCCAGGGCGCGGATGTGTTTGTCCCCACTGAAGAAATTTCAGAGGATCTGTCGGTATCCTTTCCCATCGATATCTGACCGGCAATAACGAGAAGGCAATAACGAGAAAAAGGTAGACTATGAGACGCAGTGCAGGCTCGGATTTCATTTTTCAGGTATTCGCCCTGATATTGTCTTTTATTATCGTGCACGCGATTTATGTCGCGGTGATACGCCCCAATGCCGATGCGCTGCTGCAGCAACAGCTCGAGCGCCAGGCTGCGGGAGAGGCTTATGTGGTACAGCGTTCTCTCTATATCGTCATGCGCGACTACGAACAGGAGGCCTGTTTCGTATTGATGCTCTGGGCCATGGCGATAATGGGCTACAAGGCACGGCGCTCGCTGCAGGAGCGCAAGATGCTGGACCGGGAGTTTCTCAATGTCGCCGACGGCACCAGCATTCTGCCCGAGGACGCCAGGGAGTTTTCCCGCCCGCTGCAGGCACTGACTGAGCAACAGCAGAATCTGCTGGTACCGCGCGCACTGCTGACAGTGCTGCAGCGCTTCGGCTCAACCAAGAACGTCGCCGACGCCTCGGCTACAGTCAAGGAGGTGTGCGACACCGAATCGGACCGCCTCGACAGCGAACTGGCAATGGTGCGCTATATCGCCTGGGCGATACCCTCGATCGGCTTTATCGGCACGGTGCGCGGTATCGGCGAGGCGCTGGGGCAGGCCCACCGCGCCGTCGAGGGCGATATCGCCGGCGTCACCGTAAGCCTGGGCGTGGCCTTTAACTCGACCTTTATCGCCCTGGTAATCAGCATTGTCATCATGTTTCTGACCCACCAGCTGCAGCTGCTGCAGGAGCGCCTGGTACTGGACACCCACAACTACTGCGACACCAACCTGGTAAGACACCTAAACGTAAGAAACTAACCACCAAACACTAGCAACTAGATACTAGCAACTGAAAAACTATGACAGTAGCGGTTATTGAAATAAACGATGTCGAGGCACGGCTGTCGCGCGGGGCCGAGCTGCTGGCGCGCGAGCCGGGCTATGCGCAGGTCAGTGCCGACACCCTGCTGCTCGGCCAGGCGGCCCTGCAGCAGGCGCGGGTGCACCCGCTGCAAACCAATAATCAGTTCTGGCGCCAGTTGAGCATGGAGGAAATTCCCTCGACCAACCCCAGGGTCAGGCACAGCGCCGATCTGGTACACCTGCTGCTCGACCAGCTGTGCCAGAACCAGCCGCTGCGCGAGGTGGTGCTGGCGGTTCCCGGCAGCTTCTCCGCCGAGCAGCTGTCGCTGCTGCTGGGTATAGCCCAGCAGTACCCCTTTACCGCAGTCGGTCTGGTCGACAGCGCCGTGGCCGGCGCCGCGCAGTGCGCCCCGCGGGGGCAGTTCGCGCTGCTGGAAATGCAATTGCACCAGACCGTCATCACTACGTTGAGCATCGGCGACAAGGTGACCCGGCACAGTGTCGATGCCGTCGCCAACACCGGCCTGCTGAGCTGTTATGAAAGCTGGGCCGGGCTGATAGCCGACCAGTTCATTCAACAGACCCGCTTCAACCCCCGCCACGACGCCAATACCGAGCAGGCCCTGTTCAATCAACTGCCGGCCTGGCTGCAGCGCTTTGGCCCGGGCGGGGATCAGGAATTCGAACTGCAAGGTAAATCCATTCAGATAGCGGCCGCCACCCTGCTCGAGCGCATACGGCCGCTGTACCAACGGCTGCAGGGCCGGGTGCGCGAAAGCGGCGCTGCCGGCGACGGGGTATTGCTCAACCCGGTCGCCGGCGCGCTGCCCGGCCTGGCGCAAATCTGGCCCGCGAGCCATATCATCGCGGCAACGGCCGTGGCCGAAGCCTGTGACACGCTGCTGCCCCATATCCGCCGGGCGCCCGATGCCATCAGCTTCATCAGCGAGTTGCCAGCGACGGCCACCCCCGTGCAGTTGCAGCGCCACGACAGTGCCAGGCGCGCCACCCACCTGCTGTGGCGTCACAGCGCCTATCCGCTGGCACAGGGCAAAATCTATATCGCCGATGGCGAACAACCCGTATTCAGCGCGCGGGCCGGCAGCGACAGCCTGTTTGCGGTGGAGGAATCCGCCGACGGCCTGCGCCTGAAGACGCTCAACGGCGACAGGCCGCTGGTCAACGACCAGCCCGGCAGCGACGGTGCAGCGCTGCACATCGGTGACCAAATCAAACTGACCCGACACCCCGAACCCATTACCGTAATCAACGTGATTACAGAAACTAACCACTAGCAACTAGTGACTAGTGACTAGAAACTGAGATTCCGCCTATGGCCCGCAAGCGCGGCTTCAGTACTTTCAGTTTATCGTTCCTGGACATCATGTCCTGCGGGTTCGGTGCCGTGGCGTTGATCTTTCTGATTATCAAGCACGAGGCCGACTCGCAGGTCGAGGCGGTAAACGAGGACCTGCAGGCCGAGGTGAACCTGCTGCAGGAGGAAGTCAACATCGGTGAGGAGTACATGGTCAGGCTGCGCAACACCCTGGCGGCCATCGATGAGCAGCTGGTGGAGGCCCAGGGACTGGCGCGGCGCATCAACGACGATGTCGAGGCCACCCGCAGCCGCGTGGAAGCGCTGTCCGACAACGATGCCGACGAAAAAATCCGCGAACTGCAGGACCGACTGCGCAGCCTCGACGAGGAGCGCCAGCGCATCGAAGATGAAAACGAACAGCGCGGCAACGATGTGCGCCGTTTTGTCGGCCAGGGCGACCGCCAGTACCTGACCGGCCTGAAACTGGGCGGCACCCATGTGCTGATTCTGCTGGACAGCTCCGCCAGCATGCTCGACGACAGCCTGGTGAATGTGATCCGCCGCCGCAATATGTCCGATTCGGTCAAGCGCGCCTCGAAAAAGTGGCAGCGCTCACTGGCCACCGTCGAGTGGCTGATAGCCAGATTTCCGCGCGAGGTCAACTATCAGATTTACACCTTCAACACCGAGGTCGAACCGGCACTGGAAAACACGCGGGCACAGTGGCAGAGCCTCTCCGAGCGCGATAAACTCGAACAGGGCATCGAAAACCTGCGCCAGGTGATTCCCGCCGGCGGCACCAACCTGGAACGGGCATTTCGCTCGCTGCAGAGTTTCGAACCGATGCCCGACAATGTTTTTCTGATTACCGACGGGCTGCCGACCCAGGGCGCCAGGGCGGCCAAGCGCAATACCGTTTCCGGCCCGGAGAGACTGAAACTGTTCGACCAGGCGGTGGCCGTCTTGCCGCGCAGCATCCCCATCAACGTGATCCTGGCGCCGATGGAGGGCGACCCGCTGGCGGCCGGCAAATTCTGGCGCCTGGCGCAGATCAGCCGGGGATCATTTCTAAGCCCATCGGAGGACTGGCCATAATGCGCAGACGCCGCAGCTCGGAAGATTTCAATATCTCTTTTCTCGATGTCATTTGCTGCGGTTTCGGCGCCATCGTGCTGCTGCTGATGATCACCAAAACCATGGAGCCGGTGGTGCTGGAGGAAAGCGCCATCCAGTTGGACGGGCAGGTGGCCGACCTGCAAAAGAAACTGTTCGAAATCCGCGGTGAAACAACGATTCTGAACAGGGACCTGAATGCCAAGCAGGAACAGCTGTCACTGGAGACCAAGCGCATTGCGATTTTAAGGACCAAACAGCAGACCGTGGAATCGGTCTATGCGCAGCTGGCCCAGGCGGCGGCCACCGACTCCACGCTGCAGGGCAAACTGGAGCTGGCGCTGCAGCAGCTGACCGCGGAAATGCAGCGCCTGCTGGGCCAGAACTACCAGCGCACCAACGATCTGGTCGGCGGCATTCCGGTCGACAGCGAATATATCGTCTTCATTATCGACACCTCCGGCAGCATGTTCGATTACGCCTGGGGCAGGGTGGTGGACGAACTGGTAGCCACCCTGGATATCTACCCCCAGGTCAAGGGCATCCAGGTGATGAACGACATGGGCGATTACATGTTCTCCAACTATCGCGGCCAGTGGATTCCCGATACCCCGGGACGCCGCAGTGCGGTTATCAGACGACTGCGCAGCTGGAATCCGTTCAGCAACAGCAGTCCGGTGGAGGGCATTCAGAAAGCCGTGCGCGCCTTCTACGACCCGAATAAGAAAATCAGTCTGTACGTATTTGGCGATGACTTTCGCGGCCGCTCGATCCAGCAGGTGGTGAGAACCGTTGACCGCCTCAACCGCGAACGCAAGGCGGGTGAGCGCATGGTACGTATCCACGCGGTGGGTTTTCCGGTACAGTTTACGCTGCCTCCGCACCTGCAAACCACCGGCTTCCGCTTTGCCGCACTGATGCGGGAACTGGCCTATCGCAACGGCGGCACCTTTGTCGGACTCAATGATTTCAGGCGGCAGCGATAATACAATTAGCGCCAGTACAAATAGAGAACGCAGCAGACAGGCACAGGTATGAAACAGCAGCGACTGCAGAGCCCCCGCTTCCCCCTTTACACGCTGTTACTGGCCGCACTGGGCCTGCTCGGCGGCTGTACCAATACGCTGGTGGTGCAGGGAAAATTTCCATCCCCGCAGATACAGAAGCTGCCCATCACCCTGGCGGTACACTACGACCAGGACTTTCGCCAGCATACCTATGAAGAGAAGAGCAAGGACCGCGCCAAATGGGTAATTACCAGCGGCCCCGCGCAGGTCGAACTGTTCAATGCCGTGCTGCCGGAAATGTTTACCGAGGTGGTGGAAATCGAGGAAATTCCCACCGCGGCAGGCGACACCGGCTTTGACCTGATACTGGCGCCGGCGATCAGCGAATTCCAGTATGCCGTACCGCGCGAGACCAAGGTCAATGTCTTCGAGGTGTGGATCAAGTTCAATATGCGCGTATTCGATAACAACGGCGTACTGATCGCCGACTGGATACTGCCGGCCTACGGCAAAACACCCACCGCTTTTCTGAAATCCAAGGAGGAGGCCATGAACGAGGCGGTGGTGGTGGCGCTGCGGGACATAGGCGCCAGTCTGTCGCTGGGCTTCACCAGAGTACCGGAAATCCGCGCCTGGCTGGAACAGTATCAGCGCGCGGCTCTGTAACGGCAGCCTGGAACGGCCGGCGCCACCGCTCAGGCCGGATAAATCATCGGCGACGGACTATAATAATTGCTATAAAAATACGCACCCACAGCGGTTTGTAGTATGCTTGAGCAATTCCTGACCAGTACCCGTCATTTAAAACTGAGAGCTATAAAGGGGGAGCCCGGCAGCATACATACAGCATATCGCTACTGCCCGCTATCCCGTAATCCTGGAGACCACCATGGTTACAATCAGTACCCGCAAGTTTACCTTGAGCCGCGCTTTCTCACCCCGCATACTGCTGATTGCGGTGCTGCTGGGCCTGCAGGCCTGCACCTCGGTGGTGATCGATGAAGACCGCCGCGGCAATGCCGAACTGGACGGCAACGAATCGGTGGTGGTGCTGGGCCGGCGCCATGCCAGCGACTACGAGACCGAGCCCGACCTGATCAGCTGTATCGGCGATACCCTCGCCGGCGGCTCCAAGGGCATCAATGTGATTGGCGAGCGGGACTTCGTCGACGAGTTCTACCCCTGGTTCGAACCGCGTACCGCCCCCATGAAAGTCAGGGACCTGAACCGCGTGCTCAACCAGGAACACCTGGCCAAGGCGGTCGAGAATCACAACGTGCGCTATATCATCTGGGTCGACGGCAATACCGAGACCACCAGCAGCGCCGGCTCCATCGGCTGTTCCATCGGTACCGGCGGCGCCGGCTGCTTCGGCTTCGGCACCTGGGACAAGGAGTCCGATTACGAAGTCACGGTATGGGACTATAAAAACCTGAAAACCATGGGCAAGATCAGCGCCGACGCCTCCGGCACCTCCTATATGCCGGCGGTAGTGATCCCGATTCCGATCATCGCCCGGGTCCAGGCCAGCGCCTGCAAGGGCATAGGCCAGCAGTTGCGCTCCTTTCTAAAGCCGGATGAGGTGGCGTCTTCAGGGCGCTGAGCCGCCCCCGGGGTAGCGCCGCCGCAGCGTACGCATATATTGGTGATTTTTATTGTCTAACAACCCTGTACACGCTCCCTGAGGAAGGAAACCGTGCCTGTTACCCGATCACTCCTATGCGCCGGTCTGGTGCTGGCTGCCCTGCTGAGCAGCTCCTGCGCCATCAATCCCGCCACCGGAACCCCAAACCTGGTGCTGATGTCCGAAAAAGAGGAAATCCGCATCGGCAAGGAGATGCACGAGAAAATCCTCGAGGGCACCCCCATCTATAAGGACGAGAAACTGCAGGCCTATATCGACGAAATCGGCCAGCGCGTGGCCGCCGCCAGCGACCGGCCCGAGCTGACATACTACTTCACCATTATCGACAGCCCCGATATCAACGCCTTTGCGCTGCCCGGCGGCTATATCTATATCAACCGCGGCCTGATCGGCTACCTCAACACGGAGGCGCAGCTGGCGGCGGTACTGGCCCACGAAGTCGGGCATGTCACCGCACGCCATGCGGTGCGGCAGAGAACCGCCGCCGCCGGCGCCGGCGCGCTGTCGGTACTGTCGGTGCTGGCCACCCGCAGCACCGTAGTGGGAGATGTCACCAATCTTTGGAGCACCGCAGCGGTGAGAGGCTACGGCCGCGAAATGGAGCTGGAGGCCGACGGCTTCGGCGCCCAGTATCTCTTCAACAGCGGCTATGATCCCAATGCCATGGCCGAGGTAATCGGTGTACTGAAAGATCAGGAAAAATACGCCCGCCGCCTCGCCCGCGCCAAAGGCAAGGAAATCCAGACTTACCACGGCGTCTTTTCCACCCACCCGCGCAACGACAAGCGCCTCAAAGAGGTGATCGCCAAGGCCGGCACCCTGCCGGAAAACAGCAAGGCTGTCACCAACGAGGAAACTTTCCGCGAGAAAATCAACGGCCTGGTATACGGCACCAACTACATGCCTGCTGCCGAAAAGCCCGAGGAACCGAACCGCTTTACCCACAACCGGCTCGGCTTTACCCTGCTGTTCCCGGAGGCCTGGCAGGTGGAGAACACCCGCTCGGCGATTGTCGCGGCACCGGAGGACAAAAGCGCCGAGTTGCGCCTGGGTGTGGCGCGCCTGCGCGAACAGGTGCGGCCGGATCAGTACATCCGCAAAAACATGGGCATAGCGCTGCTGACAAAATCCGAGCCCTTTACCCAGGCCGGTATGATCGGCCATATGGGTATCAGACCCGCCGATGACCAGCAGGCCCACCCCAGCCGCATCGCGGTACTGTTCCGGGGCAGCCGCGTCTATACCTTCGAGGGCAGAGTGCAGGCGCCGCAGGAGGGCGTCGACTACGACACGCTGTTCATAGATGCCATACGCACCTTCCGCCCTGCCCGCCGTGCCAGAAGTACGCCCAACACATCGAAAAAGATAGAGTATGTGCGCGCCAACCAACAAACCACTTATGCCGCCCTGGCACGCTATACCGGCCTGGGAGAATACGGCGAGCAACAGCTGCGCCTGCTCAACGGCCACTACCCCCTGGGCGAGCCCCAACCCGGCGACTGGATAAAGATCGTTCGCTGACCGGCAAAAGCCGTTCAGCAAAGCCTGATCTCTACAGTCCGCTGCCCACCTGACCGCAGTCGAACTGCGCCGGCAGACTTGCCGCGCCTTTCCCGGCCAAGCGGCATCTTTCACGGCTAAAACAGGCGTTGCCTTGATGCAGCCCATGGCAATGCGGACCGATTTCATTTTCAAATGAAAACGATTTGTATTTGGGATGCATTATCTTTTACACTTGACGACTGCCGTAACCTCCCCGTTTTCCGAGCGACCTATGACCCTAGCCGACCTGTCCGCCCGCAACCCCTGCCGCATTACCGGATTCAAACAACATCGGCAGGCCACCGGCCTCGGCCGCCTGCAAAGCCTCGGCGTGGTAACCGGCGCCTGTGCCGAAGTGCTGCGGGTAGCGCCGCTGGGGGACCCCCTGCAAGTCGATATCGAGGGCACCCTGCTCAGCATCCGCCGGCGCGATGCGCGCCATATCGAAGTGGAACCACTGTGAGTCAACGGGTGATAGCCCTGGCGGGCAATCCCAACTGCGGCAAAACCACCGTCTTCAATGCCCTCACCGGCGCCCGCCAGAAAGTCGCCAACTGGGCCGGCGTCACCGTGGAAAAAAAGACCGGGCGCCTGCAACTGCAGCACCTGCACGCACAGCTGGTGGATCTGCCGGGCGTTTACTCGCTGCACTCGGAAGACCAGGGCCTGGATGAGCAAATTGCCCGCGACTATATCTGCGGCAACACCATCTGCGGCAACACCGCCGGCGGGTCGCGGGACAGCGAGGGGCGGCCACCCGACCTGATTCTGAACGTGGTCGACGCCGCCAACCTCAAGCGCCACCTGCTACTGACCCACGAGCTCATCGAAACCGGCGTGCCGGTCATCGTATTGCTGAATATGATCGATGTGGCGCAGCAGCAGGGGATATCCATCGAGGTAAGTGCCCTGGAGCAAAGCCTCGGCGTACCGGTCATTGCCCTGGTGGCGCGCCGCGGCGACAGTATCGCCCGCTTGAAACAGCGCCTGCTGCCGCTGCTTGAAGACACCGCCGCGCCGGCGCGCAGTGCCGCGGCACCAAATCCGGCACCGCGGGCTGACCTGGCGCAGCGCTTCGACGCCATTCGCCGGCAGACCCGGGGGGTGGTCGTGCAGCGCAGCGGCGCCGGCGGCCTGACGCGGAGCATCGATGCGGTAGTGCTCAACCGCTGGCTCGGCATCCCCATCTTTCTGTTGATGATGTATCTGATGTTTACCCTGGCCATCAATCTGGGCGCGGTGTTTATCGACTTCTTCGATATTCTGCTGGGAGCCCTGCTGGTGGACGGCTTCGGCGCCCTGCTGGCCGCGCTCGGCGCGCCCGCCTGGCTGATCACCCTGCTGGCCGACGGTCTCGGCGGCGGCATCCAGCTGGTGGCGACCTTTATCCCGGTGATCGGCTTTCTCTATCTGTGCCTGAGTCTGCTGGAGGACTCCGGCTATACGGCCCGCGCCGCTTTTGTCGTCGACCGCCTGATGAGCCGCATCGGCCTGCCGGGAAATGCCTTCGTGCCGCTGATTGTCGGCTTCGGCTGCAATGTGCCCTCGGTCATGGCGGCGCGCACCATGAGCCGCCAGCAGGACCGCCTGCTCACCATCGCCATGACACCCTTTATGTCCTGTGGTGCCAGGCTTACCGTTTACGCCCTGTTTGCGGCAGCGTTCTTTCCGCACAACGGTTCCTTCATCGTCTTCGCGCTCTATCTGTTCGGCATCGCCATGGCGGTGCTGACCGGCTGGCTGTTTCGCGCCACACTGTTCAGCGGCCGGGCTTCACCCTCTTTCCAGGAAATGCCCGCCTACCACAGCCCGACTCTGCGCAATATCCTCACCACCACCTGGCACCGGCTGAGCGGCTTCGTGCGCCGCGCCGGCAGCACCATTGTCAAAGTGGTCGTGGTGCTGACCCTGATCAACTCCATCAGCCTCGACGGCAGCTTCGGCCACCGCGACAGCGAGCAGTCGCTGCTGAGTGTTATCGGCCGCACTCTGACACCGGTGCTGGCGCCGATCGGCGTGGCAGAGGACAACTGGCCGGCAACGGTTGGGGTGTTTACCGGCATTTTCGCCAAGGAGGCCGTGGTGGGTACCCTGGATGCGCTCTACCAGGATGCCGCCGGCATTGCCGGCGCCGATGCCGGAGAGCTGGACCTGGTCGCGCAGGCCGGCGCCGCATTCAGATCGATTGCCGACAATATGGCCGACCTCGGCAACAGCCTTGCGGACCCCCTGGGCCTGTCGGCAATCAATGACTCGGGCGCCGAGCAGGGGGTTTCGGACACCGGTTTAACCGCGATGCAGGACTTGTTCGGCAGTGATTTTGCCGCCTTCTGCTACCTGGTGCTGATTCTGCTCTACACACCCTGTGTGGCCGTGATCGGCGCCATCAATCGCGAGTCGGGCTGGCGCTGGGCCGCGCTGGTCAGCGCCTGGTCGAGCTTTCTGGCCTACTGGGCCGCCAGCTGCCTGTATCAGTTGGGCACTTTCATGCACAACCCGCTTTTTTCCGGTCTGTGGCTGGCGGGCGCAGGGCTGGCCATGTGGCTCGCGGTGCAGTGGCTGAAGCGCTCCGGCCGCAACACCATCGGCCCCAATGCGCGCATCATTGCCCGCAGCTCGGGTTAAGCAGTAACTATCTTCCGGCAAAGCCGGGGCTTTAGCTTGGAGCCGCTGCTAGCGGCTATTGCGGAACCTGTGGTCCCTTGAGCCCCATGACACATGAACTATGCTATGATGGCGACACTTATAAGGCTAATTTTTAATCAGAGCCTGGGGGTAGTCAAAGGATGATGCTTTATGAGTGGAGTGACGAAAAGGACAAAATCAATCAACGGAAGCATGGCATGTCACTGAGCGCTGGCGTTCCTGTCTTTGAGGACGACTTCCGATTGGAGTTGTATGATGAAGTAAACAGCGGTCCATATGAAGATCGCTATATCACCATTGGGCACAACAAGGTGTCAGATATATTGTACGTAGTCTATACGATGCGAGGGTATAACAAAACCCGGTTGATTTCAGTCCGGCGTGCGGAAGCCCATGAAAGGCGGTTGTACCAAATTAGTATAGGGTGACGAGAATGGGTAATAAAGTAATAGGTAAGTACAAGAAATCGGATGGCAGCACCTTTACTGTCACTGAAGATGATTACAAAGAAATGCGCGAAATGAGTGATGAAGAAGTCCACGAAGCAGCTTTATCCGATCCAGATGCGCAACCGTTAACTGAAGAGCAGTTGAAAAAACTCAAACCGGTGAATCCCAATTTACGGAAGCCGGCAAACCATGGGTAAAATAATCAAAAAAAAGAAAGGGTTAGTAGCCGTTCCGGCCATTGGTGAATTGTACGCCAAGCACTTCAATGATGCAGAAATCCATCGTCGAGCGAAATCCGATTCCGAGGCTCAGCCCCTTACTGCACAGCAGCTTGCCAACTTTAAACGAGTGAATCCGTTAGCTGGACGGAAGAAACACTGAAAAGCTAAGCAAAGCTGCCTTCCGGCATCTCTGTCCAAACGGCAGGGGAAAGCCTATATCGTTTATAGAAACCGGCAGGAAGAAATCCAAACCGTGATTTCCTGCAGAAAAACCACCTGCCAAAAGAGTTAGCGGCTATCACAGCTACCCAACACTGTTCTAGGGCACCAGCTTCGACATCGCCTGGGCCATGGAGCCGGCGCCGGCCTGGGCCCAGCCGCCGTCCACCGGAATCACCGTGCCGCTGATATAGCTGCCCAGCTCCGAGGCCAGAAACAGGCAGGCATTGCCGATATCCCGCGCTTCTCCCATGCGCCGCAGCGGCACACTGTCGAGCGTCATCTGGCGTATCTCTTCGGTGGGTGCCAGGCGTTTCATCCCCTCGGTGTTGTCTATCGGACCCGGCGAGACAGAGTTGACGCGAATACCCTGCGGCCCCCATTCCATCGCCAGGCAGCGGGTGACCATGTCGACACCGGCCTTGGCCGCGCACACATGGGACTGCGCCTCCATCGGAATAAAGGCCTGCGGGGCGGAGATATTCACCACACTGGCGCCGGGCTTTTTCAGGTAGGTGTGCGCCGACTGCATAACGTGGAAGGTGCCCAGCAGATCGATCTCCACCACCGCGCGAAAGCCGTTTGCCGACATGCCCAGGGCGCGGGCGGGAAAATTGCCCGCGGCGCCGGATATCAATACATCGAACTCGCCGAAGTTTTCATATACCGCCTGCAGGCCGGCTTTGACCGCCGCCACTTCACGCACATCGGCGGCAAAGCCCATCGCCTCGGCACCCAGGGTACGCAGGGCGGCGACGGTATCGTCCACCTTGTCCTGCGAGCGGCTGGCCACCGCCAGGCGCGCGCCGTGTTCGGCGAACAGTTCGGCAATACCGCGGTTGATACCGCTGGTACCGCCGATCACAACCACGGTTTTATCAGTGAAATCGACTGTGATACTCATCAGAACCTCCTCTGCGGACAGGCCGCGAAATACAACAGAACCCCTCCCCTCTACGGCGCCGCCGGGGCGGCGGAAAAAAAGTCCCGCACCAGCGTCATGTAGCGGGCAAACGCGGCGATATCATTGTGCCCGGCGTTTTCTATCACCACCGCCTCGAACTGCTGCTGCGGGGCAAAGGCGGCGACCAGTGCGTCGGAGCGGGCGCGCGGGACGACCCTGTCGTTTTCAGCGATCAGCAACAGCACCGGCGCATCGATATCCTGTACACGCTGGTAGGAGCGGTATTTGTCCACCAGCAGCAGGCCGACGGGGAATATCCAGAAACTCTGCCTGGCCAGGTTTTCAACACTGTCGAAAGGTGTGACCAGCAGCACCCGCTCGACATCGCGGTTGGCGGCAACATAAGTGGCGACCCCGCTGCCGAGGCTGCGGCCTATCAGCGCTACACTGCTATGGCGCGGGCTGACCTGATCGTGAATGTACAGCGCATCGCTGTAGAGACCGGCCTCGCTGGGGCTGCCGTCGCTATTGCCGTAGCCGCGGTAAGGCACCAGGTAAACACTGTACTGCGGCAGCACAGCCTGGAAAAAATCGATATTGTATTCGACATTTTCCGCATTGCCGCCGTAGTAGAGCAGGGCTCTGTCGCTGCCCGGATTGAGCACCCAGCCGCGCAGCACCACACCGCCGTTGTCAAAGCTGATGGCCTCGGCCTGGCGCACAGGCTCGGCCGGCTGCGGGTAGTAAAGCAGCCGCCGCTGCGACAAGCCGACGATCACACACAGCAGTACATAACCGATAATTACCGCAACCACCACGCTTTTCACGATGCCTGTTCGCCTCCCTGCCCGATGCCGGATTCACGCGGCCGCAACTGCGATTTGAGTTCAATGGTATTGCCCTCGGGATCCCTGATATACAGTGAGGGACCAAAGCCCTGTGCGCCGTAACGGCGGTCAAACTCACCGACCGCCACGCCGTGACTGCGTAAATGCGCCTGCATGTCCCGCTCCGATACCGGCTTCAGCTGCAGGCAGAAATGATCCAGGTTATTGCCGCCGGCGCCCGGCGCGGCGCCGCCGAGGCGGCCCAGTTCACTGTCCACCGCAACAATATCGATCAGTGCACTGCCGGCACGCAACTGAATCAGGCCAGTCTGCGGCGGCGTTTCCCGCTCCACCCGACAGCCGAGCACCTGGCAGTAAAACCTCAGCATCTGTTCGAGGCGGCTGGTGCGCAACACGATATGGTCAATAGCAGCGATTTCAATCATGGTTGGATTCCAAGTTCGAACCTGGGCCGGCGGCGGCGGCCCGCGCCGACTCGAACGGCAACGCAGCAACCGCACTGACTGCAACACGAGCGCCGGTTTACAAAGTGCTGATCGCCGCCAGCTTGCAATCAGGCCACCGTCAACAGCAGGGGCTTGCCGCGGGTAATCACCATGGTGTGTTCGAACTGCGCCGACAGATTGCCCCTGGCGCCGGACAGCGTCCAGCCGTCGTCGGCCTCGGTGGCGTAGGTGCTGCGGGTGGACAGGAACGGTTCAATGGTAATTACCATGCCATTGCGCAGCACGCGCCTGTCGCGCGGATCGTAGTAGCCGGCTATCTGCTCCGGCTCTTCGTGCAGGCTGCGTCCCACGCCGTGGCCGCACAGATTCCTCATCACCTTGAAGCCCCGCTGCCGCGCCACCTTCTGCACCGCCTTGCCGATACGGTTTATCGGCCCGCCGGCGCGGGCACTGCCGCAGGCTTCGCGCAGCGCCTGCCGGGTGGCGTGAATCAGGCGTTTTTTCAGCGGCGAGGCGGGCGGCACCACAAACGAGCCGCCGGTATCGGCAAAATAGCCGTTCTTCTCCGCCGACACGTCGATATTGACCATATCACCGGGCTCGATCACCCGCGGCCCGGGGATGCCGTGGGCGGCCTGCTCGTTGATACTGATACAGGTATAGCCGGGGAAGCCATAGGTAATCCTGGGCGCCGACCGGGCGCCAAAACCGTCCAGCAGCTGCCGGCCGATCTGATCCAGCTCTGCCGTAGTCATCCCGGCTTCGGTGCGGTCGATCATGCGCCGCAGCACCACGGCGACGATATTGCCGATATGTTTCAGTTGCTGCAGGTCCCGATCGGTTTCGATGGTCATAGGCCTTGGGCTCCAGGGTTGGGTGGGGAAAGCTTACAGCAGACCGCTCACAGCTTACAGCTAAAACATTGGCAAAGCGGAGTATCGCGCAAGCTGTCAACTGTAGACTGTGAGCTGTCAACTCCCAAAACGGGAAAAGTCAGGCTGGCGCTTCTCAAAAAATGCCGCCGCCGCCTCGCTGAACTCCTCTGACTGCAGGCCGCTGGTAAAATACGCCATTTCCCGCTGCATCGCCTGCTCCACCGGCTCGCGCAGCGCCTGCTTCATCAGCCGCTTGGTATGGCGAATGGCGGCCGGCGGCTGCTGCGCCAGCTGGCGGCAGCGCTGCAGGGCGCAGTCGAGCAACTGTGCGTCATCCACCACCTGATTGACAATGCCGTACTCGAGCGCCTGCGAAGCCGAAAACGCCTCGCCCAGCAGCAACAGCTGCGCCGCCCTGACATGGCCCATAAGACGCGGCAACAACAGGCTGGAGGCATACTCCGGACACAGCCCGAGATTGGCAAAAGGCATCTGCAGCTGCGCGCTCTGCCCGGCGTAAACCAGGTCGCAGTGCAACA
>JANQMH010000015.1 GCA_028280195.1 Exilibacterium sp.
AGGACGGCGGAGCAGCTGCAGCAGAAAGTCCGCGACCTGCTGGCGTTTCTCGAGCGGGAAAGTGCGGCCGCGGCCGCGGACGGATACACCCCGGGCGGCGAGCCCGATCTGGCATCGCTGGCCTATACGCTGCAGGTGGGTCGCGAGGCGATGGCGCAGCGGCTGGGCGTTATCGTCGACTCGATCGCGCAACTGGTGGAAAAACTGCGGGCTTATCTCCGTGGCGAGGGCGAGGGGATCTATCAGGGGCAGGTAAAACCCAACGAGGAAAGCATAATGATTATTAGTCAGGATGACGATATGAAAGCAGCTTTTGACAAATGGATCGAACGTAAAAAACTGCCAAACCTGCTGGATCTCTGGGTGAGAGGCCTTGATCTGGATTGGTACAAACTCTACGGCGACAAGCCGCCGCCGATTATCAGTCTGCCCGCCTATCCCTTTGCCAAACAGCGTTACTGGACCAGCGCTACGCTCAAGGTCCAGAGTGCGGATATTCCGATAAAAACCACCGGCAACCTCAAGTCGATCGAGGCCATTATCGATAAGGTTGACTGCGGCTCAATAGAAACAGATCAAGCGGTTAAGCTACTAAACACACTGGTCTGATTTCAGCAAGAAATTCTGCGCAATAAAAATTCCAGATAGAGAACCCGGAATGATTGACTTCATAGAATACATAGTATCTGAATTAAAAAGTAAGAGGCTTTCGAAAGCGGATTCCCTGGCGCTGATCAAGCAGTTTTCTGCGAATCTGTCGGCTACTGCCAACGCGTCTGTTATCCATCCTTTGTTGCATAGCAATACTTCGGACTTCAGCCGGCAGAGCTATAGCACGACTTTTAGTGGCGAAGAGTTTTTTCTCACTGACCACCAGGTGAATATGCGCGGGCAACCCGGACGGAAAGTGCTGCCAGCGGTTGCGTATCTGGAAATGGCGCGGGTTGCGGTCGAACAGGCTGCGCCAAGTCAGGCGCAGTCTTCCGTCCTGGCGTTGCACGATATAACCTGGACACAGCCAATAGTGGTGACAGAACCCAAATCAGTCACTCTAGCGCTGTCTATGAATGATGCGCAGGAGCGTTTCGGCCGGCAGATAAACTATGAAATCTATAGCACTGAGGCGGAACAGGAAATCGTTCACTGCCACGGCAAGGCGTCATTTAGCAATACGCCGGTGGCCGCTTCGCTGCATATCGGAAAACTGCAGGACCAGATGCAGCGGGGCAGCTTGAATCCCGATGGTATTTATGCGGCTTTTACCGGCATGGGCTTCAGCTATGGTCCGGCCCATCGAGGTATAACAGCTGTTTACCGGGGCGAAGGACAACTGCTGGCGCACCTGGGTTTGCCGGCAGCTGCAGAACTGGACCGGGGCGACTATTGCTTACACCCCAGCCTGATGGACAGTGCCCTGCAGGCTGCCGTTGGCCTGGCAGTCGACTTGGATCAACTCCCCAGCCGGCCTTTGCTGCCTTTTGCGCTGGCATCGCTGCGCATAATCTCGGCCTGTACTCCCGAGATGTTTGCCTGGGTGCGTTATTCACAAGGCAGCCGGCCCCAAGATAAAGTCATTAAAGTGGATATTGATCTGTGTGATGAGAAAGGTAATATCTGTGTGCAAATGCGGGGTCTTTCTTCACGGGCACTTGCCACGGAAATTGGCGCTGGCGGAGGGCGGAAAGAGACACAGGGTGCCCTGCTCGCCACCCCGGTATGGCACCGGGGCGCGCCCGATGCAGGTCAGCCTGCGGCGGCGGGGACGACTGCCGGTCAACACTACATCATTCTGTGTGAAATGCCCGCCGTTAAAGCCAGACAGCTCGAAGCCCTGATTCCCAACAGCCACTGCCTGGCCTTAGCGGCGCAACAGCCAGCTATTGCCGATCGCTATAGCCAGTATGCGCTGGGCTGTTTCGAACAGTTGCAGGCCATACTGAACAGCAAACCTGAAAGTAAAATCCTTGTGCAGATTGTTATTGGCGACAGCCGGGAGCACGAACCGTTTATCGGTTTGGCGGGCCTGCTCAAGACCGCGTGCCTGGAAAACCCCCATTTGGCCGGTCAGGTCATCCTTACCGAGAAGCAAATTGCAATCGAGCGCTTGTGCCGACAACTGCAATCCAGCCGGCAGAGACCCTATGAGACAATAATCAGATATCGGCAGGACAGCAAATATACTCTGCGTTGGCAAATTGTGGAGACGCCGGCAGACAAAGCGCGGCTGGCTTTCAAGGAACAGGGTGTCTACCTGATTACCGGCGGCCTCGGCGGTCTGGGCAGGCTCTTTGCCGGGGAAATTCTCCGCCGGACCGGCGCCGCCCGGGTCATCCTGACCGGGCGGGCGCCGCTGAGCGGCGACAGGCGGGCGCTATTGGATCAGCTATCGGCGCCGGCCGGCCGGCTCGCGTACCGGCAGCTGGATATCGGCGACCCGCAACAGGTCGGGCAGCTGATCGACTCACTGCAGCAGCAGTACCGGCAGCTCAACGGTATTCTGCACTGTGCCGGCATGATCGCCGATAACTTCATCCTGAAAAAAACGGCGGCCGAATGCCGCCGGGTGCTGCTGCCGAAGGTGAGCGGCACGGTCAATCTGGACCGGGCCAGCCGGGCCATCGATCTGGATTTTCTGGTGTTGTTTTCCTCGGTGGCAGCGCCGCTGGGCAATATCGGGCAGGCCGATTACGCCGCGGCCAACGGTTTTATGGACGGCTTTGCCGCCTATCGCAATCGACTGGCAGCGGCGGGACAGCGGCGCGGGCGGACGCTGTCGATCAACTGGCCGCTGTGGCAGGCCGGTGGCATGGCGATGGCGCCGGCGAGTCGGGAAGCGCTGCAGCAGAGCACCGGCATGCAGCCGCTGCAGACGGCCACCGGTATGCAGGCTTTTTACCGCAGCCTGGCAATGCGCTGTGACCAGATACTGGTGATGGAAGGCGATGTGCAACAGATGCGTCAGCTGTTAACCGGCGGCCGGGCCGTTGAGCCGCAGCCCGCCCCGCTGGCGCCATCCCCTGCCGCCGTGGCGGATGCCGGCAGTCTGGCGGAAAAAACGCAGGCGTATATGAGCAAACAGTTTTCGGCGCTGTTAAAACTGCCGCCCGATAAAATCGATCCGCAAGCCCCATTGGAACAGTACGGTATTGATTCCATACTGGCGATGCAGTTGACCCGGCAGCTGGAAAAAACTTTCGGCTCGCTGCCGAAGACTTTGTTTTTTGAATACCAGACCATCGGCGAGCTGGCCGACTACTTTGTCGAG
>JANQMH010000082.1 GCA_028280195.1 Exilibacterium sp.
GGCCGCGCTGATGGGCCTGGGCATGGCCGTGATGCCGCGCTGGTTCGTCGATGCGGAACTGAAGCGCGGCAGCTTTATCGATCTGCTGCCTGCATGGCGCGCGCCCTCGCTGGCTATCCATGTAGCTTATTTGCCGGGAAAGCATCAGCCCGGGCGCCTGCGGGCGTTTTTGCTTACGCTGCGGGAACTGTTGCCGGGTATAGCGGGTATATACGACTCATACGAATGACCCGGCGGTGTCTGTGCCGGGGTATTTACCAAAACGCCGCGACAATCGCGAAGGTCACCGCCAGCAGTCCCACCGACAGTATCCGGTAATTCTGATACCAGGGCAGCCCGGCCAGTTCGCGGGTCTCGGCGCGGAAAATTTCCCGGCTCCAGGTATAGTTTTTTACCACTGCCTCGCCGGGTGGTGCGGCCGAGGTGCTGATTGCGATATTGGCTACGGCACAGATCAGCAGCAGCGCCGGCACCTGCAGCAGAAAATGGATATGGGTGATGGCCGGCGCCCAGTCGTTGGTTTTCGCCACCAGAAAGCTGATGGAAACGGCATAGCCGATCAGCAGGCTGGCAAAAGCGCCGCGGGCATTGGCGCGCTTGTAGAACAGGCCGACCAGAAAGGCCGCGGCAATGGGTGGGGAGATATAGGCGAGCACCGATTGCAGGTATTCCCACAGCGATGAAAAACGCTCGATCTGCGGCGCCCAGGCGGCCGCCAGAATGACCAGAATCACAGTGGTGATCTGCCCGACTCTGACCAGCCGCTTATTGTCGATGTCCGGGCGCAGCTTGGTGACGAAGTCCATGGTAATCAGGGTCGAGGCGGAGTTCAGCGTGGCGGAGATGCTCGAGGCCATGGCCGCCAGGATACCGGCCACCACCAGGCCCAGTATGCCCACCGGCAGCAGTTTGTAGATCAGCACCGGGTAGGTCATGTTGGGGCAGTCGTTGAGGCGGGTACACAGCGCCTGCCCGCCGTTTTCCAGCGGAATCTGATAACCGAGAAAGCTGATATCCAGGTTGGAGAACAGCACAATGGCCACCACACCGGGGATGACCATGATGAACAGCACCGGCAGTTTCAGCAGCCCGGCAAACAGCGCTCCCCAGCGGCCGTGGTTGAGGTCTTTGGCGGACAGCACCCGCTGTACCATGAACTGGTTGTTGACCCAGAAATAGAAACCCAGCAGCGGCACGCCCAGCAGCAGCCCGGTCCAGGGCATCTGCGGGTCGTCGGCGGGCTTGATCAGGCTGAGGACATCGTCGGGCGACTGGCGGATTTCACCGCTGTTGAACATGGCGTCGAGGCCGGCGATCATGCCGTCCCAGCCGCCCACTTCGCGGAAACAGAACCAGGTCAACAGGCAGGAGCCGGCAATCAGCAGCAGCGCCTGCAGGACCTCGGTATGCACCGCGGACGACAGGCCGCCGGGGATGGTATAGGCCGCCGCGCTCAGTGCCAGCAGTGAAATGATGATCCAGGAATCGATTTCCGGGAACACGATTTTCAGAATCAGGTTGCCGGCATAGAGGCCGGAGGCCATATCGATAATGATATTGCCGATGATCATGATCACCGAGAACAGGTAGCGGCAGCGGGTATCGTAACGGCGCTCGAGAAACTCAGGCATGGTATAGACTTTGGAGCGCAGATAAAACGGCAGAAAAAAAATGGCAAAGAACACCAGCACGACCGCCGCCATCCACTCGTAGTTATAGACCGCGACATTGCCCTGAAACGCCGAGGAACTCAGCCCGATCAGGGTATTGCTGCCGATATTGGCGGCGAACAGCGAGATGCCGACGATGGGCCAGGTCATACTGCGCCCGCCGAGAAAATAGTCTTCGGAATCCGACTGCTTACCCTTGCGAATGCCGTACCAGATAATGCCGACGATATAGACCAGAATAATCGCCGAGTCCAGGGTGCTCAATCCCACGTCGTCCATGCCCTAAGCCTCTTATTTTTGTCGTCAGTGAAGCGGCTGTTTGCCGTTGATCAAGTGGCAGTGCTGTGCGCCCGAACCGGTGCCGGCGGCGCGATCGCATAGCCGTTTAGCGGCGGCCGGCCGGTGAGGGCCTACAGGCTGCCAGCATTGCTGGCGGATATAAACCCTAGCGAACGTTCTATAGGATTGCAATCGGTTGTAATGAATAATGTTTATGTGTAGGAGCATTTTCACCGGCGCCGGACGCAGCTGTCTGCCTGTCGATATCTGTTTGATTTTTCGAGCTTTTGTTTAAGTTAATCTTAAGTTGTGGGGAGAAATTTTACGGAAATGATTGCAACCGGTTGTAATCAGGGTTTTAATAGCATCCGGGCTGGTATCCGGCAGCCCAGCCACGCCGCCGGGAAAGCGGCCGCGACTCAGCTGTAACGGTCCGCCGGCAGACACAACGGCAGCAGCAAAATAAAAATGCGACTGAGAGCGAGAAATAACCATGTTCCCCAATGAGAGATTCCCCAAACATCTGCTGGCCCTGTCCATTGCCCTCGGCGCCGGCCTCAGTGGCGGTACGCTGGCCCAGGGCGGCGATCCGATGATGATCGAAGAGGTGGTGGTTACCGCCGTTCCGCGGGCGGTCAACAAGCTGGAGGCCAGTGTTTCGGTCAGCAGTCTCGACACCAATGATGTCTACAAAGTGGCGCCGCGCTCGATTGCCGAGGTATTCCGCAGCCTGCCGGGTATCCGCGCCGAGAGTTCCGGCGGCAACGGCAATGCCAATATCACCGTGCGCGGTATCCCGCTGGCCACCGGCGGCTCGAAGTATATGCAGATACACGAGGACGGCCTGCCGGTGCTGGAGTTTGGCGATATCAACTTTGCCAACCCCGACAATTTCATCCGCTTCGACTGGACCATTGAGCGAATCGAATCCATTCGCGGCGGCTCGGCCTCGACGCTTGCCAGCAACTCGCCCGGCGGAGTGATCAATATGATCAGCAAAACCGGCGAGGAGGAGGGCGGCAGTTTCGGTGTCAGCTTCGGTGCCGATTACGAAGAGCTGCGCGCCGATTTCGAATACGGCGGCGAGATCAGCGACAGCCTGCGCTTTCATATCGGCGGCTTTGTCAGAGACGGCGAGGGTATTCGCGCCAGCGGCTATCGCGGCGATAACGGCGGCCAGCTGAAATTCAATATCACCAAGGAGCTGGAAGACGGTTACATCCGTTTCTATGCGAAATCCCTCGATGATAAGGTAACCACCTATCTCCCCGCGCCGGTGCGGGTGAAGAGCAACGGCAGCTTCGCTGCGGTGCCCGGCTTCGACGCCAGTTCGGAGACCTTGCACTCGGCCAACACCACGCGGATCAATACCTTTGACGCCTTCGGCAATCCGCGCAACCGGGATCTGCGCGACGGTATCGAGTCCGAGGTCGACGCCTTCGGCTTTGAGGCGAAGTTCGAGATTGAACCGGGTTTGACACTGGTGGAGAAGTTCCGCACCGCCAGTATCAGCGGCAGTTTTATCTCGCCGTTTACCGATACCTTTGGCGACTTCGGCCCGCAGCCGGCGGCATCCATGGCGGCCGCCATCTGTGCCAATTCCGCCCGGGCCGCGGATTCCACCCAGCCGGCCATCGACTGCAGCGCAACTGCGGTGACACTGGCCAACGGGCCCGGTGCCGGCGGCGATTACGATGGCCTGGCGTTTTTGAACCTGCTGTTCGATACCAGTATCGAGGACCTCGGCAATACCATCAACGATATCAGCCTGACCAAGGAATTCGACAACAACCTGACGATAACACTGGGTTACTACTACTCCAAGCAGTCGATCAATACCCAGTGGAACAGCTGGGCCGCGTTCATTCAAACCGTCGACGGCAGCAATTCCCAGTATCTGGATATTCGCGATGCCAACGGCACCGCCCTGGTGGACAACGGCCTCTGGGCGCCGGGCTTCCTGTCGCAGGTGTGGGACCTGGATTACACCGTAACGGCGCCGTACCTGAATGTCGGCTTCGATATCGGCGATAACCTGATTGTCGATGTCAGTGTGCGCCGCGACACCGTCGAGGCCAGCGGCGAGCAGCTGGCGGTGTGCTGCGGCGGCAATGCCGATGTGGACCTCAACGGCAACGGCGTGATCGACACCCTGCAGGAAGACGCCGATTCGCAGCTGGCGTTTTTCAGCGGCGGTGTAATCAACCTGACACCCGGGCAGCGCGCCAGCCAGTTGGTCAACTACGAGACCGACGATACGTTTTACTCTGTCGGCGGCACCTATGTGCTGAACGATTTTTCTTCGGTGTTTGCCCGCTACAGCGAGGGCGGGCGCGCGGTCGGCGACCGGCTGCTGCAGATCAGCGGCACGCTCACGCCCGACGGCTCACTGACGCCCACCACCGACGGTTACGACAATGTGGAACAACTGGAGATCGGCTACAAATACAACGGCGAAAATTTCGATTTGTTCGCCACGTTGTTTGATACCACCACGGAGGAATCCCAGGCCGAACTGACCAGCGGCGTCACCTTTGTCCGCGAGTACGAAGCCACCGGGCTGGAGCTGGAAGGCGCCTGGCGGGTGCTGGACGGTTTCGACGTGCTGGCCAATATCACCTGGACCGATGCGGAGATTGTCTCCGACGCCAACGATGCCTCGGTGGTGGGTAATACACCGCGGCGCCAGGCCGATTTTATCTACACCCTTACCCCGCAGTACGAAACCCAGGACTTCAGTGTCGGCGTCACTTTGCAGGGTTCGTCCGAATACTATGTGCAGGACAACAACGATCTCAAGCAGGACGGCTATACGCTGGTCAATCTGTTTGCCGCCTGGTATGTCACCGAATCGCTGACGGCATCTTTGAATATCAACAATCTGACCGACGAATTCGTGGTTACCGAGGTGGAGGAGGGCTCGGCCAACAGCGGCGATATCGTTCGCGCGCGGCCCCTGAGCGGCACCTCCACATCGGTGGGTTTTAGATACACCTTCTGATGACCGGCGGCGGCAACTCCAACAGCGGTGCTGCGGGCGCGGACAGTCAAGCGCGCTTTGCCGCGCGGCTCGCAGCCGGTCGCGCACAATCCCTAGGCGCGCTCAGGGATCTGTATGGCCGGCGCAGTGATTTTGCCGCGATTGCCGAGCGGGTGTTTGCCGAAATAGAGAGCTGCCACCGGCGCCGGCCCGCAGTGCTGCGCGAGCTGGACAATCGGCGCCAGCGGCAGCCCGACTGGTTCGAACAGCCGGGTCTGATCGGCTACACCTGCTATGTCGACCGCTTTGCCGGCAGTTTCAATCAGGTGGTGGACAGGATTCCCTATCTGAAATCCCTGGGGGTCAGTTATCTGCACCTGTTGTCGGTATTGAAAGCCAGGCCCGGAGACAGCGACGGCGGTTTTGCCATTGAGGACTACCGCCAGACCAACCCGCAACTCGGCAGTATCGACGAACTGGAGCAGCTGGCTGCTGCGCTGCGCGCAGAGGGAATAAGCCTGTGTGTGGACTTTGTCTACAATCACACCGCCAGGGAGCACGCCTGGGCGCGCAGGGCCATGGCCGGTGAGCGGCGTTACCGCGATTATTACTTTGTGTTCGATAGCGAAACACAGAAGCGGCATTACGAGCCCTGGCTGCAACAGGTGTTTCCGGTTTCCGCCCCCGGCAACTTTACCTTCGAGCAGTCGCTCGATGCCTGGGTATGGACCACGTTTTACCCGTTTCAGTGGGATCTCAACTACCAGAACCCGCAGGTGTTTGTGGAAATGCTGAAAAACCTGCTGTATCTGGCCAATCGCGGCGTTGAGGTTTTTCGTATGGACGCGGCAGCCTTCTCCTGGAAGAGAGCCGGCACGGACTGCCTGAACCAGCCGGAAACCCACGCCCTGTTGCGCGCCTTGCGGGCACTGGTCGGCATTGCCGCCCCCAGTGTGGTTTTGAAAGTCGAGGCCATCGTCGGCGCAGCGCAGGCGACGATGTATTTCGGCGCGGCAGACTGTCGGGGCCGGGAGGGCCATATCGCCTACCACAATGCGCTGATGGCATCACTGTGGCGCTCGCTGGCGCAGGAGAATGCCGCCAAGACGCTGTACCTGCTGCGCGACCTGCCGCGCAATCCGCCCGGCACCGCCTGGGTAAACTATCTTCGCTGCCACGATGACATCGGCTGGGGTGCGCTGTTGGATGAGCGGGGCGCAAACTGGTCTTCGGACGAGGCCGAACTGCAGCGGGTGGTGGACTTTTACGACGGGCTGGGAGAGGGCGGCGAATCCTATGCCCGCGGCCGGCGCTTTCAGACTCAGGCCGGGCACCAGGTCCACGGCACCAACGGCACGCTGGCATCGCTGGCCGGCCTGGAGCGGGCGCTGCAGGCCGGTGACCCCGGCGCTGTCGACCTCGCCGTTGCCCGTATCACCCTGCTGCACAGCGTGATCTTCTCGCAAAGCGGCGTGCCGCTGATCAACATGGGAGACGAAGTGGGGCTGTTGAATGATTATGGCCAGGCGGATCGGCTGGGCGGCGATGGCCGCTGGTTGCACCGGCCTGTGTGGCATCGCCCCGAGAACCCGTTGCACCGCCGCGCCGGCGATCGTATCCTTGCCGCACTGCAAGCAATGCTCGCCGCGCGCGGTGCCAACCCGGTGTTTCACGCACGCGCCGAGGTACAGTTTATCGAACTGGCGCAAACCGCGGTACTGGCGGCCGCGCGCCGCTATGGCGGTCAGACAGTATTGACACTGGCCAACTTCAGCGCGCAGAGCTGCCGTATCGACTTACAGTCCGTCCCGCCGGGCGGTGCCTGGCGCTCGGCGACAGACTTGCTGGGTGCGGTTGCGGTCGATGGCGATACTGTGGCGTTGGCGGGCTATGGCCGTGCATGGTTACAGCTGCAGCAGGCGACAGATTACCCGGAGTGATAGCAGATTATGCCGGCCAGTTATTTTGCCGCAGTGGAAGCCGGGGGCACAAAGTTCAATTGCGCCTTCGGTACCGGCTACAGCGCCATCAGTGAATACCGGGTGGTGGCCACCGCCGCGCCGGAGGAGACGCTGGCGCAGGTCAACGGCTTTTTTAACACCTGTGCCGACAAGTACGCAGCGCCGGCGGCCATGGGTATCGCCAGTTTCGGCCCGGTCGGGTTAAAGCGCGATGCGCCCGACTACGGCAGGATGCTGGTTACACCCAAGCCGGGCTGGTCCGGTATCGATATCCTGGGCGGCCTCGCGCGGCCGCTGCAGTGCCCGGCCGGATTTGATACCGATGTCAACGGTGCGGCGCTGGGAGAGCTTGAGGCCGGCGCCGCACAGGGGCTGGATACGTTTGCCTATGTTACCGTGGGCACCGGTGTCGGTGTCGGTGTGATCGTCAATGGCCGCCCGCTGCACGGCATGATTCATCCCGAATTCGGCCATTTGCTGATGCCCTTGCAGAGCGGCCATCCCGCCGGGGTGTGTGAATTTCACGGCAACTGCATTTCCGGCCTGGTATGTGGCCCCGCCATCGCCCGGCGCTGGGGGCAGCCGGCCCGGGCGCTGCCCGCTGATCATCCCGCCTGGGCCGCCGTGGCGCTGGACCTGGCCCGCTTTTGTTTCGCCATCACCCTGGCTTATTCGCCGCAAAAAATCATCCTCGGCGGCGGGGTGATGAAAAAAACCGCTCTGCTGGCGCGGGTGCAGGGGCAGTTCGGCGGTCTTGTCAGCAGTTACCTGCCGGTGCTGGAACGCGCCGGCGGGGTGGAGAATTTTATCTGCGCCCCCGGCCTCGACGATCTCTCGGGCATTACCGGCGCTTTTGTACTGGCGCAGGCGGCCCTGCGGGCCTAGCCAACTGCCGTGTGCGGCATCAACCGCCGGAGGATTTTCTCACGATCAGCTCGGTGTCCAGCAGCCGGCAGGGCGGCGCCTCGCCGTCGATGGCCGCCAGCAGGTTTTCCACCAGCAGCCGCCCGCCTTCGCTGCGATCCTGGCGCACGCTGGTCAGCGGCGGGTTGTAAAACGCGGAGATGGCGACATCGTCGTAGCCCACCACCGCCACGTCCTCCGGCACCCTGATGCCCCGCTCCTGCAGCGCCGTAATCGCCGCCATGGCAAACAGGTCGCTGACGGCGAAGATTGCATCGAAGTCGACCCCCTCTTCGATCAGCTTCTGGGTCGACAGGTAGCCGGCGCTTTTGCTGTGGCGGGCCGGGCGCTGCAGGCTGTCGTCGGCGGCGATATCGGCCTCCCGCAGGGCGCGCCGGTAACCGGCGTGGCGCAGGCTGATTTCCGGCAGTGTGGTATAGCCGAGAAAAGCGATACGCCGGCGACCCTGTTCAAGCAGATGGCGGGTGGCTTTGTAGCCGCCCAGCTCGTTGTCGCTGCCGACGGTGGGGTAGCGCTGATACGCATCCACTTTTGCGCCCCAGACCGACAGCGCATTGAAATGCTCGGCAATCTCGTTGATTTTATCGTGCTGCGCACCCTGGCCGATCAGGATCACACCGTCGGTGGTATGGGCGTCGATAAACTCCTTGATCCAGTTGCCGGTTTGCGGGTGGGTTTTGGCCAGCAGCAGCTGGTGGCCTTTTTCGTTGACCGCTTCGGCAATACCGCCCAGCAGCTCGAGAAAGAACGGATCGGAGATGCGCCAGTCGCCGCGGTTGGCCGATGGCAGTAAAACCGCTATGGTCAAACAGTTTTGCAGAAAAAAATTGCGCGCATTGGTATTGACGCGGTAATTGTGCTCCGCCGCCAGTTTTTGGATATGCGCGCGAGTTTCTTTATTGACCAGATCGCTGCCGGCGAGCGCTCTGGAAACAGTGGATTTCGACACTCCCGCCATTTTCGCAAGGTCTGACATCAGGAGTGCGCGTTTGCGGGACCCTTTCATTACAACCCAATATTTTTGTCTTTTATCGCTATATTACACAGCGGCCGCAGGTTGCCGCTGTACACCCAGTGTCTATATTCCCCTCCGGCCTGTTTTAGGTCAAGGGCAGTAACTCGTCTTTAGAATGCCTTACCGGTGACCAGTTTCTGCCTGACCGATGCCAGTTTTACACAGATAATCAGCACCTTCATCGCCTGCTCCAGTTCGGCCACGCTGGGCACGGTGGGTGCAATGCGGATATTGCTGTCCTGCGGGTCTTTGCCGTAGGGAAAAGTCGCGCCCGCCGGTGTCAGCTTGACGCCGGCCTCGGCCGCCAGCCTGACGACTTCGGCAGCCAGGCCCGGGCGCGTATAGAACGAAATAAAATAGCCGCCGGCGGGGCTTTCCCAGCGGCCCAGATCGCAGTTGCCGAAGGCCGCCTGCAGGTGTTCCAGCACGCAGTCGAAACGCGGCTTGATGATCTGCGCATGCTTTTTCATATGCTCGCGCAGCGCCGGCATGGAGGGCAGCAGCCGGGCGTGGCGCAACTGGTTGACCTTGTCGGGCCCGATCGTGGCAACGCCGAGTGCCCGCTTGAAGCTGGCGAGGTTGGCGGCGCTGGCGGCCATAAAGGCGACACCGGCGCCGGCAAAGGTGATTTTCGAGGTGGAGGCAAACTGGATGACCGAGTCCTCGGTGCCGAGCCTGCGGCAGCAGTCCATGATGGCGGCCAGTTGCGCGGGCTCCGGGCCCAGGTCATGCACGGCGTAGGCATTGTCCCAGAATACCCGAAAGCCGGCGCCGGCGGTCGGGCCCAGCGCGGCGATGCGCTCCACCACCCGGTCGCTGTAGACCGCGCCGCTGGGGTTGGAGTATTTCGGCACGCACCAGATACCCTTGATGGCGGCATCGGCTTTGATCATTTCTTCGACCCGGTCCATATCCGGCCCGTCGGCGTTCATGGGTACCGTCAGCATCTCGATACCCAGTTGCTGGCAGATACTGAAGTGGCGGTCGTAACCGGGCACGGGGCAGAGGAACTTCGCTTGGCCCTGGCGGCTCCAGGCACTGTCGGGGCCGTCAAAACCGAAAAGATACGCGTGCAATACCGTCTGAAACATCAGCGACAGGCTGCTGTTGCCCCCCACCAGCACCTCGCCGGCCTCGACCTGCAGTATCCCGGCAGCCAGTTGTTTCATTTCGGCAATGCCGTCGATGCCGCCGTAATTGCGTGTGTCGACCCCGGTGGCGGTGGTATAGTCGCCGGCCAGGATACCGTCCAGGGCAGCGGACAGTGCTACCTGCTCGGCGCAAGGTTTGCCGCGGGTCAGGTCCAGCGACAGCGATTGGGAGGCGAGGCCGGCATACTCGCTTGCCAGGCTCTGTTCCCACTGCCGCAGCTTTTCGGGGGTCGCTTTGTCCAGTTGCAAGATTGCATACCTCGGATCGATAGATAGGGGGTTCGGCTTCAGGGCGGGCCGTTCATTGCCCGGGCAACAGCGCCCGGCGGGCGCGCCGGTAGTATATCGCTAATACGGATAAGTTTTAATCGCCGCTTGTATTCGGTTTACAAGCTTTAACAATTGCCTCAGAACGCGGAGCAGTATTGACCTCGCATGGATATCAAAGTGGTGTTAACGGTTTTCATAGCAGTGTTCATCGCCGAGTTGGGCGATAAGACACAACTGGCCACCATGCTTTTTGCCGCGGACAAGTCGGTGAGCAAGTGGGCGGTGTTTGCCGGCGCCGCTGCGGCGCTGGTTGCCGCCGCGGGGCTGGGGGTGCTGGCCGGTGGTCTGGTAGCCAACCATATCGGCGAAAAGGCACTGTCGCTGATTGCCGGTGCGGGCTTTATCGCCATCGGCTGCTGGACGCTGTATCGCGCCTGGTAGGCGCTAGCGGGCGCGGTAGCAGCAGCGCCGGCCGCGATACCTGCAGATATCTTCAGGCCCGGTAAGCGCGCAGAAACATATCGACGCAGCTGTGCAGATAGCCGGCCAGCTGCTGCTGTGCCTGTTCCGGCTCCAGCCCCAGCACCGCGCGATAGTAGGCATCGCCCTTGAGCATCAATAAAAACTGCCAGGCCGCGTGAGCGGCGTTCTCCACTGCCAACTCGCCCTTGTCGGCCTTGGTCTGCAGGTAATCGGTGAGCATGTCCACCAGGTTCTGCGGGCCGGCCTGAAAGTACATGCGCGAGACCTGCGGGTACTGTTCGGCGCCGGTGACGCACAGCCGGTACATCCGCACCGCCTCGTCACTGAGCAGCAGCTCGCTGAAGTGATGGGACAGCTTCAACAGCGTATCGCGGATCGGCAACTGGCTGTTGAACAGCTGGGTATCGAGGGAGTTGAGGATGCATTTTTGCCGGATGGAGGCGACGAACAGACCTTCCTTGTCGCCGAAGTGACTGTAAACGGTCTGTTTCGACACGCCCGCCGCCTCGGCGATCTGATCCATACTGGTGCCTTCATAGCCCTGATCGGCAAACAGCCTCGCCGCCGCCTGGAAAATTTGCTGGTGTTTTTCGCGGCTGCGTGATCGGCCTTTGGTTTGCAGCGTATCAACCGTGTCGTTGGGCGTCGTATTGTGGAGCATGTGCCTCTGCGCTGTGTTTACAGTTTTTTGAATTATGCCGGTTTATAGCTAAATAAACTAGACCGTCCAGTGTGATTTGCCTATAATCGGGCAAACTGGACCGTCCAGTGTGATTTTGAGTGTCAGTAATTATGATCTTCTACTCCTTCTCCCGTTCCCAGGCCCTGTTGATTGCCGCACTGGTGCTGCTGGCGGGTCTGGTCACGCTTGGTGCCGGCCGCAGCAACAGCCAGGCCGATCCACAGCCCTACTTTCACCGCGTCAGCCCGGTGGTGTTGAGTGAGGACAGCAGCTACCAGGTCGAGCGCCGCTACAGCGGTGAGGTGAGCGCGCGCCAGCACGCCGACATGGGATTCGAGCAGGGCGGCAAGCTGGCCGAAATCTTTGTCGATCAGGGTGAAAGCGTCGCCGAGGGCGATGTGCTGGCGGTGCTGGACACCGAACTGCTGCGTATCGAGCGGCGCGAGCTGGATGCACAACTGGCTGAGACCCGCGCCAATTTGAAACTGAGCGAAGCCAGCCTGCGGCGCCAGCGCTCCCTGAGAGAAAGCGGGTTTACTTCCGAGCAGCGCCTCGACGAACTCGATGCCCAGCGCGCCGCCCAGGTGGCCAGCATCGCGCGGCTGGATGCCTCTGTTGCGGCGGTAGCCTCGCGGATTCGCAAGTCTACCTTGCGCGCGCCATTCGACGGTGTCGTCACCCGGCGCTTTGCCGACCAGGGCACTGTGCTGAATGTCGGCACGGCGGTATTGCGGCTGCAGCAGCGCGGGGCCATGGAGGCCCATATCGGTGTTCCCGTCAATATGCTGCCGGCGCTGCAGCCGGGTGAATTCAGCCGCATCGATATCGCCGGCGAGACGCTGAACGCCGAGGTGCTGGCGCTGGGGGCCGATGTGCATGTACTGACCCGCACGGTGATGGTGCGCTTTCGCCTGCCGGACGCAACCCGCGCGGTCAATGGCGACCTCGCCTATCTGACCCTGAGCGAAACCGTCAATAAACGCGGTTTCTGGGTGCCGGCGGCGGCGGTGACCGATGGCGTGCGCGGCCTGTGGGCGGTCTACTCGCTGGTGGAAGAGCCGGCGGCAGAGGGCGACGGGGCGCTGGAGACGATCTATCGACTGGAATCACGCGATGTCCAGATCGTCCACGCCAGCCGCGACAGGGTGTTTATCCACGGCGCCATCCGCGACGGTGAGTCGCTGGTGGCGGCGGGCCTGCACCGTCTGGTACCGGGGCAGCGGGTAGTGCTTACCGGCATGGGCGACAGTGTGGCACTGGACAGGCTCTAGACGATGTTGCTGGCCCTGGTTAAAAGTTTTGTCGACAACGGTCGCGTGGTCGCGCTGGTTATTGCGCTGTTGATCGTCTCCGGGCTGGGCGCCCTGTCGACACTGCCGCGCAGTGAGGACCCCTTTATCACCGGCCGTTCGGCCACCGTGTTGACGCCTTTCCCGGGTGCCAGCGCGGAAAGGGTGGAGGCGCTGGTAACGGAGAAACTGGAAAACAAACTGCGCGAACTGGAAGAACTCAAGCACATTACCTCGGCCTCGCACTCGGGCCTGTCATCCATCAGACTGGATCTGGAAGATCAGATTCAGGCGCAGGAGGCGGAACTGGTGTGGTCGCGCGCCCGCGATCTGCTCGAGGAAGCGCAGGTGGAAATGCCGGCCGGCGCACTGACTTCCACGCTCGACGAGGATCGGGTTCACGCCTACACCATTTTGATAGCACTGAACTGGGCCGGCGACAGTGAGCCGCAGATGGGCGTGCTCGGGCGCTACGCCGAAGAGCTGGAAAGCCGCCTGCGCAGTATACTCGGCACCGACTTGGTGAGTATCTATGGCGAGCCCGAGGAAGAAGTGCTGGTGGAGGTGGACTCCCACAAGCTGGCCCTGCTCGGTCTGTCCGCCGCCGATGTCGGTGCGGCGCTGGGCGCTGCCGATGCCAAGGTGGCGGCCGGCGAACTGCACAGTGCCAGCGCCGGTATCACCGTGGAGGTGGTGGGCGAACTGGATGATCTGGAACGGGTGCGCAGGGTGCCGCTGCGCGCCGACAGCGCCGGCAGTGTGGTCCGGGTCGGCGACCTGGCGCGGGTGGTGCGGCAGGAAAAACTGCCGGCCGACAACCTGGCGATTGTGCACGGTGAGCGCGGGGTAGTGGTGGCCGCCAGGATGGTGCCCAACGTCAGGGTCGACAAGTGGACCGCCGATGTCGAGCGCAAGCTCGAGCGCTTCGCCGCCACGCTGCCCGCCAATATAGAAAAATCCATTATCTTCAGCCAGAACGGCTATACCCAGCAGCGCCTCAGCGACCTGGCCGGTAACGTCGCGCTGGGCTTCGTATTGATTCTCACCGTACTGCTGTTCACTCTCGGCTGGCGCCCGGCGCTGATCGTCGCCGCGGCGCTGCCGCTGACCGCGTTCTTCACCCTGACCTGCATGCAGCACTACGGCCTGCCGATTCACCAGATGTCCATTACCGGGCTTATCGTGGCGCTGGGCATAATGGTGGACAACGCCATTGTCATGGTCGATTCGGTGGCGCGGGAGCGGCAGCGGGGCGCCACTGCCCTGCAGGCAGTGCAGCGCTCGGTGCGCCATCTGTGGCTGCCGTTGCTGGGCTCGACACTGACCACCATACTGGCATTTCTGCCGATTGCGCTGATGCCGGGGCCGGCCGGAGAATTTGTCGGCGGTATTGCGCTGTCGGTGGTGTTCTCCCTGATCGGCTCCTACCTCATTTCCCATACCTTGATTGCCGGTCTCGCCGGCCGCTTCGTCCGGCCCAGCGCCGAACAGCGCCAGCGCTGGTGGCGCGACGGTATCCGCCCGGGTAGTTTGAGCCGCTGGTTTGAGCGCTCGCTGATATGGGCAATACACCACCCGCGCCGCACGCTGCTGATGGTTTCCAGTGTGCCGTTGCTCGGCTTCAGTGCCGCCTCCCAGCTGACAGAACAGTTTTTCCCCGCCTCTGACCGGGATATGTTTCACGTCGAGGTGTTTTTGCCGGAATACGCCGCGCTGGATGCCACCCTGGCGCTGAGCGAGCAGGTGGGTGCGGTTATCGAGGCGCAGAGCGGCGTGGAGAGTGTGCACTGGTTTGTCGGCGGCAACGCCCCCTCGTTTTACTACAACCTGATCGCCAGCCGCGACGGCGCCCAGTATTATGCGCAGGCGATGATCACCGGCGAAGACTTTACCGTGGTCAATGCCATGATCCCGAAACTGCAGCGGCAACTGGACGACCAGTTTCCACAGGCCCAAATCCTGGTGCGCAAGCTCGAGCAGGGGCCGCCTTTCAACGCCCCGGTGGAGTTTCGGATTTACGGGCCCAATCTGGACCGGCTGCGCGAACTGGGCGACGAGCTGCGGCGTATTCTGGCGGAAACGTCCGACGTGGTGCACAGCCGCGCCACCCTCGGCAGCGCCGTGCCGAAAATGTGGGTATCGGTGCGCGAGGAGGACAGCAATCGCAGCGGCCTGCCCCTGACCGCCCTGTCGCAACAGCTGCAGAACGCGCTCGACGGTGTGGTGCAGGGCTCGCTGCTGGAGTCGACCCAGGAACTGCCGGTGCGTATTCGCCTCGACCGCGGCGAGCGGGCGGAAATGGCCGACCTGGCCTCGCTGGACTTCGTACCGCCGCAGGCGGCGCAGGGCTATGCCGGCATTCCGCTGTCGGCGCTGGGTGAGTTACAGATGGTGCCGGCCCGCGCCGCCATTCCGCGGCGCGACGGTGAACGCGTCAATACCATCGAGGGTTATATCCGCGACGGTGTGCTGCCCGCCAAAGTGGTGGCCGCGGCCAGGGAGAATATCGAGCGCGAGGGCTTCAGCGTGCCCGCCGGTTATCAACTCGAACTCGGCGGCGAGGGCGAGCAGCGCGACGATGCGGTAGGTAATCTGCTGGTGTATGTGGGGGTGATCGTAACGCTGCTGGTGGTCGTGGTGGTGCTGTCTTTTAACTCTTTTCGCATGAGTGCGATTATTTTTGCCGTCGCCATACAGGCAGCGGGCCTCGGCCTGCTCAGCATTTTCGTATTTGACTATGCCTTTGGTTTCAATGTGCTGATTGCACTGCTGGGCCTGATCGGCCTGGCCATCAATGCGGCGATCGTCATTCTCGCCGAGTTGAAATCCGATGCCAATGCGGTGCGCGGCGATGAGGCCGATGTCGTCAGCGGCGTACAGCGCTGCGCCCGCCATATCTCCTCTACCACCATTACCACGCTCGGCGGTTTTCTGCCTTTGATTCTCAGCGGCGGTGGCTTCTGGCCGCCCTTTGCCGTTGCCATTGCCGGCGGCACCTTGTTGACGACACTGCTGTCTTTCTACTTCGTGCCGGCGGCTTTTCTGCTGTTTGCCCGCAGGCGCAACTTCCAGCCCAGCGTTGCGGCGCAGCCCGGCGCTGCGGCGGCTACGGTCGTGTAACGGCCCCCGCCAAGCCGGCGCCGCCACTGCCGGTGGCTCTGTAAGCCGCGCCGTTTTGCCGGCCCGCGCCTGTATCCGGCGCGCTTGAGTAAGCCGTTGTCGCC